>NZ_JABXKP010000094.1 GCF_017114985.1 Nostoc sp. JL33 | reverse complement strand
AGCCACTCAATTTTTCCATTGTTAATACTGCTTAATTCTTAACCGAAAAGTATTGAATCCTCATCTTCAGTGACGCTGGTGGCACAGGCAGAAGTTATCATGCTGACCTCAACGCTGTGAATCGACGGCGGCGATCGCACTACCTGCTTGAAGCTGGCTGGAGAGCAGACAATGCAATCCAGGGGTTGGGGCGATCGCATCGCACAAACCAAGCATCAGCACCCGTGTTCAGACCTGTTACCACTAACGTCATCGGTGAACGCCGCTTTATCTCAACCATTGCTCGACGGCTGGATAGCTTGGGCGCTCTTACTCGTGGTCAACGGCAAACAGGTGGCAATGGGATATTTGAGGCTAAGGATAATCTGGAGTCGAACTATGCAGAACACGCCCTGTATGAGTTATTCCGACAAATATACCAAGGTCGATTTTTTGAAGTTCCACTAGGAACTTTTGAACAAATGACTGGACTGAGTTTAACCTCTCATGAAGGCGGGATGAAAATCGACTTGCCCCCATTGCGGCAATTCCTCAATCGGCTGCTGGCTTTACGCATCGATATGCAAAACATCATTTTCGAGCGTTTTGAGTTATTGCTAAGTCAGCAGATTGAAGCAGCGATCGCGGCAGGGGTCTATGAGATGGGGGTAGAAACTCTCCGAGCAGAACGGTTTAATGTTGAGAGCCAGGAAACCGTGTACACTCATGCTGACACTGGTAGCGTCACCAACTACCTCAAAATTGAGCGAGTTCAGAAGAACAACATCAGAACGGCTCAAGAGATGGTTGAGTTTGCTGTCAAGTACCAAGGGCGATTCATGGTGAATGAAAAAGGTATTGCGGCTGTAACAATTCCAACGCATAGTATATTCGATGCTGAAGGTGGTGTTGTGCCAAGGGTATTACTCGTCCGCCCACAAAAAGAAACTCGTGTCATAGTGGAACAGCTAAATTCTTCCACTTGGCGGCAGGTTTCGGCTGATACGTTTGTTGCGGCGTGGTCTACTGAAGTGGATACACTGCCCAAGTTCACTACCGATTACCTGCATTTGGTAACTGGTATTCTATTGCCTATCTGGAAAATCCTGCCACAGCACAGTAGTCGAGTATTCCGCTTGCAAACCAGCGATGGACAAAAGATACTCGGTCGGGTGGTGAATGCTCACGACATTCAAACCGTGCGCGAACAACTCGGACTAAGAAATCAGGTGCTTTCTCCAGAAGAACTTGTGAAGCTGGTACTGAACCAGAGATATACACAGCAGCTACCAGGAGGAATTACGCTGCGGCGGTCTTTCATTGCTAGTGAACCTCGCATAGAACTGGTTAATGCTATCTCACTGGCAGAGCGACTCTTAGCTGTGGGTTGCTTCACCGAGATCATCAACTGGCAAAAGCGGGTATTCATTCCGGTTTCAGACAAAGCCCCAGCTATTCTCGCGGCTGTGATTGAAATCTTGGGGTAAGTCAAAAGCTGATGTATCTAAGTAAATACATCAGCTTATTTTTCGCTCAAACAAGAGGGGGCAGATATAGCGTAGCTGACACCAGGGGCAAAATAGTACAAACTTACCTAAAACCGAGGTTTGTTGCCAATGACAAAACTAAAGCCCTTATTCTTTTGTTACAGGTTTGTCTAACAAGAAGCAAACATGACTTGGATGATTTATCTAAAAACAATAGCTAAAAAGCTTATACACTAATGCTTTCCGCCTATCTTCCCCCTAGTGTCAGCTACGTCAAACTTTTCGGTCTACTGAAATTTGTACAACTTATTTTTACATGATGGCTTAATCAAATAAATACTCTTGCATATCGTTTTGTCGATGGCGGAGAATGCTTATAGCTTTGACCTGGATTTGACGAATCCGTTCTCGGCTAAGGTTTAGCTGTTGGCCAATCTGAGCGAGATTGAAATGCTGATCGTTCTCTAGCCCAAAGCTTAAAGTCAACACTTGACGTTGTATAGGCGTCAATGGTTCTAAGAATTTTGCCACGTCTTGCGATAAAAGTTCTTGGGTGAGCAGTTTTTCTGGTGAAACGCCAACGTCTGCTAAAATTTCGCCCAATTCTGTCTCTTGCTCATCTCCGACTTGTTTATTTAAAGAAATGGCTGTGCGAGAAGCGGCGAGATATTCTCGAAGCTTATCTGTACTGAGGTTTAATGATTTTGCTATTTCTTCAGCAGTGGCATGACGACCGAGTTTTTGAAAGCTTTCTCGCTGTACTTTCTTAATTTTATTAAGTATTTCAGTGAGATGAATAGGTAATCTAATAGTGCGCGATTGTTCTGCTATTGCTCTGGTTATAGCTTGACTAATCCACCAGTAGGCGTAGGTTGATAGCTTATAGCCCCGGTTGGGATCAAACTTTTCTATACCCCGTTGTAAACCGATTGCTCCTTCCTGAATCAAATCTAAAAATTCCAAATTGCGGTTCTGATATTTCTTGGCAACAGAAACTACCAGTCGTAAGTTAGCTGTCACCATTTTTTGTTTGGCTTTTTGGCCAAGGTGTAGTGCTGCTCGGACTTGTGCTTCGGTTTTTTCGACAGCATTAGCTAATTGAGTCAAAGTTGGTTCACGGTCTAGCTGTTGGGTGAGTTCATTTTTAGATTGCTCAATGGCAATCATTTCTTGTACCTGTCTACCATAAGCAATTTCTTCCTCTGGCTTTAATAAAGGATACTGACCAATTTCCTGCAAATAGATGCGAACCATGTCGGAACTCAGGCTGGACATACAAACTTTTCGACTTTTTTAAACCAGGGGATTCAAAAGTATAAATCAAATAGCTCAATAAATTTTTCTATTTTGAAGAACCAAAACATATCATCAATGCAGCCCTGTCTGAAGTAACCTCTGCTTTAACCTTGTGTACCTCTGTTGGTCATCAGTAGAGCGCACCGCCAGAGATATCGCTTTTTTTGCGCCAACTACGATCGCTAACTTCTTGGCACGAGTTATACCAGTGTAAAACAGGTTTCGGGTTAACATCATATAATGCTGCATATAGATTGGCAAAATCACCACTAGATATTCTGAACCCTGGCTTTTATGTATAGTAACGCTCCAGGCTAAATTAATTTCGTTGAGATCAGCATAGTCGTAAATCACAGTACGCTCTCCATACTGCACAATTACTTCTTGTTCAACAGTATCAATGTCGGTGATAATTCCCAAATCTCCATTGAAGACTTCACGCTGGTAATCATTCATTTGTTGAATGACGCGATCGCCAACTCGTAGTATCGTCCCACCCCTATTTATCTCCACCTTGTCGGGACTGGGTGGATTAATCAGCTGCTGCAACACAGTATTAAGGTTGCGAGTCCCTAGCAAGCCCCGCGACATTGGACAAAGTACTTGCACATCAGTAGCAGGATTAAAACCCAGCCGTGGAATCAAATCGGTAATCAACTCGCAGATTGCCTGCACACCATGTTCGGGCTGATGTCCGCCGCCGTGCCAAATACAGTCGGACACAGGATTGTCGGAGATTGGCTCGATTGTGGGATAAATTCCTCGATTAATCTGGTGGGCGGCGGTGATAATTGCGCTCTGTTGAGCTTGGCGAAATACCTGGGTTAACCGCACTACTGGCACACGACCAGAATTAATCAAATCAGCGAGTATTTGACCTGGGCCCACAGATGGTAGCTGGTCAATGTCACCCACCAACAACAGTAGAGCGCCAGCTAATACTGCTTTAACCAAGGAGTAAGCCAGAAATAAATCAAGCATACTGGCTTCATCAGCGATAATTGCCGTGTGGGGTAAAGGATTTTCGCTATCACGCTTGAAACCCCTTGAGCGCGGGTCAAATTCTAACAAGCGATGAATAGTTTTAGCTTCCAACCCAGTCATTTCACCTAAGCGTTGAGCAGCCCGTCCAGTTGGTGCTGCCATTGCAATAGATTTACCCATTGCTTTCCACAGGCTGACAATGGTGTGAGTGGTAAAAGTCTTTCCAACGCCAGGGCCACCAGTGAGGATCATGATTTTGGAGTAGGCTGCTATCTCAACCGCTTGCTGTTGTTGCTCTGAAAGCTGAATCTTGTGACTAGCAGTGAAGCGCTCAATCCAGGCACGAACACGAGGAATGTCCTGTGTAATCGGTTGAGTTAAGCGCCCAGATATCAGTTGTGCTAGGTTTTGTTCAGTATGAAAGTAAGTTGGTTTGTAGCACAGCAGGGTTTGGTCTGGGATTTTCTCTCTGATTAACTCATCCCTTAATGCCATATCTTTGATAGTCACAGCGATCGCATATAAAGTTGGCTGGTGATCCTCAGTAGTCAGCAGTTTAATCACTGACTCAATTAGTTCTGCCTGTGGTAAGTAACAATGTCCATCTTCAGCAGCTTCACTCAAAGCATGGACAAGTCCAGCACAATATCTGAATTCACTATCTGGTGCAACTCCCAAGTTACGGGCAATTTTATCAGCAGTCAGAAAACCAATACCGTAGATGTCGGCTGCTAGCTGGTAGGGGTTATGGGTTACTGTAGCGATCGCTTTATTGCCATATTGCTTGTAAATTTTGACTGCGTATGTTGTTGAAACACCGTGCCCTTGCAAAAATACCATTACTTCTTTTATGGCTTTCTGTGTCTCCCAGGCATTTTTAATTAACTTAATCCGCTTTTTGGCAATACCCTGGACTTCAATCAGTCGTTCAATCTGGTTTTCGATGATCTCCAGGGTTTCTAGCCTGAAGTGAGCAACAATCCGTCTTGCTGTGACTGGGCCAACACCTTTAATCAGCCCACTACCCAAGTATTTCTCAATTCCAGTGAGAGTGGCTGGTTTGGTTTCTTTGTAGTTGACTACTTGGAATTGTGGCCCAAACTGCGGATGGTCACGCCAGAAACCAGTTAGTTGTAAAGTCTGCCCTGGCTGAATATTGGCAAAGCTGCCTACGATTGTGGTTAAGTCAGTGGCTCTGGCGCGGGTTAAGCGTGCCACAGTGTAGCCTGACTCAGCAGAGTAAAAAGTTAAACGTTCTACGACTCCGGTGATTGTTTCGTGTTGAGGAAAGGCACTTACTTGTCGAGGGGAAAGATTAGAGGGAGTGGACATTGTTTATGATCAGATGCCGCACATTATTACAATACTGGAATTCAGTTCCATCATAGTACATAAATACTATACTCTTTTGAGATTACAGTAATAGTAGATGATAAAGTCGAAAATGCTGCTTCGCTTCACCATACGATGACTACGAGCGCAAGCGGGAGCAAGCTACGCCTCAAAGGTTGGTGAGGAGAGTGAAATATGTTATAAAAAACCATAGATTTTACTCTAATAAAGCTTCAATTTGCCCTAACAACTTATCTAAAACTTTTGCTTTATTAGGATCTTCCCAGATTTTAGCTTGCTTAACTCGCTGATAGGCTTCCTTCATCCGATTAGTCAGGATATTCGGCTGAGAAGACTTAGGAGGTTGAACTGATTGAATGTAACTTTTGATATCTCTAACTGAAAGATTTTCTTCAATAGTTTTCACTAGAAGTTGATGTCGCTGATCTTCGTCTTTCAATTGACCGATGATACGTGCTTTGGTATATTCTAGTTTTCCTTGTCGCAAAATTTCTAGAACATCTTTAGGTAAATTTAGTAAAGGTAGGCGATGACTACGAAAACTGTCTGGAGTCACCCTACCTATTACTGAAAATATCTTTTCTACCATTTCCCATTGGTTACGAACAACGTTGTTCGTAGTTTCTGTTTTTTGCTTTTGTCGGTTAGCAATATGATTGAGTAGGGAAATAACTTCTCCTTGAGAGCATTCCAAGCGGATAGATAGCAGTTGCAAAATAGCTTCAGTTTCCTCAACCGGATTTAAATCTTCCCGTTGCAAATTTTCGAGGAGGGCGACTTGGAAAGCATCTTGGTCATTGAGATGGCGGATAATAACCGGAACTTGCTCCATTCCAAGAGTTTGAGCCGCACGGTAGCGACGTTCACCAGCAATCAATTCATAATTACCGGATTCTAACGGTCGGACAAGCAGTGGCTGCAAGATGCCATGTTCACGGATAGAAGCAACTAGGCTTTCCATTCCTTGAATTGAAAAATAACGCCGAGGCTGATGAGCAGCTAGGTGAATTTGAGTTATTAATAAAGATTGTTCAATAGATTCGTTTTCCGAAAGTTGAGGATTATTGGTAACTCCTACTAAGTCCAGGAATTGTCTGGTTTTATTCGGAAATTCCATTTCATCTGCCATTGACAAGCGCCGCTTCGCCATATTACTCCTGTTCTGCCATTGACCTGGCGATTTCTTGATAAGGTTCAATCAATTTTCTTTCTGTGGTATACCGATGGATTGGTTGACGCGCCAAGTTAGACTCTGGAAACTGAACAGATTTAGGAACTGGTTCAAAAATTTTGACCCCAGGGAGTTTAGTTTTAAGAGTTTTGAGAGCATCTTGGGTCGTGAGTGTACGGTCTGCCATTGTAGGCAAGACTCCTAAAATTTGCAAATTGGGGTGAGTGTCTTCATCACGAAGACTTTCGATAGTTTCCAATAATTGTCGTAAGCCTTCCAAAGCAAAGAACTGACATTGAACGGGGATCAAGACTGCATCTGCTGCCATTAGTGCATTTAGAGTCAACATACCTAAGCTAGGTGGACAATCAATGAGAATATGAGCAAATTCTTGCCGTAAAGGATTCAATTTCTTTCTCAGGATTCGGCTATTATCTGCCGAGGTCAAAATTTGCTTTTCTCCAGATGCTAGAGATATGTCAGCCGGAATCAGCTTGATTCCGTACTCGGTGTCAATAATAGTTTCAGATGCGCTCTGTTTACGATCTGTAAGTACTTCATAAGCAGTCATCTGCCCTGGCTGAATCTTGATTCCTAGACCTGTGGTTAAATTGCCTTGGGGATCAAAGTCAACTACAAGGCAGGAGGAACTTTCTGCCAGCAATCCACTTAGTGCAATAGTAGAGGTTGTCTTGGCTACTCCTCCCTTTTGATTAGTAACTGCGATAATCATATTTTCTTAGTACTATGCGATTTTTGATGAAAAAACATATATATATTAGTTACAGAATGAACTGATTCTATGACAATTTAAGTAGACTGCAAAGATTTTCACAAGTTTTACACCAAAGTAATGAAAAACTAATGCTCCAAATTGCTTGTTACCTAAAAAGCTAACTATACTTTCGTTCTGGCGATGAGGAGCGATTTAGTGAAATAAATTGGCGCTTAAAATACACTTATTTCCCCAAGTCCACATAAAAAGTTCTGATGAAATCAAAAGAGCAATCCCCCAAGCTACCTAAACAACAGATCATTTCCCAACGACCAAAGCCCAAAACTTGACCAAGTTGCTTATAAACCAGTAGAGAAACAGCAGCCAACCTCTCAGCCTGGCATTACTCCCATTGATGAGCCGCCGTCAGTTGAGCAGCCACCCCAAGCAGAGGTGATACCTCCTTTAAGGTCAAAGCCGAACGCTGCTGAAAAACCGCAACATTTAGAGAAAAGTAAAGCAGAACGTACCTCTTCTGACAAGAGAAAATCCAAATTACCGCAACAACCTAAGCAACAGGGTCAATTGACAAAGAGCGATGATGAAGAAGAGTTACCACCAGAACGCTGTCAACATATCCAGTTTTTTGATTGTAACTCCTCAGTGGGGCGTGTCATATTCGAGTGTTGGCACTGTCAACAGGCAATAATTAGCGAATATACTGGAGAGCCTGTGATGGGAGAATACTTTGGCCATCCTTCACTTATTCAGGTTAAAATCCAATGTCCTAATTGTGAGAAGACAGCTATCAGATTAACAACGGGAGAAGTGCTTTCGATTACGGCGATACCTTCACCTTGGCAGCAATGATGGCATACACCCTCTTTAAGAGTGATTGTTGAAAGATATTCATAATTGATAATGCAAAAGCTGAGATTTTTAACCTCAATAATGACTGCACTAACGGCGCTCACGCTTAATAGTTGTAGCGGTGCTACAACTGAACAGTATGAAGCTACAGCACTCACCAGTTACACCTGGCTTGTTTTGTATGCCAATGATCTAACTAGTCAACCACAGCCACGCATTGAAACATGAACGAATACTTCAATGGTGAATAGGAATGGATTGAAACCGCCAGGAGCAGTTGTTGGCCCAGATGACAGTGGGCTATGGTGGCCTACTTTACCACCGCGACCAAGTGTTGATGAAGTTGAACAACGTAAAAGACCTCACGAAGAGGCAGAAAAACCTGAATTGGTGAAAGATGTAAAGTACTTTCCTTACCTATGGAATGGGTAATTCTTAGCAGACGCTACCTACTAACTATGATGTTTATCGGCAAGTAGTAAAAGCTTACACCCAAAAAACTCCTTTGAAATTGACTTTGGGTGTGAATGATAATTCAGTAGAGAAAGCTGAACCTGTCAGCAACTAGTAACACACTCGTTACGTAGTCAGCAAGAAGTTAGAGATCAAGACTGAATTGCTTTTCAACAAAAGATTGACAGTAAAGTATAAATTAAAGAGTCAACAACAATCTAATTTAATTTCTACTACGTTGATAAAAAAGATTTCAAAAAATACTTTTGGGGCTATATGGGTGCTTTG
>NZ_JABXKP010000057.1 GCF_017114985.1 Nostoc sp. JL33 | reverse complement strand
TCCCTACTCCCTACTCCCTACTCCCTACTCCCTACTCCCTACTCCCTACTCCCTATTTTCCATGAGACGGACAGGGAGGGGCAGAAATAGACTTATCTAACCAACCAACTGCTTGTTCTAATCTAGCTTGAGCTTCTTGTGGCTGATTCTTTAAAAGATACACAAGAGCTGCTGCCACTTGTTCATTAGCGCGGGAATTGCGGTTAGACTTGAGGCGATGCCAATCGTTAGGGGAAATGGTCAGCCTTTCCATGAGGGCTTGAGCTAGTTCCAGAGTACTAAGTTCATTCAGTTGACTGGTTTTAGGCAGCTGGGTAGATTGAGACATGACTATTGGTACATTTGCATTTACTTCTACTTTACTACTTGTAAATGAAGCCGTCTAAACAATCACAACCGCCAGGGGAAAATCCAGAACCAGATTTTGGGCAAGAATTAGAGGAAGTAGAGCGATCGCTCCTGTCCTTAAAAGAACGTTATGATCAAGTGCAAAGCGATCGCCAACAACAGGCACAATGGCAACAGCGTCGGGATCAACTCAAGCACAATAAATCTCAGACACCAGAAATCAAAGCAGAGTTACGGCAAATTCAACAGCAGTTGGAAATGCTAGAACTAAACTTAGAAAGCCAGTTATTTTCTTGGCGTAGCCTCAAAAAACCTTTCTGGCAAGCCGTCCGCTTTGGTGGAATGGGCGTTATCATAGGCTGGATATTAAAGTCTTGTGCTGGATAATCCCAATTTTGGATTTTAGATTTTGGATTGGGTTAAATGATTAACATTCTTTAATATCTGTACTCCTTACGTTGACTAAATACAAGTTGTAAAATATGGTAAATCGACGGATTGCAGAAATATTGCGAAGTGGTCAACCTGATGAGTCCCTCCAAGTGCAAGGCTGGGTGCGGACTAAACGCGATTCCAAAGGGTTTGCTTTTATTGAAGTCAATGACGGCTCATCACTAGCTAATTTGCAAGTCGTTATTAATCAGGATTTGCCAGATTACGAAGCTACATTGAAAAAACTGAATACAGGTGCTGCTGTCGAGGTGACAGGGGTATTAGTGGCTTCTCTTGGTAAAGGACAGCGAATTGAGTTGAAAGCCGAGACAGTGAAAGTTTACGGGGAAGCTGATCCCGATACATATCCTCTGCAAAAGAAACGGCATTCTTTTGAATTTCTGCGAACCATTGGACATTTGCGATCGCGCACCAATTCTTTTGGTGCAGTTTTCCGCGTCAGAAATGCTTGTTCGACAGCAATTCACCAATTCTTCCACGAAAGAGGCTTTTTATGGGTACATACACCTATTATCACTGCTAGCGACTGCGAAGGTGCAGGTGAACTTTTTAGTGTTACCAGTTTAGATTTAAAGAATATTCCGCGCACAGAAAACCAAGCAGTAGATTACAGCCAAGACTTTTTTGCTAAACCCACATATTTAACAGTTAGCGGCCAGTTGGAAGCGGAAGTTATGGCGATGGCGTTTTCTAACGTCTACACCTTTGGCCCTACCTTCCGTGCAGAAAATTCCAACACTTCCCGCCACTTAGCAGAATTTTGGATGGTTGAGCCAGAAATGGCTTTTTGTGACTTAGAAGGCGATATGGATTTAGCTGAGGCGTTTCTCAAACACATTTTTAAATATGTGTTGGAAACTTGCCCAGAAGACATGGAATTTTTCAATGAACGCATTGATAAATCTGTGTTAGCAACAGCCGAAAATATTATTAATAATCAGTTTGAGCGGTTAACTTATACAGAAGCGATCAAACTTTTAGAAAAAGCTGATGTTAAATTTGAATATCCTGTGAGTTGGGGTTTAGATTTACAATCAGAACACGAACGCTATCTAGCTGAACAATTATTTAAAAAGCCTGCGATCGTTACAGATTATCCAGCGCAAATCAAAGCTTTTTATATGCGCTTAAACGACGATGAAAAAACCGTCCGTGCAATGGATATTCTCGCACCGAAAATTGGCGAAATTGTTGGCGGTTCGCAGCGAGAAGAACGCTTGGAAGTTTTAGAACGCCGCGTGTTAGCGCAAGGATTAAACCCAGAAGACTTGTGGTGGTATCTTGATTTGCGTCGTTATGGTACTGTCCCCCATGCTGGTTTTGGCTTGGGTTTTGAGCGACTCGTGCAATTTATAACGGGTATGGGAAATATTCGTGATGTGATTCCGTTTCCGCGTACACCGCAAAGTGCGGAGTTTTAGTTTACATTTTACACCTGGCAATTGGAAATAGCCAGGTGTTTGACTATTGTGGATAAACAGAAATCCAACTGAATATATTTATCATCAGTCTACAAGACCAAATACAGCGATCGCACGCGGATTAACTCTGGTTTCCAATGACTCTGATTTGTTCAGAGTGCAGGGGATTAATTTAGAAAATTGGGTGTTAATATCAGAAATATAATATATTTAATCCCAAATTTGGAGGTCTTTATGCAGGAAGTTGTGCGAAAAAGAGATATAGCGATCGCACGTATATCAAAAATTGTCGATAACTTGATTCTAGGTAATAGTCTCTATCAGGAAAGATTAGATAAACCAGAAATTATTCAACATTTAGTTAATTTATTGGATAAGTTTTCACCAGAATTTATAAATGCTCTTTCTGATGGAGAATTGACAGACAGAATTGATAGTATTTTAGTAATAGAGGCAGTTTCTGGGACATTAAATGATTTAACAGCAGAGCAAATAGAGATGTTTGATGCAGCAGTAGAAAGGAGATAGCAAATGGGTTATCTTCTCGACACGAATATATTAACGGCTATTTTGAAGAAGAATCAAAAGATAAATAATAAGCTAGAGGAGGTGCGTTTTATCGGGGAAGATGTATTTATAAGTTGTATAACCTATTTTGAATCAAAAAGAGGATTGCTTTATGCAAACGCTACCAGACAGATATCTGATTTAAATGAATTTTCTCGAATTTATAGAGTTTTATTTTTAGATAACTTAGAAGTTATAGAAACAGCTTGTGAAATCCATGCTTATTTAAAACGAAAAGGTACACCGATACAAGAGGCAGATATATTGATAGCAGCGACAGCGATCGCACGCGGCTTAACTCTGGTTTCTAATGACTCTGACTTGCTAGGAGTTGAAGGACTAAGCTTGGAGAATTGGCTATCAACAGATTCTTAGAAATAAGAGCTTCGGCAAGTGAATTTTAAGCTAACTATTAATGATTATTTACTGATCTATATGACTTATATTCCCACTGCATACACTCTAGAAGAACTTGAAAAATTTATTACTTATCAACCTAAATTAATAAAACTTCAGATTTACGATTGCTACGACGTGGAATATTTACCTGATAGTATTGGCAATTTTGTAAATCTACAGGAACTAGATATTTGTGATTGTTATTCGCTCAAAGAAATACCACACATTGTATAGCTCGTAGTAAGCGATTTATCGCTTATTTTATGCACTAAACTACCCACTATGTGTAAACAGATTCTTAAAATATCTTTATTATGGATAGTTCCCATGAACTCAGCACAAACACCTTTAGGCATTGAATCAACCCTACCGGATCATACGCAGCTACTGAACCGATGGGTGTAGAATTAGGAATTTGGCAAGGCCGCTATTAGAATCTAGAATTACCCTGGCTGCGCTGGTGGGATAATCAGAGTAATTTGCAACAAACAGGATGGGAGCAATGTCTACGACGGGCTATTCGGTGACGCACCGCTTGGCTACTTAACTAAGAGAATTCAATTTGGCAACTACCTTTAGATAGATAGGGTAAACACTACGCTATTTCTAATCATAAATCCCTTGCTGTAATCAAAAAATGCCACTTACACCTCTAAAAATATTTACTGCATATTTAAGTTACTTTGTCAATAGGTAATCTCCAATATTGCATAATAAATTAGTAAGGGCTTCTCTGGGCTGACTTTATATTCATGCTTTCAGTAGATACAGTTATGAATTTGCAAATGCCATAATATATATGTTCTCGAACAATAAATAGTTGCTGTTGTTCAGATAAAAAATCAGATTTTATCCGAATCGAGCGACTTTGGTTTTTAGCCAATTGTTTGATGTTTTGAGAAGGTAACACACAATGAATAAAATCCTAAAGCGCACACTTCTACCCAGCCTGATGGCTGCAAGTTTAGCTGGTGTCACCTTAGTTCCCGCGAAACCGGCTGCTGCTGATGACCAAGTACTAAGAGATGCAGGTATTGGGGCTGTTACCAATGTGGTAACAGGAGCTGTTAGAGGAAATGGTAGTGTATTAGGCAATGCTGTCAAAGGTGGTGTCACTGGCGCAGCAGTCAATGGTGCAAATGGTCTGAGAAACACTCGCAATCGTCGTCACCGCAACCTTGGTCAAGATGTCGGAGTTGGTGCAGGAGCTAGCGCAGTAACTGGCATAATTACTGGCGATCAGAGAGATACTCTTGGCAATGCTGTTGATGGTGCCGCAGTAGGTGGAGTAATCCATGTATTAACCAATGGCAAATAATTCGTAAATTCATCAGTTGAAATACTTTCCAACGCTTAACGAACTTATCCTTTCCTAATTCCTCTGCTTCCTAAAAGGAGCAAACGCAACCTCCCTTCCTTACTAGGAAGGGAGGTTTGGGCTGTGTAGCTGTTCGGTAATTTCTACCCAATGCTACTCAGCTTTAAAACTCAACTAATTCTAAACAACAAGCAAGTCACAGCATTTAGGAAAGCTTCCAGAGTGGCAAGACACGCCTATACTATAACTGGGCTAACGCAATTATTCAAAAGTGCTGGGATGAAAAGCAGAAAGTACCATCAGCAATCGACTTACATAAGCGCTTAATTGCTGAGGTCAAACCTGCTAATTAATGGGACTACGAAACTAACAAAAACGTTCCACAAAAAGCACTTGTAAATGTTCGTCAGGCTTGGGCCAGATGCTTTAAAAAAGTGTCGCAACAACCGCGTTTCAAAAAGAAAGATCAACGTGATTCTTTTTATTTAGTATAACTAATTGACCTCAGCCAGTACGTTATGGCTAGCGATCGCACTAACCCACGCCTGACAAATTTAGTTGATGCGCTACGTGCAGCAAACGGCTTTAACCCAGAGTAAATTTACCAACAGTCTCATCTCAACTGTGGAAATATGACAGCGTGTCTTTTGACACGATTTTACTATTACAGCAACAATGCTACGTAGCGTAGTGACTGTTTTTACTTGGTGTGAAAGAGAACGTGAAAAAGGATTTTTTGTTGCTAACAGTTGCTTTACCCAGTTTACTGATAGCGTTTCCTAGCTTTGCTGCTGAGACTGAAATTAAGCAGAGAAATACTGATAAATCAACCAAAGCCATTTTAGATATTCCGAGTTTGAGTGAAATCGAGCTACCCGCCACTAATGCCGAATTATTAACTCAACAATCTGCGCCCAGTGAAATTAAGCCAGAGAATCAGCCAGAAACAGAGCAAACTCCGAGCGATGATCCAGACATTTCCATTGAAGCGATCGGAGAACCAGACAACCTACCTCAATCTACTCCAACTTACGTAATTGATAAAGAAGAAATTCAAAAGCAGGGCGCTACAAGTTTAGCCGATATTTTGAAAAGAATGCCTGGTTTTGCGATCAATGATGCAGGTCATGGTGCAGATACTCACACAGGTACATACTATCGGGGAGCCTCAATTAATCAATCTGTATTTTTGATTAATGGTAGACCAATTAACAATAACGTCAACACTTATCATGGTGGAACTGACTTAAATAGTATTCCCGTAGAGGCTATTGAACGAGTGGAATTATATAGCGGTACAGCCTCCGCATTGTATGGTTCATCAGCCTTTGGGGGAGTTGTAAATATTATCACCAAAGAAGGTTATGGCAAACCTAAATTGAGCGCTAGTGCAGAATTTGGCTCATTGAGTTTAAATAATCAACAAGTGACCTATGGGGGTTCATCTGATAATGTCAGGTACAACTTCAGCTTTGAAAGATTCTTTACAGATAACCGTTACCGCGTCCCCGTAGGTGCAGCAAATCGTGATGAACAAGGGTTTTTATCAAATGCAGACACAGCTACAAGTACCTACTTTGGTAGCATTGGAGTAGATTTAGATCAGAAAAATTCTTTGAATCTAGATGTTACTAAACTCAGCAGTCGTCGCGGTTTAATTTATTTCGGTTTTCCTCTCCAAAGAGATAGATTAGACCACGATGGTTTAAACATTGGCTTATCTTGGAAAACTCGACTAGGTAATGGGGAAAGCTCTAATCTTACAACCTCAATTGGTTATAACCAAGATTATTTCAGTACCTATGGCCCCACAGGAGCATTTTACCGTACAGGAGCTTTAGATACGCAACAACTTACAGCCAGGGTAGATCATGAGTGGAAACTTACTTCCAATAATAAATTGCGCTGGGGATTAGATTTGAAAAACACCGACTTAAGCGGCGATGTTTTGAGTACAAATCCTACTAGTATTGCCAAAAACGGAACTGAAGATAGGAGTTTGTTCAATACAGCTTTATTTGCTGTCAATACTTGGAATATTAGCGATAACTTTCTGATAGATTTAGGGCTAAGGCAAAGCTTTGATAGCCACTTTGGAAATTATCTCAACCCTAGTGTTGGGTTACGTTATGCCGTCACACCAATAGTAGCAGTGCGTGGAAGTTGGGCAGGGGCACAACGCAATCCTGGGTTAGATCAGTTGTATGTTTATGATACAGTTCATGGTTGGGAACCTAATTCTGATTTAAGACCGGAAACTGGCTCAACTTGGAGTGCGGGAGTAGATGTCAATTTTTCTGAAAATCTGATTGGACAGTTTACTTACTTTGGTAGTAGTATAGGCGATCGCTTGGGAGTCATCGCCGGAAAATGGGCAAACATTGGATTAGTAGATACCAATGGTTTAGAGGCTGCATTGCAATTAAGAATTGCGGCGGGCTGGTCAACTTTCCTCAACTATACTTATACAGATTCCCAAATAAAAACAGGCTCAGAGAGAGGTTTACAATTAGGTTTGATTCCCTACTCTGTACTTCAAAGTGGTGTTGGTTATGAAAATGCGGGATGGCAGGCTAACTTGTATGTTACTTACAATAGTGGCGCTCGTAGATCGATTTTTGCTAACCCTGGTGACAAGGCTACAGATTTTGCACCATCTTTCGTGAATTTAGATTTAAGCGGTCGTATACCTTTAACTAGCAATTTAGGACTGACAGTTTACTTAGAAAATTTACTCGGTGAGCAATATGAACGAGTTAATCGCATCTATAGCCCTGGATTCACTTTTCGTGTGGGTTTAAGCGCCAACTTTTAGGTATTAAATGTAGAGATTTTATCATTGCAAAGTCTCTACATTAGGGATTTCCAACAGATAAATTATCCAATTTTGTGGGGTGGGCGACACGAGGGCTTAGGGCGGGGGAGACGCCCACCCCACAAGAAGTAGAAGTAGTTGAGTATTTTTTTATTTGTAAGTTTCTAAAGACGACGCAGCACTCTACTTAAGATTTACTTTTAATCTAAAATCTAAAATCTAAAATCCAAAATTGCTATGAGAGCCAAAATAGAAAATAAAGTGCTTTTTATCCACCACGAAGATTTGCCAGAGTTTAAGAAAGGTGGCTCTGTGGTGAGAAATTCATATTTCTGGGCGCTACGTTCAATTGCTGGTAAAGCTTCGCGTTATCGTGATTGGGAATACGAACCGGAGGTTTGGCTAGCGCTTTCACGAATGCTTTTGTCGTTTGCTGAATCTGGGTATTTGGGTCTTAGAGAAACCTTGCTGGAGTTTCCTTTATCTCAAGGGGAAATTCCTAATTTGCTGCGAGATGTGTCCACTTGGGAGTAGGGATGCATAGCTGTCAGGGTTAGAAAAACCCTTGATTTTGGATTAATCCACGGAGGTGGACTAAGCTTTGTGTAGTAGCGAATTTTCCCCATAACTACCTTCATTTCAAATCTAGTAGACCTTCTTCTTTCAATTTAGGATTGAAGCGAATTTGCATTTGCAAACCACGCCCTTCTAGCAATTGCGTTGAAATTTCTGCTTCTACTCTCCGTGCCACATTTTTAATAATTTTTATTTGTGCTAATTCATCATTAGCCGGATTTTGATATTTTGCCTGTTCTTCAGGTGTCATTACCACTTTGACATCAATGGGATGAGTCCATTTTTCCTTGTTATCCCCATTTCCCCAAGGCACACTGCCATTTTCAGCAATCCAAGCATTTTCAGTATTTTCTAAAATTGTGCGACTAGGGCGTTCAATAGTTTCAACTTTGACCCAATAGCATTGCTGTGGCTGACGGACTAAATGCTGCTTGAGGCTAAGGTAAACATCACGAGAGTATCCGACAAATTGGAGTACTTTTTCTTGGTCAAAAATAGCATATACCCCGATTTTACTTTGAAATTGTTCGGGTAATTGGCCGCGATCGTCAATGTAAGGAATGTATTCTAGTGATGCCAAAGAAGAAAGATTTGTTTCAAGAGTCATACATCAAATATTAAACTTACTATTTGCCTTCAGAATTGAGAATTGCTATAGCGGTTCCCAGGTGCATAAAGTACATCATATCAAAACCTCACCCCAACCCCTCTTTGTGAGTTCAAAGAGGGGAGATAATGCACAGCTTTATCAGGGGGAAGTTAAGCTGTACCTTACTATATTGGCAAAGGCTATAATTAGGAAAAAATTCTCTTTGAAATTAGCCATTACCAAATTTTTGGTAAATTGCACAAAGGCGACTGGGTTTAAAAATCTTAGCACTAAACATGAAATTTGGTGGGACGTTGATGATGGCATATTCATCAGATTCATGATACTTCTCAAATTCTGCTGGCATTCCTTTAGTGGTAGTTAAGCTGTAAGGAACTGGTTGGAAAACTAATTCCGTAAATTTAACTTGCTCACACCGCAACTGCTGACAAATTTGGTTTAAGAAAGCAACGCTTGTCAATAAATTGAATAGAGCTTCTTGAGCTTGTGCTTCAAGAGTGAAACTGCCATCAAAGTTCTGGACGATTTTAAGGGGCATTTTCTGTATAGGTAGTTATTAACAACTAAGTGATGATAGAGGATAGGCAACATGTTGCACATGCTGATCAAAAAATGCTAGTCAACAAAGCCTACCTTTTTGTGCAGATGAGCTTTGTGAAAAATCACCACTTTAAGATCAGCCTATTGGATTGTGGGACTTCTGTCAGCCACAGAAGGAAGCTGACATGATTAAGAATCGTGAAGTTTAGCAGATTTTCAGGGATAGGTGATTTCTGCTTAACGCTGTGCTGACAAACTTTAGATATTATACTTAAGAAAATTAATGTCAATTAAATAACAAAGTGTAAGGAAAATCATTTCTTCAGTGTGGAGTAAAATAAAACATAAAAGTATAATATGGCACTAAAATAGTATCAAGTTCGGGTGATTACTTATCATAAAATCTATCAATATAGGTTGGGTTATAGCTTGCTTGTATTGTAGGGATACGGCACTGAAACCCAGCGTAGAGAAGGCGGGCTGCGCCTACGGACTTACCACAGCGCCCACCCTCCCTAAAAACGATCCTCACACAAGACAAATGAGTGGATAATCGTGATATAAACCACAATTATCCACTCAAAGTTTAGTAAATCGGGGTCACTAGAAAAACCCAAGTAGATTATTGAAACTTGGCAAACTTCAAACCAATTAACGTGACTCAGTTCCCTGATTGGGGCTACCTGCTACAGAATCATTTTCTGGTGCTTCTGGTGTAGCAGTGGGTTTAGCATCGCTCTTTTCATCATCGCCAGTTTTGCGCTTACTTTCGTCAACAGTGGTTTCGTAATTACCAGAAGAATCGGGTGTATTTTCTTGGCTACCAGCTTTTTGTGGTTCAGACATTATTACATTCCTAATAATTTTATTGTTGGTATTATCTTAAGAAGATTAGGAGTGTAAGTGCATCTATCCAGATATAGTTATGGCTGATTTCTACCTCTATCGGAAGTATTATTTAGTACTACTCATGTATGCTGAAAAAATCCAGAAATGTAGAGTTTTTTAACCTTACAGCGCTTTCTATGGTTAAGGGAGGTTTATTTCCGCCTGCCTGTACTAGGTGAATAATACGATGTGATGATTGTGATACAAACTATCAAAGTGTGATTAATGAACCAGAGCAATCTATCGTTACCATCTGGATGTGTCCTTCGCAAGGCAACCTCTGCGGATCAGTGGTCGATTCGATTGCTGGTGTTTTCAGCGAAACTCGACCCAACCCAATTAAATTGGCAGCAATTTTGGGTAATTGAATGCGATGCCTACGGCGGGCAAAGCCTACACAATCTGGTAGCTTGTGGACAGCTACGTAATTTCTCAGGTGCACAAGAACTTGGTAGTTTGGTCGTTGCATCAGCTTGGAGAGGTCGCGGTTTGGGTACTTTGCTAACGCAGCATTTGATTAATACAGCAACGCAACCACTTTATCTTGAATGTTTAGGTGAACGATTGGCGCAGTTTTACAGTCGCTTTGGTTTTGTGCCAATATCTTTTGAAGACTTGCCACAATTTCCCAGGACAAGAGCCTTGTCTACGCTCAAGGAGAAATTTAGATTCTCGCAATTAGCTAAAAGGCTGCTCAGAGTTCCTGTGGTGTTCATGGAACATCGAGGTAATTCGTAATTAAGATATGCAGGAAAAGGATTGATATAAACTGTTTCCAACCCTTTACTTTCCCCCTTCCCTATTCCCCATTCCCCACTCCCCACTCCCTATTTTGAAATCGGAGGTTTAGCAAAAATCGTTAGTAAGACAGGCCCTAATAAATAGTGGTGATTCAAACACAATAACCCAGCAGAGGAGCCAAGAAGTTGACGTTGATTAGGGCTGTAGAGTCTAATTCCACGGGGAGGGACTGGCAATAATTGAGGTTCTGTCTCTTTTGTGGAAGTAATATCAACCAAGTAGAAGCGTCCACCGGGAGAAAGTACTCGCGCTATCTCAGTAACCACCTGTTTAGGTTCCAAATAGTGCAAGAAGCTGATAGTGCTGAAAACAGCGTCAAATTGACCATCAGCAAAGGGAAGAGACTCAGCTTTGCCCTCAATATAAATTAAACGTGGACGGTGGCGATCGCTCTGTCTTGCTACCCGCAACATATTAGCAGATAAATCCAATCCGGTGGCTCGCAGGTCGGGAAAATGAGTAGCAAGGCGCTCAAGTAAGCGTCCAGTACCACAGCCGATATCAAGTACATTTGCTGAGTCTGGTAAATCGACGTACTCCAGCAACCGTTTGTGAACGGCTCGATAAAACACTGAAGGAAAGAGCCAGTCGTAACTTGGTGCCCATAGGTCAAAAAGGAACTTTTTGTGACTAAAAAAGTCATTGGTCATTAGTTTCCGCAGCTTCCCTGAAGCTTGATGCTTTTTTTGGGGAAGTTTAACTGCGCCTCCAAGAAGTTGGTTATAGCTTTGCAGTTCGGCAATATCTAGCCTAGCGTTTGGCACAATACCATTTCACGGAATTCTTGTTAAAAATACGTTGCTAGGGGCTTATAGCTTTACGCCCCTACAAGCGATTCATTTATTGCAAAAATTTTTGGCAATGGTATAAATCATCCGGAATTTTGGCAATTTAATCTGTAGTTAACAGTGTGCCTAAAGACTCATTCTATCTCTGTAGAGAACTAAACAACGAGTAATCGCTGCATAAAACTATAGAACTTGACTGTATGTATTTATAGAGGTTCAAATACAACAAACTCAATCTAGTTTAAAATTATCAAGGTGAAAAATTATGACAAGTTTTATTCAAACCCGGTTACACAATGATCTACTGCATCCAGTCCGCAAGTGGTTGGAAACGAGAGAAATTCATAACTCCAAATTGGCTCATTTCCTGTGCAAAGCTATTCCTGCTCAGTGTCCCTTTGAGCGAGACATCACGCTCTTTAGCCGGAAGCTATTTCACATTCCTCCGATGTGTAAATTAAATCCCCTATACGAGGAAGTGGTTGGTTTACGTTTTAAAGCGCTCTGTTATCTTGCCGATGAATGCGGTGAAGATGTCACAGTCTATTGCTAATAGCCAGTTGGATCGTTCTTTGATCGAGCAGCGATCGGTAATTGTAGATTTACGGTTGTTACTTACTCAGGTTTATACTAAGCTAACGTACACCTAATTTAGATGTTTGGCTATTTAAGTAGCTGGCACATCGAAGACAGTGTTTCCAGACCGTATTGTTGCTTACCGTACCCTGCTGAAATCATTAACATCATCATGACGCACATCTTACTGGTTGAAGATGAAGTCAAACTGGCACGATTTGTGGAATTGGAATTGAATTATGAAGGCTATCAAGTCAGTATTGCCTACGATGGATTAACTGCACTCACCGCAGCGCGTGAGTTACATCTAGATTTAGTAATTTTAGACTCGATGTTGCCAGGTTTGTCGGGATTGGAAATTTGCCGCCGCCTGCGAAGTATTGGTGATAAAGTGCCGATAATCTTATTAACCGTCAAAGATCAAGTGAGCGATCGCATTGCAGGCTTAGACGCTGGTGCTGATGATTACCTCGTCAAACCCTTCAGCGTTGATGAATTATTAGCCAGAGTCGGCGCTCACCTGCGAAGAAGCCAGCAAGCAGACAAAGCAGATGTTTTAGAATTTGAAGACCTGAGTTTAAATCGTCGCACGCGCCAAGTATACCGAGATCAACGGTTAATTGAGTTAACTGCTAAGGAATTTGATTTACTAGAATATTTACTAGCCCATCCGCGACAGGTAATTAGCTGCGATCGCATTTTAGAGGATGTCTGGGGTTACAGCTTCATGGGCGATGCCAACATTATCGAAGCTTACATTCGTTACCTGCGGCTGAAACTTGAAGCCAATAACGAAAAGTGCCTCATTCAAACTGTGAGTGGTGTTGGCTACACATTGCATGATTGAATTTGGGATGGGGCAGTGTAGGTAGTTCACACTAATGCAGATGCTCCAAAGCGTCTGATTATATGAGAATTCCGGGTTTTTGGCAATCTCAGCAAAGACTCATCCAACTCAGAGCTAATTATATTAGGATGCACAAAGCTGTCATCATCTAAAATCTAAAACTGCATGACCTATCTAGAAACAGCAGCGCAATTCTACCGCGAAGCTGCCGAAACCCCGCAAGTTGGACTTTGTTGTGTGCAAAGTACACCCCTGCAACTACCAGGATTGAAAATTCCTTTACCAATGCAGGAAATGAACTATGGTTGTGGCACTACCGTTCACCCCACCGAACTAGGAAATCAACCGACTGTGCTGTATGTCGGTGTTGGCGGGGGCTTAGAAGCGTTGCAATTCGCTTATTTTTCCCGCCATGCAGGTGCTGTAATTGCCGTTGAACCAGTTGGGGCGATGCGGGAAGCAGCCGCACGCAATCTGGAAATTGCTGCTCAAGAAAACCCGTGGTTTGACACCAGCTTTGTAGAAATCCGCGAAGGTGATGCTTTTAACTTACCCGTTGCTGATCTTCACGTCGATATTGTGGCGCAAAATTGCCTTTTCAACATCTTTGAGCCAGAAGATTTAACCCGTGCTTTAAAAGAAGCCTATCGGGTATTAAAACCAGGCGGACGGTTGCAGATGAGCGATCCAATTGCCACTAGTCAAATTCCAGCACATCTCCAACAAGATGAACGACTCAGAGCCATGTGTTTATCAGGCGCACTCACCTATGAAGAGTATACTGAACGGATTACAAATGCTGGCTTTGGTCAAGTTGAAATTCGCGCCCGTCGTCCTTATCGTCTACTAGATTCCCACACTTATAATTTAGAAGAACATCTACTTTTAGAAAGCCTCGATTCTGTTTCCTTTAAAGTTGCTATTCCAGAAGATGGTGCTTGTATCTTTACAGGAAAAACAGCAGTTTATGCTGGCTTGGAACCCTTCTTCGACGACTCAGCCGGTCATCTACTCCAGCGAGGAATTCCCGCAGCAGTGTGTGATAAAACTGCTGCTAAACTTGCGGCTATCAAGCCAGCAGAAATAATTGTTACCAATTCAACCTGGCACTATAGCGGTGGTGGTTGCTGTTAATTTATCGAACAGAATTCAGGAGTCAGGAGTCAGGAGTCAGGAGTCAGGAGTCAGAATTCAGAATTCAGAATGAATTTTGTACGACTGGCGGATGAATAACCTCTTTTTAGACCCCCACCAAATCTACGATTTGGTGATGCAACAATTCAGTAGCGGGTCTGAATCCCCGACTGAAAGATTGCTGAATTCTGAATTCTGGATTCTGCATTCTTCTTCAAAAACCCCAAAATGTTGTTAATTAGTCTATTTATCGCCACGCTTTTTTTAGCATATTCCAATGGTGCAAATGACAACTTTAAAGGGGTAGCAACGTTGTTTGGTAGCCGAACTAGTAGCTATCAAACAGCAATTTTATGGGCAACTTTTACAACTTTTGCTGGTGCAGTAGCTGCGACTTTTTTGGCAAGTACACTAATTAAAAACTTCTCTGGAAAAGGACTAGTGCCTGATGCGATCGCTAATGCCCCAGAGTTTCATCTGGCAGTAGCGATCGCAGCTGGTTTAACAGTGCTAATAGCTACCTTCATGGGGTTTCCCATTTCCACAACTCATAGTTTAACAGGTGCGCTGGTTGGCGCTGGATTAGTTGCGATCGGACTCAAAGTTAATTTTGCAGCTTTGGGAAGTTCTTTTATTTTGCCTCTATTACTCAGTCCAATCATTGCTATTCCTTTGGGAGCAGGAATTTACAGTTTATCTGGCTATATCAATTCAAAATGGAATCTATCAGTCAATCAGAAAATAATTGATACTTGCCATTTTCTCAGCGCTGGAATTGTTAGTTTTGCTAGAGGATTAAATGATACTCCCAAGATTTTCTCAATGATTCTAGTTATTGAGTATTTTTCGATTCAGGGAGGAATGATTACGATTGCGATCGCAATGGCACTTGGCGGTTTACTTAACTCCCAAAAAGTTGCTGTCACCATGAGTCAAAAGATTACCTCAATGAATCATACTCAAGGCTTATCAGCAAATATAGTAACTGGATTTCTGGTGATTGCAGCTAGTTGCTTTGGGCTTCCAGTTTCCACCACTCACGTTTCAGTTGGCTCTATTTTTGGAGTAGGGTTGACTGGCAAAAAAGCCAATATGCGTGTTTTTTATCAAATCCTCTTATCGTGGATTTTAACTTTACCAACTGCTGCAATTATTAGTGCAATAACCTACAGATTATTGCAAGGGTAAAAAATTGATTGAATATATTTCTGCTATGTTAAAGGAGTAGTAACTAATGCAAACTCAATCAAAAGTTACATTAGATTCAACAGTCACACCATTTAAAAGCAAACTCAATTCCCCTTTGACAAAAAAAGGAATCTCTGTTTTACAAATTAATCTAGGTAAGCGTTGTAATCTTGCCTGTATACACTGTCATGTGGAAGCTGGGCCAAAACGTACAGAAGAACTTTCTCCTGAAATTTGTGAACAATTGATTTCGCTAATCCATAAATTTCCCGAAATTCAAATTGTGGATTTGACTGGTGGCGCACCAGAAATGAATTATGGATTTAAGCCGTTGGTAGAAGCAGCAAGAGCAACTGGCAAACAAGTGATTGTCCGGTCTAATTTGACCATTTATTTTGAAGATGGATTTGCTGATTTACCAGAATACTTTGCTAAACACCAAGTAAGAGTTGTGGCTTCCCTACCCTGCTACCTAGCAGATAATGTTGATAAAATGCGCGGTGCTGGTGTTTTTGATAGTTCAGTCAAAGCTTTGCAGTGGCTTAATCAACTCGGCTATGGTAAAGAGCCAAATTTAACTTTGGACTTGGTATTTAACCCCCTGCTACCCACGGGTGAAAAATTTTCCTTAGCTCCTGAACAGACCAACCTAGAACGAGATTACAAAATGTTCTTACAAGAACATTTTAATATTGTGTTTAACAACCTGTTCACCATTACCAACTTACCAGTTGGTAGAACCAAAATGTATTTAGAGCGGAGAAAACTGTACACTAGCTATTTGCAGTTTTTAGAGTCACATTTTAATCCCAGCACGATTGAACATTTAATGTGTCGTGATGAACTTTCGATTGACTATCTGGGCAATGTATATGATTGTGACTTTAACCAAATGATGAATTTACCTGCGAAAAATCGCAATGGTAAAACCTTGACAGTTAGCAAACTTTTAGAAGCTGGCAGTTTAGACCTGATTAGTGAGATACAAACTGCTGCTTATTGCTATGGTTGTACTGCTGGGTGTGGTTCTAGTTGTGGTGGTGCTTTGCTTGAAAGTTAGGTAAAGGATTAAAGTTAGAAGCAGTCAGATTTTGAACTCATCCTTGAGACTCACTTGTTTCCACCAAACCTGCACATTCAAAGCTGGTCAAACGATTGGGAGTTTTTGACTCACCGGATTTATATCTGAGAGTGCGATCGCTAAAAAAAGTCTGTTACCAAAATTGTTACGAGTGCATTGTTGTTAGGCAGTTACTTTATCATGATATTTAGTTAAGCTCCTCACACCACACCGAAAGCCGTGAAACATAATGTTTCGCGGTTTTTTCCTTTTTCAAAACTGGCCTAGGGGCGTAGACAGTGAGACGTTCGCATCTTTCTACCCCTTCTAAAAAATTATCACTCCTTTCAAAAGCAAATCTCCGCTTTATTCAATTTTTCCTGAAGTTTTTTTCTGACTGCATCGGTAAATTTCAGATCAGATGCCAGACTTTCTAAGCGAATATAGCTTTTACGTTGTCTAAGGTTTATTAGCTTATCGATAGTTGTTTGTTTTACACCTGTACCTTTGAAAGCAACAATAAGTCTATCTTTGTCAGCCTTATTAATATTGATAGCAGTAGGTGGTGATGCTGATGTTGAGTCTGGTGTGGGTGTAGGCGTTGGTGTAGGCGTTGAGGCTGATGCCGATATTGGAGATACTTTTTTAGATTCAATAAATTGAATATTTTTAAGCTCTAACTTTCGGTGTAACAAAGATGGGCATGAAGGGGCAATCATAAAAGCTAGCTCAGGTGGGTTTGCGTTTGACTTGAAATTAACATCACTTAACCATTTCTCAAACGTCTGCAAGTGTCCACTCAAAAGCTCATAGTTCTTTGCTTCACCAAAAGCTCTAGCTACACTTGTACCGTTATGCAACAATTCCACGTAGCAGTCAAATGCATGACCCGATAGCACAGTTGTAGTTGAAACTGCCGATAAAGTATATGCAGATTTACTCAAATAACTTGCCCACTTTGTTCTAGATTGCGCTTCCACTAACTCGCGGGCATTGCCTTCAAATAACTGCTCAGGTGCTTCGCTAAAATATCTTTCGTGTATTTCCAGTACTGATGATGCGTAGTCCTGGCAAAACTTCCTTAAATTATTAGTAGGGTTCAAGGGGATATTTTTAATTTCTTCCCATGCTTTTGCAAAATTATTATATCCCTGATAAGCACCTTGAATCCGCTCATCAATCTTAGCTCTAATCATCTCAAGCTCGTTGCTATAGCCCTTATGTAGATTGATAACCGCTCTATCTACGATGCTTTCTAATATAATATCTCCAGCAATAAAACCTTTTACATTGTCTGTAGTGCCTACCAGATAGATTAGGAGATTTACTTTTGAGTTAAACTGCTGGCGCACTCCCTTAATTAATGCCTTAAAAAGTGATCTAGTGTCTAGAATATAATTGGGATATTCTTGGAGATGATCTAGCTCATCTGTAAGGTATACAAAGGTAAAAGCTGGCTCTAAAGCTGCGACCTCAGAGATAACATAAAAGAAAAAATCTTCAAAACTAACTCCACTGTCAACAAGATACTTGTTAAACTTAGGATAAAATTGGATTTTGAAATTTTTTGCCGATTCAAGTTCAGCAACTCGGCTTCTTTCTAATAAATCGCTAAGAATACGTTTCGCTACTTCTTTAACTGATGGAGATAAGTTTTGGTTGTGTAATAACTCCCAAAAAGTGTGAGCTAATATATAACAGTACAATTTGATCCCAAAGTTATGATCTCCACCCACCCTTAGCAAGTCAGAAAGTGGGAAGCGAACTACTAAAGAAAGACTTCTGTAATTACGTTGAGTCTTGGTTAATTCATGTAAATAAGTTAGAAGTGAAGTCTTACCACTACCAAGCGCAGCTGCAACAAATCTAAAGGCAAAGTAGCCCTCATCAAAGGTATATCTTAGATCGTCTTCCAGTAACTGAGTTATATTAGATATTGATCGCATAGAAAGACTGAGAGCGGTAGATCCCTCACCATCTGACCCTGGAGGTCTAACAACACGCTCAATCCAAATATCTTCTATGAAACCTTCACCTCCTTTAACTTGTTGCAAAAAGTCTTTTATAAATTTTTTCTTACCTGCATCTTCTGGCATTATTTACTCCACCCATTGAATTATTTCTTCTTCTTTTTCGGTAACAGCAAAAACTTTCCCAGTTAATTTAAGTGTATTGAAGTAATTATCCAATCTAGATTCAGAAATAGGGTGATTATCCCTAAATTTAAGGACAATATCTCGACTGTAAATAGCAACAACACCACGCAATTCTTGTTGCTTTCTTTCTGCAAAATATAGTTCTTTAAACTTTTCTACAAATGTGTCAAAGTCCATGTCTTCTATAGGCACAGAAGAAACATAGTCTTTCAAAGATGTCAGCTTAAGGCAATGCAGAAGAGTGTTTAGAACTTTTTGCCCTTTTGAAGAGTCAAATTTGTAGTCTGTAGTTTGTAGATTAGCGACAAGCGCTTTTCTGCCCTCTTCTGTGACTGAAATCCGCCTTCTCTTGGGAGATTCTAGTAAATATTGCTGAGATAAACTGTTGTATATATCATCAGCATTTTTTCTGAGTTCTTTAGACAAATGCTCTTTGACAGTACCTTGAGTTACCGTACCCTCATCTGAGTAGGCAACTGTATAAAGCAAGTAAAGCATTTGCTCTATGGAGAGTTTAGTCATAAATTACTCTTCCTTTTAAACAATTTTACTTAGACTCCTTTGATAAACATAAATAGTATGACCACAGTAACATATAATACTTAAATGTAAATAGTATTTGTTACATTGCGTCAGTTTACCGAGGAGTAAATATACAGAACTCCCCAAATTACTAATCTTGGGGATACAAATAACATTACCAAAAGTAATCGGCCCTTGTATAATTTGCTAATCAAAAGCGCGTAGTTTACCGCCGCAGGCATCGCCCCTTCCTTCTTACTTCGTGCCCAACTCTTGGAGACGCGCAAGGGACGCGCTTCAAATCCGAAACCACTTTTCTACAAGTGCTTATATGCAAAGAAGCTTATCGTCATACATTACTCATTCCTCCAACAATTTCTGCAAGAGTGTATAAATATCTCCTTTGCTACCCTCTTTCTGTAGTCCTACCCCAACCACTAAAACCACGACTTTCTCTAGCTCTACTTTATAAATAATTCTGTACCGTTGACCGACAGCCCTGACACTGCGATATCCCTTAAGCTTGTCAATTAGAGGTTTTCCCTGCTTTTCTGGATCTATTTTGAGTTTATCGATGCGATCGCTCAAAGATTTCTGATGACGCTGATCTTTAACACCAGCCAACATTTCTAAAGCTAGTGGTGTCAGTTCAATTTCATACTCTATATTGGCGGGTTGTGGTATATCAGAGTCCAAGTTGGGCTTTTGCTTCCTTCCAGTTAATGGTTTCTCCTCGTTCTCCCTGATCTATACTCTCCCGTAGCTGATGGGCAAACTCCCGATCAGATAAGATTGCTAGAGTTTCCAACAGAGATTCAAATTGATCAAAACTAAGTGCTGCCATCACAGGTTTACCATGCTTGGTGATGATCACTGGTTCATCTTTCAATTCATCCGGCAAATCTAACAATTGTCGTCGAGCTTCCGTTATGCTTAGGTATTTTGGCATCTAGATAAGTGTACATTTAAATGTACGTTTATTATAGCGTTAGCGCGATGTCTACGACGGGCTATGACGCTCTCTACGAGACGCTGCGCAAACGCGGACTCGCTACCGCTACGCTATCGGTGACACAGTTTTCCCTCAGACATAGCTCTGTGTCCACCCTTTTGCGCTAAAGTTGCAAATGAACGTGCATCTAAAGCCAGGAGGAAAGATTCGTGAAAGCAGTCTTGATGACAGCATCTGGCAGTCCCGAAGTTTTGCAAGAACAGGAAGTGCCAAACCCTGCTGTTCCTGTAGATAATAATCAACTTTTAGTGCGTTTAGTGGCGGCTGGCATTAACCCCATTGACACAAAACTTCGTAGCCGAGGCACTTTCTACCCCGATCGCACGCCGACAATTTTAGGATGTGATGGTGCAGGTATTGTCGAAGCGGTAGGTGCTGGCGTTCAGCGTTTTCGCCCAGGCGATGAAGTATATTTTTGCTACGGCGGCTTGGGCGCACACCAAGGAAATTATGCTGAATATACCGTTGTGGATGAGCGGTTTGTGGCACGTAAACCTGCTTCTATCTCCTTTGCGGAAGCAGCAGCAGCGCCTTTGGTGTTAATCACCGCCTGGGAAGCTTTATATGAACGGGGACGATTGGAACCTGGGGAACGGGTTTTGATTCATGCAGGTGCTGGTGGTGTCGGTCATGTAGCAATTCAATTGGCGAAACTCAAAGGTGCAACTGTTTCCACCACAGTCGGTTCTGAGGAAAAAGCTAATTTCGTCAAACAACTCGGTGCTGATCATGTAATTTTTTACAAACAAACAGACTTTGTGCAAGCGGTATTAGATTGGACTAACCGCGAAGGCGTTGACTTAGCTTTTGATACCATAGGCGGCGAAACCTTTCACAAAACCTTCCCCGCAGTGCGAGTATATGGTGATATTGTGACGATTCTCGAACCAGATGCCAATACTGTTTGGAAAACTGCTAGACTACGTAATCTCCGCATTGGTTTAGAATTAATGTTGACACCAGCGTTGCTAGGATTGGAAGACAGCCTCCAGCACCATGCAGAAATTCTCGAACAATGTGCCACCTGGATCGATGAAAGCAAATTAAAAATCCATGTTAGCCAG
Organism: Nostoc sp. JL33; assembly: GCF_017114985.1. Classification (GTDB taxonomy): domain Bacteria; phylum Cyanobacteriota; class Cyanobacteriia; order Cyanobacteriales; family Nostocaceae; genus Nostoc. The sequence continues at coordinate 19,421 of NZ_JABXKP010000057.1, read as the reverse complement.
AAATTTCCCTTGAAAGAAGCGGCTAAGGCGCACCAATTAATTGAAAGCGGTTCTGTGACAGGTAAAATTGTTCTACTTATTAGCGACGAATGATCGAACAATTTGCATAATTTATTTTTTAAACGCATAGGCACGCAGAAATTAAACGCAAAGATACCCAGAAAGCTCTCTCTGCGTACCTCTGCGCTTCCCTTTGCGTTCCTTTGCGTTTTATCAATTCTTCTCCTCTTCTTCCCCCTCCCTGCTTCGGCAACACAAACGCAACCAGAACGCACACCCTTAACTCTAGAATTATTACAAGAACGACTACGCACACCAATGCTCCGTGAAGGCAATTTGACCGTAGATTTGCAGAAGATGGTGATTGATTTACGGTCAGAAAATGCCAGCTTCCGTGATGCTTTTTACCAACTGCTGCGAAAAGAGTTAGGTGCAAAACCTCTGGGTTTAGACCTCAGCTATGCCCTGATTCTGGGGGATTTTGTGGGTAGTGATTTGGGTTTAAGAACACCCTTGTACTCGCAAGCGATCGCTCCCATTTTCACCGCCACTGAACAAGAAGAACTAGAACGTTTGCGCTTTGTTTGCTTGCAGTCACTCGCTATATCTACGACGGGCTACGCCTACGCTTTACCCAACTCGAAAGATTGCCGATCGCTATTAGGAACACAGTCAACTCCATCGAGTGAAATCGCCGTCTTTCGTGGTGCATTGACACTGGTGCAAACTCGCTTCAATGGCGAAGTAAAGTTCCCTAATACGTTCTTTCTTCAGTCTGTAGATGCCCAAGGTGCAACTTTTCTCCAACCCACTAACTGGACTGAAACTAGATTTGGCCGTTCCGTTAGTTTCACCAGCGCTACCTTCTACCAACCAAGCAATTTTCAGGGCAGTATTTTTTTTGAAAAAGCTAATTTTAAAAAAATCAGATTTCAGGAAATCGCTGATTTTCAAAGCAGTATCTTTGAAAAAACTGCCAATTTCAACCAGGCAAATTTTAAACAGTTAGCTAAATTCAATAGTGTGCAGTGGCAAGAAAATGCTGATTTTTCTGATGTGCGCTTTGCGAATCAAGTACAGTTTACTAAAGCGAATTTTAATCAGTTTCTCCTTTTAACAGAAGTGATTTTTGAGCAAGCTGTGAGCTTCCGGGAAGCGGAGTTTAACCAATTCGTAAATATGCAAGGTGCGAACATTCTTAACCAAGCAGATTTTAGCGATGCGAGGTTTAGTACAGAGGCTTGTTTAAGCGTACCTGGTTTAACTTTTAACTCCAACCAAGCAAAAATTTTAGGAAATCCCGGTCAGATTGGTAAGATGTTTTGCATCCCGACATTGCAAGGTAATCAAAATATCTTGCGGAATTTGGGGCAAAATTTTCGTCAGCAACAGCAAGTTAGCGATGCTAATGAACTGGAGTACACAAAACAGCAACTGCGATTAGTAGAAATGAGCCGCCGTTTGACGGCTACAAATATTAATAGTGCCTCCGTTGCAAGTTTGATTAACCTGGGTTTTTCTGCACCTCAAGCCGAAGCGATCGCCCAACATCGTCTAATAAAACCATTTCGCAACAGCAGTGAGTTACTCTCCTTAGCAGACATCGATTTAGAAAAATATACACAATTGAGCGATTACTTAATTGTAGGTGAACCACTTTCTATCGGTGAATGGTTACTGCAAGCTTGGAGTTGGTTAGCATTAAGTGTACTGTTGTTGTTGAGTGGCTATGGTACGAATTTTTGGTTAGTCTTTGGCGTGGGAGGATTAGCGATCGCTTATTTCGGCTTACTATTTTGGCTAGTAGATCGCTATCGTCGGCTGCACCCCGTACCAATTATTCCTACATCCTACGAAACCATTTCGATATTAGTCAGTTTTAGCGTTTTAGAATTCTTCAGCTTACTAGCTATCTTTCGCAATGCTGAACAACCTTGGCTGACATTGGGGTGTCTTTTCATAATTATTGTCCCCGTCCCAGTGGCTTTATTGATCCGACTTTACCAACAAGGACGTTATCACGATTTAATGGACGTTTCTTACTTCACAGAAGACGGCACATTTCGCCAGTTACGATTATTGATTGGACGTTTGCCAGTGATACCAAGGAATCAGACATTTCGGGAACGATATATGCCTCTGTTGGGCGATCGCCGTTGGAACTGGTTCAACTACTATGATTTTAGCCTCAATAACCTACTTAAATTAGGATTTAACGATATTCGCTTGCGAGACGAACACTTACCAGGTATCATCTCTGCACTAGCTTGGTATCAATGGAGTTTGGGTGTAATTTACATCACCCTAGTTTTGTGGACACTTTCCCGCACAATTCCAGGATTGAATTTGCTGATTTATCTGAAGTAGCTGACCACGCGATTAAATATCAGTAATTAGCAACAATTGATTCTGTCTGCGGCTAGCGATTCTTATGGAGAAGGTTTGCGATGGCTACGCCCGCCGCAGGCATCGCACTACAAAGTTAAATTTATTTTACCCATTTTTTTCCTAGCTCTGTTAGGAAAAAGGAGTATCGGAAAATTTCACAATTTTGTGATAGCAAATAAATATACAGCAGTATAGCGCTTCTCGGCCCTTGTGAGGTACAAGACAATACGGTTCGGATAAGGTTTTTTGATCACACGCCGCTAATCGCAAAGACGCGATAAATCGCCGTCTTTACAATAATCAGTCCAATGCAAGAGACGGCGATTTATCGCGTCTCTTGCCTTAACCGAACCGTATTGAGGTACAAGAACCCCACCCCCAACCCCCTACTCGCTTGCGAAAAGAGGGCGTGCGATGTACCTCATGTGATTAGTAAACGCTATACTTTCAAATCCCACGATCTTTAGCTGTATCTGTTACAGCTTATAAACCAATACACTTGCAATACGGTTCGGTTAAGAATATTCGTAGGTTGGGTTGAGGCAATGCGTTACCCAACAAAGCTATTTTTCACAAAGCCAAGCGTATTGGCTTATAAGTCAGGCAGAAAGCCAAGTATTTCAAGTCTGTCTGAGGAGGAAGATATTCTTGATTAAATAAAGTAATTTGCTAATAATATTCCGCCCGCAAAACGGGCGAATATATTATGATCAAGGAATTGTGCTAATTAAATTACATTTCTAAATCTCCTGAGAAATTTAGAAATGTAATTAATAGCCCTCTATAGTATAACCAGCAGATTGAACTATCTGTTTAATGGTTTCTTCAGAAGCCGAACCATCTACAGTTATGGTTTTGCCCTTAACGTCCACATCTACTTTGGCATCAGCTACCATAGTCTGAATAGATTTAGTTATTTTCTCGACACACTCATCACCTTTAATATTTGTAACTTTCAATTTAGTTGCCATTACTTACCTCATTACGTCAACTGGAATTTCCATTTAATAAATATAATAACAGTTGAGATAGGGAGCGTACATCTTGCTGAAGTAAGGTAATTGGGCATCACAGTAATAGCAGTAAATAATAGCTGTGCATAAATCGTTATTAATAGAATTTGCTGGCAGTAAAACGAATTAATATGGCAAAATATATAAAGTAATTTATGAAAATACACCTAGTACTACTAATTTATAAAAAGCCGCTTTTTTAGTTTGTTCTGAGGATTCCACCAGACATTTCAGATTCTTCTATAGGCGTTTTTGTTCGACATAGTTGTTCTCGAAGCGCTGCCTGAACATACAAGTGTCTATACGTAAGTCATAAAACCTTTTATCTGTAGTTTTTAACTTATTGCTATGCTATAGATACTTATATTCAACTTTTAAAGCATATATACATTCAAAAAGCAGCTATCTTATGGCATAGATATGCTGTGGACTTTGCAACAAAAGCCTTGAGTTAGGCAATAGTGGCATCAGAAACTGCCAAAATTTCTGCAATCGACTGGATTCGGAGAGAGACTGCTAAGGCATCACGGTTGATTTTTACCTGAAAAGCGGGATGGACTTTCAGGGCTTTTAACTCAAAGCCGAATAGAAAGGTTTGACCCATCCAACTATAATAGACAGGTTTTTCACTTAAGCAAAAGTTAAGTTCGCAACTAAACTTTTGCTTCCAAAGACTTGAGTAACTCGGTATTCACACCCGACTCACGAGTCAGGGCAACTTTGCCAGTGCGGGCGATTTCTCTCAAACCAAATTTTTGCAACACCTGCACGATCGCTACCATTTTACCTGGATCTCCCACAACTTCTAAGGTGAGAGAATCTTCCGCCACGTCCACGACTCGCGCCCGGAAAATCTGAGACAGTTCGATTACTTCTGAGCGATTGCTGGTACTAGCATTCACCTTCAAAAGCATCAATTCCCGCTCGACGCAAGGAGTTTCGGTAATGTCCTGTACTTTCAGGACATTGACTAATTTGTACAGTTGCTTGGTGAGCTGCTCGATGACGCGATCGTCACCAGGTATAACCATCGTAATTCGGGAGACTCCTCCTTGTTCAGCAGGGCCAACAGCAAGGCTTTCAATATTAAAGCCGCGACGGGCAAATAAACCAGAGATGCGGGAAAGAACACCCGCCTCATCTTCTACGAGAACTGAAAGGGTATGTTTCATCTTCGCCAATAGAGGCTAGAGCAGGAATTGAGGAACGCAGACACTAGTTAAGGTCTACGCTAGACGTACTACCGCACTCAAAAAGTTAGTGCGACCTTCTATTTTAAACTTAATAGTTACACTCATTGCATTTTCTAGAGAGAAATTTCGCCCAAATCATACTGCAAGCAGGAATTTCATTGATGCATATCTTTTCATTGGCAGATGCGGCATTTTTGTAAAGCTTCTATACTCAGATTTGATGAGCCTCTAATCGGAGAAAAGTTTATATGGGTTGGTTAAAAAGACTATTTGGAATGGAAAAACCTGAAAATGCAGAAATAAATCCGACTGCACAGGCAACAGCGCAAGATCCGAGTACTAGCGTTGCATCTACTGATACGCAATCAACACCGCCAGAACGTCTGGGATTAAACGGAGAATACGACCAAAGTGGTTTAGCAAAGCGGGTAGCGTTGGCATTTGATCAAGACCCCCAACTCGACGATGTTGATACCCTTTGGGTTGCTCAGACAGGCAGCACTGTAGTATTGAAAGGTAAAGTTCCCAGTCAAGAAATTCTCAACAAAATGATTTCTGTAGCCAATTCTGTGAATGGTGCTACAGATGTTGACACTAACCAAGCCACGATTGGCTAGGTGTTAAGGAATTAAAAATTAAGAAATTCAAGCGTGGCGATCGCACCCATTGGATAATATTTAGGGAATAACCAAGGGTTGGCGATTGCTAACCCATCTCTCAATCCAATCTAAAATAGCTTGGTTGACTTGTTCTGGACATTCATCATGGGGACAATGACCCACATTTTCTAAATTCAGCACTTCCAATTTCTCGTTGTACTGGGCAAATTGGCTAGCCAGGGCTGGGGGAACAAACCGATCCTTTTGTCCCCAAATTAAAAGCATCGGAATTGTTAAGGTTGGTAATACTGTCTTGACACTGGGACTAAAATTAATTCCGATCGCCGCTTTGAACAAAGCACTAAAAGCTCTTGCGGAACCTCTATCTTGGGCAGGCTGTGCTAAAATCTCTATGAGTTCATCGGTAATCGCCTCTGGGTTAGCGTAGGCGAGACTAGCCCAGCGACGCAGCACCCCAGGACGGCGCACGAAGTTAAACACAGGTTTAAGTATCAACGGCGAAGCAACAATATTTTTAATTGCTCTGACCACTGGTTGCAGCACAGGGGGAATTGCTTCTTGTTCTAGTGACGGGTCGGGTAAACTCATCATCACCATACCCCGCACCATGTCGGGGTGAGTGGCGGCGGCGGCCATAGAAATCAGTGAACCGTTGGAATTGCCGATTAATATCGCTGGTTCACGGATAAATGTTTTCCAGAAGTCGTAAACCTGCTCTACCCAGAATTCAATGCTGTAATTAGCTGCGGCTTTTTCAGAAGCGCCAAAACCCAACATATCTATGGCGTAAACTGTGTGATGTGCACCCAACACCTCTAAATTATGTCGCCAATGACCAATGGAAGCGCCAAAGCCATGTAGCAATATCAGGGGTGTTGTCTTGTGGTGATTTTGGCTAGGGCGAATGTAAGTGTAGCGGGTTTGCCAGCCGCGCCATACCCAATCTCTTTGATTACCAACCCGTTCCTGCCAGTGTAGTGTAGTCGTCACAGTCTCCTTTAATTCATCAGCGTGAAATTCTATTATAAAACTTTGATTTTTCACGTTATGTGGAAAAATCAAGCGAAACCTAACCCCCAGCCCCTTAAGAGCAAGGGAAGGGGAGTAAGATTAAAACAATTCGCAATTCGCAATTCGCAATTACGTTTTGTGACGGGGATTTAGACCCCGACACAAAACGCGCTGCCGTCATTAGGCAGGGGACTTAAACCCCCAAAGTTCGTTCAAAGCCTCTCCCCTCTTAGGGGAGAGGTTTGGAGAGAGGTCAAAGTGTACTGCACCCAACCGAGAACCGCCGCGAACGCTTCTCTACCAGACGCTCCGCGATCGCTCGCAATGACTGTAAATATTTTTGTCCGATTACTTATATCCCACAAGTATTGTCGCAGCCATATCTTTATTAATAAATCTCGCACTGCATTTCTATCCCGCCTCGGAATGAATTCCGAGTCTTATAGCCTAAGTCCACTCAAGTGGACTGAATTGCTCGTCATTTAGTCCACTTAAGTAGGACTTGGGCTATCAGCCCTGAACTTCAGTTCTGGGCGGGATGTCGGTGAGCGTTACAGTTTCACTTTCACAAAAGTGTGGGTAGAGGCTTTTTCGACTTGTGCGTACACCGTAGCCTAAGAGTGGAGAGGAATGGAAGAGAGGTTAAAACTACTTCCGTAACTTTTCAAGCTCTGCATCTGTAAACGGATTCTTCCCCGCCCGTAAATCTTTCACCCAGCGCTGCCGTCGTGCTTTACTATCTTTATCCTGAGTCTGAGCGATGTATGCCTCAAAGTCAGTAATCGCTCCTTGGGTATTGCCTGTCAGCGCCCTCGCCAGCCCCCGACTGTCAAAAATACTGGCATTTTCACGAGCAAGGGCAACCGCTTTGTCACAGGCAAACATGACATCAGTGGCTTGTTTGTGTAAGCTACCGTATCGGCAAAGTGAGTTCCAAGAGTCGGCGGAGATTTCAACTTTTGGATCTAACTTTAGAGCTTCGGTATAATCTGCTAGCGCTTCCTTGACATTACCCCCTTTCACAATTCTCTCTCCTTCACCAATCAAACGTTCCGCCTTTCCTTTGTTAGCAAACTCTTGGGCTTTTACCTTGGGGTCAAATTTTAAACTGGGCTTCCATTTGAAGGCTGTGTGAAAAGTCGCAACTGCATTATCAATATTGCCAGTTCTGGCTTCCTTTTCACCTTCTTGAAGTGAACTACCCACCGAGGATTCGATCGCCCATGCTAATTGTGCAACAGAGCGATCACTGTTTACATGGTCATCTTCTGGTGAATGCGAGTCTGTCATAAGTTAAAAGGGCAGTTAGAAACCGCGTCTACACGAGGCAAAACCCACCTCCGTGGGTTATAAACACTCAATTTTTCATGATTTCCACGGAGGTGGATGAGAGTTTGTATAGCCGCGTACTCCTACGGAGAAGCAAGCTACACGCAGTGTGCCGCAGGCAATTCCATTCGCCGGGGTTCTAAGTTGACTACAAAATTAAACTTCCTGGCGTTTTAACTCGTGTATCAATACTTGAGTGCGTTTGCTAGCTTCTCTTACTTGTTGTCTAAAATACTTGGCTTGCTGACGGTCATTTAAACACACTTGGGATGCTTTTCTACTAAATTCAACAGCTTATTTACTGAGTTCTTGAATACGAGTCTTTAACTCTTGGATTATTTTCATATTTTCTCCTGTTCTGAAATTATTTTGGGAGCATCTCAATGAGTGTAAAAAGCCTTGTAAAACCTCACCCCAACCCTGATCACTAGGATAAAGTTAATTACAGCATTTCAGGTGAATATTTCCGAGAATTTTCGGTTTGGTTGTCTCAATTGCAAGACTTACGCAAACTAGACTATTTTCGTCATTGCGATCGCAGCCTATTACTTTCCCTACGAGACACATTCGCGTTCACTAGACTGCGTTTCGTACTCTACACCAAGACTGACGCACTCCCTTTGCTTAATCCCCTCCCCGCTCTTCGGGAGGGGAGACGAAGCGTAGCTTTGGCTGTTTGGGGTTCTTTGGGTTTAATAAGTAATCAAACGCACATGATATGACTCGCTACCGCTTCTCTACCAGAGGCGCAAGGGACGCTATCCCTTGTAGCAACTGGCGACCCTACAAGACTATTGAGGTTTTTTCAAAAACAATTTACGATTCCTATAAGTCCTGACTCCTGACTCCTGAATTCTGTTTCGATAACTGTAATAATATTTAACATGAGTCTAAGTTGTGTAATTTAGATTAACTCTTGCAGAGAAATTCTCTCAGAGTGAGTAGAATGACAAATACAACGACACAACTCTTTTATGAATTAGCTACCCTAGAAGTGTAGACTATTTTTTCAGTCTTAAGTCAATTCAGTATTTTGCCTCTGAGGCATACCAATCTAGACCACACTAAATCCTTCATTAGCTCCCACAAATCATGATGCTTGTGATTGAGAAGAAAAGAACTCGCGATCTGCCCCAAATTAACGAACGAATTCGCTTCCCAAAAATTCGGGTCATTGACACTGACGGTGCCCAACTGGGAATTATGACCCCACAGGAAGCATTACAACTAGCAGAAGAAAAAGAGCTAGATTTGGTGCTAATCAGTGACAAAGCTGACCCGCCAGTTTGCCGGGTTATGGACTACGGGAAATACAAGTTTGAGCAGGAAAAAAAGGCGCGGGAAGCCCGGAAAAAGCAGCACACGGCTGATGTCAAAGAAGTTAAGATGCGCTACAAAATAGAAGAACACGACTATAACGTGCGTGTTAAGCAAGCAGAGCGCTTTTTGAAAGATGGTGATAAAGTCAAAGCTACTGTGATGTTCCGGGGTCGAGAAATTCAACACAGTGACCTAGCAGAAGATTTGCTCAAGCGAATGGCAACGGATTTGGAGCCGTTTGGTGAGCTTCAACAAGCGCCAAAAAAAGAAGGGCGAAACATGATGATGCTGATCTCACCTAAAAAATAATCCTCTAACTGTTTAATAGATCGAGTTTGAAAATCCCCTGACTTCTAGCTAGGGGATTTTTTCATTTTTCTTTAGACATCTCCATAAATTAAATATGCGTTACCCAGAACCCTTGTAGAGACGTAGCAGTGCTACGTCAAAACAATTCTTTTTCACTCGTATGTCTTTTGGATGCAACATCGGCTTTGGGCGCACATCTGTGGGCCCCTACCTCTGATGTCGTTTAAATTTATCTAAAATCGATAGTCCTGAAGGCTGAATGGGAAACATAGTATTCAGTTGCTCAGGACTTTTGCTATTTCCAGGGGATGAGGGGGATGAGGAGGATGAGGAAGTATTTTCTCCCCCTGCTCCCTCATCTCCCCCTGCTCCCCTGCTCCCCTGCTCCCCATTACACGGTGATACTACCAGAAAATAAAACTGCATGGAACTGAAAAATCACTGGTTAGCTGCAAATAAAGTTGCTTTACCACGACTACTACAGTGGGTGAATCTCCGACCAGAGGAGAGCGAACGAACTCAGTTGATGTTCCTTTTTTACACAACTGTATCTGTAGGATTGCGGTGGGCAGAGGACAGTACGGTGGCGCTGTTTTTGGATGAATATGGGACTAACCTACTGCCGTGGATGTATATTGCCAGTGCCGCGATGAGTGCAGGACTGGTTTTTTTATACTCTTGGCTGCAAAGGATTTTTCCTTTACGCCGGGTGATTGTGGCGATCGCACCTTGCATGTTGATGCCATTAGTTTTATTAATTTTATTACGTTGGGGATCGCATTTTTCCTACCTGGCAGTGATTTCGGTATTTCTGCTGCGGCTATGGGTAGATGCACTTTATGTGGTCAATGACCTCAACACCTCCATCGTCGCCAACCAACTATTTAACATTCGGGAGATTAAGCGGACTTACCCACTGGTGAGTAGTGGTCTTTTGGTAGCAGATGTAATCAGTGGCTTTAGTTTGCCTTGGCTAGTACAATACACCACGCTAAATAAGATCATCCTCATCGCTTGTGTAGTGATTTTATTAGGATCAGGGATTCTATTCTATTTAACTAATCACTATCGAGCAGCTTTTCCTGAAACCCCCCAAAGACTAATTCCTGAACACCAAGCCTCACGAGAGCGTTTCATTAAAAGTCCGCTCAAACGGTATGTCTTTTCGTTGTTTGCTTTTGTGGGTCTGTTGCAAGTCATTGGGTTGTTAGTAGATTTTCAATATCTGCGTGAACTCCAATCGAATTTGAGCGACCGAGAACTCGCCAGTTTCTTGGGTCTTTTTGGGGGAATGTTGGGACTGTGTGAGTTGTCGTTGCAGTGGTTTGTTTCCAGCCGACTCATCGAACGGATGGGAGTATTTTTCACAGCCACGCTTTTACCAATCACCGTCGGCTTTTCCCTACCAGGAGTGCTGGTATTGCTGCATTTAATTCCAGCCATGCAATCGCAAAGCTTTTTCTGGGGTCTGATAATTGTCAAATTCTGCGATGAACTTCTGCGCTACACCTTTGTCATGAGTAGCGGCCCCATCCTGTACCAACCGATTCCAGAGGGAATTCGCAGCCGGATGCAGACTTTATCTGGCGGAACTGCCGAAGCGATCGCTACAGGTTTGACAGGAGCGCTAATTTTTGTAACTCTATTGTTTTGTGGGCGGTTTGTACCTGTACCAATGCAAAAATGGGTGTTGGTATCAGAAACAATGCTGATAGCTGGCACCTGTTTAGCAGTAGTTTGGGAATTGCGATCGCGCTATGTTGAACTGTTAGTCTTGAGTGTAGCGCGGGGTCAATTGAGTGCAACCAATGTGGGCTTACGATTTTTCAAACAGGGGGTAGTCAAAGCTTTAGCAGAAAAAGGCAGCGAGGCTGATAAACGGTCTTGCATTGAACTTTTAGCCCAAATGGATTCCCTTGGAGCTGCGGAAGTTTTAGCGCCTCTACTAATCAAGTTAACCCCAGATTTGCAGCGCCAAAGTTTGGAAGTGATGCTAATAGCAGGTGTAAATCCTGTTTATCTAGCCGCCATCCGTCCTTTGTTAGAACAATCCCAAGAAACTAACCCCGAAGTTTTTGCCCTAGCGCTGCGCTACGTTTGGCTGGCTGAACCAAATCCGAATTTAAGCCTCCTAGAAGAATACCTGAACCCCCGGCAAAACTCGCTTATCCGCGCCACCGCCGCCGCTTTAGTCTTACGTCAGGGAACGCCCATGCAAAAGGTAGCAGCTACCCAAACCATGCGCCGGATGTTGACTCATAAGCTAGAACGGGAACGGGTGAATGGAGTCAGGGCGCTCAGAGAAGCAGTTTATTTGCAGGCGTTGCGGATTCACATCCCGAATTTATTACAAGATGAGTCTTTACGGGTGCGCTGTGCCGTATTAGAAATGATCGCAGCAACCCATTTAGAAGAGTACTATTCGGCGCTGATTGCAGCACTTTATTACAAATCAACCCGCACTACAGCAATGTCAGCCCTAGTGGGACTAGAAAATGAAGCTTTAGAAATGCTATTGCGGTTGGCTACGAATATTTACAAACCGGAAGTAGTGCGGATGTACGCTTGGCGAACCATTGCTCAAATTGGCACCCAAGAAGCATTAGAGACTTTATGGGAAAACTTGGAAACCTCTTGGGGTACTAGCAGGGATCATATTCTTCGTAGCTTAGTAAAAATACATAAACAACCAGGAATTACAGGTTTAGTTGATCGGTTTTATGAAAGTCGGGTAGAAAATTTAATCAAGCAGGAATTAAAGTTTTTAGGTGAGATTTACGCTGCATACATTGACTTTAAAACATTAGACCAAAAAGAAAATCATCAATCCAGTCAGAGGATTGTGATTGTTTGTGAATTACTGGAACGCGCCCTTTTAGAATTAGAATTGGATGTCAAAGAGCGGCTACTACTGCTACTAAAACTGCTTTACTCACCAGAAAAGATGCAGGCAGCAGCGTTTAATCTGCGATCGCTCTCAGTGATAAACTTAGCGCGGGGGTTAGAAATCTTAGAGCATACCGTAACTTTGTCTTCAAAGTCTTTATTGCTGAATATTTTAGATAACCGACCGCACTCAGAAAAATTGCAACATCTTGTAGAAGCCAAGATCATAGAATATGAGAATATGATAGTTAGCGATCGCCTCCACAGATTGCTGAAGTTGGGTACTTTGCTTTCTGACTGGTGTCTAGCTTGCTGTTTTCATTTTGCTCAAGTGAATCGCATCCGACTGACAAGTTCTGAGATTTTAGTGAGTTTGCGTCATCCAACCGGCTTTGTTAGGGAAGCTGCGATCGCATACTTGAATATGGTTTCACATCGTGTTCTCCTGCAAATTCTACCCCAGTTAGAAAAAGATCCACATCCTTTGGTGGCTACTCAAGTTAAAGAGTTGCTCGAAAAATACCAGGTTAAAAATTAGAATTGAAATACCTGTACTGGAATTATTTTGTTATTTCCATTGCTGCTAAGACATACTAGTTCAAAAATCTTGACAACAAATGAATAATAAGGGCGTACAGATGTACACTCTTACCAATGTATCTGTTTGTTAACCTGTAAAGTGAAGTAAAAATTCAAAGTATATTAAGAACAGTCATGTACGTACTGATAGGTGGAGCCGGCTTAGTAGGGCTTAGTTTGGCGCAAAAACTGATAGAGCTAGGGCATACTGTTGCCGTAATTGACATTGACCCTATCGCTTGCCGCTACGCCCGTGAACAAGTGGGAGCAATGGCTTTTGAAGGCAGTGCTGTGAGTACAGAAGTATTGTTAGAAGCTGGGATTCGCAAAGCCGGCTCCTTGGCAGCTGTTCTCAGAAGTGATGCCTTAAACTTGGCAATGGTAACTCTTGCTAAACACTACGGTGCCCCTCATATTTTGAGTCGGATGCGCCACCCCGATTTTGCCGAACCACTGCGTATAGCTGGAGCCAACCACATCATCAGTACTGTTGAACTAGCAGTTTCAACAATGGTGAATGCTATTGAGTATCCGCAAGTGGACTCAATGATGCATTTTGAGCAGGGACAGATTGAGGTTCTGAAACTTTCCATCCCAAACAATTGCTATGTTGCTGGTCGTAGCCTTGCCGAAATTGCTCAGGATTCCCGATTCCCTACTGGTTCGCTAATTATTGGCTATCAACCCCATCCTCACGAAGATTTGATGATTCCTAACGGCGGTACAATACTGGAACCTTATTCAACTGTGCTGATTGTGACTAAACCAGGATGTTTACATCAAGTCATTGATTTTATTGAACAAAGATGTTGAGGGCATTTCCTACCTAAACTCTTTATTAGGTGGGGTTAGCAACACATGCATAAAAAATTGGTGTAAATAGTTTTGATGAAGCCGTATCCACATATTTATTTAGCGATCGCTGTTATTTTTCTTGCATCTTGTAAATCAATAAATATTCCACCCAAGTCACAACCCGATGCCACTCAAGCAACCCCATTGCAAAAAATAGTGACGCTGGATAAGAACTTTAAGATAGCAAGCGGTCAAACTGTTTATGTTCCTGTCTATTCTCATATCTATCATCACAATCGGCAGGAGATTTTCGAGTTAGCAGCTACGCTCAGTATTCGGAATACAGATTTAACCAATCCGATCGTTATTACTTCTGTGCGCTACTATAACTCAGATGGGAAATTAGTTAAACAATATTTGGAGCGCCCTATTCAACTTGATGCGCTAGCTTCTACAGATTTTTTTATAAATAGAAATGATACCACTGGAGGTTTAGGCGCAAACTTTATTGTAGAGTGGGTAGCCCAAACAGAAATATCTGAACCGATAGTGGAGGCAGTTATGATTGGTACTGACTTTCAACAAGGAATTTCTTTTATCAGTCCTGGTAGGGTAATTAAAAATCAAAATAACGATAAGCGATCGCCTTTAAAATAGAAATCTTAAAAAACTAATTTATCATTTCCTCGTTCCCATGCGGAGCATGGGAATGCATTCATTGAGTCTCTGACTCTCCCTAATCAGCCAAAGCTCAAAGGTTCATTCACAAAGCTCAGACTATCCCCCATCTCCAATGCCCTGTTTGGCCAATCCCCAACAAACTAATCATCTTCTAATTTCAGCAATTGTTCATCAAGAGTTTGTATCCGCCCCCGCACAATTTCTTCTGAGAGAATTCGCTTTCGCATTGCCTCATTCAGCGCTCCTTTTTCTGCCAGCAGTAAACGGCGGCGAATAGCATCAAGTTTACCGCTATTGTCACTTTTGCCTTCCAACTGATCAGGGCGACGATTATAAAGTTCCCGCAGTGTCTTTTCTGCACCGGCAATTCGTACCTGATAAGCTGAACGCATCTCTTCATAAACGGCTTTTGGTAACACCCCTGATTTCAACAGGCTATCTAACTCATCTTGTGCCGCCTTACCCGTCATCAACTGGGCTTGTAATTCTTCAACCTGTTGTTGAGCTTCTGAAAATTTAGATAATTTTAAGCGTTTTACCACCCAAGGTAAACTTAAGCCCTGTCCCACTAACGACACCAGCACACTGCCGAAGACTATAGCTATAAGGACTTCTCGCCCTGGTAATGTAGCGGGTAAGCTCAATGCTAGAGCCATTGAGAGTGAACCTTTGATGTTGCCTAAAAACAGTAAATGTTGCCAGCGTAGCGGAATTGGGCGGTCAATCCAACGAACCACTGCTAGTAGCGGATAGACTGTTAGAACTCGCCCGATTTGATAAGCTAAAACTGCAAGTAGAATTGCAGGTAAAGTCCTCCACAGCGTTACCAAGTCTATTTCTACACCAATTAATAGAAAAATAAAGGTGTTGACGGTAAAACCGGCATATTCCCAGAAACTCAACAAGGTAATGCGATTAGAAGCAGAAGTATTGCCAGAAAGCCCTAAATTCCCGAAAATTAATCCAGCTACAACTACAGCCACAGGGCCTGATACACCGAGAAATTGCCCAACCTGAAAAGTTCCTAATGCAACTGCAACCGTCAGTAAGAGACTGCTAAGAGGATCATCTAAACGGGGGAATATAGGTATACTCAAGTAGCCCAAGACTAACCCCACAAGGCAGCCTCCTAGAGAGATAAATAGCAGTTGTTGGATTCCCTCTATAAATGTGAGTGAGCCTGTTGAATATACTTGCAAAATCAGGTTGAACGAAACTAGAGCAGCTGCATCATTGAATAGGGTTTCTCCTTCAACGATGGTGGAAAGCCGGGCGGGAACCGGTATTTCCTTAAAGACGGCAATCATTGAAACTGTATCAGTGTTTGCCAGCATAACTCCTACAAATAAGGCAGGTATCCAACTCAGTCCCAGCCCAAATTTCAGTAGTACGGCAATAATAGCGCTAGAAAGCAAAGCCCCTGGCCCAGCTAGTAGAGCAATTGGTTTAAAGGTGCTGCGTAGGCGGCTGACATCTGTATTAATACCAGCTTCAAAGAGGAGAATTGGCAGGAAAAGATCCAAAACAAGGGTTGGATTTAAACCAATCGGACGAGATAATAGCTCAGTGATGGGCAAACCTGCTAATACTAAACCCATAACATAAGGGATTCGCAATCGCCGGGATAGCAAAGCTACACCTGTAGCAAGCAGCAGGAGAATAATTGAAACTTTGACTAATTCTGTAACATCCACTATTACGTTTTGGAAAATTATTTTGACTTGACTGAGTAGATTGTCTCCTGATTCATGCCAAATTCGCAACTTTAGGGTGTGGGTTCACAACTTCTAATTTCCTCCACTTCAAAAATTAGAGTCAATGCTTGCCCCGAAACTGAGTGCGAATTTCCTTGTGCCAAACCTAAGCCAATGACACAGATGAGCGTAGACGCGGAGGGGCTTGTCCTCAGACATTGCAGTTCTAAACTACCAGAGATTTTCGTCTCAACTTTCGCGTAGCCAGTGATACCACCAACCGCTACCGCAATTCCCAAATCTAACAGCGTTGGTTTGGAGCGAGCCAGTATGTCGCTACGATAGGTAGGCAATCCCACCAGCCAACCCAGAGTCAAGGCGATCGCTATTGCCAATACTGTGCCCAATGCTACAGCAATTATGCCCTTGCTAAAAAAAGTAATATCTGGTCTTAAAGCGCCAAAAGCTAACCCGCGATCGGCAACATTAGAGCAATAATCATCGCGCCAATAATTACGGCCGTACTGTTGGACAATAAACCTAAAGTAGCGATCTCCTTCAGAGGAACTTCGCTAAGGCACAGGAGCTAATAATCAAAATTATGTAAGCTGAGTCGTAAGGTTGATTCTGCCAGCAAATCTGTTTGTAGCTGTTGAATTTGCTCCGGCTGCGAACCGCTTCTAAAAATCTAGGGTTTTCCTAATTTAACTCTACGGTGTAAGTTTAAAACGTCCTTACAAGAGTGCTTACGCTTCTTCTGATTCGAGGTTGACTAGGAAACTCCACCTAGAAACGGTAAAATAATCGAAAATTGACAAATTACAGGATGAGTACCCCAATCTTCAGAGCTTGACAACGGAACAATTCTGAGGATAACTGTTTGGCAATTGAGGCAGATACTTCTGGATCATTTGTTAAATTTGACCGATTAAATAAAGAATTAGTGTCTATGTTTGAGGATATTTTGTAGAATAATCCGAAAAAAGTTTTTCCTGATAAATTTCATTCTGAACTAACAATGCTAAACAAAAAAATCATCAAATATACTTCAAAATTACCTTTTCGTTCTCCTTGGTTTATTATCATTATTTTTTCTGTTCTTGGTTTAATAGGTATTCTCAACCATTCCATGTGGCGAGATGAACTAAATCCCTGGCTGATTGTCAGAGATAGTGAATCTTTCGGCGATTTAATTGCAAATATTCATTATGAAGGTCATCCTGTCCTCTGGTATTTTTCTCTGGCGATTCTCAGAAGGATAGTCGATAATCCTGTGATTATGCAAATATTTCATTTGGGAATTACAGTTGTTTCTGTTGCTGTTTTTTGCCTATATAGCCCTTTTAATTACCAACAAAAATTTCTGTTTTCCTTTGGTTTTTTTCCTTTTTATGAATATCTTTTAATTTCTCGAAATTATGCCTTTAGCATGTTGTTCATTTTTGCATTCTGTACGGTTTTTTCATCCAGAAAAATAACTTATGCTTATTTAGCAATTTTATTGGGTTTACTAGCTAATAGTAGTGCTTATGGTTTATTGGTATCATTTTCTTTATCATTGACTTTGCTAGCTGAATTTTCTTTTGATAGCGACCATCGCCAGCAGTATTTTAATCAAAGCCAAAAATACGACTTATTTTTAAGTATTGTACTTATCATATTTTGTTTTCTTTTATCCCTTTATATTCTTACTCCTCCGACAGATAGTTATCTTTATGGTGGGTTAAAGAATGGTTGGATAATACAATTAGATATCCGTCATTTTTTGAGAAGCATAGGTAGAATATTTGGTAGTTATTTATTAATTATTCCTGCACACAAAAAATGGCTGGATTTAATTGTTTGTGCGATAATTGCTCTATCAATTGTAATTTTAAGCTTGATTAAATTATCTAAAAAGCCAGTTGCTTTCTTTTTCTACATTATAGGTAATTCTATAATATTTGCGTTTACATACTTGAGATTTATCGGTATGCCTCGGCATTTTGGACATTTCTATTTAGTTCTGATAGCGGCTTTATGGCTGGGAAGTTATTATCAAGACTCTACAGTTTTGCTCAACAAGTTTTCTGTTCGTCCAAATTCAATTACATTTGTGAATAAATGGCATCATATCGCTTTGATGCTAATTCTTTATGTCCAGTTTGGGGGAGGTATTTATAGTTTCTCAAGAGATTTAGTTGTACCATTTTCTGCCAGTCGGGAAACGGCTCAATATATTCAAAAAGCTGGGTTAAATAATGAATTTATTGTTGCCAGTCGAGATGCAAATATGGCTCCTTTATCGGGTTATCTCAATCGAAAGTTTTACTATCCTGAGCTTCAAAAACTGGGAAGCTTTACCCTATTTAAAAAAGGTCGTCAAGATGTCGAACAACCTGAAATATTAAGCCAAATAAGTTCTCTACTCAAAAATCAAGATGAGCAAAAGAAAATTTTACTTATTTTAAATAAAAAACTGAATGTCAACCGCAATGATTTAAAGATTGTTCCGATCAAGGATTTTCAGAGAGGCTGGGTGGATAGTGAACGATATTATGTTTATTGGGTAAATGAAGCTTAACAATTAACAATTCAAAAATTTTGAATGTTGAATTGTTAAATTTCTCTGCATCCCTGCTTCCTGCTGATTTAATCCCCCTGTGGATGCTCATCCCACAAGGTTGTCAGTTCCCGTAAACTTTGATGATTGCCATTACCCAAAATCAGATGATCTAGTACCGGAATGCCCAAAAGCTGCGCCCCTGCTAACAACTGACGCGTCAATTCTATATCTTCCTGGCTAGGTTCAAGGTTTCCAGAAGGATGGTTGTGGGCAACTATTACCCGCGTTGCACCTTGACGAATAACTTCTCGAAAAATATCACGGGGAGAGGCTAGGGTTTCGGTTGCTGTGCCAATGGTAATTACTTGCGTACCCAATAAGCGATTTTTAACATCTAATAGCACCACTGCAAAACGTTCTTGTATCTGCCACATCAAATCTTGACTGAGGGTAGCAGCAGCAGCAAGTGGGCTATCAATTAATGTGCCATCGTTGGGACGAGATTGAAAGGCGCGTTTACCCAATTCAATTGCTGCTAAGATACTTGTCGCCTTCGCCGGGCCAACACCAGAAATTTGCATCAACTCAGCAGGGCTAACTTCTCGCATAACTGCCAAAGGATCACGTTGGTGTTTGCTTAATTCGCTCAAGATATATTGTCCCAAACCTACAGCAGAGAGTTTTCCCGGCCCTTGTCCAGTGCCTAGAAGAATTGCGATTAACTCTGCTGTGGCTAAAATTTTGGCACCATGCGTCATTAGTCGTTCACGCGGACGTTCATTTGTAGGTAAGTCGGCAATTCTGAGGCAATAGGTCATAGGAAACTAAGAGAATACTCACCCTAGATGGAACTATCTTTAGTTATCCCTTGTTTGCTCTCAAAATCATCTTTATTTGATAAAATCTTTAATTTTAGGAAATTTTCTCTATTTCTGTACATTCAGGACTTACGCACTGTACAAATGCATCGTGATGTGCAATAAATTCTATTGAGGAAGTTTTCAGGCTTTTCTTAATTATCCTGCGATGCCTACGGCGGTAAACTACGTAAATAGATC
>NZ_JABXKP010000096.1:69341-134302 GCF_017114985.1 Nostoc sp. JL33 | reverse complement strand
ATTCCCCATTCCCCATTCCCCATTCCCCATTCCCCATTCCCCATTCCCCACTCCCTAACATTCAAACTGTGGTGATTTTGGATGCTTCCGGAATAGGTTCAACTTGTATCGGTAGCGCTTTTTCTTCAAAGGCGGCTAAGTCGAACCAAAAAGTTGTGCCAATGCCGACTTCACTCACTAGATGGACTTTACTACGATGTCTGTCGATGATATTTCTGACAATCGATAAACCTAAACCTGTGCCTTC
The DNA here is from genome assembly GCF_017114985.1 of Nostoc sp. JL33. Classification (GTDB taxonomy): domain Bacteria; phylum Cyanobacteriota; class Cyanobacteriia; order Cyanobacteriales; family Nostocaceae; genus Nostoc. Next base: position 134,055 of record NZ_JABXKP010000096.1, on the reverse strand, counting down.
TAGGGTGTGAACTCGGTTTTCTACGCGGAAGAAGCGTTCAAAAATTGAGTGTTGATCTTCTGTGGCGATGCCGATTCCAGTATCGGAAATTTCAATCCGCACTGGAGGAGATTGGGTGTGACTGGGCTTGAAATCTAGTTGGTAGGCGCGGATTGCCACTTTACCACCGAGTGTGGTGAATTTAAGGGCATTACCAATCAGGTTGCCAAAGACTTGTACTAACAGATCATAATTACCCATTACTAAGGGCAAATTAGCAGCAACTTCCTGAAGGAGTTCAACACCTTTATCTTTAGCATTAAGTTGGTAAGTACGCAATGTTTGCTCGATCGCTTGGGCTAAATCTACGCCATCGAAGCTGTAGTTGCGACCAGATTCGAGTTTTGACAAATCCAAAACATCGTTAACTAGACGGGTTAGGCGATCGGTTTCATTGTTGACTGTTTGCAGAAACTCCTGGCGTTCTTGTAAAGCTAAATCTTCGCCGTAGTCGTGCAGGGTTTCAATATAGGTTTTAATGTTGAATAGAGGCGTTCGCAGTTCGTGAGAAACGTTGCTGATAAATTGACTTTTTGCATCGTTTAGTTCGACCTCACGGGTTATATCTTGAATAGTAATCGCAATACCTTTGATGCTTTCTCTTTGCAGGTTGAGTACTGTAGTCAAGAGAATGCGGATCGTCCGTGGGATGGGTTGGTTAATAAAAATTCGGAATTCGGCGCTTTCGCATTCGCCTGCTGCCATTTCGTACAAGGGACGGGTAATTTCGGTTTGTACGGCTGGGGGTAAGTGATGTAAGACATTGCAACCTACTACATTAGCGGCTTCCCAGCCAAAAATTCGCTCTGCTGTGGGGTTGACTAAAATCACCTGCATATTGTTATCAATCAACACAGCACCATCTGCGATCGTGGAAACTAGGGTTTCTAGTTTGGCTTTTTCTGCGGTCAGTTCCTCAATATTCTGTTCTTCATAGCGCTCTAATCGCTCTGCCATTTCATTAAAGCTTAAAATTAACTCCCCTAGTTCGCCCCCTAAAGGTAAATTAATGCGCTGCTTAAAATTCCCGGTAGCAATTTGCTTTACCCCCACCAGCAGTTCTTTAATCGGCTTAGTGATGGTTAAAGCGTTAATCACTCCTGCCAAAATCACCATTACCCAAATTGTGATAAAAACGGCAATGGTGACATCGCGGGTAAAATTGGTGGAAATGACAGCAGTCTGATTGGGGTTGATACCGATCGCTAATACACCTAAATATTTTTTATTGACGATTAGAGGAATAAATACATCGGTGACTATCCCATCTGGGGTTAGATGTTGCCGTACCATCGGCTTTTCACCATCACCAGGATAACCTTCTGGCAGTTGTATCCGCCGTTTAATAGTGAGAGAGTTTTCTACCTCGGCTTCCCAAAAAGGAATGCCAAAAAAGATTTCCCCGGTTTCATCAGCGTAGAGCATATAACGCACACTAGAGGTGCTGCTGTAAAAACGTTGGGAAAATTGGGCAACCTCAGTAAGATTATTGTCAGCAACTAGGGGGGCAACGTTGGCAGCAAGCAGCAGTCCCAAGTCACGACCGAAGCGGGTGTCATTCATCCGCGCATCCTGCTGAATTGTATTCACAGCCCAGAAGGTCAGACCACTCATCACCAACGAAACTACCATTGTGGCCACAGCCAATAATTTGGTCTGGAGGGTGAACTCCGACCACCAACTAGCGATCGCATGTCGAATTGTTTTTAACAGACTTAGCATCTTAAATAAAGTTGTTAGTAGTCTTTGTTATAAGCCCAACAACTAAAAAATTAACAGTTAATTTGACAAATATGTTAGGGGGATTGGCAATAACTCCCAACTCCTAACTCCCAACTCCTAACTCCTAACTCTATGACCGATATCTCTCCGGTAATATATCCCCTGAAACTGAATATATTTGATCGCTGCATAGGCTTGGGCGATCGCTTGCTCAAAATTTTCTCCGATTCCAGTCACATTTAATACTCTACCCCCATCTGTCAATACTTCTTGTTGCTGGTTCAACTTCGTACCTGCATGAAATACAGTTGCTCCTGTTGCCTCTGCCTCGCCAATGCCAGTAATCACCTGGCCTTTTTTATATTCTCCGGGATAACCACCTGAAGCTGCAACGACAGTGGCAGATGCTCCCCCTTTCCAAGCGATGGGCGGCAATTCACTTAATCGCTGTTGTACACACGCTAGAAGCAACTCTTCTAGAGGTGTTTCTAACAGTGGCAAAATCACCTGGGTTTCTGGATCGCCAAAGCGACAGTTAAATTCCAAAACCTTCAAGTCGCCATCGGGTGCAATCATTAATCCAGCATACAGTACACCTCGGTAATCAATGCCTTTAGCTCGTAAGGTTGCGATCGCTCTTTCTAACACTTCTGTTTGAATGCGTGCCATCAACTCTGGCGTAGCAATCGGTGCTGGGGCATAGGCTCCCATTCCACCAGTATTTTCTCCTGTATCGCCGTCACCAATCCGCTTATGGTCTTGAGCTGGCAGCAAGGGTCGAATTGTTAACCCATCCGTCAACGCTAAAACTGACACCTCTTGCCCAATTAAACATTCTTCAATAACGACAAATTTACCAGCACTGCCAAACTGTCCCTGAAAAATTGCATCAACGGCACTTTCTGCCTGTTCAATTGTTTCAGCCACCGTTACACCCTTACCAGCCGCCAAACCATCAGCTTTGACAACAATTGGCGCTCCCTGAGATTTGACGTAAGATTTTGCTGCTGCTGCTTCCGTAAATACCGCAGCCCGTGCCGTCGGAATCCCCGCTTCTTGCATCAGGGCTTTTGCCCAAGCTTTACTCGCCTCAATTTGCGCTCCCGCTCTGACTGGGCCAAATACCATCAGCCCTTTGTCTTGGAGATAATCTGTGATTCCCTTCGCCAAGGGGACTTCTGGCCCAACTATTACCAGAGTTATCCCATGTTCTAGAGCATATCGGCTGATGCCCTCAAAATCATCTACTGCTAGGGGCAAGTTCTGGCAACGTTCCATACTTGCTGTGCCCCCATTCCCTGGTACACAGATAACTTGCTCAATTTGCTTAGATTGCAACAGTTTCCATGCCAGAGCGTGTTCGCGCCCCCCATTACCTACAACTAAAACTTTCACTGATTTCCTCGTGCGTCCCTTGCGAAACGAGAATGCCTATTCGGCTCTCGCGGATCAATTTTTCCATCAATTCTTACACTTGTGCAAGCCTCTTATAGCGCTTCTCGAATGGAAGCAATACACTTTGACCTCACTTTTATTCCTCTCTCCTAAAAGGAGAGAGGCTTTGAATCTTACTCCCCTTTCCTTAAAGGAAAGAGGCTGTTCTTGTTAGGTCTGTATTTCATGCAATTGAGAACCGACTATATGATTAAGTATATAGACATAAACCAATATTACTATGCAAAAAAGCTATTTTATTATGCATATCTAACTTTAATTATTCCGATCGGCTGACCTGTTTTAGCTATCGAATTTTACCTGTATTTATTCTTAAAATTAAATTTAATCAATTAATAAATTTATAATCTTATCATTAGCAATTATTAAATATATCTAATGATTTGTTTTAAATAAAAGTATATTGCCTTCATTCTCTGTTATGTTGAAAACCCTTTAATAATGAATCTAAAAATTATTTAACTAGTAACGAATTATTGATTATAATTATTAACTTGTGAATATAGAGATTAATCAGGATATAAAGAAATAGGCAACATGGCTAAAATTATCGTTACTGGAGCCGCCGGCTTTATTGGTTCTCATCTTGCAGAAACATTGCTGCAACAGGGAGAAGAAGTGATCGGAATTGATGAATTGAATGATTATTACGATCCGATGTTAAAGCGTAAGAATATTGTACACTTGCATCGTTCACCTAACTTTAAATTAATTGAAGGAGATATTCAGTTTTTAGATTGGCACAAGCTCCTAAAAGATGTTGATATAGTTTACCATCAAGCAGCACAAGCAGGTGTTAGAGCAAGTTGGGGTAAAGCTTTTCGAGGTTACACAGAACGAAATGTTAATGCTACACAAGTTTTGCTAGAAGCAGCCAAAGATGCTAAACATCTGAAAAGACTAGTGTTTGCCTCTTCATCGAGCGTATATGGTGATGCAGAAACATTACCTACCCACGAGAGAATTTGCCCTCAACCAGTTTCTCCTTACGGCATTACAAAGCTAGCTGCGGAGTTTTTGTGTGAACTGTATCACAAAAACTTTGGCGTACCCTGTGTGACATTGCGCTATTTCACAGTCTATGGCCCCAAACAACGCCCAGATATGGCATTTCATCAGTTTTTTAAATTGATTTTGCAGGATGAAGCGATTCCTATTTACGGCGATGGCCAGCAAACGCGCGAGTTTACCTTTGTTAGTGATATTATTGCCGCCAATTTAGCCGCCGCGATCGCACCCCAAGCAATAGGAGAAATCTTTAACGTCGGTGGCGGTAGCAGAGTAGTTTTAGCAGAAGTCTTAGATACGATTGAAGAAATCGTTGGGAAACCAATCAAAAGAAACTACATAGAAAAGGCGATGGGAGACGCCCGCCACACAGCTGCTGATGTATCTAAAGCAAAGAAAATTTTGGGATATCAGCCGCAAGTCTCCCTGAGAGAGGGTTTGATACAGGAATGGGAGTGGGTAAAATCTTTGTATTCTCTATCTTCCTAATTTCCCTCATCCCCCATCTTCTTAACCTTCACTTTTGTTATGCAAACCGTATTAATAGAAGTCTTGCCCTTAGCTGGTAGTCAAAACAACACCTTGGCGCACAGTACGCTTGCGCTCGCTTTTACGAGTACCCCCAGCCATCTGATACTCATGGCTATTTTTACCAAATTTATGAGCAACACCAAGCAAAATTTTTTCAGAATAGTCTGCCAAATCTCGTTCATTTTCGGTAATTTGGGTTAATAAAACATCAATAGTAGAAAGAGTGGTATTGTAGACTTCCAGAAATTGACGGTGATTTTCAATTTTATTAGTATAATCTTTAACCGTTAAACTTTCTCCTACATCTAGAGTAGGACTGATAGATTTAATACTTGCCAAGCGCATCTCAGCTTTGCTAAGAATACGTGAATCGCGTTTGTGCCTTGCCATAATTAATACTTCTTTACATGAAAGAATAAGCTAAATTTCTAGTAACTCTATAGTGAACAATTTTTTACAAGGTTGTCCTGCGTAAAATTGTTGATTTTTCTTCAGAAAACTAAAATTTGAGTAATTTCAGCAATTTTCATCTCCCTCTCCCTTTTATAACTGCACCTGCTCTTTACTCACGACTCACGACTTAGCACTGAGTTAAAGGAGAAGTTGCTACAGGAAAAACGGAAGTTCTTACTCTTAAGACGGAAGTTGCTACAGATTGCGCGAAACACTGAAACGTCAAGACAGAAGTTCTTGCTCTTAAGGCAGAAGTTGCTACAGACTGCGCGAAACACCGAAACGTCAAGGCAGAAGTTCCTACTCTTAAGGTGGAAGTTGCTACAGACTGCGCGAAACACCGAAACGTCAAGGCAGAAGTTCCTACTCTTAAGGTGGAAGTTGCTACAGACTGCGCGAAACACCGAAACGTCAACCCTGGAGCAATATTTTTTGATGGATGCTAAATGTGGGATTATGTGAGAGACTTTCAACAAATAAATTATCCAATTTTGTAGGGTGGGACGAAAAGTCCGTCTTTGCCTACGGGCGGACAAGACGAATTGGGTATGTAAATAATTTTATTCACTCCGTCAAACTCACGTTATTAGCTTAAAAAGCATACACACTGTTTGTTCGTTGGTTCTTACCTATAATGGAGAACAATCGTCATCTCAAGTATTCAGCTTGATACCCACAATGACACTGAAAGAGCTACAACCTCAACTTTTAGCCCTGTCTTTGGAAGAAAAGGCACAAGCAATTCAAATTTTGGCGGCGAGTCTGGGCAATGGGTTGATTGGCATTGAGAAAACACCAGGGGTGATGGGGGGCGATGCCTGTATTCGGCAGACTCGAATTCCGGTTTGGCTGTTGGTTAGCCTGCGTCATCAAGGGGCAAGTGAAGCCTATTTGTTAGAAGATTACCCGACGCTAACTGCTGCTGATTTGGTGAATGCATGGCTGTATGCAGAGGTTTATCCTGAAGAAATTGAAGCGGCGATCGCCCGGCAAGAGGCAGCTTAAGCATGGCATTGCGTCTTTTAGCTTCAGCTATCCAAGTTGTCTGAATAGTTGAGTCGGTGTCAAATTCCAAACTCTCTACTAGCTTATCTGCGAGAAGTGCCCTTGATGCACTGGGCAAAGATAATATCTCTTTGATCAGTTGCTCAATTGACTGCATAGCTCCTCGCAAAGTCTCAAATTCTAAGTCTCATAATAACAAAAACTTAATCAAATAGTGCGATCGCGCCTTTGCCAACGCGGAGCGTCTCGTTAGAGAAGATTTCGTAGAGCGTGCGTAAGTCCTACACTTGTTAAATGAAAGTATTATCAACAAGGGTTGACGGCTATGAGGCTTATTCTGCTTGTCTATTAGGTAGCTTGTCAAACTATTTAAAAGTGTAAATTTTTTAAACGTTCATTAGTTAAACAGCAACTAACAATATATTCTGAAGTTTATTAGGACATTACAATACCGTAAAAACACCAAGGCTATAATCTATAGCCTGCAATGATCTCTTGGTCGTTGTTTTGAACCTAAGAGGATGTTTGTAAAGTATCAAGTTGTTTAAAGAAGTCGGAAGTCGGAAGTCGAAAGCGATGCCCTGAGCTACGCCGTACCCCTACGGGGAAGCAAGCTACGCGCAGCGTCTCCTTCGCGTAGCGTCTCCCCTTGGGAGAAGAGTTGGGTACAGTTTTGTAACGGGGATTTAGACCCCGCCACAAAACTTAAAGCCGTCCTTTATGACAGGGTTTTAGACCGACCTTTTTGATAAAGATCCCCCCTAACCCCCCGATAAATTGGGGGGAAATAAATCAAAGTCCTGCAATTTATCGGGGGATTTAGGAGTATCTACAAGCCTTTGATACATCACAAACAAGTTTACAAACATCCTCTAAAAGCGCAATAGTTTTCCTCCCACCAGTGTGAGGAAGGACTAGTTAATTGCGCGAACTTATCGCTATCGCATCTCAGCACTATTTGCAGAAAACAGAACTTCATTGGAGGTACGTTTGTGAAATTATCTAAACTGTTTAAAATTCTATGTTTCACAGCAGCATTTGCAATTTCATCACCATCTGCTTTGCTTATTCAACAAAACAAGGCTCTGGCGGGTACAGGTACATCTACCCTTAATACAGGTGAATTATTATCCCCAGGTGATTACTTGATTTCACCTAATCAGCAATATATAGCCGAACTGCAAAGTGATGGAGACTTTATTCTTTATGATTCATCCAACAACACTATTCTGTGGGAATCAGGCACTTTTGACACTGAAGTTAACAACATTGTCATGCAATACGACTGCAATTTAGTCATTTATGATTCTAATGCACTCCCCACCTGGGCAACTTTTACTACGCCTGGTTCTAATTGTAGTCTCCAAGTTCAAGATGATGGTAACTTGGTAATTTATAGAGGTGATAATGTTCCTGTATGGGCAAAGGGTACAAGATTAAGAGACTAAATTGCCTTATAAAAGCTATGCTTTTTCTCCCCTAAGAGGATGTTTGAAAAGTCCTCTTGTTGGTATCAAAAGTTTTAGATCCTCCTAAATCCCCCTTAAAAAGGGGGACTTTGACTCCGGTTCCCCCCAATTTATCGGGGGGTTAGGGGGGATCTAAAAGTACCTAAAGTCACAGTGAAACACTTTTCAAACAACCTCTTAGAGCCTGCTCTTAGGGGGTGGGGTTCTTTTATTATGGGTAATTTGGCGGACATGATATGACTTATGAATTATGAATTAATCCCCTATTCCCATGATTGAAATTCATCAATGGCACTACGAATTAAGGAAGTTATTTGAGCGCGACGGGTTTCAAAGTTGGCGGCAATATAAATTAGTAAGATGCCAACTAGCAAGCCAACAACCCATTTTAAGAAAGAGTACTGCAAGCTGAAAATTACCGATTGATAGATTGTAGTTATCAAAAAAGTGGCTGTACCAATGTAGAGAAAAGCCCGCACTCGTAAAGCTAATCCGGCAAAAATGGCGATGAGGCTGAAAATTCCCGGTATCCAGGCTGTATTTTGATTAAATAAAATTGCCCACCCACAAATTAAACCACTACCTAGCACTCTCAGAATATGACGAGCGGTTTTATACTCTGGTAGCTTCAGTTGGGTATCTACTTGAGCAATATAAAGCAGTGATAACCCAATTGGTGTTATATACCACAAAGTATCAGTCAGGCGTAATTCATAAAACCAACGGTAAAGTGCCCAATCAATCAACGCCACACTAATATATGTAAAACGGATGTTTTCACCCACCTTTGCCAGGAAGATGTAGAATCCAGCTGCGATTATCAAGGTAATGGGGTAAGTTTGCAGTCTGGTTTCCCATAAAATGATCAGTGGTATGATGTAGGCGGCTTGTTGCCAAGGTCTTTTAGACCAACCCCAATTTTCCCAAGGTAGAATGTATAGAAAATAGGCTACCACACAGGCGATCGCACCATTCCAAGGAACTAATGGCCCAGCCCAAAATTTCCCTACTGCTGTCTCCCGCCAATAAATCCTCATGCCGGCTACCTCTAATAAGCCCAGGTAAACCCACATTTCGCCTATTGTGATTCCTCCGAAGATGCTGGGGGAAGTGCGCGAATTTTTTCCCTGAAAGATGGCATAACGAATCAAAAATACCCCTGTTGCCAATCCTACTAAACGGTTAAGTCCAATGGGAGTAATAATTGCAGCCATTAATAAACAGCTACTCCAAGCCCAATGAATATGGGCGATTCCTCTGAGTTCTTGGGGAGTTAGGCGTAAGTAGCTGACAAGCCAAGGCGACAAGATGCGGTAAGCATACATGATACTGGCACCAAGGGCAGACATGGCAATCAATCCATCACCTAATTCTCCTCCTGAAGCTTGTAACATTTGATAGAACAAAAGTTCATAGGCAGAAATAGATACGCCAATGATTCCTAAGTACAGCAGGGGTTTAAAGTTCTCGCGCCGTCGCCCGACGCCAATGATAATTAAAGCTACACCCAAGGAATATAAACCTGTCCACTCGGTGAAGGTGTTCAAACGCAGCAATACACTGAATGCACCATAAATTAATGGCAAAATGTGAAAACTGCTCGGAAGCCTTTCTAATTGATGTCGTCGTCGCCACCACTCTCCAAGAAGTTGAGCAATTAAACCCAAGGCAATATTAGCGATTGCAATCTTAACAGTTGAACGTTCCCCAAATCCCAGCGCTTCGGCAGTCAATAGTTCTAAACACCAACCGATGCCATAAAATGCCCAATTTGTCGGTTCCCGCCAACTGCGATAAACAATGGCTGTCAAGGTGATAGCAGTGGCGACTAAGTAGAAAAATCCTGAAGTAATAAACCCTGAGTAAATCAGTATTGAGTGCAGTGTTAAACCAAACAACTCAAAACCACACAATGCGATCGCCCATTTATCACTGGCGGCTGCATATATAACTGCTAATTCGTTACCGCGTCGGCTCAGAACTGTCCGCGCTAACCATAGAGTTAGGGTTGCGATCGCTCCTACGACAAACCAACCTGGTAGCGCGAGGCGAGGTAAACCAAGCACACCCATCCATAGCAGCGCCACAATAAAACTCAGAAGAAATCCTTCTGTAATTACCGCCGATATTTGGTTTCGCAAATAGCGCGTATTTGCAAACATCAATCCAACACCCACAGCCAAACCGATTAATCTGGTTTCTGGTAGTTGTAAAGTAAGTAGCTGGGCAACTCCCACAGCCAAGACACTCAAGTAACGGCTAGTAAGGCGACGCTCTATAATTGTGCAATTGGCAACACCCGTAAGAGCTATAGGCGTAACTAGCCAAATGACTCCCCAATTAGCTTGGCTATCAGCTATGCCATACCAAGATGATTCTGCATTTATCCACAATCGGAAAAAAGTAGCGGCGGCTAGTCCTAAACCGATGTCCCATCCACTACGTTGCCATAGTCCTTCACTAAGACTAAATACCCATTCTGCAACCATCAGAGCTAGTAAAATACTTGCCCAAGCTTGTTGACTCAGACTTGGGAAGAGCCAATTAAGGGTAGAGCAAAACGCCAGCACCCCGATGATGTGAGTTAGATATACCAGGGGAAGAGAAGAGGGGGAGCGGCGTTGAGTGACGAATGCGAGAGTGATTGTAGAAAATAGCAGATTTAGCGATCGCAATGTGGGATTTATCAGAGCGATCGTTGTTAAAAAAGCTCCAAATAAGAGGGTGAGTAGTTCGCCAAATTTAGCCAATTCTCGCTTTTCGGTGCGATACAGGCTATCTGTGAGCGCCACCATCAAAATTACATAGGGAAATAAAGCTATCCCCAGCAACGCCCCAGGTTCATTTTGAGAATTGGTGAGTTGGGTGCCAGTTGCGATCGCCCATTTCTGTAAGTTATCAGGTATTAACCGCCAAAACAGCCAAATCGTCTGTAAGCCGATGACAAAAACCGCCGCGAAGTCAATCTTTAAACTGTGCCGCCGCAAGCGACTTCCCATAAACCATAAACCCAAACCACTTACAGCGATCGCTTGCCAGGGATAACTCACTACCGAAACCAGCCAACCCAGGAAGAGTAAAATGCTACCGAGTTTTTCCCAGAGTAAGGGGGATGTAGCTTTAGCTGACCGCAGGGTGGGAGATGAGGGGGATATTACTGTTACTTCCTGTGCTTTTGCTGCTTCGCCTGCTAACCAAGTTGCCAACCAGCCGCAAATACCAATAGCTAACCCTAACTGCGTGACATCTACTCTGGCAACAAAAATCGCCCGCATTAGCAGCACTATCAAAGCATAAATAATTACAGCAGCAGATAAACCAATACTTAATCTATGGCGTTCGCGCTGATCTTCCTCGCTGATCGGATTACGCTGTTGGTAATTGTGATAAACGGTAATGATAGTTGTGCCGATCATTGCCACATAAACGGCAATCAAGGGAAATCCTGGCAATTGCCAACCCCAATGCAGATAACTCAGCCCCAGAATATTTGCTAGAGGTAATTTATCGTTATCTAAATTGGCAAAAATAGTCCGATTTTTGGAGAGTAAAACAGTAATAGCAGTAAGGGCAGGACAGGCGATCGCAACTACAATCCAATCCAGAGGATTTTGCCACAATCGAAAGCTATCCATTGCCCAAAAGTTTACTGGGACTAACAAAAGGGTGACAATCAGCAATGTCTGAGCCGTTAATCTGAGGTTGTTTTGCCTAGTCGCCCAGAAGCTTAATCCCCAAAAACTCAAAGTATAAGCAAATAAAACTCCATACTGTCCAGAAGCGGGAAATCTCTCCCACTGACTCGCAGCCAGTACCCCAGAGGACACGACTACCAGAAATACTCCTAGAAAAAGCAGCCAACGGACGCTCAGTTCTGCCCCCAAGGACTGCAACATTGTGCTGAGAAAGTTGGGTTTAGCTGGTTTTTGTTGCGGTTGTCTACGACTGCTAGATTGTAAAGCTGCTACGGGCAACTGCTCCACAGCGTCGGAAGTTACAAACGCTATCTTTGTTTCAGCTTCAGGGTGGGGTTGCAACACCACCGCGCACACCAGAAAATCTCGGCATAGCTGCCTAACTTGGTTATCGGATATCAAACCTAAACGCAGCCATATATCTAGTCCTTCTAATAACTGAGGATGGGAAGATGGCAGTCTGATTTCAAATTTTAGCGGGCGCTCAAGAGGCGATGACATAAGCCGCAGCCATAAGAATATATACTTAAATCATGAATTTAATTAAAGTATATTTTGGATCTCATTGTGCCACTTATCAGGCTAATTGATGTTAATTTTTAACCTGCGAGCGATATTTAAATGCCAATTGTCTGCTTTTAGTTTCCGCCTTGCAGTCTCCCAACCGCTAGATGCGCCGGTATCTTTGGTTTAGGGACTTCCAAATAAAAAAATACTCAACTACTTCTTGTGGGGTGGGCGTCTCCCCCGCCCGTATACAGAGGCGGGCAAGATGCCCACCCCACAAGATTGGGTAATTTATTTGTAGGGTGCGTTAACGAAGTAACCCACCATCTTGATCTAGCCTGTCATCGTGCGTTAGCCAAAAGCATATAGCGCTTCCTAATAAGAATGGGGTACAGCTTAACCTCACCCCGATAAAGCTGTGCTTTATCTCCCCTCTCCTTATTAAGGAGAGGGGCTGGGGGTGAGGTTTTGATATGTACTTCATGTAACTAGGAACCGCTATAACGCATACAATTTGGATATTTTTTAATTGCAAGTCCCTTAAGTGGATTTTGTTATTTTCCAGAGCAAGTCGTTTATCTGCTGTAACTTTGAGTTATAAATTTTCTCAATTCCAGCTTTTAAGAAGTCAGAGGGCTTGAACAAGAATATGTCAGTAAAGCCATTAATAACCTCTGGTAGCTGATTTTTCTCTACAAGTTGAAATCGGACTTTTGGATCAACTAAATAACCAAGTATTTGTATTGGTGGAAGTATGTTCTCAGCTTCACTAATTAAAAGCGGTTTATTACCTTGACTAATAATGTTAGCCATTTGAGGATATTCTTGGTACTTTTCAGGTAATTGGTTCCACCAAATCCGAGCTTGAGAGTGGAGCAGACAAGATATAACTCCGCCCATAATTACCATGAATGCTACAAGTGACCAGAGCTTTTTTTGCCAAATTTTAGCAGAAATAGACGTGATTTTAGTGGTAAATAGGTAAGCAACAGCTAACTGTATACCTAAAACTGAAGGAAGTGTATATCGACTAGTAGCGTATCGCTTTTGAAAGACGAAATCCAGTACCAGTAAAGGAAGCCCTAGAGATCCAATCAAGGTTAAGACAAATAACCAAACTTTTTTAGAGGTTCTTCGACAGAGAACATAAATTGAGTAGATGATCAGAACTAAAATAATTAAAACAAAAGGAATTAAGGCAATCTTAAGTTTTCCTGGATCGCTAGGGCTAATACCTAAATCAAGAAACGTCCGACTAAAAATACCAGCCCACCTTGCAGCTGACGCAAATAATGTTTGTTTACTATTCGCCCAAGTTAATGCTTCTGGCTGAGGGTTGGTTATAAGAATCCAAATCCAAGGTACAAAAGTTATAAACCCCGCAAGCGATGATAGCAGATAATAAATCGATGTTTTACTCAATCGCAAGCGTTCGATTGCAATTACATAAATTCCCTGTGCAAAAGCAACCAAGATAAAAAATAGATGAGTATAAAACCCTAGTGATAATGTTGCGGCATAAATGCACCAACTAACCTTTGTTTTCAGGCGCATGGCTCGCAGCAATGCTACGCTCGATATTAAGATGGCTACTATCGATAAACTGTATGCTCGCGCTTCTTGTGCATACACGACATGAATAGGTGAAACGGCTACCAAGGCGATCGCTATCCACCCGATTAGTGAAGACTCAAATAGTTCTTGACATAGCCAATAAATACAAGGAAAGGTGAGCAGACTAATGAATGCCGAAAAACTTCTTATTACTGCTACAGAATTGCCAAACCATTCTACCCAAAACCGGGCCATCAAGATGTATAGCGGCAAAATCTGCGAGTCTTCTAAAATCACCCCTTTAATTGTATCAATTGTGTTTTTCTCAGAATTGGGATACTGGTATTTTTGCAAATCTTCTTTGCTGATCAAACGACCATTACTTAACTGCTCATTCATTTCTGAGTGCATATAGCCAGATATGCGTAATGATGAGAAAACTTCATCACCCCAATAAATTTTTTTGTCAAGATTAGCGAAGCGAAAAAATACACCTATTACTAATAAAATGATCACTAAAAAGCGTAACCAAGATTTAGAAATAAGCCAGTTCGATGACAATTGCTTTTTCATGCAGTTTTCAATGGGAGCATCCCAATGAGTGTAAAATCTAACAATCTTCCGTCGTTCCTCCTCTCTAAGAGACCGGAGGCGAACGCAATGACAGATTAAATTTTATTATTTCATCGAATAATAAAAACTGGGATGCACCCATTTTGAATCTTCTCAAAGCCTTAATAAACGATGGTAAAATCTTATTTTTCTCCCTAGAATCCTTTCTTAGCGGTCATTTTGGTTCCAATGTTACCAGATCCCAATCCGGTTCGGATAAGGTTTTTTGATGACACGCCGCTAATCGCATCTCTTGCCTTAACCGAACCGTATTGCAACAGATCCATGTCATTTTGCCACCTTATCTACTTATTCCTATCTTCCAGTAATAGAATTGATAACGAAAGCCTTTGTAAAGCCTTCAACTATCAAAAGATAGAAGCTTTAGTAGCAGATTTTACCAAATAAAAATCAAAAATCTGTATCCCAGGCTTGTAGCATATTAAAACGCTTGTAAGATTTTTATGACTTCCCGTATTCGCTTTTTAATGTGTCCTCCTGACCACTACGACGTGGACTATGTGATTAATCCCTGGATGGAAGGGAATATTCACAAATCATCGCGCGATCGCGCCGTGGAACAGTGGCAGGGACTACACCAGATCCTTAAACAACACGCCGTTGTAGACTTAGTACCACCTGAAAAAGGCTGGCCTGATTTGGTTTTCACCGCCAACGCTGGCTTAGTCCTGGGGGATAACGTCGTACTTAGTCGCTTTTTACACAAAGAACGTCAGGGAGAGGAGCCTTTCTTCAAACAATGGTTTGAGGCAAATGGTTATACAGTCAATGAACTTCCCAAAGATTTGCCCTTTGAGGGAGCAGGGGACGCACTGCTGGATCGAGAAGGACGCTGGTTATGGGCGGGATACGGTTTCCGGTCGGAATTAGATTCTCACCCTTATCTAGCTAAATGGCTGGATATTGAGGTGCTTTCTCTACGACTCATAGACGAACGTTTTTATCACCTGGATACCTGCTTTTGTCCCCTAACAAATGGCTATTTGCTATACTATCCAGGCGCTTTCGATTCTTACTCCAACCGCTTAATTGAAATGCGAGTCGCAGCAGAAAAGCGAATCGCAATTGAAGAAGCCGATGCAGTCAATTTCGCTTGTAATACGGTGAATGTGGATGGCATCGTGATCATGAACAAGGCGAGTGATGCTTTGAAAACTCGCCTTGCAGATGCAGGTTTCCAAGTGCTGGAAACACCACTTACGGAATTTCTGAAAGCTGGAGGCGCGGCTAAATGCTTAACTCTGCGGGTGACAGAACCAGTTAGAGATGAAATTCATGCCAATGTTTCGGTAGAAAGCCGCGTCATTCGCATGGAAGGGCACTTGCTGGATTCAGGCTTAATTAACCGCGCTTTGGATTTAATTATAGATGCCGGGGGAAGCTTCCAAGTCCTAAATTTCAACTTGGGAGAACAGCGCCAAAGTACCTCAGCTGCCGAAGTCAGGGTATCAGCACCAGACCATGAGGTGATGGAAGAAATCATCTCGCTGTTGATTGATTTGGGTGCTGTAAATTTACCGCATGATGAGCGAGACGCTAAACTGGAGCCTGTGATCCAAGCTGGTGTAGCGCCCGATGATTTCTACGTCAGTACGATTTATCCCACCGAAGTCCGAATTAATGGTCAGTGGGTAAAGGTGGAAAATCAACGGATGGATGGCGCGATCGCAATTACTCAAACTGCCAATAGCTTAGTCGCTCGGTGTAAAATACTACGCGATTTAAAAGTTGGCGAACAAGTAATTGTAGACGTATTAGGTATCCGCACCATCCGCAAAACTGAATCGCGGGAACTACGCAGCACGCAAGAATTCAGTTTTATGTCGGCGGGCGTTTCCAGCGAACGGCGCGTGGAATTGGTCGTTGAGCAAGTAGCTTGGGAATTGCGGAAAATCCGCGATGCTGGTGGTAAAGTAGTTGTCACGGCTGGCCCGGTGGTGATTCACACTGGTGGCGGTGAACACCTAGCGCAACTAATTCGGGAAGGATACGTACAGGCGTTGCTCGCTGGTAATGCGATCGCAGTTCACGACATCGAGCAAAATATCATGGGCACTTCCTTGGGTGTGGATATGAAGCGGGGTGTCGCCGTGCATGGTGGACACCGCCATCACCTCAAGGTAATTAATAGTATCCGTGGTTATGGCAGCATTCCCAAAGCTGTGGAGGCGGGGGCAATTAAAAGTGGCGTGATGTATGAGTGTGTCCACAATAATGTGCCTTTTGTGCTTGCTGGATCGATTCGGGATGACGGGCCTTTGCCTGATACCCTAATGGATTTGATTCAAGCACAGGAGGAATATGCTAAACACCTAGAAGGTACGGACATGATTTTGATGCTGTCATCAATGCTGCACTCCATTGGGGTGGGTAATATGACTCCGGCGGGGGTGAAAATAGTCTGTGTGGATATTAATCCAGCTGTGGTGACTAAGTTAAGCGATCGCGGTTCTGTGGAATCGGTGGGTGTGGTGACGGATGTGGGTTTGTTTCTCAGTCTGTTAATTCAGCAGTTGGATAAGTTGACAAGTCCCTATGTTAATAAGGTAGGTTAAGAGAACGAACCGCGAAGACGCAAAGGGCGCGAAGGTAAGAAAGGGAATGACAAGAGTAGCTTTCAGTGAAGAGTTGCAGGTTAATTGGGTCAGTTTGATTGCTGATTTTATGTTGGCGGGGATGGTTTTTGGCCCGCCTGTGGCTCCCTTTCTGGCTGCGTCAGGTGTGTCTTTGCTGGCTGGGATTGCGGACATCATTTATTTCATGGGTAATCATGTGTGTCCGCAACCATCTATGGGGTTAGATTTGGCATCTCCGTTTATTATGGCTGTGTGTATGCGCTGCTACGGCACTGTCACGGGTTTACTGATTACTCGTCTGTTGTATGGGCTAACTGGTGGTAAGGGATTTTACTGGTTAAGTCAGTATGGCTGGAGTGGTGCGGCGCTAGCTAGTGTGCTGATGATGGCTTATCCTTTGGAATTGGCAGCGCAGGTTTTCGGTTTCTGGAGTTTTAATAACTATCTGGTTACGTCTTTTGGGTTGATTACGGGTTTGGCGTGGGGATTGTTTAGTATGCCAATCTTGCATGGGTGGCAAAGTACTAAAACTAGCTTGACCCAATTGTAGATTTTATCGCACAACTTAATAGAGTCGATTAATTTTTGTAAGTCAATGCAATGGCATTGTGAGGCAAAACAATCGCATTGCACTAAGTTGCGTTTACATAGCACAACGATGCAAACACAAAAATGCAAGAGGATAATAAAATCACCCCACCTCGGTTTTAGCTTGCGTTAAAGTTAGCTGGGGTAGTGAAGAAGATAAAAGAGCGATCGCTACCAGCTAATAACTGTTAATGTTAATACTTTCGCAAATTACTGAGCCGCTGTTACTAGGTTCGCAGTTGCCTGAAGCGCCATCGCTGCGATGATTGCGTCGGGTAGTTTTAGCCGATATTGCTGACCGAGACAATTTTAGATTTTAGATTTTGGATTGAAGAATTAAAATTTAAATCTAGAATCTAAAAAAGGTTTCAAGCCTCTGGGTTTACGGAGATGAAAAAGAAAATTTTCAATATTTAAGCCTCTTCTTTGTAAGGAGAGGTTAATCCAAAATCGCTCTCTCCAAAATCTAAAATCGAGTGACGAAGTTAGATAATTTGCTCAATTAACACCGTATCATCAGCTATTAAACTAACAACTTCAACTCGTTGGATAAATTGCTGAAAAAGTTGGCGATCTCCCTGACTCAACCCAGAAAATGCTAGAAATTCAATTTGACTAATAATCGAAATCCCGATCCAATCAGAATTTTGTAAAAGTTGCAGCAGCTGTAAATTCCCTTGTAGCAGTGCTACGATCGCATTTGTATCCAACAAATAGCGACTACCACTCATCCCGCAACACCCTTTGCATCGCTAATGCATCTCCCTCCCAGACTAATTTACCCGCAAGATCAGAAAAATCATAATTAGATTTCTGTGTGCTATCTGATGCAACTGGATTCAGAACAACCACGATATTCACCTGCCCAGGCGCTAGCTGTGTTGGGATATCAAGATGCAAATGTCCCGACGCATCAACAATTGTGCTAAGTTGAAAAACTTCCATTGTTATCCCAGTCGTTGAACTCTGGTTTCATTTTAATGCGATGTCTACGACGGGCTATGCCTACGCACCCTTTAACTAACAGCCTTAGTCAAAGTCACTAATTAGCGATCGCTAGTACTGTAAATACTAGCGATCGCTGTATTTGTTATCGCTGTGGTTTTATACTGCCTGTACTTACCTCCACCTTCTGTGATCCTTCAACGATCTGGTAAAGTTTGTCTTCTAATTTTTGCATACATGCTGACCAATCAAAGTCAAGTATAGAGGGGCGAGCCTGCCTAGTCATATCTGCTTTCAAATCGGGATTTTCTAGAATCGCAATCACCCTTTGGGCGAAGTCTGTAGGATTGTTAGGTTGGGCAAGAAAGCCGTTGCGACCAGGAAATACCTGTTCTGAGGTTGAGGGTGCAACAACAGCAACTACAGGGGTTCCAGACGCTAACGCCTCGTTATTTGTAGTGCAGAAGTTTTCGGTAACGGAGGGGTTGACAAAAATATCTGCTCTGGCAAACCAACCCAAAAGTTCTGTACCGTGAGACTCACCCCAGATGGTAATACCGGATGCAAACTTTTGGGCACGCTGACGGATCTCTTCATCTAGAGGGCCACTACCAACAATCACCAGATGGACATCAGGGATTTTGGCAGCAATCAGCGGAAATATATCAAGCAATTGGTTGACATTCTTTTCCGGGGTGATGCGTCCGACAAACAAAATAGTCGGTCGGTTGTCATTAGGAATTGGGTTGTAACAGATGTTTCGCGGGTGAAATTTTTCGCAATCGATGCCTTGATAAGCGACGTATTCCGCCCGTTGACATTTCAGTTCTTCGTATTTAGTGAGTTGTTCTTTAGAAGAGAAGTAATTGAAGTCATAAGACTCACTAAACTGCTTGACTAAAACGGGAATGATCGGACGAACTAAGCTGAAGAACCTATCTCCAAAGTAATATTTGATATACGCAACGATATCTGTATGAAAGAGGGATATTATTGGGGTTCTTGTTCGTTTTGCGTATTCAACGCCGATAGGGCGACCATAACCTTGCAAGAAAAATGAGTATAAACCTCTCATTTGCGCCGCTTCTTCAACCACTATAATATCGGGTTTGAATTTCTCCAACAATTTGGTATCGCTCCAATGTCGATAGTGCAATGGTTGAGGAAGAGACTTATATAATATGAGTGGTTCTGTAGGGAATGCGTAAGCAGAGAAGTTGGGGAAAGACTGAATTTCCTCCAAACCTGGCATGGGGCGATCGCCAACATTTTTGGGGTAGCGATCGTTGATTTGGGGATGGATTAGAAAAACCTCATGTCCCTGCTCTAGCAACCAACGAACTCGTTGGTGTACTGCAACCGAAACTCCAGTCAAGAAAGGAGCATACAATCCTGTAAACAGTGCAATGCGAAGTTTTTGCTTAGTCATAGAAAAGGGGAATCTTTCACGAAATTGCTGGTTTTAACTTAGGATTTACGCAGCAAATGTTTCATAAGCATCTTGATTATTTGGCTCAGAAATTTACGCTAATACAGTTAGACTAAGGATTTACGCATTTTCAAATAGCCGAAATTGTCGATTGTGAAGTGGATGTTTATAACGATCGCTCGTTTGTGTGCAATAGACTCTGATCTCACTTCCATTCCTCTCTGCTGCTCTTGAGAGGCTTTGAGGCTTACTCCCCAACACTACAAGGGTTGGGGTTGGGGGTTAGGCGTGTATTAGACTCAACTGCAAACCGCTATATAAACCTGGATTAGAAACTATCAAAACATCCAAAATGCTAAGTCAAAATCCCCCTTAATATATTTGCCTAAACCCTTGCCATTAATGCAAATACATTTTGGTAATCAACAAAGAAAAGCGTGTATTTTGACAAGGGTTATAGCTAATATAGTTCTACTAAATATAAGATAATCTAATTTGAAGACTAGGGAATGTTTAGTGTAAGAACTTTCATACCCTAGTTCATCTCTAGCAATTCAGTTCAAAGAGAAACCTTGCTATCAATAGGCTGATCCAACCATTGATAAGGGCGATATTCTACTAGGCGGACATTCCAGGGCCCTTTAACCCGATAGGAAACACCGCGCCAAGTGACTGTTGAAATCCACAATGACGATAGCATCGCTAACCCATAAACCCACTGTGTCAGGGGAATCCCAATTAACATTTTGATGATTGTAATAGCTGATAATTTTGCGTTCGCCTGGCCATTAGAGCGAACCACTCGCTGTATCTCTAATTCCAACACCAGCATTACCAAAAGTAATGCGACAGTATAGACTCCATAGCAGCCTAATAAGACAGTCGCAGCTTCCCATTTTGCCTCTAACAACGACTCTAGAATTAAGATCACGACTATAGTAGGAAACAAAATGCTAGAAACAGCTTCACTAACTAAAGCCAACCAACGTGGGTGATACAATCGAGAATACAGCATTAGACGCTTGAGATCGTCTATTAAGTTGAATAAATTAGTCTCTTCATGATTTACTATCAACAGCGAAGGCACAAACTTTACCTGCAACCCATGTTTTTTGAGGATCTTGTGCATCATAAAATCTTCGCCTAAAGCTTGTCCCCACTTATCTAGCAGTTCTGTTTGGCGAAGCACTTCTGTTTTCACAGCCAAACTTCCACCCCAAGGAATCTGGAAGAGAAACATTTGCACTACTGTAGCTACATTGCCGGTGTACCGCACTAAAGATCCCCAATACTTACCTGTAGGTACGTACCAACGATTACCTGTTGTTGCCCCCACTTTGGCATCCCCTAGAGGACTGACTAATTCTCGCAGCCAATTCACATGCACTATAGTATCAGCATCTACTAGAGCAACCACCTTGTAAGAATCGTCCAACTCATGCACAGCTTGCACTAAAGAACTACATTTGAGACTACAATTGTTGCGTACTATTCTCAAAGGGCTGATTTGAACGTTAGTCGCTTCTTGCTCTGTGATCGTTTCACTGGCAATTTTCCAAGCGGGATCTTCGTGACTATCAACGATCAACTTTAAATCATACTGTGGATAATTTTGATTTAGGAGCGATCGCAAACATCTAGGCAAAAACGGATCGGCTCCGCGTAAGCAAAGAATCACTGCTGTTTTGGGCAACTGGTTATCTGGTAATAAGTTTTTTTTAGATGAGCGCAGATACCATATAAAGACAAGCGTTAAACACACCTGAATAACCACCCAACTCATCAAAGACTTAGACAGAAATGTTGCCAAATCTTCCATTAAATTTTTAATCTCCGGTAGAATCTCGGCTTGTTTATATGTAGGTGTGATCTAAACCGTAATTCTCAAGAAACAGAGGTGACAGGGAACAGGTTACAGGCTATAGACTATTCCCTGTAACCTGTTCCCTATTCCCTTTAGGAATCCAGCGAATATTTTATGGTAATGTTGACTGTTGTATTTTTGTTTACAACAAAACTGGCATCACGAAACTTTGGTGAACCTGTTTGTATGGACACAGTGGGATTTTTAGAAATCCCAAAACCTTCTTTAGGAATACCGAAAAAGTCTTTATTGAGTTTGCGATCGCCATTCTGATCGTCAACCACGGCGACAGCATAAGTTCCAGGCTTCAAGCCAGAAAATTCTTTTTTTACAGAACTTCCAGTAATCTTAACGCAGCCACTTTGATCTTCACTACTACTACTCGTCGGAAATCCTCGTTCACTTGGGTAAAGTCGCAAGCAAATCTCACCTTTTTGGTGATGTATTCCATTTACAACTACACTAAGTGTTGCAGTTGGCTCTGCATTCACTGTTTTAGCAAAGCTGATGCTCACTAAAGTAGCAACCAAAACACGAGACAATTGAGATAGTTTGAACATAGTTTTCTAGTCAGAATAGGTGATTTTGGAGATGATAAAAAGCTGCGACAGCAAACTTTTCTTTTTGAAGTGATTTGTTTAAAATGTGATTTGCTGTTTTTGAATTGATGCTGGTTGCCAACTTTTCCAAAGTCCTTGCAGCACTATTAGGAAATCTTTCAGCAAAAGATATTCTGTGCCTTTTAACTGCTGATGTAGACTTCTATGACAACACAGCCGCTCATTCAAACTCATGGGACTACGCCATATAGAGAGTACATACTCCCAGAGTATTCTCCAATGTGGCAATAAAATTTGTCCTTTCTTTGCTGAATCAAACCATACTGTATATGCATAAAAATCAGGCAGCATACTCAATAAGGATTTTTGATTTTTGTCAGCAAACAACAAGTAATTGGGAAAGAACATACTCATTGATTGTTGCGGATGACTTCTGGCAAAAAACAGGTATTCAGGGATTTCATAAAACCTCCCAATAATACCAAGTCTTAACAAGAAAATTCCATCTGCATTACCATAACCACCCATCGGCGGTATCATTCTCAAGGCACTGGCGCGAACTACCCCATAACATTGATAACATAAATGCTTGGTCAGCAATTCGTGAAAACGCTCGTGTGGTTTTAGTGCATCTGCCTTGAGTTTGATATCGTAGTTTTGGAGAAAATCCCCCTGTTCATCAATGAAATATACTTGGGAGTGACACAAGATTATCGTCGGATCTTGGTCAAGCACCTCAATACACTTCTTGATAAAATCTGGAGCATGTAGATCATCATGGGCTGCCCATTTAAAGTACTCACCTGAAGACAATTCAAAGACGCGATTGAAGTTACGAGCGCAACCGATATTCTTTTCATTGCGGTAGTAACAGATACGTTTATCTTGTTCGGCGTATGCTCTACAAATTTCCTCAGTTTTATCTGTAGATGCATTATCTGAAATAATTAGCTCAAAATCTTCAAAGGTTTGAGCCAAGAGTGAATCTATGGCTTCTTTGATAAATTTTTCACCATTGTATACAGGTAATCCGATGCTCAAGCGTGGCTGATTACTACTCATAGAAAACAAGTATTCAAAAAATTTGGGGGTTATTTTATGCTTAATTGCAGATAACTGTTAGGTAGATGAAACGTCAGAATTCAGAAGTCAGAATTTAGTAGGTTGGGGAGCCACTGCGTTGGGCGGTGCCGACTTAAAGCAAGTGGTGTTTGAGGAACGTAGCTTGCTTCCCGTTCGCGTAGCGTCTCCGACAGAAAAAGGGTAATCCAACATTATCAAGGTTTTGTTGGGTTTCGCTGTCGCTCAACCCAACCTACTATTCTGGAGATTATTTTATCGAACAGAATTCAGGAGTCAGGAGTCAGAATACAGGAAAGGTATTCTGTACGACTGGCGGATGAATAATCGGCGTTTTTGCACCCCCACCAAATTTTCTTGTTTTGTGGTCTTCAATCAGTCGCGGGTCTGAATCCCCGACTGATTGATTCTGACTCCTGAATTCTGACTTCTGAATTCTTCTTCAAGCTTAATTGCAGCTAATTCTTAGACAGATGCAACAATGATTACAAAAATCTGTGGACTATTTGACCAGCTTTTGGATATCTGTTTTTTGCAGCCATTCATGTGTTAGCTGCATACCTGATTCTAGGTCAATTGTTGGTTTATAATTTAACAGGCTTTGTGCTTTGACAATAGAACAAGCATAAGGACGAGTCATAAAATCTATAGACTCTGGTAAGATATCAACTTTTTGCCGAAAAAGTTTTTGTCCTTGAACACGTAGCTTTAGAAACAACTTGATTTCATCTTTCGGTAATGAAAGGGGTGCTTGTAAACCTTCCATTGCTGCTAAACGCATGAAATACTCTTTCCACGAAGTTTCTTGTCCGTCGGTGATATTAAATATTTCACCATAGGTTTCTTTTTCTATCGCCAGAAAGATGCCATCAATCAGGTTATCTATATATACATGATTGATTACTCCTTTACCATCGTTGGCATAGGCAAATAATTTTTGACGCATCATCAGAATTGGCCTGACTATCCAGGGAATACTTCCTGGGCCGTAAATATCTCCGGCTCGAATAATGATGATGCCAAAATCTGAGGGATTATTCAGTTCTAATAGTGCTGTTTCGGCTTCTATTTTCGTTTGACAGTAGGGATTATTTTCACCAGAGAGTGGCCCGGATTCTGTAACACTATTAGGATAGTTGAAACCGTAAACCATCACACTGGATAGATGCACAAATGTTTTGACACCAGCCTGTTTAGCAGCTTTAGCGATGTTGACAGTACCGCCAACATTGACATCACGAAAATGGCTAATTGCGCCGGCTTCTTGGGCAATTTGATCTGTATGTAAAACGATATCAACTCCCTGACAAGCCTTTTGAGCAATAGTAGAATCGGTGATACTACCAATAATTACCTCAACACCTAAATGCTGTAATTGTTTGTTTTGTTCTGTAGAACTTTGCAGTCCACGAACCTTCATTCCTTGTGCTATGGCTAACTCAGCTGTACGCAAACCGACAAGTTCATCAATCCCGGTAATTAGGAGGGTTTTGTTTTTGAGGTTCATAAAGTCGGGACTATTGTTAAATAGGTGAATTTGGTTTGTTAGATAGAAGACTTGAGATTCTACAAAATTGGATTTTTGTAAAGACTTTTAATCTAAAATCTAAAATTGATATAGGACTCGGATTTGATTTTTGAAATCTACGTAGGCTGTGTTAGTAACGCACCATTTTAAGCTTTTGGTGTGGTACTTCCGTCTAACACACCCTACAAGGCTACTTAGATTTTTTCAAAAACAATTTACGATTCCTATATAAAGAACAAATTTTCTGCGAAAAGGCTGTAATAATGCTTAGTTAGGAGTCTATATCATGGCAAAATAATTTGATTATTTTGCTGCTAAGAATCAGCTAGAAAATATCTCCCGGATCTGCGGAGCGGAGTTTGTTGATAGCAAGCGCTCCTGAGGTTATACACATTAATACTGTTGAAGTTAAGACAATCAGTGCATTATTAGTGGTCATAACTATTGGTAATTTAGTTGCTCCTGCTGCAAAGCTATATAACAAGACAGAAGTAAGGAATCCTGGAATATAAGCTAAAATTGCCAAAATCAAAGCTTGCTGAAATACCACATTTAATAAATATCTATTGGCATAACCTATGGCTTTTAAAGTGGCGTAAGCAACGAACTGTGTAGCAATATTGCTGTAAAGAATTTGATAAACAATAACTACACCAACAACCGCAGCCATTGTCAACATCAAGTTAAGTATAAAACCAATGGGTGTTCTGACTGCCCAATATTTTTTCTCAAAATCAATGAAGCCTTGACGTGTAAAAACTTGGACATCATTAGGCAAACTTGCTTGCAAATTTTTCAGTACTGTTTCTGCATTAGTACCAGGTTTGAGGGAAATCAAACCGATATCTATCATATCTGCCGGACGACTATTGGGATTTATCCTTAAGAAAGTTGAGTCACTGACAATTAAATTTCCGTCTACCCCAAAGGAAGGCCCTAAGCTGAATAAACCACCAATTCTGACTCTATAGCCAATTAATGAATTGAACGGAAATATTTCAATTGTCTGTGCAGTATCTCCCGGATTAAATTTTTCACCTATTGGGCCAAACTCTGGACGAGAACTCCGGTCAAAAAGCACGACATCAGGAATTTTGAGTTTATCTAAATTTTTATCAACTTCTGGGATGTTCATCACAGGTTTACCTGGATCGAAACCAATAACATATATTGAATATTTCTCACCAGTTGCCGGATTTTTTAGTTTGGCAAATTGCAAATACATGGGGCTAACTGACTCTACCCCATCAAACCCCAGAGATTGGTATAAACGAGTCCGTGAAAAGCTTTGATTTGAGGTCAAAGATTTATATTGCGAACTAACTACAAATAAATCCCCCTTGAGATTCTGATGCACTGCGGTTGCACTGGAATAGAGAGCATCTTGAAAACCAAGTTGCACAAACATTAGCAGCACAATAAAACCAATCCCGGCTACAGCTACTACTAAACGAACTTTTTGCTGGGCTAGCTGTAGCCATCCTAAAGGAATTTTGAAAATCATGAATTTATTTGTTAGTTGTTATTTCTTATTTGTCATTTGTGAATGACAAATGACTAAATATGAATGGCAACATCTACTTGTAAGTTAGTTAAACGAGCCACGCGCTTACTATCTGCGGGATTATCAAGAGAGATTTTTACCTCAACTATTTTGCGGTCTGTATCTGATCCTGGATTGAGGCTGAAGATGTTTTGCTTGTCAACTTGCCAACCAATTTCTTTCACAGTTCCCTGTAATTTTCCAGTAAATGCAGTGCTGGTAATGGTGGCTTTTTGTCCTACACGCACTTTTTGAACATCGGTTTGATACACCTCTGCAATCACATACATTTGAGATGTCTTACCTATTTCAGCAAATCCTCTGCTGGTGCTGATGACTTCTCCGGTTTTGGCGTGAATTTTCAAAATTTTGCCATTTATGGGAGATTTGATGTAACTTAAATCCAAGTCGGCTTTTGCTTGTTGAACAGAAGTTGTGGCACTGTTGACTTCGGTTTGTGCCACCTGAACATCTACACTACGCACTTCACTAATGCCCGTGAGTGTAGCTTGTGCCTGCTTGCGTTGTTCTTGGAATGTATCTTGAGTCCGCTTGAGAGAGGCTTGGGCTTCTGTTAGTTGCTGTTGTGTAGTCTTTAGTTGCAGAGCTTTGGTATCTGCTACAGAAGCCGCGATCGCACCTTGTTTGTATAATTGCTGATAGCGATTATTCTCCGCTTGAGCATTGTCTACTTCAGCCTGGATGCGGTCGATTGTCGCCTGTTGTGTGGCAACGTCTCCTTTATATTGTGGCTCTAAACGGGCGATCGCTGCCTTTTGAGCATCGACATCTCCCGTTTTAGCTCCAGATTTCACCTGCGCTAATTTGGCTTTGGCAACTTGCAATTGGTCTATAGCCTGTTGCAATGCGGTTTTAGAACGACCATAATTTTCTAGATACGCCAATAATTGCCCTGTCTTAATCGCATCTCCTTCTTTCACCAACAATCTTTCTACTCGCACCCCATTATTAGAAGCCGGAGCAGTCAAAGAAGTAACTTCGCCGTCTGGCTCCAAACGTCCCAATGCAGTCACAGCAACTTTCGCAGGAGTGGCAGCTTTTGGAGGAAACGCTTGCTGTGTCTCAACTCTCGATTTAGACCAAAGCGGTATCAAACTATAGAAAGTGATTAATCCGGCCGCTAAAGTGAGAGAAGCTGCTAAGATTACTCGCGATCGACCTACGGGTTTTGTGAATAATCGGCTTTCTTTATTTACTGCCATATTTTCATTCCAATTCTGTTTTTTTAGGGGATAGCCTGGTTATATTTAGTCGATTAGAATAGACTCATCCGCAAATTACCAAGAGGGCTTTTCCTCTAGGGTTTCTACCTTAATCAAGTGATGCGTCTAAATTGGTTTTATATGAATTGTTGTACGCTTTTGCCGCCCAAACTCACTATTGTGGCGTGAAAATTAATGGTGTGTTACTTCAAAGCTTCCTAAGTTATATCCTAATTTGATATCTAATCCCGTAGCGTAAAATACAATAGCGCTAACCCAAAAACTTAACTCTCAATCACAAGGAAGCGCTAATAAAAATCAACTCAAAGCTTGGATAAACTTGTCATTAAGTATGACGTAAAATTGGGATTTTGTCAATTTATTCACTTTGCATAAGTCGTGATTCTCTCACTAAAATATTTCATTACAGTAATATTAGAGACTGAAAAATTTATTTATTACTAATCGCACATCTGCCAATTGAATACCAACAAATAGTTAGTTATTAAGCAGATTTGATATTACTAACAGGTTATTCTTAGCAAGGTTGTGTAGTATAAGACATTCTTTTAGCCTCACCCCGGTAAAACTATGCTTTATCTCCCATCTGTGTGAGTTCCAAGAGGTGTTGGGGCTGAGGTTTTGATATATACTTCATCCACCTGGGAACCGCTATATTTAACTATTATGTTTATCAAGTAACATACTAAAAATTAACATTTGCTTTATAAATAACCGCTTTCCTTCTTAACTTGACTTATATTGAAAAATAATCAAAAGCTTTGACTAAATTATGATATTTATCTGAGGAAAAATACTTATGGTTATTTAATTTATCTATATATTCATTGAATTGTTACTTACTAGACAACAGATTTGTATTGTTAATAGGACTTACGCACAACTTACGGATTAACGTAGACGCGGAGCGGTGAAGCAGCGCGGTCTTGGGGGTTTCCCCCATGAGCGACTGCTGAACCCGAAGGGCTTGCCGCAGGCTACCACAGAGGCGCAGAGAAGCCAGTGCGTTGCGGTGAATCCAGCGCTGTAGGCGGGTTTCCCGCCGTAGGCGACTGGTGAACCCGAAGGGGGGTTCCCCCCGTTGTAGCAACTGGCGCGACACAGAGAAATCAGAGTTTGAGAGAGTTTTTGCGTAAGTCCTAGTTAATTTCCAAAGAAAAGCAGGGGGCAGCTATGCTGGAGGCAGAAGGAAGAAGGAAGAAAACACTCAATTGCTGGGTGATTGCCCAGTCAAAAAAAATAATTGGATCAAGCGTCCGCAAGTCTTGAGGCGGCACCGTACATTAGGCATTCCCAGTCGGAGACTGGGAACGAGGTAAATCTCTCACACATTTATATAGTCATAAATTATACTTTTATGCTGGATTTTATTCAAAATTCACATCAGTAAGAGTATAGGGTATTTATAAAATAACTTTAAAGGAATGATTTAGATTCTGTAAAGTATGCTATTCTTTTTATTAATTCAATGCTTTAAAGTGGTTAGAGAAAGTAGTTATTTAATTAATATTTTGAAATTAAAAATAGCTAAATATAACTGCTTTGTGATCGTTTCATTACTTTTGTAACTAGGATAAGCTCGGATTAAAGGTGGTGTCTTTTCTGTAACGAACTTGTCAACTTTCCTGGGTCAAATCCCATAAAATATATTATCCTGGACGTTGAAACTGGCTATGACATTGATCAAAATACAGAACGTTGTCATTAATATCAGCTACGTTGCTGTGGTTAGCCTAGATAATCAAACGGTTTCGGATGAAAAAAGCGTTTCTCTTCCCTTAGCTAATCCTCAGTTTCCATCGCTCCACTGGGATACCATTGCTCCAAATCTCTACTATTACAAATGCATTGAATTCACTGGTCAAGCAGTTATTACACTCCAAGACTATTTTACCAGTTTTAACAACGTCATCGACCGTACCAATTTGAGATTTTGGATTTTGGATTTTGGATTTTTTTGGTTCATGCTCCGCTCATTGTGGGTGGAACAAATCTAAAAGACGCTCGTAAGGACGCTCTCTACGAGAAGGAAGCAAATCTAAAATTGCAAATCTAAAATCCAAAATTGGTTGACCTATTGCCACAATATTAAGAGTCTAGCGTTGTAGAACATTTTTTCGCGATGTCTACGACGGGCTACGCCTACGCTGTGTGCCAAAATCGCCTATAAACCTAAGGCTTTCTCAGGGCAGTATGTGTCGTGTGGTGTCGATTTTGAGAAAAGCATTTAGCACAGATAGGATAGCTAGCTGCTTACAAGACAAGAGATTTTGATTATTTAGTAGGCAACAGAAATTACTGTAGCTACACAATCCACAGTACTAACTATGCCCTATGTCTGCTTATTCAATTGATACTGCCTTAGCGGAGTTAGAAAGCCTTGTCAATAAATGTGAAAAGGCTGTAATGAGGTCTATAGAGGAAAAAAAAATGAAGTCAGATAGATCAGATAAATCAGTGTCAACCAACAAAATTAACAGACAATTACAACACAATCCTATAGCCATTGTGGGTATGGCTTCTCTATTGCCAAAAGCCCGAAATTTGCGGGAGTACTGGCAAAATATCGTAAATAAGATTGACTGTATTACTGATGTTCCTTCCACCCACTGGAGCGTCGAAGATTATTACGATCCGAATCCCAGAACTACTGAAGATAAAACCTACTGTAAAAGAGGTGGGTTTCTTCCAGAGGTAGATTTTAACCCGATGGAATTCGGCATACCACCCAGTATTTTGGAAGTCACAGATGTATCGCAACTATTAAGTTTAGTGGTTGCGAAAGAGGCGATGGAAGATGCAGGTTATGGCGAAAAACGTGAGTTTAACCGCGAGATGGTTGGGGTAATCTTAGGCGTGGCTATGGCCAAGCAATTAGGAATGCCACTTTCAGCCAGGTTGGAATATCCGATTTGGGAAAAAGCACTTAAAAGCAGTGGTTTATCCGATGAGGATACGCAAAAAATCGTTGATAAAATCAAAAGCGCTTATGTGAAGTGGGATGAGAACGCTTTCCCTGGAATGTTAGCTAACGTAGTCGCGGGTAGAATTGCCAACCGCCTAAATTTTGGCGGCATGAACTGCGTAGTTGATGCCGCTTGCGCTAGTTCCTTCGGTGCTTTAAAAATGGCAATTAGCGAACTAGTTGAGCATCGTTCTGACATGATGCTAACTGGCGGCGTTGATACCGACAACACGATCATGGCTTTCATATCCTTCAGCAAAACACCGGCGGTTTCTCCTAGCGAGAGTGTCAAACCTTTCGATGCTAAATCCGATGGGATGATGCTGGGTGAAGGTATCGGCATGATTGTCCTCAAACGGTTGGAAGATGCTGAACGTGATAACGATAAAATCTATGCCGTAATCAAAGGCATTGGTACCTCCAGCGATGGGCGTTATAAGAGCATTTATGCCCCCCGCAAAGAAGGCCAAATTAAAGCCTTAGAACGTGCTTATGAAGATGCCGGCTTCTCTCCCGCTACTGTTGGTTTGATGGAAGCACATGGCACCGGCACAATGGCTGGAGATCCGACAGAATTCGGATCATTAAAAGACTTCTTTGATGTTCATGATCACAAAAAGCAGCACATCGCTTTGGGTAGTGTGAAATCACAAATTGGACACACAAAAGCGGCTGCGGGTGCGGCGAGTTTGATTAAAACTGCTTTGGCTTTACATCACAAAGTATTACCGCCCACAATTAACATCACTGAGCCGAACCCCAAACTCAACATTAAAAATTCATCCTTCTATCTAAATACTGAAACCAGACCTTGGATTCGTCCAGAAGGGGAAGCGCCCAGACGCGCAGGTGTGAGTTCTTTTGGCTTTGGCGGCACCAACTATCACGTCGTTTTGGAAGAATATGAAGCCGACCAAAACCACGCTTACCGCTTACATAGTGATGCTAGTGAAGTGCTGTTATTTGCTCCCACAGTAGACCAATTGTTGAGCAAATCTGAAGAGATTTTAGCTAAGTTGCGTTCACGAAGTGACTCCGGAGGAGTATCGCCTGAAGCAAAAACACATTATGCACAATTAGTCAAGGAATGCAAATCGCCACAGATTCCCCTGTCTGCTGCCAGATTTGGGTTTGTAGCTGAGAATCTCGAAGAAGCTTGCAAGTTGCTGCAAACTAGCATTGAGTGGCTGAAACACAAAGGGTCAGCAGCATCTTGGGAGCATCCCCAAGGGATTTATTACCGCGCCTCTGGTATGGAGTTGGGCGGAAAAGTTGTCGCTCTATTTTCTGGTCAAGGTTCGCAATACTTGGAGATGGGCCGGGAATTGGTGATGAATTTTCCTTTGATGCGGCGTCTTCATGGCTATATGGATAGCTTGTTAATCAAAGATAATTTACAGCCGCTTTCAGAGATAGTTTTTCCTCATCCTGTGTTTGAGGAAGCAGAAAAGAATGCCCAAATTGCTGCCTTACAACGCACAGAATACGCTCAACCAGCCATTGGAGTGTTGAGTGCAGGGATGTACAGCATACTGCAACAAGCTGGGTTCAAATCAGATTTTGTTGCGGGTCATAGTTTCGGGGAACTCACAGCTTTGTGGGCTGCGGGGGTTTTGAGTACTGAAGATTACTTGTTCCTGGTGAAAGCTAGGGGTCAAGCAATGGCTGCACCCGAAGACCCGGATCATGATGCGGGTAGTATGTTGGCTGTCAAAGAAGAGATCAGCAAAGTCGAAGCAGTGCTGAGACATTTTCCGCAAGTTGCGATCGCTAATCAAAATTCTCCGACTCAATTTGTCTTGGCTGGCCCCACCGCAGAAATAGTGAGAGTTAGAGAGGCTTTACACGAGAAAGGATACACAGCTGTATTGTTACCTGTATCAGCAGCTTTCCATACACCGCTAATCGCCTTTGCTCAAAAATCCTTTGCGATCGCCACCAAGTCAGTCAAGTTCCAAAGTCCCAAAATTCCTGTTTACAGCAACGTCACCAGCAAGCAGTATCCCAAAGAAGCCCAAGGTATTCAAAAAATCCTGGAAACGCACCTTTCCAATTCAGTGCTGTTTAAACAGGAAATTGAAAATATCTATGCAGCCGGTGGTACTTGCTTCGTGGAATTTGGGCCAAGAAGAATTCTCACCAACTTGGTAAAAGATATCCTTGGCGATCGCCCACATATTACCGTATCTTTGAACCCCAGCACTCAAAAGAATAGCGATCGCTCTTTGCGAGAAGCAGCTGTGCAGTTGCGGGTAATTGGCTTGGCTTTGAATAACCTCGATCCTTACCAACTTCCCCAAACTATACCGCCAATTGAGACGAAGAAGACATTAAATGTCCGTTTAAACGGCATCAACTACAGATCCGAAAAAACGAAAAATGCCTTCGCTCTAGCTTTGCAGGATGGGCATAAAGTCACATTACCTACCCCCGAATATGCTGATGCGACTCCTTTATTTAGCAGCCCAGGTGTGACTCCAACTCTCGCAGCGATCGAGACTAACGGACATAAGAAATCCACTCCAACAATGAACGGTGTGACTTCTAATATCATCACCCAAACAGAGCAACAAATGAATCCTGTGACCTTTTCACAACCAGCCCAGGAATCTAAGATGCAACCAACGCCAGAAAAACTTACAAATTATCAACAGCTTTTAGAAAGTTTAGAATATCTCCTGACACAGTTCCAGGAAAATCAAGCCGAGAATTTGCAAGTTCACGGTACTTATCTCAACCATCAAATGGAATACGCCAAAGCATTTTTCCAACTGATGCAGCAGCAGAATTCCTTGTTGAGTGAAAGTAAATCAACAGCCGAAACTGCCAAAATGAAGCTAGTTGTCATGGAAAGCTTAGAGCGTAGCATGATGCAGTTTCACTCCCAACAAGGTGAAACCCTACGCATCCATGAACAATATCTTCAAGAACAGTTGGAATATACCAAAAACTTTTTCCAACTCATACAGCAAGAGTATTCTCAAATCATCTCTGGTGAAGGAGGAACTCAACTCACAGAGAAACTAAGCAATTTCATCCCATTCACAACAGAAACAACTGTTACTGATGCACCAGTACCTACTACTACCAAGATAGTAGAAAGCCAGCCTCTACCTGTAACTGAGCCAGTAGCTAAAAATGGCTCAACTGTTACCCAAGAACCTCTCCCAACTGCTGTAGAGCCTGTAGTTGCAACTTCTGTATCTCCCTCTTCTAATAAGGCTGAAAATTCCGCTTCTTTGCTCCCTAATCTCTTCTCCCCACTCCCTACTTTTGAGACAGTAGAGCCTGTAGTCGAGCCACCTGTCCCAGTAGTAGAACCCCAAGCCGAGGTTGTAGTCAAAATTAGCTCACCCCCAGTCAACGAAGTTGTTGCATTCACCCCAGAACCAGCACCCACAACTGCTGCACCTGTATCTGGCGCAACCATCGATATTGTTGACTTAGATAAAAACCTGTTAGCAATCACCAGCGACAAGACCGGCTACCCAGTCGAGATGCTGGAAATGGATATGGACATGGAGGCGGATTTAGGAATTGACTCCATCAAACGGGTGGAAATCTTAGGGGCGCTACAGGAAATGTACCCCAACCTACCCAAGCCGAATTTAGAAGAACTGTCAGAAAAACGTACCATTGGTCAAGTTGTAGAGTATCTGCAATCCCACGCTTCCAAAAGTATTACTGTAGAAATTGCAGTTCACGAAGTACAACAAGCAACTGAGATTCTAGTAGAGGCTGCACCAGTAGTTGAGGTAGTAACTTCACCTGAACCAAGCCTAGTTGTCGCATTCACACCAGAACCAGAACCCGCTACAAGTGATGAATTTGCAGACTTAGGTGAAAACCTACTAGCTATTACCAGTGATAAGACCGGCTATCCAGTCGAGATGCTGGAACTGGAAATGGACATGGAAGCCGACTTAGGGATTGACTCCATCAAACGGGTGGAAATACTAGGGGCGATGCAAGAAATGTACCCCAACTTACCTAAGCCAAATATCGAAGAACTCGGAGACCTCCGCACCATTGGTCAAATAGTCGATTACCTACAGCAGTTGGCTGGAGGTGAAAAAAAAAAGTCTGAGCCTGAGTTTGTCCAACAGCAACCACCGGAATTAGAGCATAATATCCAGCGCCATCCGGTCAAACTCAGAAGCTTACCACAGCCCGATTACTTGGATTTCACACTACCAGAGGGACACATCGGTTTAATCACCGATGATGGTTCCCTCACCACCTATAAATTAGCTGAATCCCTAATCGAGAAAGGCTGGAAGGTAGTAGTTGTAAGCTTTCCCCAATCGCTGATCGCCCAACAAGCGCCCTTACCCACAGGAGTAACCCGCGTCACCTTAGCAAACTTGAGTGAAGAACATCTTCAACAACAATTGCAAGCGATCGCATCTCACTGCGGAACGATTGGGGCCTTCATCCATCTACATCCGATGTTTGTAGCAAATAACACTGGGGCAATTTCCTATAACGAACAAGAAAAGGCGATCGTCAAGCACGTATTTTTGATGGCGAAACACCTCAAACCTTCCCTCAACGAAGCCGCACGTCATGGACGTAGTTGTTTTTGCACAGTTGCTCATCTCGATGGTGCATTCGGCTTAGAGTACAAAGTCAACTTCGGTGCGATCGGCGCTGGTTTATTTGGATTAACCAAAACCCTCAGATGGGAATGGCCAAAAGTTTTCACTCGTGCGATCGACCTCAGCCCCAGACTTGACGCCAAACAGTCAGTACAAAACATCATCGCCGAGCTTCACGACCCCAATCTTTATATTAGTGAGGTTGGCTACGGCTCACAAGGGCGAGTCACTTTAATTGCCGATTAAAAATCTCTTCATCTCTTCTCTCAGCGCTCTCTGCGTCTCTGTGGTTCGTTTAAAAAAACCGCAGAGGCGCAGAGGACACAGAGAAAGAGATAGGAAACAACTTGCCTTAATTACGAATTACGAATTACGAATTAATATCAGAGGATCTATGACACAAACAGCCCAGCTTAGTCCATCATCAGTCTTTGTTGTGAGCGGCGGTGCAAAAGGGATTACGGCTGAGTGTACTATTAGATTAGCCCAACAGCAACCCTGTAAATTTATCCTCCTCGGTCGCTCCGAACTATTAGAAACCGAACCAGCTTTTGCTCAAAATTCTGACGAATCTG
Source organism: Nostoc sp. JL33 (assembly GCF_017114985.1). Lineage (GTDB taxonomy): Bacteria > Cyanobacteriota > Cyanobacteriia > Cyanobacteriales > Nostocaceae > Nostoc. The sequence goes on along the minus strand of NZ_JABXKP010000096.1, from coordinate 98,489 downwards.
CATTGAAAAAATGCATCATGGAAAATCTTCTTTCTCAAGGAGAGAAGCCGACACCCATGAATGTGCAAAAGATATATAACAAAATTACCTCCAGCCGCGAAATTCAAAAGACTCTAGCAGCAATTGAAAAAACCGGAGCGAAAGCAGAATATATCAGCGTCGATGTTACAGACACGGAAGCTTTACAAGAAAAACTTGCCAATGCTGTGCAACATCTCGGCCCAATTACAGGAATCATTCACGGCGCGGGAAACTTAGCTGATAAGTTAATTGAAAAGAAAACAGAGCAAGATTTTGAAAAAGTTTACACCGCCAAAGTTCAAGGTTTAGAAAACCTGTTAGCTTGCGTCAACCCTAATGAACTTCAACATTTAGTTTTGTTTTCTTCCGTAACAGGCTTTTACGGAAATCCCGGACAATCTGATTATGCGATCGCTAATGAAATTCTGAACAAATCAGCCCATATATTTAAGCAAAGCTATCCCTCGTGTCATGTAGTCGCTATCAACTGGGGCGCTTGGGACAGTGGAATGGTGACAGCAGAATTAAAGAAAGTGTTTCAAGAGCGAAAAATCGAAATAATTCCCGTTGCAGTTGGGGCACAAATGCTCGTGAAAGAAATGGATAATACCAATCACGCAACCGCACAAGTTGTTATTGGTAGTCCACTAGTTCCACAGGCTAAAGAGTTAGATTCAGAACTACGAACCTATCGTATCCGTCGCCAAATGACATTGGAAGCTAATCCATTTTTAGACGATCATACTATTGCTGGTTCTCCAGTTTTACCAGCAACTTGTGCAATGACATGGATGATCAATACCTGTGAACAACTTTATCCAGGTTACAAATTGTTCCATCACCAAAATTTTAAAATTTTGAAGGGGATTACTTTCAATGAATCCTTAGCAAAGGAACATATTTTAGAAATAGAAGAAATTTCCAAGGTTAGCTTTGAAAACATCGAAGTTAAAGCAACAATCTTGAGTAAAAACCCAGAAGGAAAAATTCATTATCATTTTAGCGCTCAACTCAATCTCCAGCAAAAAATCCCCATTTCCCCCCCTTATGAATCAATTAATCTTGAAGAAGATAACATCATCACCACTAGAGGAAAAGCTTTTTATCAAAATGGAGGAGATACATTATTTCATGGCCCTGCTTTTCAGGAAGTCACAAAAGTCTTAAACATCAGTCCTGAAAAAATCACTACAGAATGTCTTTGGCAAGAAATTAGCGACAAACAACAAGGACAATTTCCAGTGCAATGGATCAATCCTTATACGATTGACTTGAGTATGCACGCGTTATGGATTTGGACACAGCACTTTCATCAAGAAGCTTGTTTACCTGGTAGGGTGGAAAAATATGAACAGTTTGTAGCTACACCACATAACAAACCTTTTTACGTTTCTTGTGAAGTAAAAGCGAAAACAGCAACTAGTGTAATTGCTGATTTTATCATACATGACCGTCAAGGACAAATATATTCGCGTATGCTCGGTGCCCACGCCATTATTTGGTCAATGAAATTGCTCAGAAGTTAGTAGTCTATCAAGTTGAAAGTTCGTAGTAAGGACTTAAGTCCTTCTTTTATAAGATAAGCACTAAAGTGCTTACTACAAACAAAACTAGTAGTAATCTTACGATTGCTATAACTTGCATCTTCAAAGTTTGGGGAACAGCGTAAATCCTGCCTTTTAAATTATCTCTTGCCTAATACCCAAACTCGGAGCATATCAGCAGTGGAAAAAATAGCCATTATCGGATTATCATGCCTATTCCCCGATGCGAAAAATCCTGAAGAATACTGGCAGAATATCGTTAATCAAAAAGATTCCACATCCTCTGCAACAGTCGCAGAAATCGGAGTAGATCCGACAATCTTTCACAATCCAGTTAAAGGTACACTAGATAAAACCTATTCTCTCAAAGGCGGATACATCCGTAACTTTCAGTTTGACCCTGGTGAATACAATCTACCATCAGAATTTGTTGCTGGTTTAGATAATACCTTTAAATGGTCGTTGTATGCTGCTAAACAAGCAATTGTGCATAGTGGTTATTGGGGTAATCAAACTGTTCTCTCAAAATGTGGTGTAATTTTAGGTAATCTTTCGCTTCCGACTAAATTATCTAATCAATTATTCTCTCCAATTTACCAGCAAGCTATTACCCCTGCTGTCAGAGAACTTTTGGAGTATGAAGACTTTGATTTAGCTACTCTCCCAACTGCAACAAAAGCATCTTTGTACAATGCCCTGATATCTGGTTTACCAGCATCTATCATTGCTCAAGCTCTATCTCTATCCCAGATTAATTTATGTCTGGATGCTGCTTGTTCGTCATCATTTTATGCTATCAAACTAGCATCTCATTACTTATGGTCGCATAAAGCTGATGTCATGTTAGCTGGAGCTATAAGTTGTGCAGATTCCCTCTTCGTGCGGATGTTATTTTCCGGTGTTCAAGGATATCCAGAAAACGGCATCAGTCGTCCCTTTGATAAGTCCTCTAGAGGGCTAATTCCCGCCGATGGTGTTGGGATGGTGATGCTGAAAAGATATTCTGATGCCGTTAGAGATGGTGATAATATTCTCGCCACTATCTGCGGTAACGGACTCTCAAATGATGGCAAAGGTAAGCACCTACTCAGCCCTAATTCTAAAGGACAAATCTTAGCTTTTGAACGAGCTTATAATGAGGCGAAAATTAGTCCAAAAAGCATCGATTATTTAGAGTGTCACGCTACTGGCACATTACTAGGAGATACAACCGAATTCAATTCTATAGAAACCTTCTTTGGTAAAAAGCAAGCTGCCCCTCTGGTGGGTTCTGCCAAGGCAAATACAGGTCACTTGCTAACTGCTGCTGGCATGGTTGGCTTGACAAAGGTAATTTTGAGTATGTCGCATGCTGTAATTCCAGCAACCATCAATGTTTCGGAACCTTTAACTTCAGAAAAAAGTACAATTTTCGCCGAAAAAATTGTTACAAAAGCTACGGCATGGCCGAATAATAACGCACCAATTAAACGGGCGGCTATTAGCGCTTTTGGTTTTGGCGGCACTAATTCTCATCTGATTTTAGAACAAGGAACTACAACACAACCAGTTGAATCAACTCCACCTGTTCCACCTGTAAAAATTGCCATTGTCGGCATGGATGCTTTTTTTGGTAACTGCAACGGTTTAGATGCTTTTGAACGCAGTATTTATGATGGAACCCAGCATTTTATTTCCCTACCCCCTCAAAGATGGCATGGGATAGAAAATCAAGAAAATGTCCTGAAAGAGTACGGTTTGGCAGATGGTAAAGCACCAGTTGGGGCATATATCAAAGATTTTGAAATCGATACTTTATCGTGCAAAATCCCACCGAATGAAATCGAAAAGTTAAACCCACAACAATTATTGCTGCTGAAAGTTAGCGATCGCGCCGTGAAAGATGCGAAACTACAGGAGGGCGGTAATGTCGCAGTTATTATCGCTGCTGAGACAGAGTTTTCCGTACATCAGCTACAACAAAGATGGAATTTATCTTGGCAAGTTAAGGACGGCTTACTAAATCAAGGAATTTCTTTACCTGCTGAACAGTTAGCGCAACTGGAAACCATTGTCAAAGATAGCATTCACCAACCTGTAGAAATTGGCGAATATGTGAGTCACATCGCCAACATCATGGCGAGTCGAATTTCAGCTTTGTGGAATTTCACTGGCCCTGCATTCACCATCACCTCTGGCGAAAATTCTGCCCTCAAAGCGTTGGAAGTTGCACAAATGCTACTCGCTACGGGTGAAGTTGATGCAGTCGTTGTGGGTGCGGTAGATTTGGCAGGTGGTGTGGAAAATGTCTTGTTCCGCAGCCAATTTGCACCAATTAATACGGGTGTCAATACGTTGGGTTATGACCAACAAGCTAACGGCTGGATGGTTGGCGAAGGTGCTGGTGCTGTTGTCCTCAAGCGCTACGAAGCTGCTAAGGAAGATAACGAACGCATCTATGCAGTTATTGATGCCATGAGTTTTGCACAAGGTAATTCTACTGACAGTAAGGCTCTGGTAAAACCTGATGCTTCAGCTATCAGCAATGTCTGCAACCAAGCTTTCCAAATGGCAGATATTCAACCCACAGATGTTAACTATGTAGAAGTCTTTGGTAGTGGCGTTCCCCAGGAGGATGAAGCCGAAATCACAGGTTTACTGCAAGCTTATCCAAAAGTGGGCAATGGTCTGCACTGTGCGTTGGGCAGCGTCAAAGCCAATATCGGCCACACCTATACAGCATCGGGAATCGCTAGCCTAATCAAAACCGCTCTCTGTCTTTATTACAGGTATATTCCCGCCACACCCAAATGGTCTGGTGTCAAAACACCGCAAGTATGGTCAGGTAGCCCCTTCTATGTGGCAATGGAATCAAGACCTTGGTTTGTCGATAAAGGCGGCACACGCAGAGTAGCAGCAATTAATAGCATGGGTATAGATGGCAGTTACGCCCATTTAATCTTATCGGAGGAACCCAGCCAAGAGGAGCGTGATAACAGATATTTGCAACAAATGCCTTTTCATCTGTTCCCTATAGCAGTTAGCGATCGCTCCACTATACCCGATATCCTAAACCATCTTCAAAAATCCATTGAAGCTAGTTCTTCTTTATCAGCTACCGCCAGCGAAACATTCGCTAATTTTGAACAGCAATCTGAGACAAAATACGTCTTATCAATCACAGGACGTAACACAAAAGATTTACTCAAAGAAATTGAATCTGCCCGTAAAGGTGTAAATAATGCTTTTGAAAACGGCACAGATTGGCAAACACCACTAGGTAGTTATTTCACAGCGAAACCATTGGGTAAAACTGGAGCAGTTGCTTATGTTTATCCCGCAGCAGTCAATTCTTATATTGGCATTGGTCGCAGTGTCTTTCGTTTATTTCCGAAAGTTTTTGAGGACTTAAAAAGTAACAATCTCTACAACCGGGCTGCCGATGTTGAAAAGCTAGTTTATCCCAGAAGTTTACCTAAATTGACAACTAGGCAACTAGAAACACTCGAAAAGCAATTGTTAGATGATTCACTGGCAATGTTTGAAAGTGAAATTGCCTTTGCTAGATACATGACAGCAATTTTTCGAGATGATTTTCAAGTCAAGCCACAATCCGTTTTTGGGTATAGCTTGGGTGAAACTAGTATGATGGTTGCCCAAGGAGTTTGGAGTGATTTTGAGGGCGGAAGTAACACCTTAAACTCATCACCTTTATTTGGCGATAAGTTATCTGGGCCGAAAAATGCTGTGCGTGAATATTGGGGATTAACAGATTCACCAAACAACAATTTTTGGAACACCTATGTTCTCATGGCTACACCATCTCAAGTTAGAGAATGCCTGAAACATGAGAATCGTGTTTACTTAACTCAAATCAATACACCAGAAGAAGTATTAATTGCTGGTGAAGATGCCGCCTGTAAGCGAGTGATTACAACTTTAGCTTGCAACGCTTTCCCGGCTCCCTTCGACCATGTGATACATTGTGAGACGATGCGATCGCAGTACGAGGAAATCAAGAAGGTAAACACTTTACCATCCCAAAATCTTCCCGGTATTGTTTTTTATTCAGCCGCCGATTATCAACCAATTGCACTTGAAAGTGAAGCGATCGCGCATAACATTGCTAAAGGATTGTGCCAAGAGCTTGATTTTCCGCAATTAGTTAATCGTGTCTACGGTGATGGTGTGCGAATATTTTTAGAAGCAGGCGCAGGTAGCGTTTGTTCACGATGGATTGATAAAATTCTCGGCAACAAAGAACACATCACAGTCTCTTTGAATCGTAGAGGAATGGATGATCATGCTTCGATGGTCAAAGCATTAGCAAAACTACTCAGTCATCAAGTGAACGTGGATTTATCACCACTGTACAGCAAAGCCCAAGAAACCGCTAATCAAAATAAAGCAACATTGAGAACAGTTACCTTGGGAGGAAAATCAATTGCGGCTACAATTTTGAGTGACGAAAATCGTAAGCTTGTTGAAGATTTTGCTGGGGATCTTAGAAGCGATCGCTTCAAAAAACAGCCTCTAAACATACCTAATCTCCAACAATCTGAAATCACAGATTCTCTTAACACTTCCAACCAGATAATCCCAGAAGAAAATTACTCCCCTAACATTTTGCCTCAGCCAGAAGAAGTAAAACCGAAAAATATCATTGATAACGGTTTTGAAACGAAAGAACAATTACAATCTTCTGAGTCAAGCGCAATTAGACAGCCAATTCCTCTTTCTTCCCCGCCTGTCATCACTCAAAAAATTAGTAGCATCATCAGCATGTTCGATTTAAATAAGACTCAGTATCAAAAGCTCAATGTGAATAATTCAAAGATAACTAAAGCGCACACAGCTTTTTTACAAGCTAGACAAGATTATAGTCAGCAAATGAGCGAAATCATTCAATTGCAACTAACTTGCGCCCAAAACTTGCTTAACGACGAATCCTGATAATAGTCTACATCTAACTTTTCATGTCATTTGGAAAAACCAATAAAAAACCTAACCCCCTAGCCCCTTCCCTACATTCGCGCAGCGTCTCGTTGGCGCAGCCTCTCGTAGAGAAGAGAGGGAATGGGGAAAATTCAAAGCCTCTCCCCTAGCTAGAAGGCCAGAGGAATGGAAGTGAGGTTTTCTAGATGCTGTGAAAAGTAAGGAGTCTACATACTTCAACCATCAATGTCCTTGGGGAAGGGAAAAGGTTAATCGGTAAAAAGAAAATATTTCTTCCCCACTCCCCACTCCCCTTCTTTAGTAATCCGAGGGATAACTGCCGTGACAACCGTAGATACGGTACTAAGTAAACACGATAATGGTCTTAATTTCTCTGCTTGGTCTTATAACAAAAACCAAGTTTGGAAAGGTTCTTTAGAAACTGTATCTTTTGAGCAACAAACCATCAAAAATAAATTGATGGTATTAGATAAACCCTGCTACATCGTGAAAGTTGCCGGAAAAATCGGTGTCACTAATGAGGGGTATTTGTCCCCTGGTGATAATGGCACAACAGCACAAGTAGAACTGTTAACATTTGCAGCACCAATCCGTATTCAACAGTTTGGAGATCCGAATTTTCTCTCCTCTCATGGAGTGAAATATGCCTACGTTACTGGCGCAATGGCTGGCGGAATCGCTTCCGAAGAAATGGTCATTGCACTCGGAAAAGAGCAAATTTTGAGTTCCTTTGGTGCAGGTGGTTTAACTCCAGACCGTTTGGAAACAGCCATAAATCGTATTCAAGAAGCTTTACCTCAAGGGCCTTATGCATTTAATTTAATTCACAGTCCTAACGAACCTGCAATTGAACGCCGGGCTGTGGATTTATACCTTAAATATCAAGTCAGAACAGTAGAAGCATCTGCATTTCTCGACTTGACCCCCAACATTGTTTATTACCGTGTTGCTGGATTGGGGTTGAATAACGCCAATCAAATTGAGATCAAAAATAAAGTCATTGCCAAAATTTCTCGCCGAGAAGTAGCCACTAAATTTCTGCAACCAGCACCAGCCAGAATTCTCAAAGAACTTCTGGAACAAGGATTAATTACCGAGTTACAAGCAACTCTTGCAGCCAAAGTTCCGATGGCTGATGATATTACCGTCGAAGCTGATTCTGGTGGTCATACAGATAACCGTCCCTTGGTTTGTTTGTTGCCTTCTATTATTGCCTTGCGGGATGAAATTCAAGCACAATATCATTACCAAACACCGATTAGAATCGGAGTAGCAGGGGGAATTGGTACACCACAATCAGCATTAGCAGCCTTTATGATGGGTGCTGCTTATATAATGACCGGTTCAATTAATCAGTCATGCGTTGAATCTGGGGCTTGTGAACATACCAAAAAATTATTAGCTCAAGCAGAAATGGCTGATATGATGATGGCCCCAGCAGCAGATATGTTTGAAATGGGGGTGAAACTGCAAGTTCTTAAACGGGGTACGATGTTCCCCATGCGAGCGCAGAAATTATTTGAACTCTATCGCGCTTATGATTCAATTGAAGAGATTCCTTTGGCAGAAAGAGAGAAATTAGAAAAACAAGTTTTTCGCAAAAGTATTGCGGAAGTATGGGAAGGAACTGCGGCTTATTTATCCCAAAAGAATCCTGAAAAACTGGGTAAAGCAGTCAATAATCCTAAACTGAAAATGGCGTTGATTTTCCGCTGGTATTTAGGATTATCTTCTCGGTGGTCTAGTTCTGGTGAAAAAGGTAGAGAAGTCGATTATCAAATTTGGTGTGGCCCGGCAATGGGCGGTTTCAATGACTGGGTACGGGGTTCCTACCTGTCTGAGCCTAATAATCGTGGGGTAGTTGATGTTGCTAATCAAATTATGACTGGTGCAGCCTTTTTGTATCGTGTCCAAAATTTGAAAATTCAAGGGCTGCAAGCTTCGGATTATTACAGTCAGTATCACCCTGTTCGTTCTACATTGTTGGAGATTTGAAAATGACTATAAAACAGTCTTTCACCGCAGCAGATATTCAAGTATTTTTGATATCTAACTTAGCTGAATTGCTAAAAGTATCAACTGATGAAATAGACATCAAAGAGCATTTAGAAAACTATGGTTTGGATTCAGCCCAAGCAATGATTCTAGTGAGCAAATTAGAAAAACTACTAGGATTTCAACCATCTCCTTTGCTTCTGTGGCATTACCCAAATATTGAAGCTCTTTCACAGCGTTTAGCTGAAGAAGTGCAAGAAGGTTCACCAGTTCAAGACACAAAAGTTGTGCGTCAGGCATCTTCTAATGCCAACGCTGCTCCCTCGGTTCTAAATTTAGGTGCCGAGGCTGTTCTTGACCCCACCATCCATCCTGGTGGTGCATCTAATGTGCTTGTAGGTGAACCCAAAAACATCTTTTTAACTGGAGGAACTGGCTTTCTAGGAGCTTTTCTTCTCTGGGAATTACTACAGGAAACTAATGCGGATATATATTGCTTAGTGCGTGCAGCTAATGCCGAAGAAGGCAAGAGCAAACTCCAAAAGAATCTCCAACAGTATGCAATTTGGCAGGAACAATTTAACTCCAGAATTATTCCGATTGTCGGCGATTTATCTCAGCCATTGTTAGGTCTTGGCTCTGAACAGTTTCAACAATTAGCTGCCAATATTGATACTATATATCATAGTGGTGCTTTGTTGAATTATGTTTTTCCCTACTCAGCACTGAAGGCAGCTAATGTTTTAGGAACTCAAGAAGTTTTGAGGCTGGCTTGTCAAATAAAAGTCAAGCCTGTACATTACGTTTCTAGCGTTGCTATTTTTGAATCACCTGCTTATGCTGGCAAGGTTGTCAAAGAACAGGATGAATTCAATCATTGGGAAGGCATTTACCTTGGTTACTCTCAAACTAAATGGGTAGCTGAAAAGTTAGTCAAAATTGCACGCGATCGCGGACTTCCTGTAACTATCTATAGACCACCACTGATTTCAGGTGATAGCAAAACAGGGATTTGTAACACACATGACTTTATCAATTTGATGACCAAGGGCTGTCTACAAATGGGAAGTTTCCCTGATGTAGATTATATGCTGGATATGTCTCCTGTAGACTATGTAAGTAAAGCCGTTGTTTATCTATCACGGCAAAAAGAATCCATAGGCAAAGCCTTCAATTTACAACATCCCCAACCCGCCGCCTTGAAAATGCTAGTTGAGTGGATACGCTCTTTTGGTTATTCAGTTAAGATGATTCCCTATGAAGAATGGCAAGCAGAGTTAATCAATAATGTGTCTTCTGTGGACAATCCTTTATACACTCTGCGACCCTTTTTGCTGGAGCGTTGGTCTGATCAACAACTGACTATTCCTGATTTGTATTTACAAGCTAAAAGACCCCATATTAGCTGCCAAGATACCCTGATTGCACTAGCAGGCAGTTCTATTGTTTGTCCCCCCATTGACTCTCAATTGTTTATGACTTATACCGCTTACTTGATTCAAAGCGGTTTCTTGAATATCGCTTAGGAACTCATAACTTGCGTCGGGTGCGTTAGGAATGTAACGCACCCTACTGGATACTTTCCGTGGGTTACGGAAGCCGTAACACACCCTACGAAACTACGAAACAAAACTTTTGTTTAGTCCATGTTCTTTAGGACTCAGTACTACTGAACAGCCAACATTTAAGATGCCAGCTAACAACTCATACACCACCAGCGGCAATATAATTGCCCTGTTTTTTCATGCTCAATAATGTAAATTTTTAGAACTTACACCTTGACAGAAGCAATCGAGGATAGAATGGTTAGTGTCGGGCATTAAAGTTTGATTTTACCCACTATTGTGAGTAATCAAATACGTGTACATAGAGCGATCGCTAGCAGTTGGACATAACCAAATTTTCTGGATTCTCAACTTTTACGATGCATAAGTCCTAAATTTATGTTTGTACTGCTATATCTAACAAGCTCAAGGCAATGCCTACTGCGGGCTACGCCGAAGCACCACACAAGCATTTGAAAGGGTAATAACTCAACACATTTCTCGTCGTTTCAGATATTACGCGTACTTAATTGTTGTAGAGCGAGAACCACTGTAAATCCAATGCAGCTTCATCAAGTTGAATTCACTAACCTTTTTACATGAACACAACACACAAAAGACAGAGCAAACAAACTGCTCTCATTACTGGGGCAGCAGGTGGAATTGGCTACGAATTAGCATGTATTTTTGCTGCTCATGATTACAATCTTGTCTTAGTAGACAGAAACGGGGTAAAGCTTGTAGAAATTGCAGCTAAATTCCAAGAAAAATTTGGAAATTTTGTCAAAACTATTGTCAAGGATTTATCTATATCAACCGCTCCTGAAGAAATTTTCACAGAGTTGCAACTCGCCGATATTAAGGTTGATGTGCTGGTGAACAATGCCGGATTTGGTATCTATGGATTATTTCACGAAACAGACCTAGCTGCTGAACTGGAAATGCTACAGGTAAATTTGGTGTGTCTCACCCATTTAACTAAGCTATTCGTGAAGCACATGGTAAAGCAAGGTGAAGGAAAAATCTTAAACGTTGCCTCGGCTGCTGCCTTTCAACCAGGGCCTTTGATGGCGGTTTATTTTGCTACTAAAGCTTATATCTTATCTTTTTCAGAAGCGATCGCTAATGAATTACAAGATACAGGTGTGACTGTGACAGTTCTTTGCCCAGGCTCAACCGCATCTGCTTTTCATGAAAGAACGGGAATGGCTGACTCTAAGTTGCTCAAAGGCAAGAAGATGATGGATGCAAAAACAGTAGCCGAAGTTGGTTTTCGCGCCTTAATGAAAGGTCAAACCATTGTCATTCCTGGTTTTCTCAATAAACTACTCGCAAAAAGCGTCAGATTTGTACCCAGAAACCTGGTGACAAAAATTGTCAGAAGTATGCAGGAAGATAAATAGAGGGCATGGGGCATGGGGCATTGGGCATTGGGCATTGGGCATTGGGCATTGGGCATTGGGGAAGAATAACTAATGACTAGGATTAATACTGCCAACATTTTAAATCCCAGCCAAAATTTTCTACCGCAACAGCAGCAACATAATTGTTAGCAGGTATTAGTTCAAAAAGACTCCAGTCTTCAGCTATCTGTAATTTGGCTGGTTCTGTAGGAGTCAGCGACACCTCAATTTGCTCTAACTGGGATAGTCCATCTCCAGTTGCTTTTAAATAAGCTTCCTTACAAGTCCAGTAACGGAAAAATATTTCTTGCTGTTGGTTGGGAGATAGCGATCGCAACATCTCATATTCTCTCGGTAAAAAGAACCGTTTGGCAAGAGCTTCCAGATCAGACATCGGGCGAATATATTCTAGGTCTACACCAATTTGGCGAGTACAATTCACCGCACACAAACCCAACCCTTGGGAATGAGACAAGTTAAATGCCACTCCACTATCGGCAAATGTATCTGCTAATACTGGCTTGCCACGCTGTTGATAATTAAATTCCACTTGTAGCGGCTGGATACCCAAATAGCGACCTAATATAGTTCGGAGAATACCGCGACCAGCGATGAAACGCTGCCGATGTTCCTGAAAATAGAACCGTTCAGCACGAGCCATTTCGTCACTTGAAAGAGTTGCTGCTAAATTTTGCAGCTGTGGTTCTGGTTGGTCAAGTTCTATCCGCCAGACATGAATCTCATCCTGTAACAAAGTTAAATCTGTCGGTGCAGGTAGCCAGAGATGATCAGCAGTCATGATAACTCGTAATTTGTAATTAAGTTAAGTTGGCATAATAAAACCAAACTATGTAAATAAAGATAAACTAGGCTAAAACCCTCTTCCCTTTTCCCTCCTGCCTCCTGAATATTTGTGCGATCGTAAACTCCTATCTGACCCTTAGCGGATTGCGAATGGAGTGTGAGATTAACTTGGATTGGGTTTTTATTGGTGATTAATTATACTAGAATAATGCTAAACAATTTTATTTTTGGAGACGTCTAATGGGAATCTATCGTTTCCTATTATCAATCTTTGTTGCCATAAGTCATACAGGAGTACTTATAAACGGCTTAAACCCCGGCGTGATAGCCGTAATCTCATTCTTGATTATAAGTGGATATGTAATGACAGCCTTGATATCTAAAAATTATTTTGATCCTAAAAAAATTGTTTGGTTCTATCTCGATAGGATTTTGAGAATTTATCCGCAGTATTTATTTAACATAATAGTAGTTTTAATTATTTATTCTATCTTTGGATTAAACTCACATTATCTTAGTAAACCTACAGGGATTGGATTATTACAAAATCTTTTGATAATACCTATGGGATTTTATATGATTCCTTGGATAGGAGAGAAATTCATGATTATTCCACCTGCATGGTCGCTGGGTCTTGAAGGATGTTTTTATATCTTAATTCCTTTTTTTTTAATATATAAATTAGAAAAGATTTTTTTCTTATTATCATATATGATTTTTTTAATGGCTTACTTAGGAATTATTAACACAGATTATTTTGGTTATAGATTAATATTTGGAACAATATTTATATTTTTTTGTGGTAGCTTTTTATATAAAAATAACAACATTACTACAAATCAACCAGTAAAGTACACATTAATTTTTTCTTGTTTATTATTGGCAGCAACTTTTTTATATACCCCTTTAATATTGCCCTACAATCGAGAAGTATTAATAGGATTAATATTGGGGATTCTGATAATACCTTTATTAATAAAAATTAAAAAAACATATTTTGATGAGTTTTTTGGCAACCTATCTTACGGATTATTTTTATCTCATTACTTAGTTATTTTTGAATTTGAAAAACTAGCGATACGCTGGAATTCAAAATGGATTTTGCTAATGCTATTATTTTCTACATTTCTTTCAGCAGTAGGTTTTTTCTGTTTTGAAAAGCCAGTAATTGCTTGGCGTAAAAAAATTAGAAATCAACATAATTAAAGAATGTTTACGGACAGAATATCACGCTGCTATTAGTAGGCAAGTGTATACGGCAGGGCATAGAGTTTGAATGCAATCAAACTAGGATTTGGTTGTATCCAGCTTCTTATTTCACCATCTCTCTCATGTTTACATTTGTATACGCAGTGGACGTACCAAGGATACCCCATTAGATTTAATCTGACTAATCTTAATTACGAATTACGTAGCTTGCTTGTTGCCATTCGCGTAGCGTCTCGTAGAGAGCGTCATTACGAATTACGCTGTTGCTCCAACCATTGTAAAACCCGATTCCATGCCCACCAAGCGTCAGAATCTTCTACTTGGCGTTGGCACTCTTTACTACTCAAATAGCCAACATGACCCCCGTGCTGAGTGAGCAACAAATCTATTACGGGATTGCGATCGCAGGCTTGTTGTAATTCCGGTATGATCGCTGGGTCAAAAAGTGGGTCATCAGCAGCATATAAAATCAAAGTCGGTTTCGAGATTTGCGGCAATATTTGTAAAGCACTACTAGCTTGGTAATATGCTTCCACAGAAGAAAAACCTAGTTGCTTAATTACCAGTTCATTGTCAAAACCCCAAATACTATTCGCCCGTTCAATCGCTGCTGGATCAATGCTTTCAGGATGGGCATCATGTATTCGCCATGCCAGTTTTTTTAAATTCTGTGCAATCCCTGCTTCCAAATATCTGCCCAAGGGCTTTGTAACTAGATAAGATAGCGATCGCTCCGAATCCAAACTCGGACAAATTACCATACCACCGCCAATATCGCTATCTTCTAGTCCTAAATCTTCATGCTCCCTAATCACCTCAAGAGCGACTTTCACCGCCCATAGCGCCAATTGCCCTCCTAAAGAATACCCTGTAAACCAAAATTTTCCCGGACATCCCATTGCCTTAGCAGCAGCGGCAATGCGAACAAAATCTTCTCCCTCATACAGTCCATCAGAAGTCAAAGTCGGCGACAATTGGGCAGTTTTGCCGTGGGCACGCCAATCAAATAACACCACAGCGTATCCTTGAGCGTAGGCTTTACGTCCTAGCACTCTCAAAAACCATTCTGTCTCTAACTCTCCAGTAATGCCATAAGTACCGATAATCGTGCTATGAGCATTTTCTGGGATAGCAACCAAGCAAAAAATTGGCACACCTTGGCCACCAGTAAAAATTTTTTCGTGATAAGACGGTTCTTGTAATAGAGTAGTACTTTCCCAGTAACGTCTTCCCCACAAGGCCGTGTATACAGTCATGATCAGACCGTTTTGTAAAAACCAAGACGGATTGTAGGGGGCAGTATAACACATCATAGACTATAAGATTTCGTGTAGTTGAGTCTTGATTTCACAGTCATTTAATCTTAATATTTATGTAAGATTTAAAAACCTTTTCATAATGGACTCAAAAATCTTTGTATCTATACAAAGGTTGTTATTTATCCTTAATCAAGTAGTAAAAATTTTTTAAGAATGCCGAGGATTCTTGTCATAGACGATGACCCAGCGATTTCAGAACTAGTTGCCGTCAACTTGGAAATGGCTGGCTACGATGTAAGTCAAGCTGAAGACGGCATCAAAGGTCAAGCGCTGGCTCTCCAGCTACAACCAGACTTGATCATGCTCGATTTGATGTTGCCTAGAGTAGATGGGTTTACCGTTTGTCAACGCCTGCGTCGTGACGATCGCACCTCTGAGATTCCGGTGTTAATGTTGACGGCTTTGAGCCAAACTCAAAACAAGGTGGAAGGCTTCAATGCTGGCGCAGATGACTACCTGACTAAGCCTTTTGAAGTTGAAGAAATGCTGGCGCGGGTGCGGGCACTTTTGCGGCGTACTGACCGCATTCCCCAAGCAGCAAAGCATAGTGAGATTCTCAACTATGGCTCACTCACTCTCGTTCCCGAAAGATTTGAGGCAATTTGGTTCAATGAAACGGTGAAATTGACTCACCTGGAATTTGAGCTACTTCACTGCTTGCTGCAACGCCACGGTCAAACAGTTTCTCCCAGCGAAATTCTCAGAGAAGTTTGGGGCTACGATCCTGATGACGACATTGAAACGATTCGAGTTCATATTCGCCACTTGAGAACCAAGTTAGAACCAGATCCCCGTCACCCTCGCTATATCAAGACAGTGTATGGTGCTGGATATTGTCTTGAGTTACCCGGTATACCTCCATCAATTGAAGGGGCCTCAGTAACAGTCGTTGAATGAAATCACGCTAAATTCTAGTAATGCAAGGGTGTGTTATGCCGTAGGCTAACGCACCATCCCAGATTTCGCAGAAATCTTCACATCGGTTTTAGGTAAACCGATACGTTATAATCCTTATGCGCTAAAGTTTGTTCGACAAATGCGCTCCAAAAGGTTGCCAATAGACTTTGTTTTAGTAATGGTGACAATCTACACAACTGCTCGTTTAGGATTGGCGGGCAGCATGACATCTAATACAGAGCAATTGCTCAATCATTCACCCCTGACCATACGCCAGTATGTCGAGGACTATCGACAGTTCTGGTTATAAGTTAATGTACTACATCTAATTTGACTGGAATTTCTCTGTTTGCTGCTTGTCCAACCCCATATCTGTTCAACGTAAGATACGTTTGTTTACGATGATTCTACCATTGGAAGTAACAACCGAGGTAGAGGTTATAGCAACAATTTTTCAGTAGGGTAGAGACACTAAAGTAACCGAGAGATTTCTCAATGGCATATCAAGGCGTAATTTTGGATATAGATGGGACGCTTGTTCTCAGTAATGATGCCCATGCTCAAGCTTGGGTAGAAGCATTTGCTGCCTTTGGCTATGAGGTGAAGTTCGAGCAAGTCCGACCACTGATTGGCATGGGAGGTGACCACGTTATTCCTAAGTTCGCGCCAGGACTTTCTGATCAACAAGGGAAGGGTAAGGAAATCGCTGACAAACGCAAAGAACTGATCATCAACAAGTTTGTAACAAATCTGACTCCCACCAATGGTGCGCGGCAACTAATATTGAAGATGCTATCTGTTGGATTGCGTCTAATCATCGCCAGTTCAGCAACGAGTCAAGAACTATCAGTATTGTTGAAAGCTGCACAAGTTGATGACCTCCTGAGTCAGGATGAGGCGGCAACATCTAGTGATGCCGAAGCTTCCAAACCAGACCCAGATATTGTCGAAGTTGCTTTGAGCAAATTGAATATCCAACCATCCTCTGTTGTAATGCTGGGCGATACTCCCTACGATGTTGAGTCTGCAAATAAAGCTGGTGTTGGCGTGATTGCGTTTCGTTGTGGTGGTTTTGATGATAGTCAATTAAAGAATGCGATCGCCATTTACGATCATCCAGATGACCTGTTAACACACTATGACAGTTCACCTCTAGCAGCCTAACCAAAAAGTGGTCAAGTAAAAAACTGATTTCTACTTGACCTTAAATCAATCTGCAATCGCTAATAAATTAAATCGACTTGTGTTGAGCGATCGCCTGCGCTCTTGTTAAGCTGATTTTATGAAAATTCCCAACTGCGATCGCCAGGGCGACCAAATTATCTCAATAAGCAAAATATATTCTCAATAGAGCTAAAAATAAGCTTATTGCTAAAACTTTAGGCGTAGGTGTAGCCCGTCGCAGACATCGCTTTCAGGGATGTATACCGTCAGCACCTTTATAACAACGCTAGTAATGCTACTGCCCTTACCTTATTAGATTGCTCCAATGTTTGCTAATTTTTTACCCTCACAAGTTAATCAACTAACAGACCTAGAGGCGATCGCTTTCGTCCAAAGTATCCAGAGAACTGCTCTTGCAACCTCCCTCAGTCAACAACCAATCCTCACAACATACATTCACAAAGGTAGAGGAGGAATACCAATTCTGCTGCTACATGGCTTCGATAGTTCCATCCTAGAGTTCCGTCTTTTATTGCCATTACTTGCCATTCAAAATGAAACATGGGCAGTAGATTTGTTAGGTTTTGGCTTTACACAAAGGCAAAAAGAAATAAGCTACAGCCCAACTGCAATAAAAATTCACCTTTACGACTTTTGGAAAACTTTAATCAACAGACCGATCATACTAGTAGGTGCATCAATGGGAGGTGCAACTGCAATTGAGTTTACTCTCGCTTACCCTGAAATTGTAAAATCATTAGTATTAATTAATAGTTTAGGTTACACTGGCGCTCCCGCCTTTAGCAAATACTTGTTTCCTCCTTTTGACTTCTTTGCTGTAGAATACCTACGTCAACGCCACATTTTGGCGTTAAATTTAGGCAGTATTTTTCCTAGCTTTAATGCCAAAATAGTTTTGGCTATTCAGTGCGCGATGCTACACCAAGAAATGCCTGGTTGGCATGATGCAATGATTTCTTATGTCAAAACTGGTGGTTATAGTGACTTGGCAAATAGAATTGCCCTTCTTGACAAGCCAACACTGATTTTATGGGGAGAAGCTGATGATATGCTCCCACCTGAAGATGCAGAAAGATTTCAGCAAGACATTGCCAACTCTCAACTAATAAAGCTCAATAATTGCGGTCATGCGCCTCAACTTGAACAGCCTCAAATCACATCTCAACATATTTTGCAGTTTCTGAATAATGGTAATTTTTAATTGGATTTCAAGCCACTTTCAGTGTGAGACGGACGCGGCGCTCTCAATCTAAAAGTCATTTGCCGTAATATTTCCCATCCTCTTTGTCTGCTGATGTGTTTTCCAGTAACAGACGTAAGCCAATCTGCAACTTTGCGACCATTCCATAGCCCTCCATCTGGGGCATTTCCTTGTAAAACCTGCCAGAGCCGGGAAAGCTCAACATCCTTAATTAATGGCTTTGAACCTTGATTTTTCTGCCTGCGATCGCATAGACCAGAAATACCCAACTCGTTATACCTTTTCACCAATGCGTAGATCCATGTTCTGCTGTAGCCCGTTATTTGCTGTACTTCCTCTGTTTTCTTTCCTTGCGCTAGTAACCATATAATCTGATACTGACGACTCTCTATTCCGTCTTTAGCATGTTTGTAAAGCTTCTCTAATTCAGATATGTTTGAATGCTCGGCTATAGTGATACGTTTTGGCATAAGTCATATTTTTACTCCCTACTTTTATCGTAACTAATTATGCGGACTTAATCTGGGAGGCAACTTGAGTATTTTAGCTAAAACTCAATTCGTCCTAGCAGATTTGTTTGCAACTGAGTTGATTGATTTGCCTGCTGCTCTAACCAATCCAACCGAGTTTGTCCTAGCCCGAATCTGGTTTTATGTCCTGTGCCACAGTCAGGAGCCAGCTGTACTAAAGCATAAAACTCTGACTGCGTTGTAGATCAGGCGATCGCACCTGCTTTCTTCTAAAATTGAGCTAGATATTTATCTACCCCTGTGATAATTACTGAAGTTGGCTCAATTTAGATTTTTAATTGCTTATGCATCCTCGCCAAGAAATTACGGAGATGTTCTCAACCTTCGTTGAGTTGGAAAGTGGCAGATTCAGTAAATGGTTGATTGATATCAAACTGCGTCGAAGCATCCAAAATTGTTTGGAGTCTTCACAAGAAGTCTCTAACTCAGAAAACTTTTGGGCACTATATTGGTATAAGCACTGGCAAGAACAATCTCATAGCCTTGCCAGAATGCATCTGTCTGCTTATTTACAGGAGCCAAGTTACTGGACAGCTAAAAAAACAATTGCCAGATTTACACATAGCCAATATAGCCTAGCAGATTACTTTCAAATGGCTAATGCTGAAATCGAAACGATTCTCAAAAACTTTAACCCAGAAAAATCTTCTAGCTTAAAAGCCTATGCAACTATGGCAATCCCCAGTCGGCTAAAAGATATTTTACGCCAACGCAAGGAAGCTGATATTTGCACAAATTGGGCATTGTTACGCAAAGTAAGCAAAAAGCAGTTCTTAGAAGCTCTTTCTCAAGCTGGATTATCACCTACGGTAATTGTCCAATATCGGCTAGCCTGGACTTGTTTCCAAGAACTGTATGTGCAAAACCAACCAGGAGGTACAAAGGCACTATCAGAACCAGAAGGCCAGCTTTGGGAAGCTATTGTCAACCTTTACAACAGCGAACGACAAACTCAATTAACTCAACCTACTCCACAATGCACCAGAGAGAAAATTGAACACTGGTTAACCCAGGCAGCTATCTACATACGTGCTTATCTATATCCACCTGTTAGTTCTCTAAATTTAGCGATATCAGAAGATGATGCCACAACAACTTTTGATTTGCCAGATCCATCTTCTGACTCATTAATCGCTGACATGATAGCCCAAGAGGATACCCAAAACCGACAAAATCAACAATTTCAAATTCAAGACATCTTGTTAAAAGCTATACAAAACATTGAGGTGCAATCCCAGGAGATACTTAAACTTTACTACCAAGAAGGGCTGACTCAGCCACAGATTGTACAACGCCTACAAATGAGTCAGCCTACTGTTTCTCGCAGGCTGATCAAAGCTAGAGAATCCTTACTGAAAAAATTGCTCGAATGGAGTCAAGAAACCTTTAATATTTCTGTGACTTCCAACCTAGTTAAAGATATGAGTACCGCTTTGGAAGAATGGTTGAAAGTTAAGTATGGCAAATCTATCTGACGTTATGAGACAGGAGGTAATAAAAATGAGTTCTGCTTTTACAGACCCGAAACAACTATTGTTAGAAATATCGCCATTACTACAGACAAGTTCTTGGCAAGAAAGCCAAATTTACGCCACACCTAGCAGTCGCTGGCGTGCTTACATAAATCAAATTTGCCTTTATGCGTTTTTGAATTGGGTAAAAGCTGAATATGTTCCAGAAGCAAGTATCTGGTACAGTTCCCCTGGTATTCCTGCTTTTTGGGAATTTGTCAATGGCACAGCAATTTTGTTAAAGGAAAGGCGAGTTGTTTTAATTCCCAGTGAGGCAATTGATGATAGCGAGTTAGAAGTTCCTCAAGAATGGGTAGACATTCCAAATTGGGCAGCAGACTATTATTTAGCAGTACAAGTCACAGCAGATGGCGAGTCGGTAAGAATTTGGGGCTACATAACCCATCAAGAACTTAAATTACTGGCACGCTATGACCAAGTAGATAGGACTTATTGTATAGATGCACGGTATTTAATTCAAGACCTTAATGCTTTTTGGATGACCTACGAATTTTGTGGAACAGAGGAGATGAAAGTTGCGATCGCTCCACTCCCACAATTATCGACTGCTCAAGCAGAAAACCTTGTGCAACGGTTAAGTAATTCCTCTGTAACATTTCCGAGACTGGCAGTACCATTTACAACTTGGGGAGCGCTACTAGAGGATGAACAGTGGCGGCAGCGTTTGCACCAACAAAGGCTGCGGCAATTTTCCCAAGTACAAGTGAATCTGACTCGTTGGCTGGAGCAGATTTACGATGCTTCTTGGCAAGCTATAGAGACTTTTTTTCAGCCAAACTCCAGTAGCCTAGCTTTTAATTTTCGTAGTTCTTTTGGGTTAAATGCTGTCGCTATCAAACGCGCCAAGCTGATTGACTTGGGAATGGAAATAGAGGCTCAAAAAGTTATTTTATTAGTTGCCTTAATACCAGAGGCTAACCAACAAGTTAGTATTCGCGTGCAACTACATCCAGCTTATAATGAACCTTACTTACCTGCTACTATAAAGCTAGTTTTACTTTCAGATCAAGGGGAGATAATTCAACAAGTACAAGCCAGTATTCAAGATATCTACGTGCAATTGAAACTCTTTGATGCAGAAGTGGGAGAATGTTTTAGCATCCAGGTTGCTCTTGATAGTTGCCAGATAACAGAGAATTTCGTGATTTAGTTATTAAAAGCTAGCTTGGGCGGGTTTTCTCACAGCCGCGCCCAACCGAGTCGAATTAACATTCATTTAGTCATTAGTTAATTACGAATGGCATTCACTTAACTTATGAGTAAACTAGTCGTCTTCAGCTTCTTGGGAGGAGATTTAAATCAAGGATTTCCTGTTGTCACGGCTCAACTTTGGCATCATAACCAATTTGTACCCGTGAAATTAACAGGGAGTCTGCCAGCAGTACCAGAACTAAGCGAACTCTACCGCAGATGGCAGTTACTCTATGCAGCTGTCCATCAACATTTTGGTAGCAATCAACGTATAAAAGTACATTCGCAAGACATAACTAATATTTCTGTGAATGACTTCGATCAAGTGTGTCAACAGCTACAAGCAAATATCAATGCTTGGTTGAAATTTGACTCATTTCAGAATATTGAGCGGCAGTTACGGACTCTACTCAGTCGGGATGATGAAATTAGAGTCATTATTGAAACGGATATAGTTCTACTGCATCGGTTGCCTTGGCGTCTGTGGAATTTTTTTGAAGATTACCCCAAAGCGGAACTAGCTTTGAGCAATCATCAGTATGCATCTCCTCAGGTATTACAAAAATCTCCCACAGGTAAAGTCAAAATTTTGGCAATTCTAGGCAACAGAGTTGGTATTGATATTGATAAAGACCGCTCTTTGTTACAAGGTTTAACAGATGCCCAAACCACGTTTCTTGTCGAACCAACACGGCAAAAACTTGACGAGTATCTATGGAATCAGGGCTGGGATATTCTATTTTTTGCCGGACATAGCGCTAGTCTTGCTGACGGAGAGATAGGGGAAATTTGCATCAATCAAACAGAAAATTTGACAATTTTGCAGTTTAAAAATGCTCTTAAAGCAGCAATTACACGCGGTTTAAAATTGGCAATTTTCAATTCTTGTGACGGAATTGGTTTAGCACGAAATTTAGCTGATTTAAACATTTCCCAAATGATTGTAATGCGGGAAGGTGTGCCAGATTTCATAGCACAGGAGTTTTTAAAACACTTTCTTATCGCCTTTGCAGGTAATAAACCATTTTACTTGGCTGTGCGAGAAGCACGAGAAAGACTTCAAGGATTAGAAAATAAATTTCCTTGTGCCAGTTGGTTACCAGTCATCTATCAAAATCCAACAACTGTTCCGACTACGTGGCAAGAACTATGTGGCAATTTTGATCATACTAAATTTGTCGGTGAAGTTCCAACAAAAGGTAAAATTGCGACACCAAAATCTAAACTTAGGACTGTACTACTTAGTAGTTTGATTGTGGCTATTTCAACAATAGGTTTGAAATATTTGGGAGTCTTTGAGAAAATCGAACTGCAAACTTTTGACCAAATACTGCGACTGCGGCCTAATGAAGACCCAGATCCAAGGTTGATAATTGTAGAAATCACTGAAAAAGATATTCAATCTCGACAAGAAAAAACGCTAGGGTTGAAATCAATTTCGGATAGCACCTTAGCGACATTACTTAAGCAATTACAAAAGTATCAACCGCGAATTATTGGATTAGATATTTATAGAGACTTTGCCGACCCCCCAAATAAATTAAATCCAATACAGGTTTCTACTGAACTTAGTAAAGATAATGTTGTTGCTGTCTGCAAAAGCCGCGATAGTAAATATGACCCCCAAGGTGTTAAACCTCCAAAAGAAGTACCTGTAGAACGCCAGGGTTTTACGGATGCAATTCAAGACCCAGATGGGATCATGCGTCGCCAAATTTTGATGATGGCACAAGAACCTTCTTCGACTTGTACAACGCCTTATTCGCTCTCGTTGCAATTAGCTGCTCGTTACTTATCTTCCGAAAATATTCAACCTAAATTTAATGAAGATTATGTACAGTTTGGCTCTAAAGTATTTAAACGCTTAAAACCTGGTCGCAGTGGTGGCTATGAACAAGGAGTTAATTTAGGCGGAAATCAAATACTTGTCAATTACCGTAATACTGATTTTATAAGAGTTTCCCTTGAAGATATATTGAGCAATAAAGTTAATGCTGATCTACTTAAAGATAAGGTAGTGATCATTGGAGTGACAGCTAACACTATCAGCGATACTTGGTCAACTCCCTACAGTACTGGACAGCAAGATTACCAAGAAATATCAGGGGTATTTATCCAAGCGCAAATGGTTAGCCAAGTTTTGAGTGCAGTTTTAGACCAACGTCCAATTCTTTGGGTTTTGCCTTACTGGGGCGATATTCTCTGGATATGCGGCTGGTCTGTAGTTGGGAGTCTGATTCTTTGGCGCGTTCGTTCGCTGTCAAATAAGGGATGCGCCATCTTTGCGATAGTTGTCACTTTATATGGAGTTTGTGCGATCGCTCTTTTAAAACAAGGGCTATGGTTGCCATTTATTCCTTCTGCCTTTGCTGTGGTTGCAAGCGGTGTTGTTGTGTTGATTCAACGCCGTCAGGAATTTTTCACGATTTCACAACCCTTAGTTGAATAAAATTTTCCTTTACAACTGAAAAATAACGATTGACGATTTCAAAAATCCGTCATTAACCTTGCCTTGCGGAGTAAAAATTGCAGAACAGTTTCTTCGCGGGTAATAATATCAACTCTGCCATCCATACCCAATTGAATTTGACATTTCTTTGTAGTGCGACCTAAAGCAAGTTTTTCTGGTTCAATTGTGACTTCGTAAAAAGCGCCTATAGCAGTTGCTTTGGGGGTAGAGTTTGTATCAGCATCTGCATCATTTTTTTGCGGACTAACAGCATCCGGGGAAATCGTTTTCACTTTGCCTTTGAGAGTACCGTAATCGGGATAAGGACAAGCTGTGACTCGCATTTGCACCTTTTGACCGATTTTTATCTTATTTTTTTCCTGAGAACCGACAGCTGCTTTAATAACTAAAGGCGCATGACTGGGAACAATTTGGACAACTTCCTCCCCTGCACGGAGAGTTTGACCGGGGTTTCTCAAATTTAGCTTGGAAATAATCCCGTCTGCTGTTGCGGTAATAGTAGTTTGCTTCAGGTCGATTTCAGCTTGCTTGAGTTCGTTCTCTTGGCGCTCTAATTGTTTTTCAGTTTCAATTTTCTCCTTTATAAGTGTTTGACGTTCTCTTTCTAAAGTTGCTTTATTCACTTCCCCAGAGGCTTTTTCTTGAGCAATGTGTTCAGTCGCCATTGCTACCTCTGCATTGCTTGGGTTGAGAGCTACTTGAGCGCGATCGCGTTTAGCAATAGCTCCTAAAACAGCTTGTTTTAGCCGTTCATTTGTTTTTTCTTGGGCCTTATAAGTTGCTTTTTGCGCCTGTACAGCTTGTTCCTGCTGTTTCACAGCCAGCTGTACTTCTTCCAATTGATCGCGAGATAATGCCCCTTGTTTAGCGGCACTTTCATATCGGTTCTGCTTTGATGTCGCTGCTCCTAAAGCCGCCTCAGTCGCGTGGAGATTAGCTAATGCTGATTCTAACTGTGCTTGCCCTGCATATAATTCTTCTTGAGCCATTTTGACATTGGCTGATGCTTCTTGGAGTTCAGTGATACTGGTAATATTTTTGTCTTGATGATCGCGATCGCGTCCTTGCAATTCCGCTTTCGCAGAGGCGATAGTCCGATTAGTGCGATCGTTTTCAGCACGAATTTGACTATCTATTGCATTAATTTGAGGAACGGTTTGAATTAGTTGTAACCTAGCTTGTCGAATATTGGTTTGCAGCTCGTTTTTTTTCGTTTGCAGTCGAGAGTCATCAATAGTGGCGATTATATCTCCTTTTTGCAGCGTTTGATTTTCTTTGACATAAATCTGCATTACCTGTCCTTCGATCGCAGCCTGCACAATTGGCAATTCACCCGCAGGACGGACAACCGCTTGCCCAATGACGGTAACTTTATATTTAACAACCGCAGCCACAGGAAGAGCTAACGACAAGGCAAACACGATAAATAGTCCGCCAAATGTAGTCCAACGGCTAATTGGTGGGAGAAAGTCGTTGTCTTGAACTAAGGGTAAAAAAATTTTTTGAGAGTTACTAATCATAAATCCTGAGTATATGTAAAATGCTCAATAACCATTAACTAATTCCGCAGAACCAAAGAAGATTTAAAACCATTCTGAGAAGGATAAATCTCATCAATAAAGCTTAAATGCTCTCCCGGAATCTGACGTAATTCTTCTGGAGTCCCTTGAATTTTTAAGCGTCCATTTTCTAGCAACACAATCCAATCAGCCCGTTTGATAACTTGAGGACGGTGGCTAATCATAATTGTGGTTTTACCTTGACGGTGATTAAGTAATCTATCCAAAACTTTGGTTTCACTTACTGGGTCAAGAGCGCCTGTGGATTCATCTAAAATTAATACAGGTGGGTCAGTAACAATTGCTCTAGCGATCGCTAATCTCTGCCTTTGTCCGCCAGAAATATTTGCACCAAATTCGCCTAAAACAGTTTGATATTTATCGGGCAATTTGCTAATGAATTCATCTGCACCAGCAATTTGGCAAGCAAGGACTATCTCTTCAAAACTAATGTTGGGATAACTAAAGTGAAAATTTTCAACAATTGAACGGCTCCAAAAATGAGGCTCTTGGGGAACCAATACGACTTGCTGTCGCAAACAATCTAAAGATAAGTCTTGCTGGTTGTATAAACCATAACGGATATTACCAGATTGAACCTGATATAAACCAGTAATTAATTTGCCGAAGGAGCTTTTACCACAGCCAGATTGACCGATTAAGGCTATTACTTTACCACCAGGGATACTTAAAGAAAAATTTTCTAACAGGTCAGTTCTACCAGGATGATGAAAGTTAACTTGAGAACAACTAATATCTGCATTGCCAGGAATTTCTGCCCAAGGTTTTTTAAAGTCATTTTCATCTTCTGGGGTAGCATCTATCACTTCTGTCAAGCGTTGAACAACAATTTGAGCAGTGATAAATTCATCAATTAGCCCGACTGCTGACTCTAAAAAGCCAAGAAAGCTGCCACTCATACCACTGTACGCCAGCAGTTGACCGATGGATAATGTCTGATTAATCACCAAGCTAGAACCTAACCAGAGTATGCCAATACTCGTCAAATGCGAAAGAATACTAGTGACTGTGCTGCTGTAAAGCTCCAACTTCATCGTAGTCCAGTCTAAGTTAGCAAGGCGACCAAAATTTGTCTGATATTCTTGCCAAGCTTGAGGAGTCGCTTGGGTGGTTTTGAGGACTTGAACACCGTGAAAGGTTTCGACTAAAAAGCCTTGATTTTCCGTACCTTTAACGATCAGGCTGCGGGTTTTCTGGCGCAAGGCGGGAAGAAAAAGCAGATTGACAAGAGTGACGATCGCAAAGGCGGCGAGGGAACCTAGAGTCAGTTGCCAACTATAGAAGAGCATGAAACCCAAGGAAACCAGAGCCACAAAAAATTGACTGGGTAAACCAAGGACAATTTGGGAAACTAGATTATTGATGGTATGAACATCAGCAATCCGGCTAACGACTTCCCCACTGCGACGTGCTTCAAAATATGATAGGGGTAAGCGCAACAGTTTTCGGCCGTATTCTAGAATTAGTCCGTATTGCAACCGTTGAGCAAAATGACCAATCAGGTGAGATTGTACTAAACCAATGGCACTTTGAATTAGGTTCATGGCAATGACACCAATTGCCACCGTTGTTAGCAGTTGGGTATCTCCCCGCACTAGCACGTCATCGGTGAGGAGTTGCATCATTAAAGGGGAAGCCAGGGACAACAGCCCGATCGCGAAGTTGATAGCGATCGCCTGAACCAAAAGATTACGATATGGCAAGACGCGGGCAAAAAAGCGCCCAAAGCCGCCAATTTTATCTTCCCCTTGCTCATAGAAGCGGCTATCGTCTGGCATCAGCAGCAGCATCACACCATCACTCCAACCCGCGATTAACTCCTGGGAGGTGAGGTACAAGATGCCGAAGGCAGGGTCAGAGATGACATATTTTTTCCCCTTTTTCCCGTATAATACTACCCAGTGGTAGCCTTTCCAATGAATGATCCCTGGTAAGGGGACTTCATTTAATTTCTCAAGCAGTTCTGGGGTAGCTTGAACTTGACGGGCATGGAATCCGAGGGTTTCTGCTCCCCGCTTTAAACCTAATAGTGTAGTTCCTCGCGTTCCCGTGCCCACTGCTTCTCGCACGCGATTGAGGGCAAAGGTGCGTCCGTAGTATTTGGCGATCGTGGCTAGGCTTGCTGCACCACAATCTTCTTCACTGTGTTGCAATATGCTGTAGTATTTCATTGTTTAAAAAATCAGTACCAGCCGCAGTTAACAGTACCAGCCGCAGTTAACAAGAGGTGGACGAGTCCGTTTCCTACCTAATAACTGATAACTGATGACTGTTAACACCGTTTACGTTTATTTGTGCTATCTTGATATGAATGAAAAAGTAGGAGCGAAAACGACCTCGCCCCTACGAACTGGGAGAGAAGAATGTTACTCAGCTAAAAGCGAAGGTGAGAGCATTCTTTTCTCTTTTAGGTTTTGAAGGATTCGAGTACACGGTATGAAATAGACCAGAGCTGATTATGCAAGTTTGACAGACGCGATGTCGTTGTTAAAAGGGCCGGTGAAGTTACCTTTTGTACCTGCTTTCAGACGCCTTGATTTACCTGTGAATTTCTCACCAGTGTAGACAATCCAATCTCTTTTACCCGTCACCTCGTACCAAGATGCTCTATTGTTAAAGCTGCCTAAACTGCGTCGTGCGTTTGTGATATTATTTAGCCGCACTCCTTCACCATCCTTCTTGTCGGAAAAGTCTAAGGCACCACCACTAATAGTGGCAGCAGCTTCATGGGAAAGGTCTTGCACAGCTTCGATGCTGTAGAGGTCTTTGATTTGCTTGTTGTTCATATCTACTCCGTGGTTATTGATGTTAGACATTGTTTTTCCCCTGAGTTTTAGATTGGGGTTTGAACTGAAGGTAAGCTTGTTTTCTTCCTTCTGATTGTTAATTGGTAGCAGTGAGATTGGTTTATTCACAGCTGTAAATCAGAGGTTTTTAGCTTTGCCTTCTGATTGTTAATCGGATGATAGTTGGCAAAAGCTCTTACTCCACCTGTGGCATCTCTATTGCAAATTAGAGAGGGAATAAGGGAAGTTTTAACAGAGGCATGAAATAGGAAAATGCCTCAGAAATGAATGAATATTCTGAGGCTATTTTACTATCTAAGCAAAGTTACTAGAACGGATGCACAGAAGTCAAATTTATGATATCCGTTTGAGAGAAGTAATTGAATCGTTTAATCCTCCAGAAACTCTAGGGTATCGTCCTCGTCCCAAAGTTACAGACGGCCCTTTAAAGTTTGCATTTTTATAAAACCTCCATTTTTGATTCCCTGTAATAACAATAGATGAGGTTGCGTCGTTGAAATTGTTATTAGATAGGTTGGCATCACTGTTAGAAAACCTTATACCCCCTCCCTTAAAGTTACCATCCCGGAATAGACTTACACTACCTCCACTACAAGTAGCAGCAACCTCATCGCTAAGTTCTTTCACTGCGCTGAAGCTCAATTCTGCTAAAGTTTTATTGTTTATATCTACTCCGTAGTTGTTGATGTTAGACATTGTTTCTCTCCGAAATTTCAAATTTGAGCTTGAACTGAAGGCAATCACTGGTTTGGCTTGACTCTGATTCTTAATTGGTAGCAGTGACATGATTCTATTCACTGTTGGGAATCAGAGGTTTTTTAGCTTTGCCTTCTGATTTTTAATTGGTAGCAGTGACAGGATTTTATTCACTGTTGGGAATCAGAGGTTTTTTAGCTTTGCCTTCTGATTCTTAATTGGTAGCAGTGACATGATTCTATTCACTGTTGGGAATCAGAGGTTTTTTAGCTTTGCCTTCTGATT
>NZ_JABXKP010000096.1:0-69331 GCF_017114985.1 Nostoc sp. JL33 | reverse complement strand
TATTCACTGTTGGGAATCAGAGGTTTTTTAGCTTTGCCTTCTGATTCTTAATTGGTAGCAGTGACATGATTCTATTCAGCAGGGCAAACGCATGTAATTTGTGAAACCCTTGTTGCATAAGAATATTGATGAAAAAATCGCCTCAATTATCAAACGCTCAAACCCCTGCTCTGGTTTATTCACTTGATTCAGCAGTGTCAATTTGCTAATATACTCTGTTATGCATAAGTTCATTGTCCTAACACTTACAAGACTAGCCCTTTCAAAGTGACTCGTTAAATATCTTGTTTTTCTTTAGCGCTCTCTGTGCCCCTGTGGTTTATAAGTAATTTATTTAACCACTACAGATACACAAAACACAGAGTAAAGAGCTTAAAAAGTAATTTATTGACTAAACTTTTTACCTACCTTGAAAGAGCTAGTCCTGACACTTCTACTCAAGATTGAGGCTTCCAACCTAAATTTCCTTTTATATAAGAGAGTGCAATGTCTTTTAAAACTGCGCCAAACTGGTTACAAGGTTTACTAGGAGTTGCCATTATAAGTGCAGTTACCTTATATGCAAATATCTCAGTTGCCCAAATCACCCCAGACGGCACTCTGCCAAATAATTCCAATGTGAAATTAGAGGGCAATACCAGAATTATTGAGGGTGGAACCATAAGAGGGGGTAATCTGTTCCACAGCTTTGGGGAGTTCTCTGTTCTCAATGGCAGTACTGCTTTATTCAATAATTCACTGGATATTCAGAACATCCTGACACGAGTAACAGGTAAGTCAATTTCTAATATAGATGGCTTAATTCGTGCTAACGGTAAAGCAAACTTATTCCTGCTCAATCCTAATGGGATTATTTTTGGTAAAAATGCTAGTTTAAATATCGGCGGTTCCTTTGTCGCCACAACAGCCAATGCCATTGGGTTTGGCAATTTGGGATTTTTTAGCGCCTCAAATCCAGAAGCACCTTCACCCTTGTTAACAGTAAATCCAAATACCTTACTATTCAATCAAATTGTAGCTGCACCGATTCAAAATAGTTCGACTGCACCAGCACCAAAAGATCCAGCTGGTTTTAAAGTATCTGGTTTAAGTGTTAAAGATGGAAAGAGTTTGCTGCTAGTAGGTGGCAATGTCAACATGGATGGTGGAAAACTGAATGCTTATGGTGGTCGAGTTGAATTGGGAGGATTGACATCAAGCGGAACTATAGCGCTTGGGATAGATGGTGACAACTTTCGCTTAGGCTTTCCTACTGAAAGTGCGCGAGCGGATGTTTCTTTAGCTAATGGATCTAGTGTAGATGTAAAAGCTGCTGCTGGTGGGAGTATTGCAGTTAACGCCCGGAATTTAGAGATGAAGGGAGGGAGTTTCCTGCAAGCAGAGATAGACAGTGGTAATGGTTCTGATAATAGTAAGGCTGGAAATATTACGGTTAATGCAACTGGAGCAATAAATCTTAACAATGCAACCATTATTAATCTGGTGCGATCGCAAGCAAATGGACAGGGAGGCGATGTCAATATCAGTGCTAGCACGTTACAACTTGAGGCTGGAGCGCAGGTAAGTACTAGTACATCTGGTATGGGTAAGGGAGGAAATTTGAGCGTTGATGCCCAAGATGTGCAACTGATTGGTAGAAGCGCTGATGGTCAATCTGCCAGTAGCTTGTTTGCTGGTACACAGCCAAACTCAACAGGGGATGCAGGTAATTTAACGATTAAAACTAATACTTTGCTAGTACGAGATGGGGCACAGGTAAGTACTATTACATCTGGTGCGGGTAAGGCAGGAAATTTGAGCATTGATGCCCAAGATGTGCAACTGATTAGTAGAAGCGCCGATGGTAAGTATCCCGGTGGCTTGTTTGCTGGCGCACAGTCAAACTCAACAGGGGACGCGGGTACTTTGACGATTAAAACTAACACCTTGCTAGTGCGAGATGGGGCACAGGTAAGTACTATTACATCTGGTGCGGGTAAGGGAGGAAATTTGAGCATTGATGCCCAAGATGTGCAACTGATTCGTACAAGCGCCGATGGTAAATATCCTAGTGGCTTGTCTGCTGGCGCACAGCCAAACTCAACAGGGGACGCAGGTAATTTAACGATTAAAACTAATACCTTGCTAGTGCGAGATGGGGCACAGGTAAGTACTATTACACTTGGTACGGGTAAGGGAGGAAATTTGAGCGTTAATGCCCAAGACGTTCAATTGATTGGTACAACCGCCGATGGTAAGTATCCCAGTGGCTTGAGTGCTGGCGCACAGCCAAACTTAACAGGGGACGCGGGTGATGTGACGATTAAAACTAATACCTTGCTAGTGCGAGATGGGGCACAGGTAAATACTGCTACATTTGGTGCGGGTAAGGGAGGAAATTTGAGCATTGATGCCCAAGATGTGCAAGTGATTGGTAGAAGTGCTAATAATCGGCTTCCCAGTGCCTTGGGTACTTCTGCACAGCGAAACTCATTAGGGGATGCGGGCGATCTTGCAGTTAGAACTAATACTTTGCTAGTGCGAGATGGGGCAGAGGTAAGTACTGCTACATCTGGTGCGGGTAAGGGAGGAAATTTGAGCGTTGATGCCCAAGATGTGCAACTGATTGGTAGAAGCGCTGATGGTCAATTTGCCAGTCGCTTGTTTGCTGGCGCACAGCCAAACTCAACAGGAGATGCGGGTGATTTGACGGTCAAAACCAATACCTTATTAGTGCGAGATGGGGCACGGGTAAATACTGGCACTTTTGGTGCAGGCAACGGTGGAATTTTGAGCGTTGATGCCCAAGATGTGCAACTGATTGGTAGAAGCACTGATGGTCGGTTTGCTAGTGGCTTGTTTGCACTAGCAAGCTCAAACTCAACAGGAGATGCGGGTGCTTTGACGGTCAAAACCAATACCTTGCTAGTGCGAGATGGGGCACGGGTAAATACTGTCACTTTTGGTGCAGGCAACGGTGGAATTTTGAGGGTTGATGCTCAAGATGTGCAATTGATTGGTAGAAGTGCTGATGGTCGGTTTCCTGGTGGCTTATTTGCACAAGCAAACTCAAACTCAACAGGAGATGCGGGTGATTTGACAGTCACAACTAATACCTTGCTAGTACAAGATGGGACAGTAAGCGTGCGGAGTTTTGGAACAGGAACCGCAGGCAACATGACATTAAATGCACGCTCTATCCGTTTAAACAACAACGGCTTACTTATCGCCAATACACGCAGCCCCAAAGTTGACCGGCCTAGCGAACAGGGGACAATTAACATTAACTCAAAAGATTTAATCATGACTGGCAATAGCAACATCAAAACCGACGCCAGAGGAAAAAAGGTTATCG
The DNA here is from genome assembly GCF_017114985.1 of Nostoc sp. JL33. GTDB lineage: Bacteria > Cyanobacteriota > Cyanobacteriia > Cyanobacteriales > Nostocaceae > Nostoc. The sequence goes on along the minus strand of NZ_JABXKP010000096.1, from coordinate 65,997 downwards.
GCGGCAACATCAAAATTAAAGCCGATGTCCTGGTTGGCTTTGAAAATAGCGACATCAGCGCTAATTCTGCTAACTTTCTGGGCGGGAATGTCATAGTCAATACGAAAGGTATCTTTGGTTTTCAGTTCCGGGATGTAGCTTCCCCAAACACAAGCGATATCACCGCCAAAGGGCGAACTCGCAAGTTGAGCGGTAATGTGCAAATCACTACACCTGATATTGACCCCACTCGCGGCTTAGTCGAACTCCCAATTAATCTAGTTGATGCTTCTACGCAAATTTCCACCGCCTGCACACCTGGAACTCGGCAATTCCAAAACACATTTGTCGCAACAGGACGCGGTGGACTACCCATGAGTCCCACTGAACCATTACAAGATTCAAGTACTGTGTCTGCGTGGGTAAAATTAAGACCAAAATCAGAAAACTTGGCAAACACAACGCCTGTGCCAAAATCAACAGCAGTTTCAACTACTCCCATTGCTGCTACAATTCCAATTGTGGAAGCTTCTGGCTGGGTAATCGATCGCAAGGGAAACATAGAATTAGTAGCACTTCCTCAACTCAACCCCCACAGTCCTTGGCAAACACCTGCTTCCTGTCCTGTATCTCAGGGAGGTGTGAAAAAATATGGCAAAATTTCAGATGCCAAAGCGAGTAATTAGATTTGCGATAACTCCCGTAGTCCTATTTACCCTTGCTGTTTTCCTGACTATTATCCCTAGCACATTCGCTAAACAAATCCAGACAAATTCACCAAACGGGTTTCACATCCAAACCAATAAACCCCCAGCCACAACACCACAGCAACTTCTTGAGCAAGGAGAAACACTTTACCAAGCTGGACGCTTTACCGAAGCGGTAAATGTTCTACAACAAGCTGTCCGTACCTATCAACGAGAAAGCAATAACCTTGCACAAGCCGCAGCGCTGACTAACCTCTCTCTTGTATACCAGCAACTCGGCTCGTGGAAAGAAGCTTATGCAACTATTGACAATAGCTTAAATTTGCTTGGCTGGGATGAGAGAAATCAAAAGTTAAATGTCAACAATCCCAAATCTGAATTGTTAGAAATTCTTGCACAAACCCTAAATATTCAGGGCGAATTGCAACTAGCACAGGGACAAACTGATGCATCTATAAAAACATCACAACAAGCAGAGCAAATCTGGAAGAAATTAGGTGACAATGCTGGAGTAACGCGCAGCCGTATTAACCAAGCACAAGCTCTACGAGTTGCTGGTTTTTACCGCCGTAGCTTAGATATATTAAATGAAGTATCCCAACAATTAATTTCCCAACCTGACTCACCTGTAAAAGTAACAGCTTTGCGATCGCTTGGCAATGTCTTACAACAATTAGGCGAACTAGAGTCATCCGAAAAAAACTTACAACAAAGCTTAGAAATAGCTCAACGTCTGCAACTGCCTCTAGAAATTAGTTTGACGGAATTTAGCCTCGGTAATACTGCTAGGTCGTTAAGTAATATTAAAGGTGCGATCGCTCATTATGAAAATGCTGCGAAAATTGCACCAAACCCTCTGGCCCAAGTTCAAGCCCTGATTAATCAGCTAAGTTTGCTTGTCGAAAACGAACGCATCACTGAAGCAAAGTCATTAATACCCACAATCCAATCTCAAGTCCCCAATCTGCCTACCAATCAAGCTGGTATTTATGCACGGATCAATTTTGCTCAGACTTTGACCACAATTGGTAATAAAAAAGACATTACAATTCTGGTAAGTAGCGTTCAGCAAGCCAAAATAATTGGCGATAAACGTGCCGAATCCTATGCACTGGGCAGCTTGGGAGAAGTTTACGAGCAGAACCAACAATTGCAAGAAGCGCAAGATTTGACGCAGCAAGCCTTGTTTCTAGCTGAAAAAATTGATGCCTCAGATATAGCTTATCGCCTTGAGTGGCAGTTAGGACGCTTACTCAAAGCACAGGGAAATATCGAAGCCGCCATATCTGCTTATGATGTTGCTGTCACAACTCTTCAGTCTCTTCGCAGCGATTTAGTTGCGGTTAATTCAGAGGTGCAGTTCAATTTTCGCGATCGCATAGAACCGATTTATCGCCAGTCTGTAGAGTTGCTTTTACAAGAGAAAGGACAAGGAAAACCAGATTTAGATAAGGCACGACAGCGAATTGAAGCCTTGCAAGTTGCAGAACTCGACAATTTTTTCCGAGAAGCTTGCTTGAGTAACCAATTTGTGGTATTGGACAAAGTAGTAGACCGCGACAACCCGAATACTGCTATTTTCTACCCGATTATTTTAGATAACCATTTAGAAATTATTATCAAACTTCCCAATCAAACATTGATGCATAAAACTTCTAAAGTCAATCGTCAGCAAGTAGAGCAAGTTATTACAAAAATACGAGAGACAATAGTCGAACCCGATGCTAATCAGAAATTTAAAGCAGCTTCTCAACAGCTTTATAATTGGTTAATCAAACCAGTTGAAACAGACCTCAAAAATAGTAAAGTTAATACTCTAGTCTTTATTCCAGACGGGTTGCTGCGAAATATCCCAATGTCTGCATTGTATGATGGTAAAGAGTATTTACTCCAAAAATATTCTGTAGCTATTAGCCCCGGACTGCAACTATTTACTCCCAAACCTTTAGCACACAAAAAATTAAATGCCCTGGCTGGAGGACTATCACAACCACCCAAAAATGAAAAGTTTGCACCACTTCCCAACGTTAAGGTTGAACTGAAATTAATTCAGGAATCAGGCATATCGACAACTACATTATTGGATGAAAATTTTACCAGTACAAATTTAGCAAAAACTATCAACGCTGAAGATTTTAGAGTTGTTCACTTTGCAACTCACGGGCGATTTAGCTCTAAAGCAAAAGACACTTTTATTTTAGCAGATGATGGACGTATCAATGTGAGTGAATTAGATAGTTTGCTCAAAAGTAGAGGGCAAAAACGCACAGAGCCAGTTGAATTACTTGTTTTGAGTGCTTGCGAAACAGCAGCAGGAGATAACCGAGCTGCATTGGGATTAGCAGGAGTTGCCCTGCGTGCTGGTGCGCGGAGTACTTTAGCCTCCCTGTGGCAAATTGGCGATAACTCCACAGCTTTGTTTATTGATGAATTTTACCGCCAGTTAGTGGCTGGTAAAACTACGGCAAAAGCTTTACGCTTTGCTCAATTAAAACTACTTGAATCTCGCGAATACAACCGTCCGATGTACTGGGCACCCTACGTCCTAGTTGGTAATTGGTTGTAGAAATTTAGGTTTATAGATACTTTGCGCGATATTAATAGGACTTACGCAAAATATCTCTCAAACTCTGATTTCTCCGCGTCGCGCCAGTTGCTACAACGGGGGGAACCCTCGCAACGCACTGGCTTCTCCGCGCCTCTGCGGTTCGTTATTCCGTAACTCGTGCGTAAGTCCTAATTAAATTATTATTTATTGGCGGTTTGGTAAATTCATTATAGGAGCCTTAGCAAGATTATCCAAATTGATGGAGTGCAATAAACTTTGCCAATCTTCTTCAAAAGACGCATTATTAGAATGAGAAATGCGTATTTTTGCTAGCATATTTAAAGCGTCAAACCAAATCCCTTTTTCAGCATAGATTATAATCTGCTGTCGAGGATCAGTTGCTGCTTCTAATTGTTGCATAACACGAGAATCTAAATTGATTCTTTTAATATCCCCTTCTACATACACAGGAATGCTTGCTGACTGTTGGTTACAACGTACTTTTAAATACCAGCGATATGTCTTATCTACTTCTAATGAAGTAACAGTATTAGGGAGAGAAATACCAATGACACTGGGCTTTGAAGGTAGCGCGATCGCATTTCTATAAATATCATTTTCAGCGCTATCCTGTAAGCTAAATTCAGCGCTTGAGTTAGACAAATCCTTAGTGTACGGGATGTAAAACCAAAACGTAGGTCGTTCAGAAGTGGTTAGTCCCGCTACAATCCCGACAATTGATTTATTTGCCTGTCCGGCAACGTTTTGTTCCTCTTGAAATGGTACTAAGGCGGTGAGCGGGGTTGGAACCGCAGGGCAATTATCTCGACTACCCATTCCGGCTCTACGCCCAGATACAGGGCTTAACCGAGCGGGTGCTTTTGGCAAAATAAAAACTGGCCCAGAGGTAGGTTGTTGAGTTGAAGCAGGTGTACTAACTGGTTGCACAGGCTGCTTAGTAGTTGCTGGTTGTTTAGTTTGGGCTATTACTTGTGCTGGATATTGGGTGGTGCTGCCCAAAATCAGAGCAGTTGTTAAGATCCATTTCATTGACTTAACTCGGTAAATATGTAGTGAATCGTGCCAGAAAAAATGATTGTTAGGAATGATTAAATGTAGTTTTTATTATGACTAATACCCACGCCCTACAGATAAACACTATCTATGTTTATCGGTAGGGCGTGGGGGAGTTGATTTGATTCACGCAATTTGGGTTACTTGCTGATTCACACGGGGACGGCCAAAGCGCTCCCAAGCACTCCCTCCTCGCAGAAATAGTTCTAGGAAGCGCAATGGTTCTCCTGAATCGCCTGTTGACCAACCGGAACTACCAGGAGCAAAGGCTAAAGTTCCTTCAGATACCTTGAAACTGCCATCAGAATACACTGCATCACTGACCACATCTCCAATTCGGATCACAATCTTGCTTTGAGGCTCCAAATTAAGTGTATGCGCCGCAATAGTTGTTTTGATGTTGCCGTAGCCATCAATCCAGGCAATTCGATCTGGTGGAACATCTGGGATTTGCTCACGAATAAGACTATCTCCCAGAAGGCTAAAATCTTCACCCATGATCGCCGCCGCCGCCGGAGGAAAAACATCTCGTGAGCGAAACTGTGAGCCACCACGAGAAACGTTGACCACCCGCAACTCCTTTGTATGGTCTTTGATAAAGGAGAGGGTGTAGCCCGCATTCACACCCACTACTTTTACACCATTGGGTAAAAGGGCATAAGTTAGTCCTTCACCTTCATTGTCCCGGCGGGCTTCGGGATCATCTTGACGAGGCGCACAGTTGTGATAAATTAGGCGATCGCTCTTTCCTGGGTTGAGTCCCAATTGGGCAATCCAGAATCCCGTTGCCAAGGTACTGAATGCTGGAACCGAAAGCAAATGAATTTGGGCATCGGGAAAAGCCATCAGCAAACGCTGTGTGACTTCAATAAATGCCGGATCTCCTGTACCGTAGTCTGCAATGACGCAGATAAACATTCTCCTCCTCCTCCTGATGGGTAGTAATTTGCAATCAACCTAATTATGAATTATGAATTATGAATTATTCGGTCATCATGTGATTACAGGGTGAAATGAGCAGACAAATCTTTATTTCACCCCTATTAGTAACGTTAAAGTCTTAGTCAACGCAATGAAAACAATCACCTCACTTTTTAGCGAAGAACGCAACCAACTTCAGACAGATATTGATAATGCAACCAACATTGAGCAGATAGTTAAGCTGGTTCAGAACCGACTTGATAATCTCGAAAGAATTTACATTGAAAAGCTTAATGTAGCTCAAGTTCGTTTAGCTTCCTTTTTCCTGGATGCGCTGCGGCAGTCCATCGCCACTCTCGCTGCGGCTAACTATCCTCAAGTTGATCCAACAGAGCAAAGGAAAATTACTAACCCAGCTACAAAGTTTTTTCCCAGCAGATTAATCCTGAAAGTGCTACAGGGACTAATTTGTATAGGCATCTTAGGTTCGTTGTTTTCGTTAACTAAAACTACCCCAGGTGCATGGATGGCTATCTTGCTAACTGCTCTACTTCTAGGGCTAGAAGTTGTACTTCAACTCGACTTAAACAACCAGCAAAATAATTCTATGTCTCAAGAGCTATTGCAATTACCTCAACCTATTCTTCGGGTTGATAGCAAAGTATTTCTAGCTCACCTTGCCGATGCTCTCAACACTATTGACCTAGCAGTCGCTAGAGTAGAAGAATCTAATAAACATGAAGGCGATTTAGCAATAGAAGAACTGCCAGAGCTATTGAATTTTCTCCAAAGGCTAATGGGCGCAGCAAAACTTGATAAACCCCAAATGGCTCATGAACTGGCAAAACTTCTGCCACAGATTTTAATGTCTCAGGGAATTAACACTCAAATTTACCGAGCAAATGACCCTCACAGCGATCGCGGGTATTTTGACTTTGAGCCAAGTATCGACCCTGATACCCAAGATCACGTAACTATAACTCCGGCTTTGTTGAAAGGCGATCGCTTAATTAGGCGCGGTCGGGTAATTGAGCCAGCGTATTCCTCTTCTAAAGAATAATAGACAATAAGGGTATGGAAATTTTAGAAACAATCGGTTTTGATTTGGGACACGGTGAAACGGCTGTAGCTAAAGCGATAGTGGAAAGCATCGAACCCCCCCAGATGCTGGAGATTAATAACAAGAAGAACCAAATTACAGCTCTTGGTTGGCATCCCAAACTCGGTTATCTTGTCGGAGAACAAGCATTAATTCAAGCTGGCGTTACCCAACTGACAATCTCTTTCAAGCAAAAACCAAACAACGATCCAAAATATCGGGAAACAATTAGCACTTTTGTCGCAACCTACTACCGCCTTTTGAAAGAAAGCGGACAACTTGAAGGTGGGGAAAGTAGCTATTTTTACATTGGTTGCCCTTCAGGATGGTTAGTTAGCGATCGCTCAGAATACCAAAAGATACTTCAAGAAGCTGGCATTCCCCGACTAAATGTCGTACCGGAATCGCGGGCTGCTTTCATGCAAGCCAAAGAAGCCGGGAAGCTTGAGTATGACAAACTTCTGGCATCGGTGCTAATTGTCGATATTGGTTCTTCAACCACAGATTTTACTCTGGTTAAGAGCTTAGAAGAAATCCCGATAGATTTTGGGAGTAATACTTTAGGAGCATCCCTAATTGACAAGGCAATTTTTGCCCGTACTCTCGCCAACCACGAGCAAAAAACATTACTCGAAAAAGTATTTCAGGAATATCCGCATCACCAAGCTCGTTGTGAACTTGCTTGTCGCAAAGCTAAAGAAGATTACTTTTCTAATGAACAGCTATACAGCGATCCTGAATCCTTCGCGCGTGGCTTCGAGTCGATCAACGAACAGATTTATTTTATTCCCCAAGTCAATAAATTGATCATGGAGGAAATCTTAAACCAACCTTTGCCGGAATTGGAGCATCATAGTTGGGTGCGATCGTTTCACGACTCTTTAAAAGAGGCGAAAGAAAAGGTGGAAAAACTTGGAATCGTGCCGAAACTTGTGCTGATGACTGGCGGTGCATCTCGGATGAAATTTACGCACTTCCTTTGTCAGGAAATGTTTCCCGAACCAGAAACGCTGCTTCGCCCTGATCCGGAACCAGAACGGTGCATTGCAATGGGTTTAGCACGAGTAGGACGATGGGATCTGCGTGCAGCTGCTTTTAAAGAAGAAGTCAACAAACTATTTACCTCGAATCAAATTAAAAGTTTGATTGAAAAACATATCCCGGAGTTAATCGAATCACTAACTAAGCCTTTGACAGATGGCTTGATTGTCAACGCAGTTAAACCAGGTTTAAAAGATTGGCAAAAAAACAAAATACGGACTTTAGCAGATTTGGAAACATCTTTGATCAGTCGGGCGGAACAGTGGCTCAAAAGCGATTTCGCTGGGCAGATAATTAATTATCAATGCGCTGCTTGGTTTAACAATAAAATACAACCCGATTTAGCCGCACAAACCGATCCAATATGTCGAAAGTTTCAGATCCCTAGAAGCAGCTTAAGATTCGAGGATAGCGTTGATCCAAATTTTGTTAACCCAGAGCTACGAATTGGAGATGCGATCATTGCTGAGACAGTAGCGTTTATCGTCAATGTAATAATTGGTGGCGGCACTGTAGCTAGCATCATCACTCTAATACTAACTGGACATTTAACTTGGCCGATTGCACTAGTATATGGGGCTTCGCTTATGGCAGCAGGAATGGAGCTAAATCGCCAGAGTGTTCAAGAAGTAATCAAGACAAATGTGGATGTACCTAGTTGGATTCGTTCTAGTTTTTTGAGTGACAAAAAAATCGAGGATATGTGTGAGCAAATAAAGCCTGAGTTAGAGAAAGTTCTTCAAGAACAACTGATAGCGGATCAACAGGCTTTTGATAAAATGATTGGCAAAGTTGAGCAAGGGCTTCAAAAAACCCTTTCTACCAAGGTTCAATCTTGTATAATTCTGATTCAATAGCGGTGATGTGTGCCAGGAAATATAGTTTTTATAACTTCTGATCGAATCCGCCTAAGTATTTTAAAAAGGTGGCGATAGTCAGAGTGCTGGCAATGGTAAATAAAGATGCAAACTTAGAGACAAAAGTCAATACGCTAGGGTTAAGGCTAGCCGTTTCAAGGTGACTCCTAGAATCTGTTTTTTTTCTCTGCGCCTCTGCGGTTTAAAAGTAATTTATCTAACCACAGAGGCAAGGCAGCGCGGTCTTGGGGGTTTCCCCCATGAGCGACTGCCGCGCAGAGAACACAGAGTAAAGAGATTAAAGAAGAATTTTTTGACCAAAATTTTTACCCACCTTGAAACGGCTTAAGTCTTAATAGGGGTTGGCGCATCAATACAGTTCAGTTAAGCATTTCTTCCTTCTCTTTCTTCTCTTCCTTTGCGTCCTTCGCGTCCTTCTCCCAAGGGGAGACGCTAACGCGAACGCGGTTCGTTAAAAAAATTGATTTTGACAAAGAGTTAAGCCTTAACTGAACCGTATTGGTTGGCGCATCTTCATACAGAATTGGTATTACCAGTGAATTAAATATGTAAATTGCTGAAAAGTCAATGATTAAAACAATAATTTTCTTTATCATCATTGGGCTGATTATCACTGGGATTTTAATCAATCCCATTCTAGTTAAAAGGCGAAGAAACCGTCTCAAACATCGTCCTTTTCCCCCACTTTGGAATGCCATTATTGAAAATAATCTCCCCATTTATCCTTGTCTTTCTCCCGATGAACTCAGACGACTTAAGGGACATGTTCAAGTATTCTTAGCAGAAAAACAATTTATTGGCTGTAGAGGATTACAGGTGACGGAGGAAATGAAACTGACCCTTGCTGCGATCGCCTGTTTACTCCTACTAAATGAACGTGGGCAGTACTTCCCCAGACTTCGTTCAATTCTGGTGTATCCCAATGCTTATTTTGTTGAGGAAAGGACTTCCATCGGAAATTATGTTGTTGAAGAAACGCGTGTGGCAAGACTGGGGGAATCGTGGACAACTGACCAATTAGTAGTGTCTTGGGAACAGGTGAAACTAGACAGCACTAATTGGAGAGATGGACGTAACGTTGTACTTCATGAATTCGCCCATCAGTTGGATCAAGAAGATGGTAAAGCTGAAGGAGTTCCTATACTGCAACGGAACTCAGACTATCCTATTTGGGCAAAGGTGATGACAGAAGCATATCAGCAACTTTGTAATGATGTTCTACAAGGCGTAAATACGGTAATGGATAGCTATGGTGCAACGAATCCCGCAGAATTTTTTGCCGTAGCGACCGAGACATTCTTTGAGAAACCGCACCAATTGCTGTCCAAACATCCGACACTTTATGAGCAACTGCAACGTTACTATCAATTAGATCCTGTGCAATGGGTTTGAACTACATCGGATTGTAAGTTAGTGTTGCTTGAAGACTCATATAGTTCAATCCTATCTCACCGGTTGATCGCAAAGCGCGATCGTCAGCAGTGCTGCTGCCGCCAGTGCTGCTATTGTGCGAACATGGTTCCAGATTGTCCAGTTGGTCAGGTATTTAGCCCATAGGTTCGCACCTTCAGTGCTGTCCGGTTTGGCGATCGCCAGTGCATCATTCAGTGGCACATTGAAGACGATCGTCACTAAAACGGTGCCAATCAGATAGATCAGACTGCCGACAAGCAAGTAGGCAGCACCACGTTGATGCAAGTTTAACACCGAGGAAACTGCTAGAAACATGCAAGCCGCAGCCGTTCCGAAAAGCGCTACCATAAACAACGGATTGATCGCCGTGATATTAATGGATTGCATAGCGGCAATACCCTCCTTCGGTTGGAGTCGTGTAAGGGCATTGATCACAAAAGTCGAAAAGGCAAAGAAGACGCCAGCCACCAGCCCGCAGCCTAGTGCCGAGAACAGCTTCAATGCGAAAAGATTAGTGGTTGTCATAAAGCCTCCTGTAGATTACCGCCTCTTGTGCTACCGCAAAGCTATCTGCAAACAGCCGATAACCAGCGATTAAGCTATCGTAATTGTTTGGTTTAACTGCGGTAAGCTATAACGGCATAAAACGGATCTCCTCCAGGTGCACCCAACCACTGTAAGAAATTCGGTAATGTTGATTTATGAGCTATAACTTCTGCGGTTGTAAATCCTGGAACTGAGGCGAAGTAAGCTTTGACTAATTCTACTCGCTCTGCTTCTGAAGCTTCCCGCCAAGCTTGAATCGCCTTTTCAAAAAACATCCGGTTAGAAAAGCTGATAATTGCGACACCACCGGGTTTCAGGATGCGGTAAATTTCGGAAAATACTGCTTCTGGATATTGCACATACTGCACAGATACGCAATTGAGAACAGCATCAAAATCTTCATCTGGTAAAGGTATCTGTGGATTTTCGTTAAGATTTTGCACAAAGTAATGATTTAAGCGAGGATTTCGTGCTAGTTCCTCAGCGTTGAGTCCGTGTCCTTCCACATGAGAAAACTGCATCTCTTCTGGTAAATGAGATACCCAGCTACTCATCATATCAAAAATGCGGGTGTTGGGTTTGAGGCGATCGCGATATAAATCCGTTAGCTGTTGAATAAATCCTTCATCGACATGGGTAACGAACCGGGGATAGGCATAGAATAGCTTATCGTCTGTATCGTCTAATTTCAGGCGTTGATTCGGTTTTAACTGCATAAATCTCTGTTTTGGAGAACTTTTTTTGTTAAGTCAAAGTAGTTCAGCACCATTGCTATTTAAATCAGATAGCTTTGATTATAATTGGGCATTGTGTTCAAGTATTGGTTACGGCTTTGATACATTCTGTTTTGAGAAGGACTAAATTATCAGTCTCCAAAACTGTACAAGAGTTAATTAATGTCGCTAACACAGGTAGAGTCTTCTGTAACTTTGCGATCGCTTGTTGTGCTGCTGGCTGATATTGTTGTAGCCAAGTGTTTTTAGTTATATATTCTGGAACGAATGCAGAACGTTCTAATAACCAAAAAGTTACGTGGTATTTTTGGATAAATTCTTTAACCTGGTTAATATCTTCAGTATATTGGGCATTAATAAGGTCAACCATCCTCTGCCGAAATTGAGCGTAATATTTTGTATGGATCGGTAAAGCATATTCTTTACCCACCAAAATTGTTCTTTGAGCAAAGATAGGTATGTTATCTGCTTCTCCAGAAGTAGAAGCTATGACAATATTTTGCGGTTGCTTTTGCAAAAAATTATATAATGTTGGGGCTTTACCCTCTAGATAAGGGGTTTTGGGAAAAACTTTTAAGGTGAAGCTGCTAGGGTACAAAATGAGTGCTGCACTAAAGATCATAATAGTCCCCAATATTAAAATTTCTCTCCCATTTTGTCTCGACCATTGAAATGTAGCATCTAAAACCAAGGTAATAGAGATTGCTGCTGCGATCGCAAGTACCATCTTAAAAGTATGATGGGTGTAGCGGCTAGGCCAGTGCAGTTGAAAAGCTAAGGCATGGGCAGTAAAAAACATTATTAAACTAGCTATTACTACCTGTAGTAATAGTTTTACTTCATCGTTTAGCTGCTTGGTTAGGAGAAAATGAGGCTGGAATCTCAGGATAATTGGTAATAATAAACCAAATAATAGTTGAGGAGGTGAAATTAAAGCAAGAAAACCGCTATCTCTACCATCAAACCAATAATTAATAATATTATTACTAAAATAGCTGACTCTTCCTCCATGCCAGTACTCCGGCATAGTTCTCGCAACAGCAGCAGTAATTGCCGGCCCAAATTGTGATGATTGAATGGCATAAGGTAAAATCGCAATAGCAGCAATCATCATGGCTGCTGCAAAGAAAATAAAATCTTTTCGGTTCTGAGAAATAGTTATCTGCCCATTCTGCCAGCGAAATAATCTCATAAATAAAATTAATAAATTGACAAAACCTATTATAGGATATATTAAACATTGGAGTGCAAGTACAATTAATATACCTAACCCCGAACACCGTATTGAATAATATAGAAAAGCTAAAAATAGGGGATAAATCAAATCTCTAGGAGTAGCAGAAAATAGGTCATCATGCATACAAAGAGTTTGATTTAAAAGTAAAGATGCGATAAAACCCACCATTGGCACTGGTAATATCTGCATACAGACTAGAAAGCAATAGCTAGTTGTAATTAGTCCCAGTACTATTGGAAAAATTTTGCTAAATAAAATTAGATCGATATCTAAAGCCGCAATTATTTTATAAACAATACCATATCCAATTGGTGTCACAGACTGAAAATAATCAGCGATTAAATCCCCAGGAAATAAATCTGGGTTAAAGTAACGATACATCCAAGAAATATATTCCCGTGCATCGTCGCTGACTATATATTTACTGCTGAAAGCTTGTCGCAGCCCCATAAGAATATAGCCAACAGCAAAAGTTATACTTAGACTGTACCAAAAGATGACAGCCAATCTAGATTGATGTCTGCTTTTTTGAGTAATAGGTGTTGTTAAAAGCTTTTGTAATTGTGCAATTAGCATTGTGCGCGTCCATGTATAAATAAATCGTGTGAATTAGGAAAATCAAAAGCTTTTTTCAATTTTTCTGATTGTACAATCTTCAAGTACTAAGCGGCCATTTCTAGAGTCAATAATTCCGGGGCATCCCAAATGTGTAAAAACATAATTTGTGATTGCGTACTTCTTTAGCATTCGCAAAGCGTCTCGTTGGCGCAGCCCAAGGTAGAGAAGAGAAGCAATCGCAAAGTACAGATGGGGAGCATCCCAATGAGTGTAAAATCTAACAATCTTCCGTCGTTCCTCCTCGCAATGACATATTAAATTTTATTATTTCATTGAATAATAAAAACTGGGATGCACCCGTACACATGTTGCGATTGCTTCTCTTGATTGGGCTTGATTCGCAATTGACTTATAACGATTTTGGTAAATTTGCTTCGATTGGGATGCTCCCAATAATTCTAGCAACACTCTGTTTTCTACCCAGAAAGAAAGGTAATCAAAGCCTAACTGTCTGGGTTAAAAGGATGGGGTGTCGCTTGCGGATGCAAAATTTCACCTAGAACTTCTGCAAGGCTTTTCTTATCAGTCATAGGTTGATATTATATAAATGATTAGCTTGTGCTACTTGATTATACTTAGATTCTGGTTCCCGATCGCCCTTAAGAAAAACTTTGCGATTTACTATTTTTAGTTTGTTAGCTTGGATACTGCCCTTGTTACTATTTAATTCTGGGCACAATAGTCTGATGGCACATGATGAAGGGCTTTACGCATCGCGTGCACGTCTGATGTTTGATTCTGGTAATTGGATAACTCCTTGGGAAAATGCACATCATAAAACCCCTGGCCCTTATTGGTTAATTGCCAGTTCCTACAAGCTGTTTGGTATCAGTGATACTAGTGCGCGTCTTCCTAGCATGATTGCTGGCATTTTTAGCTTATGGCTTGTGTATGAAATCGGCAAAATTATGCTAGGCAAAAAATTAGCTTTGCTAGCTGCTGCAATTTTAAGTGTGGAATTTCTCTGGCTGCAATACTGCCGCTTAAGTACACCTGATGTACCTATGGTTCTCTTGGTACTTTTAGCTATTTGGTCTTTAATAAAAACGGAATTACATCCTAAATATCACTATTTTTGGAGTTTTCTAGCTGGTTTAAGTTTAGGTTTAGGCTTCTTAGTCAGAAGCTTTATGATTTTTTTGCCAATTATAGCTTTATTCCCTTATTTAATTGGGGAACATCGCCGTCATCGTCATCTTACTAACCCAATTTTGTATTTAGGCTTTTTCGTAGGTTTAATACCTACTTGTGTTTGGCTGTACTTAAGCTGGCTGCACTACGGAAATCAGAGTTTTGAGGAGTTGTTCAAGTTTGTTGTACAGTTAGGTTCTGAGGATCGTTACAATAATGGGCCGCTGTTCTATATATGGAATATCCCTTTAATAGCATTTCCTTGGGCTTTTTTCGGAATTTTAGGTTTAGTTTTGACTCTCCGTCGTCCGATTGTTCGCTACCAGTTAATATTAGTTGGTTTTCCACTTGTCTTATTTTGTGAACTTAGTCTTTTTACCACTCGTTTCCCTCACTATAGTCTTTGCCTTTATCCGTTCATAGCTTGGTTTGCATCTGTGGGTTTAAACTGGCTAGGCAATATTTACCAAGCAGAAATTCCCCCACAATTACCTCTTAAAAAGGGTAAAAAAAATATATTAAACTTTTTTGCCAGGAAGAATCTGCCGCGAAATCTCAGTTATGGCTTTGGTGGGTTAGGTGTTTTACTGGTAATAGCGAGTATTGGCGTTCTTATTTGGGGTGATTCTGACATCCGTAAGTATGCAACTATTGGCTTGGCTATGGGCTTGGGTTGGTTAATTTTGCCTGTGGTGTGGATTAGTCGTTACCACTTTGGCAAAAAGTTTCTCACACCTCGTTACTGGATTGCAGGTTGGTTAATTCCCTGTTGGCTGGCTTTGGCGACGATGGGTAGCATCGGTCTGTTAAGTGACTATAATCCTGTTTTGAGAACTTTTTTACAACAAAGTGCGATCGCCCCAATTATCCAAACTCATCCGATCTATTTTGTGCAACTAGACGCTAAAACCAAAGTACTGCTTAATTTCTATCTTTATATTCGCCCCCAACCAGTAGTCTCTATTTCCCAAGTACCAGCTTTAAGCTATGTTCTGACCTATGCTGACCAATCACCAAAATTATCTCGACCTCACCGCATTATTGGTACAGTAAAAGAGTATCAGTTGATTCAAATCCTTCCCTAAGACGGATTTAAATCAACTGTTGCTAAAAAAGATTAATCTAGTTACAATAGTACGTACACTAAGTATTTTGTGAAATGGTTTCTACATCTAATCACTCCCTAGCTTTAGAGTCGTGGCAACAAAATCTCGCACCATACAATTTGGGCTACAGAATCAAATTAGTCTCGCAACTGCTGAGTCGCAAGTTTACTGAGAGGCTAGAACCCTTTGGATTAACACCATTTCACTGGTTGGTGTTGTGCTGTCTTTGGCAAGAAGATGGTTTACCTACTTCTAGTATTGGAGACAAACTCAAACAAGTGGGAGGCACTTTAACAGGCGTACTAGATCGGATGGAAGAACGCGGCTTGGTGCGTCGAGAACGCGACACCCACGATCGCCGCATCTGGCGGATCTGGCTAACGGATGCAGGTAAGGAACTAGAAGCTGTTTTACCGCCAATCGCCGCAGCCGTGCGTGATGAAGCGATGGACGGTATTTCCTTTGCTGACCGCGAACTGTTTTCCCAAATGTTGAATCGGGCGATCGCTAACCTCTCCTAAAGATAGTCCCACAATCACCCGTTCGGGTGAGGCACTGTAAAGATTTATTTTGAGATAATAATACGCATACTAAGGAAATAAGATTTTTTTCAGGAAATAGTACGCATTCTAAATAATCAATTTATTGAAGGAACAAGCGAGTTAGCAATTATGGGCGCTAATACTTTGAACGGACGCAACGGACACAAGACCCCAGTTTTAGAAAAAGAATTGATTCCTGATTCAGAGACTTTAGAAGTTGTGACAGCAGAGACATCCGCAACAGCAGAAGCACCTGCTGTAACTCCTGAGATCGAGAAAGAAGTTCCAGCAAAACGGAAAAAACCGACTGGTTTAATTTTGGCAGCATTAGGCGTAGGTGCGATCGCCGCAGGTACTTTTGGTTATCACTACTGGCAATACGCCTCCACCCACCAGGAAACAGACAACGCCACCGTTGCGGGAAACATTCACCAAATTAGTAGCCGCATTCCCGGAACTGTAAGTGAAGTGCTAGTGAATGATAACCAACTGGTGCAACCGGGACAATTGTTGGTGAAGTTAGATCCACGAGACTATCAAAGTCAGGTACAACAAGCACAAGCCGCCCTAGAAAATGCTCGTGGTCAGGCGCTAGCCGCCCAAGCAAATATTGCTTTAACTTCACAAACCACCACTGGTAAGACAACTCAAGCGCAAGGAGATGTCAGTGGTGCAGTCGCAGCAATTTCCACAGCCCAAGCAGCAGTACAAGAAGCCCAAGCTGGGATACCAGCAGCGCAAGCTGAAGTCAGACTAGCCGAAGCAGGGATTCCCGCCGCCCAAGCGCAGGTAGCGCAAACAAATGCGAATTTGGAAAATGCCCAAGCAGATTACAATCGCTACAAGCAGTTGTATGAATCAGGTGCGATCGCTCGCCAACAGCTAGACGCATCCAAGGCCGCTTTTAATGTGGCTACGGCACAAAAAAACGGTGCTATTCAGGGAGTACAACAAGCCCAAGCCAAGTTAGCCTCTGCCAGAGTTGGTGTCGCCAAAGCCCAGTCTCAACTAGCCCAGGCGCAAGAAAATGTCACCAACGCCCAAGCGAAATTGGCAGCATCTAAGGGAGGATTGCAACAAGCTACCGCAGGCGGACAAGATACCACAGTAAAACGTAGTCAATACGAAGCGGCAAAAGCGGCGATCGCGCAATCAGAAGCATCGCTGAAAAACGCACAATTGCAACTATCCTACGTTAATGTTACCGCCCCCAGTGCCGGACGCATAGGTAGAAAAAATGTCGAAGTTGGCAACCGAGTCGCAGCAGGGACACCATTAATGGCGATCGTGGATAACCAGTATTGGGTAATTGCGAACTTCAAAGAAACTCAATTAGAAAAGATGCAGCCAGGAGAGCCAGTAGAAATCAAGCTGGATACTTTCCCTCATCATACCTTTATTGGTCGTGTTGACAGTATTTCCCCAGCTTCCGGCGCTCAGTTTGCCTTATTACCACCGGATAACGCTACAGGTAACTTTACCAAAGTTGTGCAACGCATCCCAGTAAAAGTAGTATTCGACCAAAAGAGCATTCAAGGATACGAATCGCGGATTACTCCGGGGATGTCTGCGGAAATTGCTGTGGAAGTCAAGTAATACCATGTGCGCCAAATTGCCCATAATAAAAGAACCCCACCCCCAACCCCTCCCCGCCTGCGGGGAGGGGAGACAAAGCTACGCTTTGGCTCTTTGGGGTTCTTAGGGTTTAGTAAGTAATCAACCGGACATCATTAATCCGAAATTGCCTGGAAACAGATGAAAAACCTCTTTCTACCTATAACATTCTCCTACATCTAAAGACAGGCGTATAAAGATGAGGTGAGATGATATCTATGAAAACAGATTGGTATAAAGCAAGCCTGATATGAAAAAACCGCTACTACCTGCTTTAAGGTCAAAAAATTACCAACTGTTTTTTGCCGGACAAGGTATTTCCCTAATTGGGACGTGGATGACGCAACTTGCGACGATTTGGCTAGTTTATCACTTGACAAACTCCCCATTAATGCTAGGAGTTGTGGGATTTTCGAGTCAAATTCCGAGCTTTTTTTTAGCTCCCTTTGGCGGAGTATTTGTAGATCGCTTTTCTCGGTATCGTACCTTAATTTGTACGCAAATCTTGGCGATGATTCAATCGTTAACATTAGCAGCGCTGGCGCTGACTGGTGTGATTCAGGTATGGCAGATCATCGCCTTGAGTTTGTTTCAAGGATTTATTAACGCCTTAGATGCGCCAGCCCGCCAAGCATTTGTGCCAGAATTGATTGAACGCAGAGAAGATTTAGCCAATGCGATCGCGATTAACTCCACAATGATCAACGGTGCTAGATTAATTGGGCCTGCGATCGGGGGTTTATTAATTGCTGGTGTTGGAACTGGCTATTGTTTTTTAATTGATGGTTTGAGCTACATTGCTGTAATCGCCGCTTTATTGGCAATGAAAGTTAAACCGTGGAAAAATGTGGTAAGTGACGGGAATCCCATACAAAAAGTCAAAGAGGGATTTGTATACGCCTTTAGTTTCCCACCGATTCGATCCATCCTATTGCTATCAGCTTTAGTCAGCCTGATGGGACTGCAAAACACTATTCTCGTACCAGTTATTGCCGAACAAATTCTCAAAGGTGGTGCAGAAAGTTTGGGTTTTTTGATGGCGGCTTCTGGAGTTGGAGCCTTAACTGGTGGTATTTATCTAGCGACGCGCCAAACAATCTTGGGAATTGGGAAATTGATTGCTTTAGCACCAACAATTTTAGGAATTGGTCTAATTGCCTTTTCTTTTTCTCGATTTTTACCACTTTCTTTATTTACAATGTTATTTGTTGGCTTGGGAACAATTCTCCAGATTGCTGCTAGCAACACATTTTTACAAACAATTGTTGAGGATGACAAACGCGGGCGATTGATGAGCTTATACACGATGTCATTTTTGGGGATGATTCCCGTGGGTAATTTATTAGGAGGTTTCTTAGCAAGTCATATTGGTGCTCCCAACACTTTAATTATTGATGGGATAGCTTGTATTATCGGGTCGATCATATTTAGCAGACAGTTGCCTGCTTTAAGGCAAATAATGCGTCCAATTTATGAGCAAAAAGGTATTATTACGACTCAGGAAGTTTAAGATAGATAACCGCAGTTAAATTTATATCTATGTTATACCGATTTGCAGTTGAGTCCAATACAGACCTAACCCCCAACCCCTTACGCCAGGTGCTTCTCCCTACAGCCCTGCGGGCATCCTACGGCAGGCGCTAGCCTCTCCCTTTGGGAGAAGGGGAGACGCTACGCGAACAAGTCGGCGGAGCCGCCCAACGCACTGGCTCCCCTAAATTCGCGCAGCGTCTCGTTGGCGCAGCCTCTCGTAGAGAAGAGAGGGAAGAGGAGTAAGATTTAAAGCCTCTCTCCTAAAAAAAGAGAAGTTTGGAGTGAGGCCAAAACTGTACTGCACCCAAGCGAAAACCTTATAATGAGCTTTTATCGACTACTCATATTGTAATTTCGCCGCGCCCAGAGAAAGATAAGATTTAATAATAGATTTTTTACTACTTAACTCTGAAACAGGAAAAACACTATGGCTAATACAGGTGTAATTCATCAGCAAGCACCACCAGAGCGTGTCCCGCTAAAAACCTGGATTGGTGTATTGGCCAGTATGCTTGGTGCATTTATGGCAGTATTAGATATTCAAATAACTAATGCTTCGCTGCAAGATATTCAAGCAAGTTTAGGAGCAACTCTAGAAGAAGGTTCTTGGATTTCTACGGCGTATCTCGTAGCAGAAATTGTGGTAATTCCTCTCACAGGATGGTTATCACGAGTGTTTTCTCTACGACGTTATCTGTTAGTCAATACTGCATTATTTATTTTCTTTTCTATCTGCTGTGGTTGGGCGTGGGATCTCAATTCCATGATTTTCTTTCGGGTCTTACAAGGTTTTAGTGGAGGAGTATTAATTCCCACCGCAATGACAGTTGTATTAACGACTTTACCTCAATCTAAGCAATCAGTTGGTCTGGCTGCATTTGGTTTTAGTGCAGTTTTTGCACCCTCAATTGGGCCAACATTAGGAGGTTGGTTAACAGAAAATTTTGGTTGGGAATACAACTTTTATATAAATGTAATTCCAGGGGCATTAATGCTAGCTGGTGTTTGGTATGGAATTAAGCAAGAAAAACCCCAAATTAATTTACTGAAACAAGGTGACTGGTGGGGAATTATTGCGATGGCTATTGGGTTAGGTTCCCTACAAGTTGTTTTAGAAGAAGGTAGCCGTAAAGATTGGTTTGGTTCAGCGTTGATTGTGCGCTTAAGTGTGATCGCGGCAATTTTTTTGGCGATATTTTTCTATATTGAATTAACTCGTAAACAACCATTTATTAATTTACGGCTTGTGTTTCGGCGAAACTTTGGTTTAGCGAGTATTGTCAATGTATCGCTGGGAATAGGATTGTATGGTTCAATTTATATTTTACCTCTGTATCTTGCCCAAATTCAGCAATACAATGCGTTGCAAATTGGTGAAGTATTAATTTGGGCTGGTATTCCCCAACTGTTTATTATTCCCCTCATACCCAAATTGATGCAACGCATTGATGTGCGGTTAATGGTAGCTGTGGGTGTGACTTTGTTTTCCATTAGTGCATTTATGAACTCTGGAATGACTAATCAAACTGGATTAGATCAGTTACGTTGGTCGCAATTTGTGCGTGCAATGGGACAACCTTTAATTATGGTGCCGCTTAGTTCTATCGCCACTGCTGGATTGAGTCAGCAAGAAGCGGGTTCAGCAAGTGGTTTATTTAATATGATGCGGAATCTGGGCGGTTCTCTAGGAATTGCATCTTTAGCAACTATATTAAGTAACAGAGAGCAATTTCACTCGAATAGATTGGGTGATACAGTATCTTTATATAACCCAGAAACTCAACAGCGAATTGACCAAATGACGCAGTATTTTGTCAGTAAAGGAGCAGATTTAATTACAGCACAAAATCAAGCGATCGCATCCATATCTAACATCGTTCGCCGGGAAGCATTTGTAATGGCTTTTAACGATTGTTTCTACTTTATTGGCATTGCATTGTTACTCAGTGGGATTGCAATTATATTCTTAAAAAAGGTTAAACCAACTGGTGGTGCTGTCGCTCATTAAATTTGTTCAATAGGTTAAAATGTTTGATAAAAGTACTAAGGTACTAAAATGGTCATTAGTCAAAGTAAGTACTATATCTCCCCACAAGAGTATCTAGAAGGCGAGAAACTAAGTGAAATCAAACATGAGTATATTGATGGGCAAGTCTACGCAATGGCAGGGGCAAGTGATGCTCATGTCACTGTAGTAGGAAACTTATTTGCCATGCTGCGAAACCATCTCCGGGGTAGTGGATGCCGTGTTTACATGGCAGATATGAAAGCACAAATTGATGTCATAAACCGCTATTTCTATCCTGATGTGATGGTTACTTGTGATACAAGAGATAAAGAATTTGAATATTTTAAGTCCCATCCTTGCTTAATTATCGAAGTGCTTTCTGAGTCAACAGAAGGCTATGACAGAGGCAAGAAATTCGCTAGTTACCGACACTTAGAATCACTACAAGAGTATGTGCTAATTTCACCAGATCGAATGAGTGTCGAATGCTTCCGCCGCAATGAAGAAGGACATTGGGTACTTTACCCTTATGAAAAAGAGCAAGAAGTGCATTTAGCTAGCGTTGATTTTCGGTGTGCGGTCGCAGCTATATATGAAGATGTATTATTAGTATCCTAATCCAACGCACTAGACTTGAAACATTCTCTAAGAGGATGTTTGAAAAGTATTGGGCGAATAGAATAGAGCCTCCGGCACGCTGACGCGTAGCTTGCTTCTCCGTAGGAGTACGCTACTACACAAACTCTCGTCCACCTCCGTGGACTAATACAAAATTAAGGTTTTTTAACCCACGGAGGTGGGTTTTGTATGTGTAGCCGCGACTTCCAGTCGCCCGGTGAGTAATAAATTAGACTTTTCAAACATTCTCTAAGAAATAAGTTCCCAACTCTTTGATTCGCTCTACCCAAGCTTTAACATCATCAGCCGCTTTATATTTCCATTGAAGTTGAAGTACTTCTCTGGTGTAAGAATCATCAAACACCACGTTGTTTTTATTTTCAAATATTGGTGCTTGGAATTTTACTTGAGCAGCCTGTGCAAACAAAGTTGCCATCTGGCTAATACTCAGATTTTCAGCCGCCGCAAGGTAGTGTCCTCCTTTGGAGCCTTTTCGTGCTGCGGCGATGTAGCAGTCTGCCAAATCTTCAACGTGAATCCAAGCGGTGATAAAATCTGGCGGAAATGGCTGATAGCCTTCGTGGGGTTTCCCAGTGATGAACTGCTGAATTGCAAAATCCCAGATACTGCCACGGGTAGGGGATGAACCATACACTGATGAAGGATAGACGATGGAGGCGTTACCTCCTTTGCTAATATATTCTTCTATTAGTTCATCCTTCATCAAATTTACATTTACTAGTAACTCAATCCATGCCAAATATTCCAGCTTTCTGGAGCCTGTGTGGGGAGGTGTTTCTGTTATTCTTCCTCCATCAGCAGTCACTAAAGAGAAATTGCCACTGGTGGCGATGACATGAATATCTGGGGAAACCGCACTAGCAGCGTTTAAAGCGGCTTCTAATGCTATACGATCTTTCTCAAATTGAGCTTCTTTGGTTGATTCTGGAGGCATGTGCCATGCCAAATTAATTACCGTTTTAACATCATGCTTGCGAATTACTTCTTCAACATCCTCTTGAGAAAATTGTTCTTCTTTGGAGTAAATTATTTCTTTACAGAAGGGTTTGATAGCCTCAATGTCACTCCTTGGACGCACAAGGGCTAATACGGCAAAATCTTGTGTTTGGGAAAGCTTGCGACACAATGCTCCACCAATATAGCCGGTTGCGCCCATGAGCAAGATATTTTTAACTGAACTGTCTATCTCGTCTGGAAATTCTTTTGTTTCTAACATATTTGAGAGTTATAACTAATCAAATTTTTCAATTTTCATTCAACTATCTAATATTAACTACAAATTTGCTTTCGACAGTTTTTCAATTTGCCCAGTAAAGTATGCTTCTTCATGTTTGAGTTGTTGCGCTAGTTCTAACCCTTTTTGAAAAGCTGTTAGTGCTTGAGGAAACTCTTTGCGTTCTAGATACAATTGCCCAATTTGGTCATAAGCTTGCATCATCCCGTAAAAATTGGCGGCTTGCGCCTGTATTTGCACAAGAATTTGGCTAGCCTGCAAAGCCTCGTCTGTTTGTCCTTGAGAACGGTACAGCACAATTAACTTCTGCAAAGCTTCACCAGCACGAACGTACTCTTTTAATTGCCAAGCAGTGGTGTAAGCTTCTTGATAATTTTTAAAAGCTTCTAACAGTAAGTTAGGATCTTTCTTTGCTAGAGATTCATAATTTGAAGCGATCGCTAGCTTTAATTGTGGTATTTCAGTAAGATTATTTTCATTGACGTAAATTTCTGCTAGTTTATTAAGTACATTCAATGACTGCTGTGGTTGGTTTGTCTGCTCATAAATCTCAGCCAGTCGTTGCAGATATGTTACCTCGTTTGCACGTTCGCCTTGGGAAGTCGCTAAACTGAATAATTCCTCGTAGATTGGGGCGGCTTTGCGATAATCAAACCAACTCAAATGCAGTTCTCCAATTGTCTTGAGGATTTCTACTAGTGCTGTGGGATTTTTTTGCTGTCGCACTACTAACAAAACTTGGTCGTAAACTTCTAGAGCTAGTTTAGGCGATCGCACATTTTGGTAAGCTTGACCTAGCGATCGCCACAATTCTAGATCAATTTGGGCAGTTGTTTTCTGAGATTGTGCCTGCTTTTGAATTGCTTGCGATCGCTGCGTAATATATTGTACCTCTGGGCTGTCGTTTTGCTTCCAAGCGATCGCCCCGACTCGTGATAGTGCTTGTACCTCTGCTAATGAACCTAAAAAGCGTCGCAAGCGCAGTTCCCGGTTCCAAATTTCAAACGCCGCCACCTGATCCCCTGCTTGCAGTTTCGCTGCTGCTTCTTGGTTTAAGGCATCCAGCGCTGGTTCTAACATTTGCCGTTCTTCCAGAGTTAACGGCTGTTTATCCTTGGGCAAACGTGGTAGCAGTGGATCGGGTGTGGTAATTTCTAGGGGACTAGGAGGAAATTCATCCGGTGGTTTGGGCTTTTTACTCTCTGCCAGCGTCAAGGAGTTGCTAAAGAGTATAGCGGCAGTAACAATCACAATTAAGCGCCTGAGCATGGGTACTTTACCTTGCCTTGAGTTAGTTGCATAAGGAAATTGCTAATTATCCCCATACCTTATTATTTACGTCAAGGGTTATTATCCTGCTTCTCTAGATTATTTTATGTCTCTATAGGGTTCCTATTTGATTGCGTGAAAAGACTCTTTAGGTGTGTAGGTGCGAGAGTACGGCACCCTTTATAAAGATTTGATGCCGTACTCTCGGCGTTAACACACCCTACAATACCTAATTTTTTTCATAAATCAAACCGGATTCCTATATAGCAGTCTGCTTTGATTTTTGTTCGCGCAGCGTGGCGTAGCCATAATTATTTGCGTAGACAGGGAGTAGGGATTAGGGAGTAGGGAGTGGGGAAGAAGCCTTTTTGGGGTGTACTGATTTTTTTCAAAAATCAAATAGGAGTCCTATATATAGTGTAAGTATTCAGTAAGTCAATTTAATATCAAGCTAATATGATCGAATATTTTTAAGTGCAATTATTGAGGTTCTATACCACATTAACATAATTTATGCAAGCGAAAATATCTGGAGCTGCATACGCAAATATACTGGGAAAATCAAACATATTTATTGTTGTTTTTCTTTTAACTCAGTAAATATACTATGACAATAATTATCTAATACAGATATCCTTTATTAAAGGTTGTTTTAAAAGTCCGACTTTTCTTCTCTACGAGATGCTAACGCAAACTGGTATAGTTCAGAGAGTTCAGGGTCAGCAAATTATGAAGGACATGCGAATGCTTACTACAGTTAGGGATAACGAAGAGAATGAGTTCTTGAAACAGCTGTTAATAGAGGCGAACGCCAGGACTAATCAAACAAATTTGCTGACTATTTTTGGCAGCATGCTAGCTTCTATTATCGTCAGTTTAGCGTGTAAAGAATCAGAGGAGCAGATTAAAGTATTGCTTCAAGAAAAAGAAGTGCTATTAAAAGAAACTCATCACCGACTAAAAAATAATTTGCAGATTCTTTCTAGTCTGCTAAGTTTGGAAGCAGAGTATCTCAAGGATAATCGAGCAATTGAAGTATTCAAAAATAGCCAGAATCGGATTCAATCAATGGCTCTAATCCACGATAAACTGTATCAATCTAAAGACCTGGCAAGTATTAATTTTGCTGAATATATCCAAGACTTAATAACTAATTTGTTGAATTCATACAAACTTAATTCTACCGCTATTAACTTGAAAATCAAGATTGAGGATGTTTTTCTAGTGAGTGATGCAGCTATTCTTTGTGGCTTGATTATCAATGAACTTATTTCAAATTCTCTAAAACACGCATTTAACCAAAGAGAATCAGGAGAAATTTGTATTGAGTTTTGCTCCCTAAAAGCAAATTTATTTACACTTACTATCAGTGATAATGGCGTTGGTTTTCCCAAAGACTTTGACTTTCAGACTACAGAATCATTAGGTCTGCGATTAATAAAGGGTCTCACAAATCAGCTAAGAGGGAACATTGATTTTAGCAATAACAACGGAGTAAAGTTTAAAATTACATTTTCGACTAAAAAGTTATAATTCCATCAATCAAACACAATCATGAACAAAGTAAATATATTAATTGTTGAAGATGAATTCATTGTGGCAATGGATATCAAAAAGCGGCTAGAAAAATTTGGATACACTATTTTTGGGATTGTCGATTCTGGAGAAGAAGCAATTGAAAAAGCAGCAGATGATTCTATAGATTTAATTTTAATGGATATTATACTACAGGGAAAGATGGACGGTGTGGAGTCCGCCCAGATCATTCATAATATTTTTAATATTCCAGTAATCTTTCTCACTGTTGATGAAGATGAAAAAACATTAGAACGAGCAAAAGTAACAGATCCATTTGGCTACATTATCAAACCTTTTAAAGAAAAAGAATTAAAGTTTAATATTGAAATTAGCCTATCTAAACATCGGATTCAAACAAAATTAAAACAGAGTGAACAATGGCTGACTACCGTACTTAAAAGTATTGGGGATGCGGTGATTACTAGCGACGCATTAGGAGCAGTAACTTTTATGAATTCGGCTGCGGAGCTAATAACGGGTTGGAAATATTCAGATGCATTTGGTAAAGAAGTAATAGAAGTATTCAATATTGTTGATGAAAAGACTCGGATAAAAATTGAAATTCCTATAAAACAAGTCATTGAGTCTGGCATTATTGCCCATTTATCAGAACCGACTATACTTATTGCTAGAAACGGTGCAGAAATACCAATTAATGATAGTATTGCACCGATTAAAGAGGACGATGGTAACATCACAGGTGCAGTTTTGGTCTTTCAGGATATCAGCGAGCGTAAGCAGATATTGGAGGCACTAGGGCGTCGTCAGCAAGAATTCAAAGTACTAGTTGAAAATGCACCTGATATTATTTCCAGATTTAACACTCAATTGCGCTACGTTTACGTTAATCCAGCTATTGAAAAGATTACAGGAATATCAGCCGAAACATTTATTGGCAAAACAAACGCCGATTTAACTCTGCCGTCAGAATTTTGCCAGATATGCGATTATAAGCTCCAGGAAGTTTTCCAAACTAAGCAAGAGATTGAGTTTGAATGCACTTTAGCGATCGCTTGGGAAACAAAACATTACCATACCCGTCTTGTGCCAGAATTGGGTAGCGATGGTTCAGTATATTTTGTTTTGAGTATTGCTCGCAACATTACTGCTCTAAAAGTTGCCCAAGCGCAATTAATTCATGATGCCTTTCACGATCTACTAACCGGTCTGCCAAACCGCGCCTTATTTCTGGAACGCCTAGAACGTACACTTATGTCGGCAAAACGACGTGTAGACTATACATTCGCTGTTCTCTTTCTAGACCTAGATCGCTTCAAAAGAATCAACGATAGTCTCGGTCATATGATTGGTGATCAACTACTAACTGCGCTGGCTCGCATATTGGAAAATTGCCTGCGTGCTGGAGACACAGTTGCCCGTCTAGGGGGAGATGAGTTTACAATTTTGCTCGATGATCTCAACAACATCAATGACGTAACAACCGTAGTAGAGCGGATACACGAAGCTCTGAAATCTGCGTTCAAACTCAGTGGGAATGAGGTATTTACTACCGTCAGCATTGGCATTGCCCTGAGCAATGCTAGTTACAACCGACCGGAGGAACTCCTACGCGATGCTGACATTGCAATGTATCACGCTAAGACATCGGGTAAGGGATGCCATAAGATATTTGACTCAACCATGTACACCCAAGTAACGAAGCTATTAGAGTTAGAGATGGATCTACGACGGGCAGTTGAACGGCAAGAGTTTCTGATTCACTACCAGCCAATTGTTTTGTTAGGAACTTACAAGATTATTGGCTTCGAGGCTCTGGTTCGTTGGCAGCACCCGCAACACGGATTAGTTTTTCCAGGCAGCTTTATTCCACTGGCAGAAGAAACTGGGCTGATTATCCCTATTGGTTATTGGGTACTCCGCGAAGCTTGTCGTCAGATGCACGCTTGGCAAATACAATTTCCTGCTGACCCACCCTTGACAATCAGTGTAAATCTTTCCACTAAACAGTTTTCAGATCCGGCGCTGATTGAAAAAATTAACCAAATTGTGCAAGAAACTGACCTGGAAGGCAGCAATTTAAAACTGGAGATTACCGAAAGCGTACTTATGGGAAATATTCAATTAACAAGTTTTATGATTTTGCAACTGCAAGAGATGAATATTCAATTACAGTTAGATGATTTTGGCACAGGCTATTCATCCTTAAGTTACCTGCACCGTTTTCCAAGTAGTGCCTTGAAGATTGATCGTTCTTTTATTGCCAAGATTGGTGCTAATGAAGAAAGCTTAGAGATTATTCAGACGATCATCAGCCTAGCCAAAAATCTAAATAAAGATGTAATCGCGGAGGGCGTAGAAACGGCGGAACAGCTAGCACAACTTAGAGCCATGAAATGCAAGTACGCGCAGGGATATTTTTTCTCAAAACCCCTAGATAGCAAGTCGATAGAGAGATTAATTGCATTTGGCATTCAGCCGATACAAGGATAAGCTAAGGGATTTCCAAGAAATAAATTATCCAAGAAAGCGAGGCGCAGAGGGCACAGAGAAAGGAAGAGGTTGCGATCGCGCTATCCTCCACATACACCTTCTTTTCATAATCACCTTGCTCCTGAATTCTGAATTCTTGTTCAACTATGGGGTTTCCCCTTGTCCCCCTATCTCCTTGTCGCCTTGTCCTCTTGGGCCTTTTTCTCTTCCGGCTCGTTCGCGTGTCAAGCTATCAATAGCATCACCCAAGGCAGTAGTTAGGCTATTGCGGGTTTGGGCGTGGTTATCCTGCTCAGTTTTCAAAGCTTGCAAGAGGCGATCACGTTCTTTGATCACGGCGATGAGTTTAGCTTGCAAGTCTTCCACAGATTTTAGTTGTTCTATTTCTTGTTGGTTCACTGTTACTGGTGTCCCAGCAGTCAGTGTCTCCACCTCAAGACCCTGTAATTTATGCACATCTGCCTTCAGGGATGCGATCGCCTGTTGGCACAGTTGGGCATCTGTGCGGCGTTGTTCTGCTTCTGTGTTGTAAAGCTGACGCCATTTTTGGGCACTTTCCCAAGCAGCATCGCGATCGTGTTGAAGTCCCGCCATCTGCTCTTTGAGTACCTGGATTTGGGCTAACCACTGTTGTGTTAAATCTTGATTCATAAATAAATAGTTATTAGTCAATGGTCATTACTGATATCTTCCACTAGTCCCAACAATCGCCTAGTAATGAATTACTCTTGCTTATAGCTAAAGTAGTTTAAAGACTACTAGTAAACGGTTTTAGTCCACTTGAGTGGACTTGGGCTATTAGCCTCAGACTTAAGTCTGAGGCGGGCTAGTTGGCTGATCGAGAATGGCGCAAGATATCAGATTAGTCAATAGTCAATAGTTAACCAATTTTGGATTTTGGAGAAAGCGATAGCGCCACGGAGAGCGAGTCCGCGTACTCCTGCGGAGGACAAGCTAGCAAGAGCGTCTCGTAGAGAGCGTCTTTTGGATTAACCTCGCCCACAAGGGGACAAGGCTTGAAGATTTGGGATTTGGGATTTTGAATTTATTCCGTCCACTAGGGGCAGGGCATGAACCGAAATAATCTAAAATCTAAAATCCAAAATCTAAAATCGTTAGGTCAATAGTCAGAAACTTTACCTTTGCTCCCACACTTCCCACCCTCACCCAGCAATTTTAGGTTAGCTCAGTAGTAGTGAAACCAAAAGCATTTGCGTATTTTTTTAACTTTGGACTCAAAAGTACTTTAAGTTACTTAATGCATCAACCGCTACCCACTTTCATGGTTAGCGCTAGGATAGCTATGTGTTTTTTCAAGTATAAATATGGCTCAAACTTTTTACGTAAATCCAGTAATAGGCAGCGATACCAACCTTGGTAGCCAACAAGCCCCATTCAAAACTATTACCCAAGCCCTTAAGGTAGCTACAGATAACACTAAGATTCAACTGGCAAATGGAAATTATAATGCTGCTAGTGGTGAAGTCTTTCCGCTAACTATTCCATCTGGGGTGATAGTGGTGGGTGATGAAGCAAACAAAGGCGATCGCATTTTGATTGAAGGAAGTGGTAACTACCTAAGCCGTACTTTTGCTGGTCAGAATGTCACATTAGTGTTGCTGGATAAAGCCGAACTCCGAGGAGTGACTGTAACAAATCTGGCTAGCCGTGGTAGTGGTGCTTGGATTGAATCAACTGCCCCTACTGTTGCTAATAGCACCTTCACCAACTGTAAGCGGGAGGGAGTATTTGCTACAGGTGAGGCTAACCCAGTTATTCTAGGTAATGTGTTCACTCAGAATGCAGCCAATGGAATTGCGATCGCTAAAAATTCTAAAGGTCAAATTCTAGATAACACCTACTTCAAAACAGGTTTTGGCATTGCTATTAGTGATACTGCATCACCCATACTTCGAGATAACAAAATTTATGAAAACCGTTCTGGGATTATCATCTCTGGTAGTGCTCGTCCCTTATTGCGTAACAATGTCTGTGAAAATAACACTGACGATGGGATCACGGTAATTGGAACTGCCCTACCGGATATCGGCAGTACCAATAACCCAGGCGGCAATACTCTACGCAATAACGGTAAATTTGATTTGCAAAATGCCAGTTCCAACAAGCTGGTTTCTGTAGGAAATAAAATAGATACGTCTAAAGTCACAGGAAACCTAGAGTTTGCAGATAGTTCGGTTCCGACACCGACACCTACGCCGACACCGACACCTACGCCAACTCCTGCGCCGACACCTACACCGACACCGACACCTATTCCCATTCCTATACCAACACCGGCACCCACTCCGACACCGACACCTACGCCTACTATCGAATTAACCGATATTGCGAATCATTGGGCAGGTGACTTTATTCGGGAATTAGTCAAGTTGGGGATAGTCAATGGTTTTCCCGATCGCACATTTAAACCAGATGCGACAATGACACGGGCGCAATACGCCGCATTACTGGTAAAAGCTTTCAATCCATCGTCAAACCGCCCCGCGATCAAATTCAAAGATGTACCAGCAAACTTTTGGGCATCCAAGGTAATTCAGCAGGCATATGAAGGTTCATTTCTCTCTGGTTTTCCCGACAATACCTTTGCCCCCAACAAAAATATCCAGCGCGTGCAAGTGATTGTTTCCTTGGTGAATGGATTAGGATTATCTGCTGATGGGACAGCAACTATTAAAGTTTTCGATGACCAAGCAAAGATTCCTGATTATGCTAAGGATGAAGTAATCAAGGCTATTCAAAAGCAGATTATCGTCAATCACCCGAATCTCAAACAACTCAATCCTACCCGCGATGCTACACGCGCTGAGGTAGCGGTGATGGTATATCAAGCTTTGGTAGATGCTAATCGTGTAGCAGCGATCAACTCACCTTATATTGTGACTGCTTGATTTTTAAACTGGTTTGTTTTGCAAAATCGCGTAATTTTTGTAGGGGCAATTCATGAATTGCCCCTACGACAGGTGTGGTTCAAATAAATCAAAACAGATGTAATTTCACAAACGCGCGGTTTTTACTTTCTACTCGAACGGGGGCAAATTATTCGGGTCAATACCCTGAGATTGCAAATAAGCAATCAGTCGTTCTTTTTGCTGACGTTCTTGTTCAGCGCGTTGGCGTTCTTGTTCGGCGCGTTCGCGTTCTTGTTCGGCGCGTTGGCGTTCTTGTTCAGCACGTTCGCGTTCTTGTTCAATCTGTTCCACAGCCCACGGTAATAAATTACCAGCTTGATCCCACCAGCGCAACCAATAACCAGTGCGAGCTTCTTTTGTTCCTTGCCAAGTTCCCAAAAATAAGCCCATTACATCAATCCAATGACGACCATTTTCGTCGGGTAACTTTAACTCATAGCGTTTATTTTCCAGTTGATAATATTCTAATAAACCGCCATCTGGTTCAAAAATTACGTAGATGGGAATCTGTAAAATTTGCTCGTAGAAAAACCATTTTCCTGGTGGATAAGTTCGCTTTACGGAATATTCTCCACCTTCAGTCTCCGATAGAAATTCGATGGCGATCGCTGGGATATCTCCTTCTAAATTGGGTGTATAACTTTTACGATTGCCCACAACTTGATTCACCGATGGCACATAAACCCAGTTAGGTGCTTTGGCAATAAATTGCCCGTTGATTGTCGCACAAAGACCAAAGTTTGAAGCTATCAACATCTGGGGTTGGATGAATCCACTGATTTCTAAGCTTTCACGCAAAGCACCAGCCAAAAGTGGCTGACCTGTATTCTCCACTGGTTCATCCTCTAGTTGAAAATCCTTGGGCAAGGCTTCCCAAGATATTACCAGTTCAGTTTGGGATTTGGCTTGGCTGAGTTGGGTTGCCATAAACACAGCATGAATTTATTTTTGATCTTATCGCTTCCATGACAGCGATCGCCGATGATGTCAGTATCAAAAAAAGTTCTATCCAATTCGTTGACATTTTTTTAACAAAGAATTAAGTATAGTAATCCGCTTTGATTATTGAACTGACTTGCGTAGGCTGGGAGTGGGCAGTAGGGAGTGGGGAGTAGGGAATAAGCCTTTTCGATTAGTACTTAATTTGTTCAAAAATCAAATAGGAGTCCTATATAAATTATAAAGTGGCAAAATATGCATCCTAATATTCAGTTCCTAGAAAAGCTCTCACCGAATTTTAGATTTTAAATTTTGGATTTTGGATTGTTGGCAGAGCCTAAGAAGAGAAGATTCTTGCGTTCCATTATTTAAAATTAAATGACTTGCCCCTGACTTGATTGCTGGGGTCAATCTAAAATCTAAAATCCAAAATCCAAAATTGTCTGACTTGCCCACCATGAATTAAAATAAATCTAAATATATAAGAATATTAATAAAATCTAGATAAAGATTTTGTTTTGTTAACAAAAAGAATGCAGTTGAATCGAAGTAATTTCCTCAGATTTCTGATCCAGTCAGAGCCAGGAAAACCAGCAATATCCAACGGCTTGCGAGCTGCGTTAGCTTTGGGGGTTCCCATGCTAATTGGGCAACTTATCAACCAAAGGGAAACCGGATTGTTTGTCGGTTTAATCGCTTACTTTGTCAACTTAGCTAATGTTGGTGGCCCTTACCAGATCAAAGCTAAGGCGATGGCGGCCGCTACTTTGGGAATAGCTGTTTCAGTATTTGTGGGTACTCTAGTCGCTAGAGTTCCAGCGTTAGCTGTGGTGCTGACATTTTTCTGGGGGCTTGCTTCCGGTTTTGCGTCGCTGTACGGTAATGCTGGTGCAAATGTCGGTTTGGTGGTAGGGATATCATTTATTTCCACGATCGCACAGCCGGGAAACTTGCAAGTCGCACTCATGCGATCGCTGCTATGTCTAATTGCCGGTGGATGGGCGATGCAACTTACCCTAGTAATGTGGCCTTTTAGACCTTATGACCCACTACGGATAGCTTTGGCTGACTGCTTCAGTGCAATCGCCAACTACATTCAGGCATTTCTCGGTAAAGTAGCAACACCTGAAAATATTCTCGAAATTAGAAAGGCATTAGAGACAGCACGGACTACTTTAGGTACATTACGGATTGGACAGTCGGCTCGAAGTTGGATGAATGAGTCGTTTTTGCTGCTAATTCAGGATGGCGATCGCTTGCTTGGCTCAGTTATTGCCTTAACCGAGTTATTAGAAACTCACTTCCAACAACAGCAATATCACGCAGTCCAGCAATTAGTAGACGATGCACTCGCACAAATATCAGTCATTCTTCAAGCCATAGCAAAAGTCATATCTCGCAAGCCTGCTAGCATCGACTTGGGGAATCTCAACCGCATCTATGAGGCACTGAAAGAACAAGAAAGTCTGCAAAGAAAAGCAATTGCGGGGAGTGAGACAGACTACACAACTCTCGTTGCTCTCAGTAACCTGGTGCTGATGGTAGAAAAGCTGATCAAGCAATTGCAATACACGGCTCAGACAGCTAAATCTCTGGCAGATCGCAGCAAAATCAGCCAACGTGATGTAGATAGACTTCTTTTAGTTGAAGAGGAACAGCGATCGCTCTTAAGTTTACTCAAAGATAACCTCACCTTAGACTCAGCAATCTTTCGCCATGCTCTCCGCATTGGTGTCGGTCTAGCTGTAGGCGTAATATTATACACAGTTACCAATTTACCAATGGGTTATTGGGTAACGCTGACAATCATGCTAGTCCTCAAACCAAACTTGGGTGCAACTTTCCAGAGGTTTTTCCAGCGAGTTGGCGGGACTATCTTGGGAGCTGTCTTAGCTGCTATCCTACTTGCAACCATCACGAGTAAGCCTGTATTAGATACGATCATTCTGCTGACAGTATTTTTTGGCGTTTCCCTAATCCGTTTTAACTATGGATATTCGGTGGTTTTCTTGTCAATATTTGTCTTACTGATTATCGATATTGGTCATCCGATTAGCTGGCAATTTGCTGGCTTTCGGGTGTTGAATACCTTAATTGGGGCGGGACTAGCTTTTGCGAGTCATTATTTTATCTGGCCAAATTGGGAACGCGATCGTTTACCCAGTCAACTCGCCACGGCGCTACGAGAATGTCACAAATACTTTCGGGATGTGATGGCTGTTTACGAGGGCACAAAAGAGCGTGACTCTAGCATTATCAGTCAACGGCGACAAACTGGACTAGCAATTGGCAATGCCCAAGCCTCCTTCCAAGGATTGCTGCGCGAACCCAAAATGCACAAAGAATTAGTAGAACCAGTGATGACGCTGCTGCTGTACATAGGACGTTTCACTAACGCCGTGACAGTTTTGGCAGTACATCTCGAACATTTTCGAGGAACAACAGCGCCACTCCCAGAATTAGAAACCTTTGTCCGCCAAATTTCGCTAGTGTTAGAGCAGTTAGCTGATTCAGTACAGCAGGAAATTACCCCACCGCCCTTACCTGACTTGGAAGCAACGCTGCAAAAAATCCAACCGCACCTGCAAGCACTGCGTACAGCCCGCATACAAGAGTTAGCTATCAATCAAGGACATACACCGATTCGTCAGGCAGTCATTGATTACAGCATATTAGATTTGGAGATTGACCAGATTGTGCGGCGGTTAACTGCTATGCACTCAGCGATGGTACGGCTAATATCAGCGAAATAAAAATAATGTTGGGTAACGCTTACGCTCAACCCAACCTACAAGATCAGCGATCGCAAATGCTATTTCAGCGATCGCAATTGCTATTTCGGCGATCGCAATTGCTATTTCGGCGAACCCATTTGTTACTTCGGCGAACCCATTTGCTATTTCGGCGAACCCATTTGCTATTTCGGCGAACCCATTTGCTATTTCGGCGATCGCATTTGTTACTTCGGCGAACCCATTTGCTATTTCGGCGATCGCAATTGCTATTTCGGCGATCGCAATTGCTACTTCGGCGAACCCATTTGCTATTTCGGCGAACCCATTTGCTATTTCGGCGAACCCATTTGCTATTTCGGCGATCGCAATTGCTATTTCGGCGATCTCAATTGCTACTTCGGCGATCTCAATTGCTATTTTGGCGATCGCACTCTATCAGCTAATTTGCTCTAGCAGTACCTCATTAATAACTGTTTGATAGCCAATACCTCTTTTTTCGGCTTCTTCTTTTGCCCAGGCTAGGACTTTCGGGTGAAGTCTGAGGGAAATTAATTCATACTTCTCATCTTCATGTTTTGCTGGTCTACCCCGCTTTCTCAACTTCATGCCAAACTGTTCAGAAATCGCTTCTCTGAATTTCTCACTTTCTTCTGGTGTGACTCGCCTCGCCCTCTCGAAAGGGAACTCAGATTCCTTCTTCATATTTCTTGCGCTCTATTTTTGTCGCTTTTCTCGCACTTATTATCCTGATCTGTTCGCCACGCATTGTAAAGACAACCACGATCATTGAGCCATTTTTAGCTTCGTTTCTTATAATCAGAACAATAGACGATTAAAAAATCCTATGTCAACGCCCGAAATCGAAGCCAGACTTGCAATTTTAGAAACCGAGGTTGCTCGCCTTAAGCAGCAACTCCCCGTTTCTCCTATTCCTTGGTGGCAAACCATTTTAGGCACATTTGCCAATGATCCAGCTTACGACGAAGCGATGCAATTGGGGCAACAATACCGTCAATCTCTTCGCCCTGATTCTGACTCCCCCCTCGACGTTTGAGATGTACCTCCTCGATACCGACCATATCAGCGTCTTTGACCGAGGTGGAGCTTCAGCCCAGCCACTTCTTGCCAAAATAGCCCGTATCAATCCCAATGAAGTTGCCACCACGATCGTGACTTACGAGGAACAAATGCGGGGTTGGCTCAGTTACATTGCCAAAGCCGATTCCATAGAAGGGCAAATCGCTGCGTATCGCAAATTAGAAAATCAACTTCTTAATTACCGAACCATCGTTGTCGTCAGTTTTGATGAAAGAGCAGGGCAAATGTTCCAAAATCTTCGCAAATCCTATCCTCGACTAGGTTCAATGGATCTCAAAATTGCTGCGATTGCGCTTGCCCATCAAGCAACTTTGCTGACTCGTAATCTAAAAGACTTCGGACAGATTGAGAATCTTAACGTTGAAGATTGGACAGCCTAAACCAATTGATCCAACTCAATCACTCGAAGCTTTTCCAACCGGGCGATCGCCCTTATTTCTAGATACCTGTAAAATTAAGCAAGAGCGATCGCATGGTGGCGGATATGATCTTCAATAAAACTGGCGATGAAATAATAACTGTGGTCATAGCCTTCTTGGTAACGCAAGTTTAGCGGCTGGTTAAGATCTGCACAAGCTTGCTCAAACACCTCTGGCAGTAATTGTTCAGCTAAAAATTTATCAGCAGTTCCTTGGTCAATGAGAATCGGACTGTGATATCCTACTTTTTTGACTAATTCACTAGCATCATAAGCACGCCAACTTTCTTGATTGTTGCCAAGATAACCACTGAAAGCCTTTTCACCCCAAGGACAACGCATAGGTGCAGCGATCGGTGCAAAAGCTGATACTGATTTGTAGAGTTCTGGGTTTCTCATCGCACAGACAAGCGCCCCGTGTCCCCCCATCGAATGACCGAAAATGCCTTGTTTTTCAGGTTGGGTGGGGAAATTTGCGGTAATTAAAGCCGGTAGTTCCTGGACGACATAACTATACATTTGGTAGTGTTGACGCCACGGTTCTTCTGTAGCATCAACATAAAAGCCCGCACCCGTGCCAAAGTCCCAGCCGTCATCCTCACCTGCAATGCCAGTATTACGCGGGCTAGTATCTGGTGCAACCAATATCAAACCGTACTCAGCCGCAAAGCGTTGCACTCCCGCCTTAACCATAAAATTCTCTTCTGTGCAAGCCAATCCAGAGAGGAAATAGAGAATCGGCACAGGTTTTTGACTTGCTTGTGGTGGTTGATAGACAGCAAAGCGCATTTCACCGTTACAGGTGGAGGAGTGATGACTGTAAAAGCCGAGTTTGCCACCAAAGCTTTTATATTCTGAAATGAGGTTGAGGTTAGGCATTGGTTATATTCTCTTTCCTGAGCGGCTGCCAAAGACAGATTATTTTAACCTAGATTAATATTATGCAGGTAGCGATCGCATCTCAATCAACCCTGTGACGTCGGTAACTTAGTCCCGCACCTTTTACAAAACCCAGCATCTACATCATGGAAAGCCAAACCACAACCTGAACAAACTGTTTCTACCTGATTAGCAGTTTTCACCACTCGCTTAATTAAATCTCCCACTTGCCAAGGAATCAGCGCAATTCCGGTGAAAATCATCAATACTGTTAGCAAGCGCCCTAATTCAGAAATTGGAATAACATCGCCAAATCCTACAGTTGTCATTGTGACAACAGAGAAATAAAATGCATCCAAAAATGTACCGTAATTTTGAGGATTAACCGGATGCTCGACTTGATAAATTAAGCCAGAGTAAATAAAAACAATTGCAAATAATGTAAATAATATTCGCGTAAAAATCATTCCATCTTCGGTGCTGATACTGGCGAATAAAAATTTTCTATCTATAAATCTGATTAATCGTAAAATCCGAAACCATCGCAGTAGGCGGATAAAGCTAATATCCACCATCCCTAGAAAAAATGGCAAAATTGCCATTAAGTCAATAATCGAATAAAAGCTAAAAATATACTTAATTTTGTTTTCTGCACTCCACAGACGGAGTGAATATTCCACCGCGAAGATGATCACGATCGCAGTATCAGCTACATTCAACTGAAACCGCGTAGAATCAGGAATATTATATGTTTCTGCCACAAAAATTCCTGATGATAGTAACACCAAAAAGGCAAGTGTTAAATTAATCGCTTTACCTATTGGTGTTTCCAGGTCTTCTAAGTAAAATTCAGTTTCTTGTCTGCTGAGTAACATATTCGACCATTAATTAATCTTAATTCTCAGTTATAACATTAGAAATACGATATTATTAATCATTATCCTTATGTTAACCTCAGCTTATATGAACCCAGAATATTTTATGCGTTTAGCTTTGGCAGAAGCAAAAGAAGGAGATGCACCTTATGGTGCTGTGATTGTTAAAGATAACGAAGTCCTTGCCGTAGCTCATAATACTGTGAGGAGAGACAACGATCCATCAGCCCATGCGGAAATCAACGTCATTCGTAGTTTAACAGCTAAACTAAAAAATCCTTCTTTAGAAGGTTATAGCATATATACAACTGGCGAACCTTGTCCGATGTGTGCAACTGCTTGTGTTTGGAGTGGTTTATCAGAAATTGTATATGGTGCTTCAATTCAAGATTTAATCTCGGTAAATCAATCACAAATTAATATATCTTGCGAGGAAGTGATCGCTAAGTCATTTAGAAACATCAAAGTCACAAAAGGCGTTTTAAAAAATGAATGCTTGGAGTTATTTAAATAAGCTATAGCGCTTCTTAATTGAGTTCAATACAGACCTAACAAGAACAGCCGCTTAAAAAAGCTAGCGTTGGGAAGCAAGCCTCAAAACCTCTTTCCTAAAAGCAGAGAGGAATGGAAGCGAGGTGAGAGTGTATTGCATACCAACGAGAAGCGCTATATGAAAAAACTTATTTTTAAAACTAGCCTTTTGAACTACTTCTGTTAATGCGTAAGTCCTAAAATATTCGTATATATTCCATAGTTTTCTGAGTCATAGCAGCAAAAAATTATTCTTTGGGGACAACCATTCTTTTGTAGCTGTTCATCGCATATTTTCACTGCCACTTTAGCGGCTAAAGCTTTAGGATATTTGTAAATACCAGTACTAATGCAAGGAAATGCCAAACTATTAAACTGTTTATCTGCGGCAATTTGCATACATTTGTGGTAACACTGAGCTAGAAGTTCAGGTTCTCCGTGATTACCTCCTCGCCATACTGGCCCTACGGTATGAATGATGAAGCTTGCAGGTAAACGATATCCTTTGGTTAGTTTAGCATCGCCAATCTTACATCCTCTAAGTGACCTACACTCATCAACTAGTTCTGCTCCAGATGCCTTGTGTATCGCTCCATCTACGCCACTACCGCCAAGCAGACTAGTATTTGCAGCATTGACGATCGCATCAACTTCTAGCTTTGTGATATCACCTAAAATCACTTCCATAAAACAATTAAGCGTAATCAAGACTCATTTATATAGTACAAGTGTAGTATATAAATGTCCACCAGAGAGTTTTAGGTTCAAGTTTAACGATCAGTTGGGGATCTGCTGCAATTCTCACGAATCAAATAGAATTGCTATAGAGGTTATAATTATAAATTAGGAATTATTTAACTTGGCTCATTTAAATAGGATAAATATGTATTTGCCCAAATTGCAGCTTGAGTGCGATCGCGCAAATTTAACCTGTTTAAAATATTCGTAACATGATTTTTTACTGTCCCCTCAGAAATGTAGAGTTGGTGAGCAATTTCTCGGTTACTAGCGCCTGTAGCAATTAACTGCAAAACCTCTTTTTCTCTAGGAGTAAGTTCACCTAAACTAGATGGTACAGGCAGTGACTGGGTTGGTGCAACATGAGAAAACTGAGTCAACAGTTTTTTAACTATACCTGGGCCTAGTTGAGTATATCCTTTATGAACGGCACGAATAGCAACAGCTAATTCTTCTGATGGTGTATCTTTCAATAAATAACCCATTGCTCCATTTTGCATCGCTGCTGACACATATTCATCATCATCAAAAGTCGTCAGTACTAAAATCTTAGTTTTGGCAAAACGTTTTTGAATTTCGCGCGTGGCTGCAACTCCATCCATAATCGGCATTCTGATATCCAACAATATTACATCTGGCTGTAATTGAGCAACTAAATTAATCGCCTGTTCACCGTTTTCTGCTTCTCCCACTATCTCTATATCTGGTTCTAGCTCCAATAAAGCTTTTAAACCTTGACGAATTAAACTTTGGTCATCTACCAGCAACACTTTAATCATCATGTCAACCTCGTTAAGGGAATATTAACTATAATTTTGCAACCAGAACCAGGAGCGCTATTAATATTAAACTCACCTCCTATTGCTAAAGTGCGATCGCGCATACTATGAAGTCCAAAACCAGTAGTATTTTGCCCTAAATCAAAACCTCTACCATTATCCTGAATTATCAATCGTAAATTTCCTCTTGTGGTAGTGAGTTCTAGTTTAATCTCTGTTGCATACGCATATTTAGATATATTTGTCAATGATTCTTGGGTAATCCGGTAAATAGCGGTATTGATTTCAGGTGGCAGAGTATATTCAATGTTGATTTGATAAATTGGTAAAATGCCATTGGAGCGATGAAAATTTTCTGAAAGACTAGCGATCGCCAGTTCTAAAGATTGCTCTTGTAAGGGATTAGAACGCATAGTAGAAACAGATTGGCGGACATCTTTTAGCGCTTTTGAACCTAATTCTTTTGCTGTTGCTAGAAATGTTTCAGCCTTAATTGGGTTAGATTGCCATAGTTTTAAAGCAGTTTCTAATTGCAGAT
The DNA here is from genome assembly GCF_017114985.1 of Nostoc sp. JL33. Classification (GTDB taxonomy): domain Bacteria; phylum Cyanobacteriota; class Cyanobacteriia; order Cyanobacteriales; family Nostocaceae; genus Nostoc. Next base: position 25,637 of record NZ_JABXKP010000096.1, on the reverse strand, counting down.
TTAAAGCAGTTAGAGAGTGCCCTAATGAATCATGAATTTCACGAGCAATGCGGTTACGTTCTTCTAAGGTAGCTTGATTTTCAATTCGCATGGCATATTGACGGAGTTTTTCGTTAGCGATCGCTAGTTTTTCTCGACTGTGCCGTTCAGATAATACTGCATTCATCATCAACAACACAAAAACTAAACTTAAGCCAAATACTAGCGACCAATTCAAGCTCAGAAATCGAAAGCGTTCTTGCGCCTGTGGTGATGCTTGAAAATTAAATAACTGGTACTTTAGTTGTGTCGTAAATAGAAACAAGCTAAATGATAGACTTGTAACGAATAAACGCCCAGGTAACTGAAATATTAAGCAACTGCGAGTAACTAAAATTATGTAAAGAAAGGGGAAAAGGCGAGCAAATCTCTCACCAAAAAGTCCAGTCATTAAAATCAATAAAATTTCAATGGCTGTGTAGACTACCTTAGTTATCTGGTTATTCTTAGGTAATGTTAAACCCATTAGCGCAAAAATAATCAGACTATAAATTGACAGTTGTGGCAATATGCTACAACCTGACAAGTCTGGAAATACACCACAAATTGATAGTTCTGGAGGCTTAGGACGAAATTGCCGTAACGGAGGTGGTATAACTGCTGTCAATGCAGTAATCGCCAGTAGTGTCCACTCCAGATAAAGTAGAGACGGAAAAGGGTGTTTCTTAATTTGAATTGGACGATTCATCAGTTGCTTCGCTCCAGTTATGGATTAGTTAGGAGTTAGGAGTTAGAAGTTAGGAGTTAGGAGTCGCGAATATTTGAGCCGCGTTAAACAAAATAATTTTCACAACTCAGATAGGATTGCTATATAAATCAATCATAATAAAAATCTTGCTTATTCCAAATTCCTAACTCTTAACTCTTAACTCCCCACTCCTAACTATTTATTGTCAATCACATTTGTCAAAATTGAATCATGACTTTAGTCATGGGTAAAACCATGACTTTCTCCTCATGTGACTACTGAAGATAAGTTCTTATGATAGTGACATCTAACCAAGAAAAAACCACGAAACAAATAATGAAATTCAAAGCATTATCGCTAGTCGCTGGAGCGTTCGCTCTTACTTTAACTGCAACCTCCTTTGCTGTTCACGCCCAAACAGCCTCTGCTTCACCCGTGCTACTTGCACAAACTCCCCAAAAAGAAAGAGGCCCTTGGAAAGACTTGAATCTAACAGATGCCCAAAAAAGCCAAATTCAGACAATTCGCCGTGATAGCCGCACCAAAATGGAGGCAGTTTTCACCCCAGAACAAAAGGCAAAATTAGAGGCAGCAAAACAAGCGCATCGGGCTGAGTGGCAAGCACGTAAGGCTCAGGGGCAAACAGGTCAAGGCCAACGGCAACCAGGTCAGCATCATGGTCGCGGAAAAGGTGATTTTGCTGACTTAAATCTGAGTGAAGCACAGAAAACCCAAATACGACAAATTCGGGAGTCAGAAAAACAACAGATTCAAGGAGTCCTCACCCCCGAACAGCGCCAAAAACTAGAGCAATCACGTCCAAATCGTCAACAAAGGAATCCCGGATAATCCCCAATCTTTTAAAAAATACTTAATTAATCTGGGGTGGGCAATGCTGCCCATCTAATTCCAAGATAGACATTGTTTTCCATAGTCAAAAATTAATAGACTTCTTGCAGAAGATGCGGAAAGGGGAAAAACTTCATCCCCTTTCCCTTTCCCTATTTATTCCCATGCCCAATTTGGTAGACTTTCAAGCTAGTTATGAGTTATGAGTTAATTCAAAACTCCTAGCTTGATCAAGTAGCAAAAAAAATTGTAGGTTGGGTGAAGGCTTTGCGTAACCCAACATCCTGATAATCAGTTGGGTTGCGCTCCGCTCCACCCAACCTACACCGATTTTAGTTTTTAGCCTTAACTGAACTGTATTGCAATATAGTAGACTTTCAAGCTAGTTATGAGTTATGAGTTAATTCAAAACTCCTAGCTTGATTAAGATGTCCAAAGAATTTGCAATTGGTAGTAAAGTCCGTGTCGTGGCACTACCAGCCTACGTCAAAACTGCTGAACCTATGCCCATGCTGCGCCCACCCGATGTAATTCATATTGGCGAAGAGGGTATAGTCATTGACCGCAGACCGGGTGGATATTGGGGTATTCGCTTCGCTAGGGGAGCTTTTCTCCTAGATAGCCAATACATCGAAAGCATAGATATTCCTCCCAAATCTGATCTAGAGTGAGATTACTAGCAACCAAGAATTGTAAACTTGTGTAAAGTTGTGATTCTGGTTTGCACCATGATTTCCCGCCGCACTTTTTTAAGCATATTATTTGCCAGCTGTATTTCTGTCATCAGCTGGCTGAATTTTACCCCTGCTGCTGATGCTCTTGGTGGTAAACTTCCTGCAATTAATCAACCTGCGCCAGAGTTTACTTTGCCAACCAATACAGGTGATGGCAAAATCTCCCTCTCTGACTTGCGCGGTAAGTGGCTAGTCCTCTACTTTTATCCTAAAGACTTCACCTCTGGTTGTACTATAGAGGCTCGTCGTTTTCAGCAAGACTTACCCCAATACCTGCAAAAGAACGCCCAGATTATTGGCGTAAGTGCTGATGACATTGATTCCCACGCCAAATTTTGTGATTCAGAGGGACTAAAATTTCCCCTGTTGGCTGATACTGATGGTTCAGTGAGTAAAGCTTACGGCTCGTGGCTCGGCTTTTTATCTATGCGCCACAGTTTTATCATCGATCCTCAGGGCGTCTTGCGCGAGACTTTTGTCAAAGTCAACCCAACTATTCACAGTTCAGAAGTGCTGGCACGATTAGAAAAATTACAGTCTACAGCTTCTTAGACCTCAATTAACAAGACTGGTACAGCTTAACCTCACCCTGATAAAGCTGTGCTTTATCTCCCCTCTCCGTGAGTTCGGAGAGGGATTGGGGTGAGGTTTTGATATCTACTTCATCCACCTGGGAACTGCTATATCTGCATTCTTATTTAAGGCACAATAAAACCATCTTTTTTGAGTACATTTTTGACTTGACTGCCAGATAGAAACTCGACAAACTCTTTGGCAGCAGAAGTATTTTTACTGCTTTTAATTATTGCTACCGGATAGACAATCGGTGAGTGAAACTTATCATCAGCAGCGACTACGACTTTTACCTTGTTAGAAATTTTGGCATCCGTAGCATAAACTAAACCCGCTTCGGCGTTACCACTTTCTACTGCTGCCAAAACTTGACGCACATTGTTAGCAAAAACCAATTTTGACTTCACCTGCTCATAAAGTTTCAATTTCTTTAAGACTTGCTCTCCATATTGACCGGCGGGTACACTTCTGGGTTCACCGATCGCAATTTTTTTAATCTTACTATCTCTTAAATCGTAGAAGCTACTGATGCCTACAACATCCTGAGCCACAATCAAGACTAGACGGTTATTTGCCAGGTTAGTACGGCTACCTGTTAGCAAGAGTCCTTTTTCTTCCAAGGCATCCATTTGCTTTTTGCCAGCAGAAATAAAGATATCTGCTGGTGCCCCTTGCTCAATCTGTTGCTGCAAGGCACCAGAAGCCCCAAAGTTATAACTAATGTTGACATCTGATTTACTTTGTTGGTAAAGAGGCTTAATTTCTTCCAGTGCCTCTTTTAGGCTGGCGGCTGCGGACACAAGTATGCTGGTGTTTGACTGTGCTATTACAGGAGAAGGAGTAACTAACGGTAAACCAATTGTTAGCAGCAAGCCAGCAATCGCTATACCCAGAAAGCCAAAAAGTTGTCTTCTTTTCATAAAAAAGGTGTTTGAGAGGTTTTTTTCTAAAATTGATGCTAGGTAAAATCGTAACAATAATACCAAGATTTGCCCAACTATATCGGTAAAATTATGCCTAGAAAAGAACAAGGGTGGGTCACATTCCAAACCTCAGAAGAGGAGCGAAAGATTTTGGAAGACTTTTGTGGCCAGTCTCAGCGAACCAAAACGGAGATTCTTCGGGAATTGGTACGTGGTCTTAATCAACACTCTTCACCATCCAACTCGCTACCAACCATAAACACAGAAGAGGAAGATATCTACACTCAAAAGCCTGAGATAGAAATTACTATTCAAAAGAAATCACTCAAAGTTAGCTCCCGCAATATTCTAAAGGGTGTTGTTAAACGAGTTGTCACTGGAGCCGTTAATAGTGAGGTGACGCTGGAGATTGTTCAGAAAGTTGTGTTAACTTCGATTATCACCAGAGTATCGGTTGAAGAGTTGGGTTTGTCTGAAGGGAAAGAGGCTTATGCCGTTATTAAGTCCAACGATATAGTTATTGCCAGCGAATAGGTTGTGGCCGCTATTCTTACAGCAATTTTTAGGTAAATAGACTACGCGGTAGGGGCACAGCATTGCTGTGCCCCTACAACATATGTGGTTCGATTAAATGAAAAATGAAACAGCTTTGTCTTAACCCAATACGCTTGGGTTAAGTTTTGTCATACTCTATTTGTCCATAGTCAAGTTTGATAATTCGGTTTGCTAAATGAAAATAGCGATCGTCGTGGCTAATCACCAGCACTGTTTTGCCCCGCGATCGCAGTTCTGGTAAAAGTTGAGTGTAGAATATTTCTTTGAATACTGGATCTTGATCGGCTGCCCATTCATCAAATAGATAAATTGGTCGATCTTCCAAGTAGGCTGTGAGCAAAGCTAGCCGTTTCCGTTGTCCTTGAGAAAGTGCTGTCGTGGAAAGTTGACCATTTTCAACTTTAACTTTATGGTCTAGTTGCAGTTGTTTTAAATATTTTGTGGCTTGAGCATCCAAGTTAAAATTTTTTAATCCTAAAAGTTCTTCAAATAAATAAAAGTCGGAAAATACTACAGAAAAATGCTGGCGATACCATTCTTGGTTCTGTTCGCTAATTAGCTCATTATCGAACCAAATTTCGCCGTCATCAGGAATGTAAAGTCCAGTAAGTAGTTTCGCTAAAGTAGATTTACCGCTACCATTCCCGCCAACAATGAAGACTAATTCTTGAGGATAAAGTGTCAAGTCGATGGGGCCAAAAATAAAGCTATTGTCTTCTTGATTTGTTTTGTAAGTGTGGGTAACACTTTCAAATTTCAAGCTGTGCCAGTCAGATTTAATCGCAGGTGGAACAGTCGATATTTCAGTTCCACTAGCTAGAGATAAACCCAGTGAGTCGATTTTTTTCAAGGCAATGCTGGCTTTGCTTAATAACGGAAGTTTGCTGATGATGTTATCCATTGGTAACACCAAGTAAGTGAAGGTCAAAATGTAGCCAGAGAGAGTTTCGCGATTGATGGTAAGCAGATTAGGTAGCGCGAACAGTACAAAACCGAGGGCAAAAAAGAATACGAGTTGACCCCAGCTTGTAGTTATGGCAAAAAGGGTTAGGCCGTTAACGTTGTGATGACGGAATTCGTTAGCAGTTGATTGCAGTTTTTCTTCTAAAAAATCTTGACGTCGCCTGTAATTTAGCTTGAGTTCCTTGACTCCTTCGGTAATGGTGCGAAAATGTTTAAATAGATGATCTTCATCTTCACGAGCTAAGGCGAGCAATTTCCCGCCTCTGGTGAGTAGCCACTGACAACTAGCGATCGCTACTACTGAAATAACACAAACCATCAACAATACTAACCAAGAGAGCCAGGTTATATATGCTATACAACCCAGGACGATCGCTAAATTAATAAAAATGAAAGGCATCTGATAAACAGCATTAGCAACCGCCTGGATATCCTCTGTGAGAGTTGCCAATAATCGAGGATTTCCTAAGCGTTCCAGATTACTCAACTTTGAAGCGAGAATTTGGCGACTCAAACCCATCTGTAATTTCAAAACTGCATTCTGAGAAAGGCGAATCAGCATCACTTGAGAAATGATACTGGTAATCAGGGCAACTATTGCCAGCCCCGCAAAACCCCAAATTATCGATGTGAGGCGGGAAGCAGTACCGCTACTTGCAGCATGGCTAATTAAGGCAATCAAGCCAGCACTACTACCGCCACTCAAGAATCCGGTAGCGATCGCGATCGCCACCATCCGCCACGAAGAACGCACTAACCATCGTAAAATCAACACTTTCAGCCTTTATTCTCTCTCAAATGCTCATCATCCGATCCATGCTCAAAAGTTTAATTTCCAGTATTTGAACAGTTTCAAACCCTGAAAAACCAAGAGGTGACGTGCCTCTAAACTTCTGGTTGCGTATCAGATTTCGGCACCTGGTAGATTTGACGCAATTCTTCAATTGTAGTATGATACGAAGCTTTCATCTTAGAGGATTTCAAGGAAGCTGAAGTACACAAGCCAAGTCTCAAAGCCAGGTATAAAGACTGTTTTACTTCCAAATTCTGGCTCCTGACTTTTGACTTCTGACTCCTGGTGTATATCAATTTTAATGATCAGCATTGATTAATACCACGGTTAAATCATAGATAAAAAACAATAGTTATTATTCATTAATCAAATAGTTGATTATATAAGAATTAATTAGAGTAATTATCTCAAATTTATTTAGTTAACTAATTCCATTTTGCTTAAGATAACGGTAAGCTGTTTCTAAGAAAATTAAAAAAAGATAAATTTGCATTAGCGGCAGCTACGCCCGTCGTAGACATCGCTGGGTTAGCTGGGATCAACGCCAGTTGATTTAAAACCCTGAACTTTTGATGAACATTTAGAGGTAAGTTGATGGCTCAGTTTCTACTTGAGACTGTTTGGCTAGTTCCTTGCTATGCCTTAATAGGTGGCTTATTAGCCGTGCCCTGGTCGCCGGGGATCATTCGGAAAACCGGGCCAAGACCGGCGGGTTATGTAAACTTGGTGATGACATTTTTGGCGTTTGTACATAGTGCGATCGCTTTACAAGCAACTTGGAATCAGCCAGCCCAAGAAGTATTTATTCCTTGGTTATCTACGGCTGGTTTAGACTTGACTATTGCTTTAGAAATTTCCTCAGTGAGTGTCGGCGCTTTGGTTCTGATTACTGGCTTGAATTTGCTAGCGCAGATTTATGCGATCGGCTACATGGAAATGGATTGGGGTTGGGGACGCTTCTATTCGTTATTAGGATTATTTGAAGCGGGACTATGTGCCCTTGTTCTGTGTAATAACTTGTTCTTTAGCTATGTAATTTTGGAAGTCCTGACGCTGGGAACCTACCTCTTAGTGGGCTTATGGTTTAGTCAGCCGTTGGTAGTTTCAGGTGCGAGAGATGCTTTCTTAACTAAGCGGGTGGGAGACTTATTCTTACTGATGGGCGTGTTGGCACTATGGCCCCTAGCCGGGACTTGGAGTTATCCAGAACTAGCCAAGTGGGCGGCTACTGCTAACGTCAACCCGACAACTATGGCACTGGTAGGTTTAGCCTTAATTGCTGGGCCGATGGGTAAATGCGCCCAGTTCCCCCTGCATTTGTGGTTGGATGAAGCAATGGAAGGCCCAGTTCCCAGTACGATTTTGCGGAATTCGGTAGTAGTCGCTAGTGGTGCATGGGTGCTGATTAAATTGCAACCTGTGTTAACCATCTCGCCCATAGTTTCCTCAGCGATGGTGGGTATTGGGGTAGTGACAGCGTTAGGTGCTTCTTTAATTGCGATCGCTCAAATTGATCTTAAACGCTGCCAATCCTATTCTGTCAGCGCATATATGGGTTTAGTATTCATCGCCGTGGGAGTGCAACAACCCGAAACGGCACTGTTGTTAGTACTCACCCATGCCATATCAGCAGCCTTGTTGGTGATGAGTACTGGGGGAATTATCTGGAATAGCATCACCCAAGATGTCACCCAATTAGGCGGATTGTGGACACGTCGCCCAATTTCAGCAATAGCCTTTATCGTCGGGACTTTGGGATTAATTGGTTTTCCACCCTTGGGTAGCTTTTGGGCGTTGATCAAATTAGCAGATGGTTTGTGGGAAACGCAGCCTTGGTTAGTGGGAGTAGTGATAGCGGTAAATACTTTAACAGCCGTGAGTTTAACCAGAGAATTCGGTTTGATTTTTGGCGGTAAAGCTACACAAATGAGTCAGCGATCGCCTGAAGCACACTGGCCGATGATTTTGCCAATGATGATTTTACTTGGTGTCAGTTTACATCTTCCTTTAGTGTTGCAAAGCTTATCAATTTTACCCGATTGGGCAAGTCTAAATAAAGATGTCACACTACTTTTAATTTGGTCGAGTATTTCCGGTTGCAGCATCACTGGACTGATTTATTTAGGCAATATTCCTAAACCGATTCGCCTCCCTTGGAAAGGTTTACAAGACTTACTGGCATACGACTTTTACACCCCCAAACTCTATCGGATGACCATTATTTTCAGCGTTGCCAAAATTTCCCAACTTGCCGATATGATTGACCGCCTTGTAGTCGATGGCATCGTTAATTTGGTTGGTTTATTTTCCCTATTAGGTAGCGAAACTCTCAAATACAGCACCTCTGGACAAACCCAATTTTATGCCTTAACTGTTCTTTTAGGAGTAGGCGTTTTAGGAATCTGGGTAACTTGGTCATTTTGGGGAGTGCAGTTTTTAAATGTGATTTTTCAAATCTCGACATATGGGTAGCAGTAACTATCCTCCTAAAAGTTAACAGTTTAATATTGTGAGAATAATTTCATGAGCATACAACATCCCCAGATAAATCTTTCTAGAAGAAGTTTATTTAAGTTTAGTGCAGGTGCGATCGGTACAGGTGTATTGACAGCCGGACTTAGCTCAAACTTACTTGCACCCGAAAAAGCCTTAGCAGAAGATGATATTACCCCCGATAAGGCATTGCAAGAGCTATTAGATGGAAATGAAAGGTTTGCCAAAAGAAAACGTCGTAATCCCGACCAAAGCTATTCACGTTTAGTCGAAGTTGCTAAAGGTCAAAAGCCTTTCGCTTCTATTCTCGGTTGTGCAGATTCACGAGTCCCTTCAGAAATTGTTTTTGACCAAGGACTTGGAGATTTATTTGTCTGCCGGATAGCTGGTAATATTGCCACAACACAGCAAATTGGTAGCTTAGAATTTGGCAGTTTAGTATTAGGTTCCAAAGTGATCATGGTAGTAGGGCATGAAAGATGTGGTGCGGTACAAGCGGCGATGAAAGGCGATCCAGTACCTGGACAAATTGGAAGTTTACTTGAAGCAATTAAACCAAGTGTAGAAAGCTCAAAAGATAAATCAGGAGATAAGTTAGAAAATGCTTGTAAAGCAAATATTTTGGCGCAAATCAAGAAATTGAAATCATCAACAGTTTTATCTGAGTTAATCAAGGCAGAAAAACTGAAAATAGTCGGTGGCTATTACGATTTAGATACTGGCGCAATCACTATAGTAGGCTAGTACCGCAAGGCGGAAGTCACGCATTCAAAAGTCAAAAGTCAAAACTAATACAGCGTAAGCGTTTTGTTGATTTGGAATGGATTGTTTATTTCCGCCGCGCTGTACTAGCTTTTTAAATCTCGTCCCCAGTCGGAGACTGGGAATGCAAATTTAGGGGCTGCTGCCTCACGAATTCGCGGCACCGCAATGAAGTGCGTTTCCAGTCTCAGACTGGGAACGAGGAAAAGACAAAGGACAAAATTACCATGTTAAGCGTCTTGATTTGGCTGCCAATTTTCGCTGCTGTTTTAATAGCAATATTACCTGTAAGTATCCCTAAACATCGCATTCGTTTAACAGCATTAATTTTTTCTGGGATAGTTCTATTTTGGAACCTTTTTATCCTGCTAAAATTTGATATCAGCAATCCCGGAATGCAATTTCAAGAGTATTTGCCCTGGAATGAAACCCTTGGTTTGAGTTATCAATTAGGTGTTGACGGGCTTTCTATATTGATGTTGGTGTTAAATAGCCTGCTCACCTGGATTGCTATTTACAGCAGTAGTAAAGAAACTGAACGTCCCCGGCTGTTCTACTCGATGATTTTATTAGTTAGTGGAGGAGTCGCAGGTGCTTTTTTAGCAGAAAATTTACTGCTATTCTTCCTATTCTACGAACTAGAATTAATCCCCTTCTACTTACTAATTTCAATTTGGGGAGGGGAAAAACGGGCTTATGCTGGGATTAAATTCCTGATTTATACTGCTGTTTCAGGAGCATTAATTCTGGCAACATTCTTAGGTATGGTGTGGCTGAGTGGTTCTACCAATTTTGCTTTTGATGCATTCTCTACAGAAAATCTATCAACAGCAAAACAAATCCTTTTACTAGCAGGGATAGTATTAGGTTTTGGGATTAAAATTCCCTTAGTTCCCTTCCATACTTGGCTACCCGATGCTTATGTTGAGGCTTCAGCACCAATTGCTATTCTTCTCGGTGGCGTATTAGCAAAGTTGGGAACTTATGGATTGTTGAGGTTTGGGTTAGGTATGTTTCCCCATGCTTGGAGTATTATTGCACCGACTTTGGCAATTTGGGGAGCAGTCAGCGCCATGTATGGGGCAGTAATTGCGATCGCTCAAAAAGATATCAAGCGCATGGTAGCATACAGTTCCGTCGGCCACATGGGTTATATCTTACTAGCTGCTGCCGCCAGTACTCCTTTAGCACTTGTGGGTGCAGTCGCCCAAATGTTTAGCCACGGTATCATCCTGGCGATTCTCTTCCACTTGGTGGGAGTCGTGGAAGCCAAAGTTGGCACCCGCGAGTTAGATAAACTCAATGGCTTAATGAGTCCCATACGCGGTTTACCCCTAATTAGCGCCTTACTAGTTTTAAGTGGTATGGCTAGTGCTGGTATCCCCGGTTTAACAGGATTCATCGCGGAATTTATCGTCTTTCAAGGTAGTTTCTCTATCTTTCCCATTCCGACAATTTTGTGTGTAGTCGCTAGTGGATTAACCGCAGTTTATTTTGTGATTCTCCTCAACCGAACCTGTTTTGGCAGACTCGATAACTTAGCCTACTATCCGAAAGTTTTATGGTCTGAGAAAATACCAGCTTTAATTTTGGCAGCTTTTATCATCTTTTTGGGAGTACAACCCACTTGGTTAGTGCGTTGGAGTGAATCCACAACTACAACAATGGTGGCTACAATTCCCTCTTTGGAAAAAACCGTCATCTCTCAAGTAGCGGTGAAATAGGAAATAAATCAAAACACTTGTAGAGACGGCGATTTATCGCGTCTCAAAACCTATCCCCCAGACACGATTTATCGCCTCTCAAAATTTATCCCCCAGACGCGATTAATCGCGTCTCTACCAATTTACGATTACCATGACAGCAATTAAAACAGCAATTAAATTACCTCCTTCAAAGCACGAATTTGCCGAAGTAATTCACCGCCTAGAAGCAGGCGGTGCAATGTTACCCGATACCCCAGAAAATTTGATGCAAATCATCGGTTTATACAAAGCATATGCTGTGCCGATGGATTTTTACTGGCGTGACCTACTTTATATTGCCGAACACGAATTTTTAAACCCGCTTCCCTTCTTTAAATACTTCTTACCCAAAGAGTATTTAGAACTGCATAATCATTATGCTGGCGATGATGCCGATTTACGAATTTGGCGCGGCGAAGCTACTGCACATCCAGAACTTTTGGCATTTATTGAGAAGGGTGAAACTTTCAAAATGCCGAAGTTGTTGCATCACTTGTTCCACGATCGCATTAACATGGAATTTGCGGAAGCTTGTATGCGGGCTATGTTGTGGCACAGAGGGATGGGTGGGCAATTTGACCCTTACCTAGATTCAAAAGAATACAAAGCCAACGCTGACAAGGCAATTAAAGCTTACTTCCAAGGGAATCCCGTAATGCTGGGACTTTACAAGCTGTTCCCCGATATGTTTTTAGAACAGTGCCGCCAGATGTCATACTACGCTAATCTGGGCTTATTCTGGGAAGTGATGGCTCCGGTATTCTTTGAAATGTCCGATCGCTATGACGAAGGGACAATTAACAGCGTCCCAGAGGCAATGAGTTTCTTAGTTAATGGTATATTTGCGATCGCAGGTCGTCCCATTTACCATCACGTTTATATTCGGGGCGAATGCTATGAAATTGTCCCCAAATCTAAGGGTTTCATGTGGCTATATGAAGCCGCATTACCTTACGTAGAAGCAGTTTTCTACCGCACTGCACCCTTCCGAGGGACAAAATCTTATAATGCTCAAGCGCGTCAAGTACCAGAAGACCAAAAAGATTTTCACTTCGGCATTCTTTACGCTGATGTATTTCCAGTGGGTACTGCTGGCATTCCCCCGACATTATTAATGCAAGATATGCTGCATTTTTTGCCACCATATCTTGTAGATTACTACAGCAAACATTGCCGGGGTGAAGAAGATATGTTGATTCAGTTGGGAGTTAGTTTTCAACGCTCAATGTACTGTGTCACTTCTGCGGTAATTCAAGCTTTGCGAACTGCACTTTTATATCCATTGGATGACCAAAATCCTAAGCATTTACAAGCCAATCGAGATTTTTTTGAGATGCAGCTAAATCGCTTTACTCGTCCTGAATATAATATTCGTGATGCGGCTCGTTTAGGGAGTATCCAAAAGCAAGATTATAGATAAGAAACCCCCCAGCCCGCTTTTTAAGTACCGGGTGGTTTCATCCGAAAAAAGAAAAATAAGTAATCGGACAAAAATATTTACAGTCATTGCGAGCGAAGCGTTCGCGGAGCGTCTCCAAGAGTTGCAATCACAAGGGCTATTCTGCTACTTAGTTTGTGATCGATCACTTATATCATGTCCGGGTAATTAAGCATAATACCCGGAACCCCACCCCGCCAAAGCTGCGCTTTAGCTCCCCTCCCCGCCTGCGGGGAGGGGTTGGGGGTGGGGTTCTTTTATTATGGGTATGCTACCGGACATGATATTACGGATTTCTCATGCCACGCTGGCTCACCGCATTGTTTCATCTCTAGCATAACTGCCTTTCTTTGGTAAGCTAGTTGAAATAATAGCTGATTTTGTCAATAAACTGTCAAATTAGCTGCTCAGTTTTCCAGGGTGAAATTTGCGATGACTGTGAATCTGAAGTCTTTAGATAAACAAATTCATGTAGCGGGCGATTCAAAAACCGCTCCTACTGCTCAAGGAACCCGCTACGTTCCCTCGCACCATCGACGCATTCTGTGTATATTTCCCAAATACAGCCGGTCCTTTGGTACTTTTCATCACGCCTACCCACTCATGGGTAGCGTTCGGGCTTTTATGCCACCCCAAGGTATTTTAATTGTGGCTGCCTACTTACCTAAACAATGGGAAGTGAGGTTTATTGATGAAAATGTCAAATCAGCAAGTAGGGCTGATTACCAATGGGCTGATGTGGTGATTGTGAGTGGAATGCATATCCAAAAACCACAGATTAATCAAATTAATGAACTTGCCCATCGAGCCGGCAAAATTACAGTTGTAGGTGGCCCCTCAGTATCTGGGTGTCCAGAATATTATCCTGAGTTTGACATTTTACACTTGGGTGAGTTGGGAGATGCTAGCGATCGCATGATCGAATATTTAGACCAAAATCTGGAACGTCCCCAAGCGCAAATTCGGTTTGAAACTAAAGAACGTTTACCCTTAACCGAGTTTCCCACCCCAGCTTATCATTTGCTGAATATCAATGATTATTTCCTGGCAAATGTGCAATTTTCCAGTGGTTGCCCTTATCGCTGCGAGTTTTGTGATATTCCAGAACTCTATGGCAACAGCCCCAGGATGAAAACACCAGAGCAAGTAGTCGCAGAGTTAGATGCAATGCGACAATCTGGTAATTTGGGGGCAGTGTATTTTGTCGATGATAACTTTGTTGGCGATCGCCGCGCCGCCATGAAGTTACTTCCTCATCTGATTGACTGGCAAAAACGCAATGGCTACCCCATCCAGTTTGCCTGTGAAGCAACGCTCAACCTAGCTCAAAGTCCAAAACTGCTAGAGATGATGCGCGAAGCTTATTTTTGCACAATCTTTTGTGGTATTGAAACACCTGAACCAAATGCTCTCCATGCTATTTCCAAAGACCAAAATCTGAGTATGCCAATCTTAAAAGCGATTCAGATTTTAAATAGCTATGGCATGGAAGTAGTTTCAGGAATCATCATCGGGCTGGATACAGATACACCAGAAACAGCAGACCGAATTATCGAATTTATTCGGGCATCCCAAATTCCCATGTTGACAATTAACCTGCTTCATGCATTACCGAGAACTCCATTATGGCGGAGGTTAGAAGCAGAAGGACGACTTATCTATGATGAAAGCCGCGAATCAAATGTTGAGTTTTTGATGCCCTACGAGCAAGTTATTGAGATGTGGCGGCGCTGCATCACAACTGCTTATGAGCCAGAATTTTTATATCAACGGTTTGCCTACAACATGGAACACACCTACCCAAACCGCATCGAAATACCTAACAGCCCATCTCGCGCTTCTGCGGCTAATATTCGCAAAGGTCTAACTTATTTAGCTAATATTTTGCTGCGGATAGGCATATTTAGTAACTATCGTCAGACTTTCTGGAAAATGGCCAAGCCAGCATTGAAAGCAGGTAATATTGAAAACTTGATTCACGTTGGACTTGTCGGACATCATTTGATTAAGTTTGCCCAAGATTGTGCCAAAAACGAAGAATCGGCTTCCTTTTATTCCCAAAAAGTCCTTACCAAAGTTCGTAGCTAACTGTCAAGATGTCATTTTGCTAAAAAGCAAAACAAAGTTGAAGAAGAATTCAGAAGTCAGAATACATTCGTCAGAATCAAGACGCTCTCTACGTTCGCGCAGCGTGTCGCAGACAGACGCTACGCGTAGCTTGTCCTCCGCAGGAGTACGCGGACACGAGAAAGCGTAACGCTATCAGTCTCTTATTCAGACCCGCGACTGATTGTTCGCGCTTGCGTCTCGTAGAGAAGACCACAAAACAAGAAAATTTGGTGGGGGTGCAAAAACGCCGATTATTCAGACGCTACGCACAGTCGCTCTAAGCGTTCGCGTAGCGTCTCCAAGAGTTGCCATGCCGTAGGCTTTACGCTACGCTATCCGCTTTTTCGTACAGAATACCTTTCCTGTATTCTGACGACTGACGCATGTATTCTGTTCGATAAATTATGCTTATCAGTAAACACTTTTATTGATATATAGCAGTCCTAGATCATTCCTTATCTCTTTGTTTTCTCTGCGTCTGGTGTGGTTCAATTAAAAAATATTTTTCGCTAACTCCAGAGAAATAGAAAATTTAATGAATGATTTAGGACTGCGATCGCATATGCTGTTTTTGAGGTTTTATCGTAAAAAAGTCTAAAACCTTCAAACTATATACAAGGAAATATACCTGTGAAAAGAACTTTGTTTCTCAGTCCTCCTTCCTTCGATGGGTTTGATGGTGGTGCAGGTTCGAGATACCAAGCCAAGCGCGAGATTACTTCCTTCTGGTATCCTACATGGCTGGCGCAACCCGCAGCCCTTGTACCTGGTAGTAAGCTTGTGGATGCACCACCACATGGCCAAACAGTAGAAGATGTAATCGAAATTGCTAAAGATTACGAGCTAATTATCATGCACACCAGCACACCTTCGCTGCCTAATGATGTGAAGTGTGCTAAGGCAATAAAAGCTCAAAACCCTGATATCCAGATTGGCTTAATTGGAGCGCACGTAGCAATATTACCAGAGCAGACGCTGGTTGAAAACCCAATTATTGACTTTGTGTGTCGCCACGAATTTGACTATACCTGCAAAGAACTAGCATTATCTAAATCTTGGGAAGAAATCACCGGTCTAAGCTACCGCGATCGCCAGGGTAATATACGTCATAATCAAGACCGCCCCTTGATTCACGATTGGGATTCTATGCCCAGTGTATTGCCGATTTATCACCGTGATTTGGATATTACCAAATACTTTATTGGCTACTTGTTACATCCATACATTTCCTTTTACACTGGGCGGGGCTGTCCGGCAAAATGTACCTTCTGCCTTTGGCCGCAAACAATTGGTGGACACTTATACCGCACTAAAAGCCCAGAAGCTGTTGGGCGCGAGATGGAAGAAGCTAAAGCTATCTTCGGTGACAAGGTGCGAGAATATATGTTTGATGACGACACCTTTACTATAGACAAACATCGAGCGATCGCGATTAGCGAACACATGCAGCGACTCAAACTGACTTGGAGTTGCAACGCCCGTGCCAATCTCGACTATGACACCCTCAAACAACTACGCGATAATGGCTTACGCCTACTATTAGTAGGATTTGAATCTGGGAATCAGCAAGTTTTGGATGGGATTAAGAAAGGAATCAAGCTGGAAGTCGCGCGGAAGTTTATGGAAAATTGTCATAAACTTGGCATTACCGTACACGGCACATTTATCATTGGTTTACCTGACGAAACCCAACAAACAATTGAAGAAACAGTCCGGTTTGCTTGCGATATTAGTCCTCATACAATTCAGGTTTCGATCGCAGCTCCCTATCCCGGAACAGAACTTTATCGTCAAGCACAGGAAAATAATTGGTTTAGCAACAATTCCTTAGTTGCTAGTTCAGGGATTCAAATGTCCACACTGCAATATCCAAATCTCTCCAGTGCTGAGATTGAAGATGCAGTTGAAAACATGTATCGGAAATTTTACTTTCGTCCCAGAGCGATCATTCCAATTGTCAGTGAAATGCTCACCGATCCCCAAATGTTAGTGCGTCGCCTGCGTGAAGGGCGGGAATTTTTCTCCTACTTAAAAGATCGTCGCACCCAAGCAACGGCTAAAGCAGAATCAGTAGTTGTTGGTTAGTAGTTGGTTGCTCTTTTTAGAGCAATTGACATAATACGATTTTGGATTGGGATCGACATAAGTCTAACAGGTTGTTTTAAAAGTATTGGGCGAATATAATTCGCTACTACACAACCAAAGTCCACCTCCGTGGACTAATACAAATTCAAGGGTTTGTTAACCTGCGGAGGCAGGTTTTGCCTGTGTAGCCAAGCCAGTGCGTTGGGCGGCTTTGCCGACTTGAAGCACCTGGCGCGCGACTTCTAGTCGCTCGGATGAAGAAAACCGAGTTCTTAATTTTGGATAAAGTCGAGCTAAGAGACTTACACAAAACTGACGAAAAAACTCTCTCTTCCTCATTCCTCTGTGTTCTCTGCGTCTGGAGTGGTTCGTTTAATTTATTTATTAGAAATCCCTAACTCAATAGCTCAATTATCAGAAAAAAACATATGCAAGCAAAGCGATTCGCCATTATCAATGGTGATGACTTTGGTTTCTCTCAAGGAGTTAATCAAGCAATTATCAAAGCACACAAACAGGGAATACTAACTAGTACCAGCCTGATGGTGAGCGCTGATGCTGCAAAAGAAGCTGTCACCTTGGCAACTGCCCACCCAACCCTGGCTGTTGGTCTACATCTTGTATTGATATGTGGTCGTTCTGTCTTACCGCCAGAGCAAATTCCCCATTTAGTTGACAAACAAGGTAACTTTTCCAACAGTCCATTTTTCGCCGGGTTGCGCTATCAATTTGTCAAGGAAACCCGTCAAGAACTGCGACAAGAAATTCGCGCCCAGTTAGAAAAATACCGTTCTACGGGTTTATCTCTCTCTCATGTGGATGGACATTTGCACATGCATATGCATCCAGTGATCTTGCGTATTTTAGTTGATCTGGCACCAGAATTTGATATTAAAGTTATTCGTCTTCCAAGTGAGGAACTGGGGTTAACCCTCAGAGTGAATCGCAGTCATCTGCTGACAAAGCTAGTTTGGTCAGCAGTATTTGGCAGACTACGCCGCTATGGTGAGAAGATGCTAAAGTCCCAAGGTATTAGCTTTACCGAAAGAGTTTACGGTTTATTGCAAACTGGTGGCATTACAGAGGAATATTTGCTTGGGTTGATACCCCAAATTCAGGCAAACTTGGTGGAGATTTACTCTCATCCGGCGATGCCGAAGGCGGGCAACTCTTGCAGAGGCTACGCCAACGCCAACGCTATTCATGGCGAACCTTTGAATGGAGAACTAGAGGCAGGTGAAGCAGAACTTGCTGCCTTGTTAAGTGATCAGGTACGCGAAGTACTCCTTAGTAACGGCTTTGAAATTACCAACCACCATTTTCTATCCCAACCTACCAGCTAAATTTTATTTTCCAGAATTTTTAATTAATGATAATTAATCCTAAAAGTATCTGGCTTTGATTCAGATACTTTTGGAAATAATTGCGCCAGCTAAAAATATGTCCTGAAAATTTAAAAGTAAAATTCATCTAAAGTAATAACTTTGTCACCCCAATTTCATGTAACCTACATGAAAAAGTCCTAAACTTATCGGCAACGAATCTAGCAAATGCTAATATTACTCCTCTGCTAATCAATGCCCATGTTTGTATCTACTTTTTTAACAAACGTTAACCTGATTATCATTGATTTATTACTAATTTTGTGCATTTCGGCTGTCTGGTTTTATTGCTATGCAATTTATGCAGCAATAACTTTTTTTGCTACTCCCCAGCCAATTGATCTAGAGTTTCATCCACCAGTTAGTATCCTCAAACCCATTTGCGGGCTTGATAGCGATGCTTATGAAAACTTCGCCTCATTTTGTCAGCAGGACTATCCAGAATATCAAATCATCTTTGCTGTGCGAAACTCTCAAGACCCTTGCATAGAGGTTGTAGAGAAAATCATCCACAATTTTTCAGATTTGGATATTCTGTTGATAGTAAGCGATCGCGTCATCGGTACAAACCTGAAAGTTAGCAACTTGGCGAATGCCGCAGCCAAAGCTAAATACGAAATTCTAGTCCTTGCTGATAGTGACATCCGAGTTGGAACAGACTATTTACAAAGAGTTATCCAGCCGTTGCAAGACGAAAGCGTGGGTGTAGTTACTTGTATGTATCGAACCTTAGCCCAAGGATGGATATCGACATTAGAGGCTATTGGTACTACTACTGAATTTCATGCTGGGGTTTTAGTCAGCAACATCCAGGAAAAGGGTATAAAATATGCCTTTGGTTGCACGATTGCCATCCCGAAAAAAGTACTAGAAGCCATCGGTGGATTTGAAGCGATCGCTGATTATCTGGCAGATGATTTCCAACTTGGCTATCTACCTGTCCAAGCAGGTTACAAAGTTGTGCTTTCCGATTACATAGTTGAACATCTACATAAAAGCACCACCTTAATTGATGTCATCAAGCGCCAGATTCGTTGGGCGCTTTGTAAACGAGTTTCTCGTCCTTGGGGTTATCTAGGACTAATTTTTACCTATGGTATCGTCACCAGCTTGCTGCTGCTGATTGCCACGGGTGGTTCAATACTAGGATGGCTAGGACTATCTATCTGTTGGGTAACAAGATTGGTGATGGCTTGGATTGTTGGTACTATAAGTCTGAAAGATCCAATTGTCAAAAAGTTTCTGTGGCTCGTTCCTGGGTGGGACTTATTAAGCTTTGCTATTTGGTGTTTTGCCTTTATTGGCAACACTATAGAGTGGCGGGGGCAGCAACTGAAGCTAACTAAAGATGGAAAGCTACTAGCACAAAAAGACAAAAGTTATGAATTATCAATTATCAATTAAGGTTTTGACTTGTTAGTAATTACTGTTATACATATTCCAAGACCACATCAAATTTAAGTTCATCTATGACCATAAAGCCTTGGGATGCTCAACTTGCTTACTGGCTAGTTAAACCTCTAAAAGACAGTTGGGTAAACCCCAATCATCTAACAACAGTCCGACTTGTGACAGGGTTGGCGGCTGCCGTCGCGATGTCTACGACGGGCGTAGCTGCCGCAGTTGGCGATGCCATTTGGGTTAACATTGGGGCAGGGCTGTTTGCTTTATCCAACTTTCTAGATCACACGGACGGTGAATTAGCTCGTTTGAGTGGGAAAAGCAGCAAATGGGGACATCAGTATGACCTCGCTAGTGATGCTATCATCCACATTTTTTTGTTTGTGTGTATTGGATATGGTCTTAAGGAGGGAAAATTTGGTTGGTGGGCGTTGCTTATGGGGATAGTATCTGGTGTATCTGTTGCTTGCATCTTTCATTTGCGAAACGAAATGGAACAGCGTTTAGGTAAAGATGCCAGCCGTCAACCAAATTTCGCCGGGTTTGACATTGAAGACGTGCTGTATTTGTTTCCCATTGTTACTTTACTGGATGGACTAGAGCCGTTACTAATGTTAGCGACAATTGGGGCACCAACTTTTGCTGTATGGGTAATTTGGCAATTTCGGGCACTCCCGCAGCCGGAATCAAACTAGTATAACGGGGCATTGGGCAGAAAGCTAAGAAAATAGCCTTTTCTAGTTTTCCGAATGCGATATTTATTTTCGCAATCCTGTATTAGTATCAAATTAACAATGGAGCTTCAAACTGAAATTGATAAAGCTATAGCAGTTGTTGATTACCAAAAACTTCAAGCTGAGTTCCAAGCTCAAAATGAATTTTTGGTAGTGGAGAAGTTTCTCCCTAACTGCATCATCGAGCAGTTCTTGGCGCTGTTGCCATCTTTGCAACCTGCTATCAACCGCAACTATATTCCCAATCATAAAAAGGGCGGTAGTATCAGCCGCTATAGTTTAGACAGTCTTGCTCCGATTTTCGGAGAGTTTTATCAACTCAGTGCCTTTTTTGAGTTCCTCAACCAAATTACGGCAGAAAAACTCCTTCCCTGTCCTGGCGCTGATCCCCATACTTACGCGCTGTACTATTACACTGAGCTTGGAGACCATATCCAGTATCATTACGATACCTCTTACTATCGCGGTAAACGCTATACAGTGTTGCTAGGTTTAGTTGATAATTCATCCAGTAAGCTGGAATATCAACTCTACAAAGATATTCCTGAACAGGAGACTCAAACGCGATCGCTCTCCTTAACCCCTGGTACTCTAGTATTATTCAATGGTGACAAACTCTATCACAGAGTTACACCTTTGGGTAAAAATGAACAGCGTATTGTCTTAACTTTAGAATACGTCACCGACACCCGCATGGGTATGTTAAAACGTTTTGTCTCGAATATGAAAGACGCGATCGCCTATTTCGGTTTTCGCCAAGTGTTTCGCCGTTGAAGCGATACAGAGTTAATCTTTCTTCCATGTTAAGAATTAATTAACAAATATTGTCTTGAGCAAAAAACAGTCATTATAAAATACTGGGAAAATTCCCAGATTTTCTGGTATCTTAGCTCAGTTGGTGACTTGACGATGAAGGCAATTATATTAGCTGCTGGCGTTGGACGACGCTTAGGTAAAGACGGGCAAATCCAACCCAAATGCTTACTGAAATTTAACGGCAAATCTCTATTAGAGCGCCATTTGAACTATCTCCGTCATTACCAGATTGAGGAAGTGGTGATTGCTGTGGGTTATCAAGCACAAAGAATTCAGGATGAAATTAAAGCATTAGGAGCCGAAAATTGGGTCAGTACAGTTTATAATCCTGATTACACCAAAGGTAGTGTGATTAGCCTTTGGACTTTACGTCAACAGCTAGCTGCTGGCGATGACATATTATTAATGGATGCAGATGTGTTGTGCGATCGCCGCATCATTGAGCGACTTGTGAAGACAAATATCTCCAACTGCTTCTTACTGGATCGGGATTTTGAACCCGGAGATGAACCCGTAAAGCTTTGCATCAGAGATAATCATTTAGTAGAGTTTCGCAAACAAGTAGCTCTTGGTTTGGCTTATGATTTGATTGGCGAATCAGTGGGATTCTTTCGTTTTGGGAGTGCTGCTGCTCACCGGATTGCTACTCGCACAGAATATTATATCGCTGACGAACGAGATGAACAACCTTATGAAGAAGTTATTCGGGATCTACTGTTAGAAACTCCCGAAAGCTTTGGCTACGAAGACATCACTGGTTTATCTTGGATTGAAATCGATTTTCCACAGGATATTCAACGTGCCCAAAACGATATTTTACCTCAGATAGAAGTCGCAAAAAATGTCTGAAAATATCTTTAGAAAGAATTCAGGAATCAGAATTCAGTATGAATTCTGTGCTACTACTAGCGGGTGAATCAAGGGGTTTAAAACCCGATTAAATATCCGATTTAGTGGTCAAAAACATAGTGGCGGTTTTGAATCTCCCACTAATTGATTCTGAATTCGGAATTCTGGCTTCTGAATTCTTCTTTCATTATTACTATAGGTTGAAAAAAGCAGAATAAATGCATCAAATATTTGCACCCATTGACACCGCTACAAAATTAAGTAAGTGTGCCCAATTGCGGTTATTACTAGAATCGCCTCAACTCGACTTCATCATGGAAGCTCACAATGGGATTAGCGCCCGCATTGTGGAAGAGGCTGGATTTAAAGGAATTTGGGCCAGTGGACTCGCCCTTTCGGCTCAATATGGCGTTCGAGATAATAATGAAGCCAGTTGGACTCAAGTTGTAGAAATGCTGGAGTTCATGTCTGATGTTACCAGCATCCCGATCTTATTAGACGGGGATACTGGCTATGGCAACTTTAATAATATGCGCCGCCTGGTTAAGAAGTTAGAACAGCGAGGTATTGCTGGAGTCTGTATTGAAGATAAGCTTTTTCCCAAAACCAATAGCTTCATCAACGGGAGTCGCCAAGCTTTGGCTGATATTGATGAATTCTGCGGCAAAATAAAAGCAGGTAAGGATAGTCAGACAGACCCAAATTTTTGCATCGTCGCCCGACTCGAAGCTTTGATTGCCGGCTGGGATCTTTCGGAGGCAATGCGCCGAGCTGAAGCTTACCACGCAGCCGGAGCAACCGCGATCTTGATTCACAGTAAATCATCGCGTCCTGACCAAGTGCTAGCCTTTGCCAAAGAATGGGCGAGTCGTTCGCCGTTAGTGATTATACCGACTAAATATTACAGCACACCTACCGATGTTTTTCGCAAAGCTGAAGTTAATTTGGTCATCTGGGCAAACCATCTGATTCGAGCTGCTGTTGCTAGTATGCAAGCGATCGCTCATGAAGTGAAAGCCAGCGAAACTTTAATCAACATTGAAGATGAGATTGCGCCTGTAAAAGAAATTTTCCGGCTACAGGGGGCGGATGAACTCATAGAAGCGGAAAAACGCTACTTTAGCAACGGACGACAACATACCCAAGCGATCGTTTTGGCTGCTAGCAGAGGCCAAGAATTAGCAGGGTTGACGCAAGATAAGCCAAAAGTAATGTTACCCCTTGGAGGTAAACCCCTGCTCAGGCTTTTGGTGGACAAATTTAAAAAACTTGCCATCAACGATATTACCGTTGTCGCAGGTTACAAAGCAGAAACTATTAATGTTCCTGGAACTAAAGTCATCCGCAACCCAGATTATGAAACAACGGGAGAATTAGCATCCTTAGCCTGCGCTCAAACCAGTTTCGGCGATGAGATGCTGGTACTTTATGGCGATTTACTATTTAGAAGCTACATCCTGCGGGATTTATTAGAATGTCCCGGAGAAATTGTCGCTGTAGTCGATTCTGTAGCAAACGGTAAGTCTGTTAGCGGTTCACCTGACTACGCCTATTGTTCAATCCCAGATGACCTTTCCATTTTTGGACAAGATGTTAACCTGTTGGACATTTCTAAAACAACACAAACCCAATTAGGGAAATCTAGCGGACGCTGGATTGGGATGCTGCGCGTGCGGAGTCAAGGTAGACAGTGGGTGAGTGAAGCACTCCATGAGTTGCAAAAACGACCGGAATTCAACAGTTTGGGTTTGCCAGAATTATGCAATTATTTAATCGAGCAAGGAAAACCGATCAAGGTGCTTTATATTCGCGGTAACTGGTTAGATGTTAATTCTTTAGATGATCTTGACCTTGCTTTTCAATTGAAACAATAGGGGAGTGGGGAGTGGGGAGTGGGGAGTTATATTATGTATGCTGGATTACTTATTAAACCCGAAGAACCCCACCCCGCCAAAGCTGCGCTTTGTCTCCCCTCCCCGCTTGCGGGGAGGGGATTAAGGGGTGGGGTGCAATGACTGTGGAAATCATAACTAAATTATGCGGACATGATATTAGGAGTCGCGAGTGGGGAGTTCTAATCTCCACGTTCCGAGTTCTAATCTCCACGTTCCGAGTTCTAATCTCCACGTTCCGAGTTCAAAGGTGGAAGTTCCGAGTTCAAAGGTGGAAGTTCCGAGTTCAGAGGTGGAAGTTCCGAGTTCCAATCTTGACGTTCCGAGTTCCAATCTTGACGTTCCGAGTTCAGAGGTGGAAGTTCCGAGTTCAGAGGTAAAAGTTGCGAGTTCAGAGGTGGGAGTTCCGAGTTCAAAGGTTGGAGTAATAATTTTTCCTCTCAATTCTCCACTCCCTATGTCAAAAATTACTGTAAATTTTTAATTATGATTCAGGCAGAGGAATTTGTAGAAGCTGCGCGTAATCTTGGTTTTGAGTGGTACACTGGCGTACCCTGTTCTTTTCTCACGCCTTTTATTAACTACGTCATCAATGACGTTCAACTTAGATATATCTCCGCAGCCAATGAGGGAGATGCTGTAGCGATCGCAGCCGGTGCAGCAATTGCTGGTAAACCAGCTGTGGTAATGATGCAAAACTCTGGTTTGGGGAATGCTGTTAACCCATTAACTTCGCTCACTTATATCTTTCGGATTCCGTTGCTGCTGATTTGTACCCTGCGAGGCGATCGCCTGTTAAAAGATGAACCGCAACATCAATTAATGGGGCAAATCACAGATAAATTGTTGGAAACAATGACTATACCTTGGGAATTTTTTCCCACACACGCAGCAGAAATAGAACCAGTTCTGCAAAGAGCCACAGCTTATATGCAACAAGAACGCTGTCCTTATGCTCTAATTATGCGTAAAGGAGCGATATCTTCTCTGCGAGACGCTACGCGAACGATGGGCTACGCCAACGCACCCCATGCACTCACCCGTTCTTCTATCCCCGAACGAGAAAATAGTAGTAGCGCTCATATTCAGCAAAGTTTTTTTCGCGATCGCAAAGAACAACGCGTTTCTCGCAGCGAAGCACTAGCTCGGATTGTGGAACTCATTGATCCAGAAAACACTGTAGTAATTGCCACCACGGGATACACGGGACGCGAACTATTTGCCAGTAAAGACAGCGCCAATCATCTTTACATGGTTGGATCGATGGGCTGCGCTTCCTCAATGGGATTGGGACTATCTTTAGCACGTCCAGACCTGAAGGTAGTGGTAATAGATGGCGATGGTGCAGCACTGATGCGAATGGGTAACTTTGCGACTATCGGCACTTATGGCGGTGCTAACTTGATCCATATTCTTTTAGATAATGAAGTCCACGATTCCACAGGCGCACAAGCCACCGTTTCTGCGGGTATCTCCTTTGCCAAAATTGCCGAAGCGTGTGGTTATGGTGTCACATTAGCCGGAGATGATCCAGCCCTTTTAGATGCCTTATTTACCGCAGATGCTAACACTAGACCTAAATTCGCTCATTTAAAAATCCGTCCCGGAACTTTAGAAAACCTACCTCGACCTAACCTTACCCCAGAAGCAGTTTTGCAACGCTTTATGAAACACATTGGTTCTGAGCTAATAATTCCTAATTCGTAATTCGTAATTCGTAATTAATAAATTTATTGTACAAACTCTTAATTTATTAATGCCCACTCCCCACTCCCCACTCCCCACTCCCCACTCCCCACTCCCCACTCCCCACT
>NZ_JABXKP010000099.1 GCF_017114985.1 Nostoc sp. JL33 | reverse complement strand
GCGGCGATCGCAAATTCATTGCCAGTGCCGATTTGCCCTAAGCTATTTGCTGCCTGCCTACGGGTGTCGTCATTCACAGTAGTTGATTGCAGCAGTTGCACCAAGGCGGCGATCGCTTTTATACGGTCTGTCTGTTGCAGTGCTGACCTAGCTTCCTGTTTAATTGAACTTAAACCATCAATAGTCCACTTGACAATTTGCGCTACTATTTCATCTGCTCTAGAATAACCTTTAAACTCTGTGATTCCTGCGGCAGCTAAAAAATAGGCGCGATATTCATAAAATCCTTTATCTAAATTTTCTCTATTCCACTTACCGCAGCCGTCTTGAAAGTTCACTAAAGCATCGATAAACTGTTGCTGTTGCTGTTTGAGGTTTTCTTCTTCTCGCCCCAACCAAAGTAATATTGTTTGTTTCCATTGCGGTTCAAAGATGCGATAAGTTCCTTGACTAGGATTTTTAGGAAAGTGCTTGAGAAAGAAATCCCAATTATCAATTGCTTTAGCAGCAAAATACTCTTGAAACGAGGCATGAAAGAAAGCGTAAACAGGTTTTCTATTTGTATCTATGCCTACACAGTTCAGCCAACCGCGATTTAGTGCCAATTTCAACAGCGAATTTTCATCTTCAGCATCTCCCAAGAAATTTTTAACAAAATCTTGTCTCAAGCGAAAACGAGTTGCTTCGTCTATTGCTGCTTGAGCTAATTTTCCTAGTTTGACATTAAGTTGCTGACGCTGGTCAGGTGTTGTAGCAAATTCGGCTTTTTTCCACTTGTCGAAGTCATCAACAAATTGCTGATAAAGTCCCGCTTGAGTATCGGGTAACTTCCCATCTCCCGATTGCCAATTGAAGCACAGCAGCGTCAACCGCAGAGGATTTTTTACTAAATCCTGAATCCGTTCTTTACCTGATTCTTTCAAGTCAGTGCATAACTTCTTCCCTCTTTCGGGAATAGCAGCAAACCATTTGTGAATAAATTTCTCTACCTGTTGTGGATAAGAAAAATCTAAACTGCGATAGGTATCAAAATCATCAAGTGCATTACTACTGCCATCCCACAGATTAACTCGACAGGTCAGCACAATTCGCGCTTGATAAACTAACCCTGCTTCACGGAATTGTCGGGCAATTTCTGTTAGAGGATTAGATGCGGACATTTCATCTAATCCATCTAGCAGCAACCACACATTATTTTGATTAAATAGAGCAACAAAATCATCCTTCAGTTGCTTAGTGGCTTCAGCTTTACCTGTTTTCTCCGCCACCTGAGTTAACCAAGTCTCAAATAGATAAAATTTTAGTTCCTTGTCTCGCAAATCTGCTAAAGATACCCAAATGACAATTGACTGGTCAATCTCACGAGATACCCAATCAGCAATCTGCTGTAATAGTGTTGTCTTTCCTGCTCCTGGTTCACCAATAATCGCAATCCGCTTACCTTGACTTTTAGGCGTATTCTTCTGTTTGAGAACTTCTTCAAGAAAAACATCATGCTCAAATGTTTTGGTGATTTCTGTCTCCTTGTACAGTTCTGACCCCTGTTCTGGAGAAATATCACCTTGACGTTTAGATTGTTTTTTGCGCTCAACTAATTCCAGTGGTACATAAACATCATCAACTTGCAGGGCGGCTCCTTCAGTTGATGTCAGAGGATTTGTAGTCAGCTTTCGCCGTTCTGCCAGTATTTCACGGCAGACTTCACGCCAGCGATCGGGAGTTAACTTTGTCCCATCCTCCCCTTGAGACGGCTGTAGTCAAAACGTCTGGTTAATAGTTTGATTATTGACCGTGCCTTGATTTACAACCCCGATTTTTTCTGCTAGCTGCGTCAGATTTTGAATCGTTGGCTGTTGAGACTTGAGGGTATTTTCTATTTCTTGAATTTTTTGAGTAAGCTTTGGTTCTGCTTTTGCTGCTATTTCCACTTCCACAACAGCTTGAGCAATTTCTGGGTCTTGGTCTGCTGCTGCTTTCAGTTCCAGCACTGCTTGACCATAATCTAATCGCTGCGGTTCATTTCCCTCTACAGCACTGGTGAGTAATGGCGATTTATTCTTTTGGCGGAGCTTTTCTATTAACTTGCCACCTAGCTTGTATGTAGCATCACCAAGATTTGCGCCGATTTTCTCTTGTGCTTTAGTCCAAAGTGTAGTTGCGATCGCAGTAGCAACAGCCGTCAGTGTTACAGTTACCATAAATTCACTACAGATAAGTTTATGTCAGTAATTACTTCAAGCGTGACAAATACCATTTCGCAAAAGCTTGGTGATTATTGCCAACATAACTCAGTATATCACGCAATTAATTAGCAACTATCCAGTTCATTTCTTAGTTGTAAGGAAGTAGCAAATAGCAAAAATCGTTAATTAACCCTATTGTGGATTGTGCATTGTGGAGAGTGCGATCGCTGAATTCATACTACTCCTCTGTGCGTGGACTAACGAAAAAGTCAAACTCCTAACCCACGGAGGTGGGTTTTGTTTGTATAGCCGCGATTTCTAATCGCCAAGGCACTTGCTAACGCACCCTACGAAAATATCTGAAACCTAATTATCAATTTTTAATTAGAAGCTGCCTTTCCTGCTACGCTACAAATTATTTCTTCCAGCGTTTGAAGTAATTCTTGCTCGTTATAAGGTTTAGAAAAGTAAGCCCGCGCACCTAATTGCATAGCCAGTTGACGATGTTTATTGCTGCTACGAGAAGTCAGCATTGCAACTGGGATATTTTTTGTATCCACGTCTGAATTTACCTTACCTAAAAAGCCATAACCATCAAGGCGAGGCATTTCAATATCGCAAATTACTGCCTCAACTCTCAATCCACTATGGAGTTTTTCTAAGGCATCTTGACCGTCTTTAGCTTGTTCTACTTGATATCCTCCTTTTTCAAGAGTCAAGGCTAAAAAGCGGCGAACATTAATCGAGTCATCTACGATCAAAATTGTGCCTTTCTGCTTAACAGATGCTGCTGATATTTTCTCTTCATCAAAAATCAGGAACGGTGTTTTTAACCTTGCTGATGGTAATTGAGTGCCTCTCTTAGTCCGCCGATTCGTAGCAACCCAATAGAGCAACTCATTGACATTAACTAGTGGCACTACTCGACCATCACCGAGAATTGTGCAATTGCTGAAGCCTTCAGGTAAAGGTATATTACCCTCGACTTGGCGAATAGCAACTTCCCGTTCACCCCAGCAACGATCTATTTGGATTGCGACTGGCTGATTATTGCCTTTGACTACTAACACGCTGTTAGCATTAATTGCTGGCGGAGTTTCCAGTTCTGGGCTATCGTAGCGCAGACAATTAAACTCTAAATAGCTAGTCAGGCGAATCAGTGGCAGCATGGTTCCTTGCCAATTTAGAACTTCGCTACCCGCCATTTGGAAAACTCTTTCGTTTTGGAGTAAAGATATTTCTGAAATGACATCTGTGGGAAATGCCAATACCATTTTGTTGATTTCTACTAGCAGAACTCTGGCAACGGAAAGTGTAAATGGTACTGATAGGGTGAAGGTAGTACCAACTCCTGGTTCCGTATCAACTGTGACATCTCCTCGAATCAGTTTGAGGTTGTTGCGAACCACATCCATACCGACACCGCGACCAGATAATGCTGTCACTTGCTCGGAAGTGGTAAAACCTGGTTCAAAAATTAGTGATAACAGTTCTTCATCACTAGCATTAGCAAGTAGAGAAGCATCCAATCCCATAGCTAGGGCGCGGGTGCGAATTTTCTCCAGAGAAATGCCCCAACCATCATCACGTATGGTAATCAGAGTACGATTACTGCGGTGGGTAGCTTTAATTTCAATTAATCCTTGTTCTGGTTTACCCAAAAGGCGGCGGGTAACAAAGTCTTCAATACCATGATCGAAAGCATTCCTTAACAGGTGCATTAAAGGTTCGTTTAAAGCTTCTAAAATGCTGCGTTCAATTAAAGTGTTACCACCTTCAACTTTTAACTGTACATTTTTCCCATACTCTACATTTAAATCGCGCAAAGCTCTAGGAAAACGTTCGACTAAATCGGACAGAGGCCGCATCCGAATGTGATTTAGTTTGGTTTGTAACTGTTTCGATGTTTTGTTTATTTTACGAGCAATTTGGTCTGTATCGTCTACACTGAGTTGCACATCAGTTGTAACTTCCTGTACCTGAACAATGGTTTCCATAACTTCCTGCGATCGCAGGTTTAATTCGTTATAGCGATCCATCTCTAAGGCATCAAATTCGCTGTCTGTACCTTGGGTTTGGTGGCCGTTTTCAGCTTGCGATGTCTGTTGATAAGCCACTTCTCTTTCAGAGACGCTAATGCGAACGCCAACGTCTCTATGCACCCCAACAGACATGCCCGCTTGAGTAGAAATTTTCCTGTAGGCTGTACGTAAATCCTGGTTTTCTCGGTCGAGAACTTGTACTCGCTGGTTCAAGTTACGAACGAGTTTACGTAATCTTTCTAGTTGTGAGTTTAATCCATTCCTCTGAACAATCAGTTCGCCAAACAAATCATTAATTTGCTCTAACTGTTTGCTAGGAACTCGGACGCTATTTTCATGAATTTCCCGATCTTTCCCAACGCCAATTGGCTCTCCTTTGGTTTCGGCAAATCTGGTATCTGGAGGGTGATTTTCTCTAGCAAATATTGTATCTTCCTCGGTAGAATCGACAACATTCACGTCATTTGTAAATTCTTCATCCACAAATGTAAAATTAGTACCCATACCTGCAGTGGGCTGGGCCAACGCTTGATCATTAGTCCAATTTTCTCTAATGTTTTCTGGTTGCCAAACAGATGTTGACGCTACTTCTGTATCAATAATATCTGTGGGGAGAAGTTGTGGTATTACTTTTGCTTCTAATAATGGCTGGGCTTGAGTATAACTAGCAAAGTCAATTTCTGTAGGTAAGTTATTTAGTTGATTTGTCAGTATCAAAGCTTGCGATCGCCGCCATGCTTGCAATGCTAACTCGGCAATTCCTGGAATGCGATCGCTGCTAACAGTTTCCAATTGCTGCGTTATTGACTCACAAAGCTTGGTAAAAGCTACCAACTGGAGCATTTCCCCCAAACCGCCCAATTCAGCCGCCATGATCACAACTTCTTCATGCAATCCGGGCTGTTCACTATCTGCCAATATAGATTCTAGACGCTGCAAACACTCTTCTACTTCTGTTCCAAATAGTAAGGGGATAACGTCTTGTCCATCTTCTGGAGATAGCATGGTTGAGGCATCCTCAGGGCTGGGATCTCCCAAGCGATCGTGCAACTCATCAAAAATGGGATAACAAAAGGTTTTTAACCACTGATCTTCAACAACATTTCCTTCTGCAAGCAATTCTACAATCTGACGCAGCCAGTCAACTCCAGATAGCAATAAACTTTGCAACTGAGTATCAATTTCTAGAGAATTTTTTTTAGTTTTTAAAACTTTGAAGGAATCTTCCAGACGGTGAGCTAAATCACTTAGCGATCTAAATCCCATCATCCCCGCACCACCTTTGATGGAATGAGTCGCCCGGAGTGCAGCATTGATTTTATCCAAATCGATACGGTTAGTAGTATCGATTTCTAGCAATACCCCTTCTAGAGTATTTAAGTAATCAGTTGCTTCTTCCAGAAACTGCATCTGGATTTCTAGTTCTTTGTCTTGTAACATAGTTCTTGCTAATAGTCATTTGTCCCCGAAGCTCTGATGGTCGGAAGCCTGCGCTCAGACTTCTCTCTTTGTCATTTGTCAGTAGTAAGTGGTGAAAAACAAACAACTGACAAATGACAAACTTAACTAACTTTGAAAGTCTCGACAGTCTCTTGCAACTGTTGAGAAATCTCCACAGTTTGTTGTAGAGATTCGGAAACTTGGCGAGAAGAATCGCTGGTCTGTTGTGATACAGCAGCGATATCTTTCATCAATTGGCTGACACTTTGCGATGTTTCTACCTGAGATGCAGTTGCACTGGAAATTGACTGCACTAAGGAGTCAATTTGACGCGATACATCCAAAATTTGACTCAGACTTTGTTTAGCTTCCTCCACAATGCGAGTACCTTCTACCACTTGGGTGGTTCCTATTTCCATCGCCTGCACCACTTCATTGGTTTCGCGTTGGATATTTTCAACAATTTGTTCAATTTCTTGAGTTGCTGCGGCACTCCGTACTGCTAATTCGCCGACTTCTTCAGCAACTACGGCAAAACCTTGACCTTCTTCACCTGCACGCGCTGCTTCAATACCGGCGTTGATGGCGAGCAAGTTAGTTTGGATAGCGATTTGGTTAATCAAGGACACCACGCGGGAAATTTGTTGAGAAGATTCTCCCAAACGTTTCACTTTTTTAGCAGTTTCACCAACGGTTTCCCGCAAAGACAGGATATTTTGTACTGTCAAATCCATCGCGTGTTCACTCTTGGTAGCAGTGTGAGTAGCATGGTTAGCAATGAACGCAGCTTTTTGGGCACTTTCGGCTACAGAACGCATGGATTGGGTCATTTTGTCAACAGCATCGAGAGTGTGGTTGATTTCGGCAGCTTGTGTGAGTGCTGACTCTGCTAAGTTGCGGATGGCTCCTTCGTTAGAGCCGATGGCAGTATTCACCTGGGTAGCAGCTTGTTTAACTTGGGTAACAATATCTCGGAGGCTTTCCACAATGGAGTTGAAAAAGTCGGCAACAGTGCCTATTTCCCCAGAAGTTACATCTGCACGCACTGTCAAGTCGCCTCTGGCTGCACCTTCTACATCACTGAGCAGTTCTAAAAGTTGCTGTTGCAGTGCTTCTTTTTGTTGCCGTTCTTCGCCTGAGCCGATTACGGCAACATTTCTAGATTGTTCTATCTCTTCTAATAACTTGGCTTGTTCTAAGGCATAGCCGATTTGAGTTGCTATCTGTTGAAACAAGTCAATTTCCGGCTGTTGCCAAACACGAGGAGTTTCGCAATGATGAGCAATTAATAAGCCTAAAAATTGCTCTTGGGCAAAAATCGGTACGATCAAATTAGCTTTGACAGCAAATTTTTCTAATAGTTGGATGTAACTGCGGCCATTTTTCAGGCTTTGGTCTTGATAAATATTGGCGATGCCGAAGGCATTGCCTTTACCTAACCCTTGCACCTGTCCATTCTGATAAGTTTCTATATAACGTTCCCGAAAATAGGGGTCGTCAATTTGCACTCCGAGCATTTTCGGCCAATTATCCGTTACCGATTCAGCAACAACAACGCCATCCCAAGTATCTGGATTCAGGCTATAAATGATTACCCGGTCTGTTTTTAGCGATCGCTGAACTTCTTTGACTGCTGCGTGATAAATCTCTTCAGTTTTGAGAATTCGCCGAATTCGTAGGGTGATATCTGCGAGTAATTTTGCCCCTTCAACGTCAAGTTCCTGTTCCTTTAAGACCTGCAATTGTTCGGCCATCTGGTTGATATTTGCACTCAATAACCCTAATTCGTCTTCTGTTTCGATTTCCAGACGGGTATTGAATTTACCTTGACCTAGCTTGGCTAATGCCGCACTCGCATTCAGAATTGGCTGTGTAGTAAGTTTAGCTAACCGAGATGCGATCGCACCCACAATAAATGCTGTCAGTGCTGTACCGATGCTTAAAATCCACAACAATTGCCTTTGCGGTTCAAATACAATTGCTGTGTCTGTAGATAAAAGTACCTGCCAGTTTAAATCCGGTAAGCCATCTAGCTTACTGACTGGTACGTAGCTGACTAGTTGTTTTTTGCCAGTTTTGGGAACTTCTATAAAACTATCTACCTTATTGGCTGCTAAGAGTTTAGGTAAACTAGAATACTCTCCCTTTGCCTGTTTCCCCAATAATTGCTTTTGTGGACTCAAGAAAACTGTTCCCGAAGCATCGAGCAAATGATATTGTTGTCCATTGGCTAGGTAGTTTTTGATTACTTCCTCTAAAGATTTTACGGGCATACGTGCTTGTACCACGCCAATAGTTTGGCCTGTCCTTGTCTCTTTCACGGGTGCGGCTATATAAATACTCACTACACCTGTATTTTTTGCTGCTTCAGGTTTACTGATTATAGAAGCATCTTTTTGCAAAACCTGTTGAAAATAGTTACGGTCTTTTTGATTGTCCAGGGGTTCGCCTGTAGATTGCACAATCAAGTTACCTTGGCGATTAAAAACAGCAATGCTGTCATAAGCTTTGTAAGCTTCAACAACGCTATTTAGAACAGCTTGCTTTTGTTGAATAGTGATACTTACACTAGCTTGGGGATTTGTTAAAAATGGCAAAGTTGATATTACCTGAATATCACCGTAACGTTGTAACATGAAACGGTTAACTTTATCACTTAAGCCAGTGGCTTCGGCTTGTTGAGATTGAGTAATTTGCTTAGTAATCGACTTGTTGGCAAAACTAAAAGCGATCGCGCCTATGCCTAATAGTGGTATTGTACCGATTGCGATCGCCAAAATAGTTACTTTTTTAACCAATCCCAGCCTTGTAAAATAGGCAATAGCCTGATTCAAAGATGAACTATTAGCAGTTCCAGTAGTCGGCTTCTTTGGCAGCTTTGCTACAGTCCCAGTGGCTTTTTGCGATGAAATCACTGATGCTCGATTTTGAGCGCCATTACCTTGATTCGTGTTGGTTTTATTAAACATAAAAGTACTTTTGCTAAGTAAGTGAATAAGAACACTAAAAATCTTTTTTTTAGTAGTACACCCTAATCACTGCGGAGAATAGAAGACTGCACAATCGCCTCTGCATCTAATACCAGTAATATTTCTTCCTGTTGCACAACGCACCCAGATAAATAAGGAACTAAACTGGATGCTACTTGTCCTATAGGAGAATGAATAGCATCAGCTATGAACTTAGTTGTACCTTTTATTTCTTGCACAACTAAGCCTAATACCAATGATTCCACTTGGATAACGATCGCATTGTACTGTCGTAGTCGATAATCTAGAGATTCTAAATTGAGCATTCTTGGCAAATCAACTACCCAAATTATCCGACTCCGCCAATTCATTAATCCTAATATGGAGGGGGGCATATTTGGCATTGAGGTGATAGATTCAACAGGCACAATAATCGCTTCTTGCGTATGCCTCATCGATAAAACAGCAGTAGTCTGTTGATTTAGCTGAAACTTAAGATAACCATCTGCTAAGTTATTTTGGGTTGGTTTTGGAGAAAGAGCAATGTTTGTAGCAGTCATTGATTTAAATTACCACTGATTTAATAGTACGTAGGAGATGCTCGCGCGTGTAAGGTTTAGTTATATAGGCATCTGCACCTTGTCTCATTGCCCACAAACGGTCAATTTCTTGATTTTTGGAACTACAAATCACAATCGGTACTTTTGCAGTAATCGGATTTTTTCTCAGAGAACGACACAATTCAAATCCACTCATTTCTGGCATTACTACATCAGTAACGATCACATCTGGTTTTTCTAATGCAGCTTTTTCTAAAGCTTCTTTTCCACCAGAAGTTTTAATTACGTTGTAACCACTCTCTTTAAGATAATGGCTCATTAATTCCAATTCACTGGGAGAATCTTCTACAATCATAATTGTGCCAAGCAAAGTCAGGCTCACTATTAAATCTCCTAAAAAAATAAATTAAACAAATTTAATTTGTTATTTTTATTGCCTTGTTTAAATCAACCAAGATGCTTAAAAACCATTTTTAGCAACTCTGATTGTGTAAAAGGCTTAGTCAAATATCCTGATGACCTGACCATCTTGGCCTTTGCTCTGTCGATAAAGCCTGTTCTGCCAGTGACCATAATGATAGGTATATTTTTAAAAGCTGAATGTTTACGTAATAAAGAACATAGCTCGTAGCCATCTAAACTTGGCATTTCAACATCTAGCAAAATCAGATCGGGCTTACTCCGAATAATTTGCATTAAAGCTTTTACCGGATCGTTGATCATCACAACTGAAAATGTGTTTTCATCCAAAAAGTGTTTAATGGAATTCAAAACTGTTTGGCTATCATCAATGCAGGCAATTGTATATAGTTTTTTGCCAACAGATAGTTGAGTATTTTTATTATGCTCAGAAAGATCAAAATTGATTGAAATCGGCAATTTTTGCCCAAGTTTTATTTGCAGTTGTGGCTGAACTTGAGACGGTTGTGTTGTAGACAAAACTTGGGAACCCCGACCAGCCGGAATGGATGACTGGATATTTTGCCGATTTCGTAACTGCTTTTGACAGTGTTCAACAAGTAACCGCAAATCTAGGCGACAGAACTTTGGTAGTTCATCCAAAGAGTTTTCCGGCCTGAATTCATAGCTACCTTCTTTTAAACACAGAAATGATTCCAGCACTTCTTTTGCCAATTCGTCTATCAGGCTTGCTGCTTGCACAGAGGTGATATAGTCCTGATTTACTAACCAACTAATAGCTTGGTAATCCGCATTTGGTATTGATTGATTTTCATTGTTCGTCTCAAACATCAGCCGCATCTGCACGCGAGTGGCGCTGTTGAGAGCAGGAATTTGCTGACTCAAGCGTCGCAAGTGACTGTCAAGGCGCTCAAACAGTTTATCTGAATAGGAGGCATAAGTAAGTTTACCGTCCTCTAGATAGATTGCCCAAGAAACTATCCCGGTAAATACCCTTAAGCAACCTGTAGCACGCCGACTGGTTAATTGTGCCAACAGAGATAGCGGATGTAGTTTCTGGAACAACCTGTAGCTACCTATAGGAATTGTGCTCATTTGCTTTCCTTCAGCTAAATTCGTGCAGAGTTATTCCACAATTGAAATCAAGTAAAAGGTATGAATTTTTTGTACTTTAAAGTACATCCGTTCCTATTTCAGAATGTGGTGAAACTCAACTACAGCAACGTTATTTTTAAATGGTCAAATCTCAGTAAATTCGTAAATTATTATTAATTTACTTACTGTTACTGAGATTTACAGACATCTTTCGAGAATAAGACATAAAAATGCCAAGAGTAGATGAAGCCACTTTCCATTGAGTAACCCCAATCTGACCACAGGAATAATACTGATTTTATTCACGGTAATATATTTGAACTACTGTATTTACACTTAAGTAAAATCTAGTTCTTAACCAAGTAAGTACTATATGAAGCCACTTTGCATTCAGTAACTTCAAGTTGGCCACAGTAATAATACTGATTCATCGACAATAATAAGTTTCTTATTTAAGATATACACTTAAAAACCTAGATTAAACAGAATCCAAAACTTATCTTTTGTAGGGTGTTTTAGGGACTGACAATATTTATTTTTATTTAGCCAATATTTAAATAGGCTGGTAACTATACCTAAAGTTTTAACTCAAGTATCAGTACCAGCCTAAATAAAGCTATTCAATTTATTAAAAGTGCGGATGAAAGGACTTGAACCTTCACTCCTTTCGGAACTAGAACCTAAATCTAGCGCGTCTGCCAATTCCGCCACATCCGCATCAGTTTATTATCATACCATAAGAAATTATTTATCGCAAGGGGAGTAAGAATTTTGGATTTTGGATTTTAGATTAAAGAATTGAAATTTAATCCAAAATGGTCAATCCCTTCTCCCAACGCGAAGCAGCGTCTCCAACAGTTGGGGAGACGCTTTTCAAGACGGGTTGGTGCAGTCGAGGAAAGGGGGAAACCACGCCAGATGCTTCTCCCTACAGCCCTGCGGGCATCCTACGGCAGGCGCTAGCCTCTCACGAATGGGAGAAGGGGAGACGCTACGCGAACAAGTCGGCCCAGCCGCCCAACGCACTGGCTCCCCTGTTCTGGCGCTGCTTCACCAAAATCCTTGCATTGAATCGCCCTGTTTGGCCAATTACATGACTGCAACACGAGGCAGACGATGCTTGAACCCACAGAGAATTTCCCAGGAAATAGTGTTTACTTGTTCTGCCCAATCGTCTGCTGAAATTTGTTCTTTTCCCTGTTCCCCTAGTAAGGTGACTACTTCTCCTTCTTGGATATTAGGTATGGCACTGACATCCAGCATCAACTGATCCATTGTAATTGTCCCAATTTGCGAGACTCGCTGACCGCGAATTAATGCCTGCATTTTGTTGGAAAGACTGCGAGGAACACCGTCAGCATAGCCAATTCCGACGACAGCGAGGCGAAGTTCACGCGGAGCAATAAATTGATGACCGTAGCTAACAGCAGTTCCTGGGGCAATTGTTTTAACTTGGGTGACTCGTGCTTTAAGTTGCAAAACGGGCTTGAGGTCGATCGAATTTTGTAAATGGGTTGCTGGGTAGAGTCCGTAAACGGCTAAACCGACTCGCACAATGTCGTAGTGCAATGCCCGATCTGTGAGTGCAGCTGCTGAGTTTGCCAAGTGCAAGCACGGCGGTTGAATTCCCATTGCTTTGATTTGGGCGATCGCTTCTTCAAATCGTTTATGCTGTTCTTCCATTACCGTCGTATCAGGATCATCTGCTGTTGCCAAATGGGAATAAATACTGGCAATGGAAAGATGTGGTAGTCGCTGCACTAATTGCACAAATTCACCAGCTTGCTGCCAATTAGTTCCCAACCTAGACATCCCCGTATCTAATTTGATATGTACGGGGACTGGAGAATCATAATTCATCGATTCTAAAGTATCGGAAAATACCAAAGCTTGTTTAGGACTACAGAGTGTGGGCTGAAGTTTCCAGTGTGCGATCGCATGAATCTGCTCTGCTGTATGAGTTGCCCCTAAAATCAAAATGGGCGCTTGAATCCCGCCTTCTCGCAATTGAATCGCTTCTGGAACTGTAGCGACTCCCAGCCAACTAGCTCCCGACTCGATTACAGTTTGGGCGACTGTTACCGCTCCATGTCCATAAGCATCAGCTTTTACTACTGCCATCAACTGGGTACGCGGCGATAAAAACTGCACCAATTGCTGTACATTGTACGACAACGCCCCTAAATCAATTTCTACCCAGGCTCGTTGCGAAAACCACGCGTAGGTATCACACTCCTGACTATCAGCAAAACTTGGGGTTTGTTTATGACTCAACATTTGTACTGACTCCTATCCCATGATGGCTAAACTTTCAAATTATCTATCTATACACGCTCCTAAAAGCGATATCAGATTAAATAGGAAGTTTACTCTTCATATTGGAATTGATACAAGATGTTAAGTTACTAAGTCTTAACTCATAACTTAATTTCCAAATTATTCCGAAAGTATAATTTATTATCATCTCCCTAGCAGGGTATATGTGTGTTAACATTTATGTAAAGCTAATACCCTGAGCGCAGATAAATGGGGAAGGTTTTAGTCTTAAACGCCTCTTACGAACCTCTCAATATAACGAGCTGGCGTCGCGCTGCGGTTCTGTTAATCAAGGGCAAAGCAGAACGCGTGGAACACAACGGTAAATTCCTTTATTCGGATTTCCCGTTGCCGACCGTGATCCGGTTGCGTCATTATGTACGCGTTCCTTATAAAGAAATTCCTCTGACTCGCCGAAATATATTGCACCGTGACGGTCATGCCTGTCAATACTGTGGTTACACAGGAGATGAGTTGACCCTAGACCATGTAATACCGCGATCACGCGGCGGTGGCGATACCTGGGAGAATATTGTGACCGCTTGTGTCCGTTGCAATGTCAAAAAAGGCAGTCGGACTCCCCACGAAGCTCATATGCCTTTGCGTCACCCTCCCCGCCAACCTTATAGCAGTCTCTATTTCGAGGTCAGCAAACATCTTAAGAGTGGACTGCACACAGAGTGGCAAAAGTATGTTATAGGTCTTTGACATGACATAACTAATCCTAAAAGTATAAAGAAATAGTCACAGTTTGGCGTTTGTGCTGACTTTTAGAGTCTGGCTAAAGCTGTATTGGATACATTTGCCCTAACAAATTCTCTGTTGGAGCAGGGTTGTCCAGTTTTTGTGAACCAGATTTTTCGGCACAAACCAACACAATAGTCTGCATAAATCCACGCAAGAAAGACAGCAGCCAACGCTACTCAGAATTATCAGAATTTTCAAAGGGAATACGAAACACGCATTCTTCATCAAAAATAATTGTTAATTGCTTAAGAATCCACAATAATGAGAGTATTAAGCATAAGAATATTTCAAATATCAAGGACTAAGCCGAAAGTATAAGATAGAATGTATACCCTAAGTCTGATAAAAACCCCGGTAATTCAATTTACGTAAGACAAAAAAGCTTCTAAAAGAGATTTATACTGCCAGATACAGCCCATAAACTAAACTTCCTTGTTTCCAGGACTTATACACCTTAGAGTGGAATTTAGTTGATTGTTAAGCGTTGTTACTGACAAAAAATATACTCAGATGTAGAGTGCAATGTCTTGATATTTTTGCGAAGATCATAATAATGTGGCTAAATTCAGTGAATTGCTGAACGTAGTATTTCTGAATTAAAGGAGCCTCACACTTTAAAAAAGTTCCCTATGTACTTGAATTCTCCCGTTACTCACTTTGAGAGTTTGTCATTGACCACAGAGCCAAGCCCAGAGGAACCTGAAATCGAGAAAGCGCCAGTGGAAGTTGCATTTAAGAGTCCCTCATTACCGCCATCGGTAGGTGAAGGAGCTATATATCTCAGTAACCGTGGTCATTCTCTGGCACAACAAAAGTCAGAAGAACTGCAAAAAACCCTTCTGGCACACCGACACGATCGCCAACTGGTAATTCTGCAAGATTTTCCTGACCCTGATGCCCTTTCCTGTGCCTGGGCTTATCAGTTAATTGCCCAGCAATATGATATCAAATGTGAAATCATTTATGCTGGTGCATTGAGCCATCAAGAGAATATTGCCTTGGTGAGGCTGACGAATTTACCTATCCAACGCTGGACGCAGCAAACCTTGAAAAGCAAAGATTTGTCATGTTATCAAGGTTTTGTATTAATTGATAACCAGGGAACCACTTCACAGCTATTATCAGTGGTGCAGCAGGCTAGAATTCCCCTAGTAGTCCTCATCGACCATCACAGTATACAAGGTGATCTGCAATCAGAGTTTGAGGATGTCCGTCCTTATGTGAGAGCGACAGCAACAATTTTTACTCAATACCTGCAAACGGGATTACTGGCATTAGATACCAGCATAAATCAACACGTCAAATGCGCTACTGCCTTGATGCACGGCTTGCGATCGGATACAAATCGGCTCATGCAAGCGCAAGAAGAAGACTTTATGGCAGCTGCGTATTTAAGCCGATTTTATGACGCCCAACTGCTGAACGCCATTTTACAGGCGAACCGTTCCAAGCGGGTAATGGATGTAATCGAGCGATCGCTAAAAAATCGCATCGTCCAAAATAACTTTTCCATCGCTGGTGTTGGTTACTTACGTTACGAAGACCGTGACGCCATCCCCCAAGCGGCTGATTTTCTGGTCACTGAAGAAAACGTTCACACCGCCGTAGTTTATGGCATTGTTCACGATGAAGACGAAGAACTAGAAATAGTTATCGGCTCCCTGAGAACCACCAAACTCACCCTTGACCCTGATGAATTCATCAAAGAAGCCTTTGGACAAGATAGTGCAGGGCGCTTTTTCGGCGGTGGAAGGACAAGCGCAGGCGGTTTTGAAATTCCGATGGGCTTCTTATCTGGCAGCAACGAAAATTCCGCCTATGCGAAAATGAAATGGGAAGTATTCGACGCTCAAATTAAGCAAAAACTGCTGAGATTAGTCAATCCCAGAGATAACCCGATTCAGTCGGAGTAGAAGAAGAGGATAAGGCAAACTGCTAACTCATTGCTGGAGTCAAAGTGTTTGGTCAGATAGCATCCCTAAGTCATTCGTGATCAATATATTTCCCGACTTTTCTAAAAAGTCGGGAATCTTGGTCTAGTCATAGAAGCTGAACTGATTGAGGATGTAGTTCGTGCCTAATGTTAAGTAGGTAGGCACAAATAAAATTAACTTGCGCGTACCTATTTTATTTGCGAAGAAGGAGCGCCATGAAGTCTATAGAACTGCAAATCTTACAAACTCTGTATGAGCAAG
The DNA here is from genome assembly GCF_017114985.1 of Nostoc sp. JL33. Classification (GTDB taxonomy): domain Bacteria; phylum Cyanobacteriota; class Cyanobacteriia; order Cyanobacteriales; family Nostocaceae; genus Nostoc. The sequence continues at coordinate 25,047 of NZ_JABXKP010000099.1, read as the reverse complement.
ATTTTTGTGCTTGGGTAGAGCAGACAGCAGAGCTTTTGCGATGTCTACGACGGGCTACGCCTACGCACCACTGGGACACGCTGGATTTAGAACACTTAATTGAGGAAGTGGTGGACTTGGGTAAGAGTCAACGGCGTGCCTTGCAGAGCGCGTTACGGTTAGTGTTGTCGCATTTGCTGAAGTGGAAGTATCAACCCGAACACCGCAGCCGCAATTGGCAAGTGACCATTACCCGTGAGCGACTGAATCTGGATGAATTGCTGCAAGAAAGTCCCAGCTTGCGCCGTTTTTTAAATGATGCCGAGTGGATTAATATTACTTATCAGCGATCGCGGCGAGAGGCAATGGTGGAGACTGGTTTATCAGAGGATGACTTGGCGATCGTTTGTCCCTTTTCTGTCGATGAGATTTTAGACTTAGACTTTTATCCTAACGCTGACGAATAACCATGTAAAATTTTTGTATAAGTGTAGACATACTCAATATGATAAGTAATCATTTGTGAAAATTGCTGTAACTTTGTTAACTAATTATAAAGATATGCACTTGGGATGCGAATAATACCTTTTGAATTTCTCATTCCCAGACGGCCTGTTTCGTTACAGACAAAGAAAAGAGAAAATCTTCAGGCATGGAAGAATTTTGTGCGCGTTGAAGCCCAAAAGGTTTGGAAAGATAACAGTCCCATTAAATACGGCGATTTACAACTGACGCTAGTTTATCTTTGTGATGAGTTTCCGGCTGACATCGATAATATTATCAAACCAATTCAGGATGCACTTGTAGACTTAGTTTTTGAAGATGATAGTTTAGTATCAGATGTAGATAGTCATCGTCGTTTTATGTCTGATCCGATTGATATTATAAGTCTACCTTCTTTATTACAGCGTGCTGTCATCACAGGTAAAGAGTGTGTTTATGTAAAAGTGAGTGAATCTCAACCACTGGAAAACTACTTATGATTAACAATACTAAAACTCTATATGATGAAAAGTTAAAATCTTTGGCACAGAAGTACGAAAGTCAAGGATTTCGTGTTTTCAGTGAACCCAAAACAGATGAATTACCATTCGACTTGGGTAACTACCAGCCAGATATGATTGCTATTAAAGATGGCTCAGGTTTGGTAATTGAAGTAAAAACCAGCATCAGCCGAGTGTCAGTTGATCGTTTACAGGCTTTAGCAGAGGAAGTGAGTAAACATCCAGGCTGGCGTTTTTTATTGGTAACGCTTGAAAACATAGAAGCTAAGTCATTACCTGGAACATCCGAACAACTTCCTTCATGGCAAGATTTAGCTGATCGTTTTCACGAAGCTCATAGGCTGATTGAGAATGATGAAATTGAACAAGCCTTTAAAGCAGCCTTCCTTTTGCTATGGAGTACTTTTGAGGGGGCGTTAAGAAAGCGAGCAGTTGATGTGTTAATTCCTATTGAACGTTTTCCAGTTATAGGATTACTAAGACATCTGTACTCTTTGGGAGAGTTATCAATCTCTCAATTTGACCTTGCTCAAGCTTGTTTTGAAGTTCGTAATCGTCTTGCTCACGGATATATTGAAAACCTAACGTTGCCAGTTGTATATAATTTTGACAATTTGGTTCGTGAATTGTTAGCGGAATGGAAAGTCAAATTCGATATTAGTCAACTTTCATCAGAGAATCTAGCTGCTTTTCGTGCCTGGTTTGCCGAATTCGATGCAGCAGCCTGGGATAAACGACAAGAATTAATCCAAAATTTATTCAATCATAAAAGCCTTCTTTTAGCACTAGAATTAAATAGAGATTTAAGAAATGACAAACTAAAGAAAGAATTAAACGTAAACGACGAACAGCTTATAAATGTCGAATGGGATGTTAGTCTACTTTCACCAGAGGATCTCGCCGCATTTCGTGCCTGGTTTACGGAATTCGATGCAGCAGCCTGGGATAAACAGATTGAAAAAGATGTGGCTCAACAAGAAACCCTATCGTCTATTACTGACAGTCCAACCTTAGAACCTTTAACCGGCCTTGACTCCTGGACTCAGAGTTTAATAGGTGTAATCGAGCTAGGAGAAGAAAATCCGACAGAAAATTATGTGGATTATTTAGAGGAGAAATACGGTTGAAACGGGTGTTGTTCGACAGCGATGTGTTGCTCGATATTTTGGCACAGCGTCAACCATTTATCGTAGCTTCTGCACAAGCATTAAATACAGTAATGCAGAATCAAGTACAAGGTTATGTTTCAGGTCATGCAGTAACCAATATTTTCTATATTCTGCGTCGTCAAGTTGGTAATGAAGTAGCGCGTGAACTATTAGCAAAATTATTGCAGCACCTTCAAGTTGCCAGCGTAACAGATGAAGTTATTCGGCAAGCTTTGAATAGCCCAATTAAGGATTTTGAGGATGCGGTAACGAGTGCTGCGGCTCTTACGGCAAGTTTAGAAATAATTGTGACGCGAAATACACCTGATTTTGTGGCTTCTTTAGTTCCGGCAATGCTGCCAGATGAGTTTTTGACAAGGCTATCTGAGTGATCCTAAATTCATAACACTGCACTGTACCGGACAAATGGCAGATCAACGAATACGTAATAATGATTAAGATTAGGATAGGTTAATTCACACCAAGCGTAACTCCTAACTAAGCAAGGGCTACGCCCCACTACGCTAATAAAACTAAAAGTATGGAACTATATTTAATTCGTCATGGCATCGCCGAAGACAAGGGATTAGGCATCAAGGATGAGGAGCGCAGCCTTACCAAAGAAGGACGGCAAAAAACTGAGAAAGTTGCCCACAAACTTGTTAAATTAGGTTTAAACTTTGATTTAATTCTCACCAGTCCCTTAGTGCGTGCCCGCCAAACGGCTGAAATCCTCATAGCAGAAAAACTCAGCTCCCAGTTAGAGGAATCTAACTACCTTGCCCCCGATGGTCAAATTTCTAGTTGGCTCAAAGACTGGTTAAAGCCGAGGAATTATTCCCAAAATACCCAACTGGCGCTGGTTGGACACGAACCTGATTTGACCAATTGGGCAGAAATTCTCCTATGGGGGGAAGTCAAAGCAAGCTTAGTCTTGAAAAAAGCAGGTATGATTGGGATAAAACTACCAGAAACAGGTTCTCCTCTGGGTCGTAGTCAGATGTTTTGGTTGACACCACCCAAGTACCTGCTATAACAGTTTTTCAACATTTTCGATTGTTGTTAGAACGGCTACTGTTATGGCGACAATAATTTCTGGTAAGTTAGCTTGATCAGATATTTCAAAAAGCGAATGGTGGTGCCATGATGGTGTGCGAATACAAGCCTGGTTTAGAAGGCATTCCCGCCGCCCAATCAAGTATCAGCTATGTTGATGGGCAAAAGGGAATACTAGAATATCGTGGCATTCGGATTGAAGAACTAGCAGAAAAAAGTACGTTCTTGGAAACTGCTTATCTCTTAATCTGGGGCGAACTTCCAAGCAAGGAAGAATTAAAAGCATTTGAGCATGAAGTTCGTTACCACAGGCGAATAAAATACCGCATTCGGGACATGATGAAATGCTTTCCAGAAAGCGGTCACCCAATGGATGCCTTGCAAGCCTCTGCTGCTGCTTTAGGCTTGTTTTATTCGCTCCGGGATTTACATAATCCTGCCTATATTCGAGATTCGGTGGTACGCCTGATAGCAACCATTCCCACGATGGTAGCTGCGTTCCAACTGATGCGAAAAGGCAATGACCCTATACGTCCCCGTGATGACTTAGACTACTCCGCCAACTTTCTATACATGCTCGATGAGAAAGAACCCGATCCTCTAATGGCGCGAGTTTTTGATATCTGCTTGATACTTCAGGTTGAGCATACAATGAATGCTTCCACTTTCAGTGCCAGGGTGACAGCTTCCACCTTAACTGATCCTTACGCGGTGGTTGCTAGTGCCGTGGGAACCTTGGGAGGGCCCCTGCATGGTGGAGCCAATGAAGAAGTAATTCAAATGTTGGAAAAAATTGGCTCTGTGGAAAATGTCCGTCCCTACATAGAGGATTGTCTGGAACGCAAAGCGAAGATTATGGGGTTTGGGCATCGTGTTTACAAAGTGAAAGACCCACGAGCGACAATCTTACAAGGACTAGCAGAGCAACTGTTTGAGAAGTTTGGGCATGACAAGTTCTATGACATTGCCCTAGAGATGGAACGAGTGGTAGAGGAAAAACTTGGTAGCAAAGGGATTTATCCCAATATTGACTTTTACTCCGGTTTGGTGTATAGGAAGATGGGAATTCCCACAGACTTGTTTACGCCAATATTTGCGATCGCCCGCGTTGCCGGTTGGTTAGCCCACTGGAAAGAACAACTAGCAGAAAACCGGATTTTCCGTCCGACTCAGGTTTATAACGGTCTGCACGAAGTTACTTATCTCCCCATTGACCAACGTTAAATGGGCAGGGGGCAATTCAATGCAAGGATTTTGGATTGACGATAGCGCCACGGAGAGCGAGTCCGCGTACTCCTGCGGAGGACAAGCTAGCAAGAGCGTCTGTCTGCGACACGCTATTCGCGTTCGTAGAGAGCGTCTTTTGGATTAAATTTCAATTCTTTAATCCAAAATCTAAAATCTAAAATTCTTACTCCCCTCATCCCCGCGTCTCCTCAATAGCCAATCTCAATGCCAACCATAAGTAGAAGTTCTCATCTCGCTTTAGAGGGCTAAAACCATCCAAGGATATACTAGGCATGGGAATTAGCAACAAATCTTCAATCAAGCATCATCTGGGCAAAAATTAAAAATGGGTGAATTTACAGGTATTAATTCAACTAATAGTTGTAATTCACCATGACTCGATGTCTTAAAGAGCGGAAACATGAACTCAGGAATTGACCTCCAAGGAACTTTTATTGAATCCCTCCGGGATTTAGGTATACCAGCAGGAACAGCCAAAGCGATTTGGATGCCACTGCCAATGATACTGATGCTGATTGGGGCAACAGTGGGGGTATTAGTTGCTACTTGGCTAGAACGAAAAATTTCCGCCGCCGCACAGCAGCGAATTGGGCCAGAATACCAAGGGCCTTTTGGGTTGCTGGTACCTGTAGCGGATGGTTTGAAGTTGGTATTTAAGGAAGATATAGTACCAGCCAAATCTGACCCTTGGCTGTTTACCCTTGGCCCAATTATTGTTGTGATTCCGGTGTTTCTGTCATTCCTGATCGTCCCCTTTGGGCAGAACATCGTAATTAGCAATGTCGGCATGGGCGTATTCTTGTGGATTGCCTTGTCAAGCATTCAACCCATTGGTTTGTTGATGGCTGGCTACGCATCTAATAACAAATACTCCCTCTTAGGGGGGTTGCGGGCAGCAGCGCAATCTATTAGTTATGAAATTCCTTTGGCGCTGGCGGTATTAGCGATCGCTATGATGTCTAATAGCCTCAGCACCGTTGATATTGTCAATCAGCAGTCTGGCTACGGCATCCTGGGTTGGAACATTTGGCGACAACCAATCGGTTTCCTGATCTTTTGGATAGCCGCCCTAGCTGAATGCGAACGATTACCCTTTGACTTACCCGAAGCAGAAGAAGAACTGGTAGCAGGCTATCAAACTGAATACTCAGGCATGAAATTCGGTCTGTTCTACCTGGGTTCCTACGTTAACTTGATCCTTTCTTCCCTACTAGTAGCAATTCTCTACTTGGGCGGTTGGGACTTTCCCCTTCCCCTCAACCTGATCGCTGGTTGGCTGGGAGTCAGTGAAGCAAATCCCGTCTTCCAGATAGTAACTGCGGCTTTGGGTATCATTATGACCGTGTTCAAAGCCTATTTACTAGTGTTTGTCGCCATCCTCTTGCGTTGGACAGTGCCACGGGTACGGATTGACCAACTGTTAGATTTAGGATGGAAGTTTTTGTTGCCAGTTGGTTTGGTTAATCTCTTATTAACCGCCGCGCTGAAACTAGCCTTTCCCTTCGCCTTTGGCGGGTAAGCCAATTTTAGATTTTAGATTTTGGATTAAGTCTGAAATCTAAAATCCAAAATCCAAAATTGAAAAGAGAGAGACACAAAATGCTAAAGTTCCTAAAACAAGTTGGTGATTACGCCAAAGAAACGGTACAAGCTGCGCGTTACATTGGTCAGGGGCTTTCTGTCACCTTCGATCATATGCGGCGGCGTCCGATTACCGTACAGTACCCTTACGAGAAACTGATTCTTGGCGAACGGTTTCGCGGTAGAATTCACTTTGAATTTGATAAGTGCATCGCCTGCGAAGTTTGTGTTCGCGTTTGTCCGATTAACCTGCCTGTAGTAGATTGGGAATTCGACAAAGCCAGCAAAAAGAAAAAACTCAATCACTACAGCATTGACTTTGGAGTTTGTATCTTTTGCGGTAATTGTGTGGAATTTTGCCCTACTAACTGTCTATCCATGACAGAAGAGTATGAGCTTGCCACTTACGATCGCCATGAATTGAACTATGACAGCGTGGCGCTGGGTCGTTTGCCCTATAAGGTGACAGATGACCCAATGGTTACACCACTGCGCGAACTAGTTTACCTACCCAAAGGCATCCTCGAACCACATGGATTGCCCGCAGATGCACCGCGTCCAGGTGCGCGTCCAGAAGACCTAGTAGAACAAACAGAAAAATAAATGTCATTTGTCTTTTGTCCATTGTCCTTTGTTATTTAACCAATGACTAATGACTAATGACTAATGACCAATGACCAATGACCAATGACAATTGACTAAGGACAGAAAACAGTGAATCTAGCGGAAGGAGTACAGTTAGTATCACTTGGCATACTGGGCGTGATGATGATTGGGGCGGCCATTGGCGTGGTGCTGTTCTCTAGCATCGTCTATTCTGCCTTTATGCTGGGGGGCGTGTTCATCAGCATAGCGGGAATCTACCTGTTGCTAAATGCTGATTTTGTTGCAGCTGCACAAATACTAATTTACGTTGGGGCGGTTAACGTGTTGATTTTGTTTGCCATTATGTTGGTGAACAAACGGCAGGATTTTGTAGCATTTCCCAACTCTTGGGTGCGGAAAGTATTAACGGGTGTAGTCAGTGTAGGATTGTTTGGTCTTTTAAGTACGATGGTGCTGGCAACCCCCTGGGCTTACTCAACTACTCCTGTGGTGAGTGGTGAAAGTTCTATAGTTTTGATTGGAGAACATTTCTTCACTGACTTTTTATTGCCTTTTGAACTGGCTTCCATTTTGCTGCTGATAGCGATGGTAGGAGCAATTATTTTGGCACGTCGCGAGTATTTGCCAGACCTATTGACACCATCCAAACTGGGGCAAACTGTTTTGACTTTGCAAGAACGCCCCAGAGAACTGGTATCAACAACCAGCGAAACAAAAGAGTAAGATTTGCGACTTCATTCGCAGAGAAACAGCCAGATTTTTGAGGAGGAATACCCAGATTCATGCAACTCCAGTACTTTTTATTACTAGCAGCAGCTTTATTTTGCATCGGCATCTATGGCTTAATTACCAGCCGCAACGCTGTGCGGGTGCTGATGTCAATTGAGTTACTGCTCAATGCTGTTAATCTGAATTTAATGGCATTTTCCAACTTCCTCGACTCAACATTAATCAAGGGTCAGGTTTTCACAGTATTTGTGATCACCGTGGCGGCAGCCGAGGCGGCGGTGGGTTTAGCGATCGTGCTTGCCATTTATCGCAACCGTGATACCGTCGATATGGAGCAGTTTAATCTCCTGAAGTGGTAATTGTGCGTGCAACTCAAGCAGGTAATCATTGCTTATAAAGCGCGGGATGCCCGAAGTAAAGAATGGGCAGAAATCTGTGCTAAACAACTAGAAAGTCGCGAGTGCCAAGTGTTGATGGGGCCTAGCGGGCCGAAAGACAATCCCTATCCTGTCTTTTTGGCTTCAGCAGCTCAACCAATCGATCTCGCCTTGGTACTCGGTGGCGATGGTACTGTTTTAACTGGTGCCAGACATTTAGCCCCAGCTGGCATCCCTATTCTGGGAGTGAATGTGGGAGGCCATCTGGGGTTTTTAACTGAGTCGGTGGAAGAGTTTCAGGATACAGAGAAAGTTTGGGATCGGCTGTTTGAGGATCGCTATGCTATCCAACGGCGGATGATGTTACAAGCTGCGGTGTATGATGGTCATGGGTCTAATTTGGAACCAGTGAGTGAGCATTATCTGGCTTTGAATGAATTTTGTGTCAAACCGGCCTCGGCTGATCGGATGATTACCTCAATTCTGGAAATGGAAATTGACGGTGAGGTAGTCGATCAATACGTCGGGGATGGGTTAATTATTGCTACTCCCACAGGTTCTACTGGTTACACGGTTTCCGCCAATGGGCCAATTATCCATGATGGTATGGAAACAATTACCATCACTCCGATTTGTGCAATGAGCCTTTCTAGCCGCCCCCTCGTTTTACCCCCTGGTTCTGTGGTGAGTATTTGGCCTTTGGGGGATTACGATTTGAGTACCAAGCTGTGGACAGATGGGGTTTTAGGAACTTCAATTTGGCCAGGACACCGCGTTGATGTGCGGATGGCAGATTGTCGGGCTAAATTTATTATTTTGCGCGAGAACAATTCCTACTATCAGACGCTGCGGGAGAAGTTACTTTGGGCAGGTACAAGGGTTCACTACACCAACAATCACCGTAATTAATTCAGTATTTTAGAGTGCATTTACCGCAGATTGCGTAGGCGTAGCCCGCCTTCGGCATCGCCTTCGGCATCGCAACCAAAATTATCCAAGCCCCTGGATTCATCCGGGGGCTTTCTGCCCTGATTTTGACTTTACCTCGTACCTCGTTCCCAGTCTCCGGCTGGGAATGCTCCTCATTGAGGCTCCGCCTCCCTTGCTGGCGGCTCTGCCGCCAGGAGCAGCATTTCTAGCCTCTGGCTAGAAACGAGGTTTTAAAGGAGTTTGAGCTTAAGTTGACACCTATGAGGAATGCTGTGCCCCTACGAGAAATCTATATGTACCTGGGTTTGTGTGAAATGGTATGACTTGCATTTATCAAAGGAAAATTTTGTATCTTATTGCCAGATTTTTTGGAAATTAATGTCCATAATAAAAGCACTCTACCCCTAATTCAAGAGAGTAAAAAAGCTCTCTATAGGTTCTTTTATCGAAAACTGTCCCGATCATGCTTCGACACATTAATGCATAATGTGAGCTATTTGTATAGTGCCTAAATCCTAGTAGAATATTTTCGCAAATCTAAGTAGGAAGATAGATGGAAGTTTCTGGATGCAACATCAATTATTCACTGAATCCTCCTCCCACTCTTGAAGATTTCCCCGTCCTTCAAACTGAAAAATATACCCTACGGCTGGCATCAACTGAAGAAGAATTAGAATCAATTTTTCGGTTGCGCTTTCAAGTTTTTAATCTTGAACTAGGCTTAGGATTTTCTGCTTCTAACTTTACCCAGATGGATATAGATAAGTTTGATGAAGTTTGCCATCATTTAATCCTGATCTCCAACCAAACGGGTAAAACGATTGGAACTTATCGAATGCAAACCTATGCAATGGCTTCTCAAAGACTAGGCTTTGATGCTGCCGATATATTTAATCTTAATGCAATTCCCAATTCTGTGCTTCAGGCATCAGTTGAAGTTGGGCGTGCATGTATAGCTAAAGAATACCGCAACAGTCAGGCACTTTTACTACTCTGGAAAGGACTAGCAAATTATCTCATCTGGAGTAAAAACCAATATTTCTTTGGCTGTGCATCATTACTAACACAATCTCCTTGGCAAGCTACTTACGCTTATAATTATTTTCAGCAGAATGGCTTGATGCATCCGAGTATTTTGGTTTATCCCAATTCACAATATTGCCTAGAATTGCCTCAAAATTACCATGATTCATATCATATGGAAATTCCGAAAGTTTTGCAGGCATACTTGAATATTGGAGCTAACATATGCAGCCTTCCAGCTATTGATCGGCAGTTTAAGACTATTGATTTTTTAACTATATGTAATAGTAAAGACTTCCTCAGATGGCGTTACCAAATTTTGTGACAATTCTCTTTTAAACTAACGATGTTCAGGCGCAGGCAGCTAGAGGAAGAAAGTTTGCACTACGGAGACTAGAATAATCGGAATATTTCAGCCTAGTTTAGCATGAGATATTTGATGTTTATCATTCTTAATCTAGAGCGATCGCATCAACTTCAACTTCAATTAACATCGCTGGATCAACTAGCGATTTCACTTCTACCATAGTTGAAGCTGGTGGATTTTCTCCAAAGAATTCTTGATGTGCCCGTCCAAATTCAGCCCAACAGCTAATGTTTGTAACGAACATCCGAGTTCGCACAACATTGCTTTGATCAGCGCCTAAGTCTTGTAAAGATTTTTGGATAATTTCAAAACAGCGCTTTGCCTGTGCATAAGCATCGCCAGGAGCAAAAACACCTCCTGTGGTATCAACTGGTGCAGTACCAGAAATATAAATATGGCTTCCGACTCTTATGCCTCGACAGTAACCTACTTTCGACTCCCAGGATGCACTAGAAAATGTCCGCTTAAGTTGCATGATAAACCTAATTTATTACCAATTTATGATATCTTACTCCACATCCATATCTCCGTTTCATAACCAAAGCGAGTTTTGCGGTATTTGATACAACCTTGTGTAATTGTTTTCAGAGTTAATAGAAGAGAGATGTTTATTGTCAATCTTTCAAATCAGATGACTCTCACTCAAAGTACCTTAACAATGTCTGATGAACAAACTCAGATATAATTCCTAGCGAAGGTATCTCATTGAGTCCACCTGACTGGATTATTTTAGGCAAATTATTGGGAAAACTACTTATGCGCCATCTCAAATTTACTCCGAGTTGGTTGCGATTTTTAATTATTTTATTATTGGCGATGGGTATATTGTTTCGCTTTTCTAACCTTGATAGCAAAGTTTACTCGCATGATGAAACTTATGCCTCATTGCGGATTTCTGGTTACAGAATTAATCAAGCAGAACAGCAACTTTTTAAGAATCGTGTGATTAGCGGAGAAAGTTTTGCCCAGTTTCAAGGTGCAAATCCAAAAAAAAGCTTAAATGATACAATTATGTCTTTGGCAAAAGAAGATTCTCAGCATCCACCGTTGTATTATGTAATAGCCAGATTCTGGATGCAAATGTTTGGTAATTCGGTGACGGCGATTAGAAGTTTATCTGCCTGTATGAGTTTGCTGGTTTTCCCTTGTGTTTATTGGCTATGCCGAGAATTATTTAATGTGCCATTATCGGTTCCTGGTGTAGCGATCGCACTCATGTCAATTTCTCCAATTCATCTAGTATACGCCCAAGAAGCACAAGAATATATTCTCTGGCTAGTCACTATATTACTATCCAGTGCGTCTCTGCTGCAAGCAATGCGGCTGGAATCACAAGATAAAGATGAGCTAGTAAAAAAACGACAACGACCAGATTTATTCGCTATTTGGAGCATTTATGCAGTAACTTTAGCCATCAGTCTTTATACATTTCTTTGGAGTGGATTTGTAGCAGTTGCTCACGGAATTTATGTAATGATCACTGCCAAATTTAAGTTGACTGAAACTGTCAGAACTTATCTGCTAGCATCACTGGTAGGTTTTTTAGCCTTCATGCCTTGGATAACAGTTGTGGTAGGTAACTTTTTTCAATTTTTGATTTCAGCAGATAAGACAACAACGCAATCATCTTTGACGCCTATATTTCCATTTTTCCTGATGCAGTTAAGCCGGATTTTTTTTGATATAGACCTTAGCTCAGACAACCCTCTGCGCTATTTAATTACACCAATTTTTTTAACTTTGGTTGGATCTTCAATTTATTTTATTTGCCAAACAACTAACTATAAAGTCTGGTTGTTTATCATTATATTAATTGTAGTGCCAGCACTACCCCTAATACTGCCAAGTTTAATTGCTGGGGGTATACGCTCATCTGCCGAACCATATTTAATACCATCTTATTTAGGAATCGAAGTGGCTGTTGCTTATCTACTAGCTACGCAACTATATAATCAGAACGTGTCACGCCGGAGCATTTGGCAGATAATTATGGCATTAGTGATTATTTGCGGTCTGATTTCTTCTAAGGTGAGTTCCCAGGCAGAAACTTGGTGGAATAAGGGTATGAGCTATGACAATCCACAAGTTGCCCAAATCATCAATCAAACGACTCGGCCACTTTTGATTAGTGATGCTTTGGGTAACAATTATGGGAATGTCTTTTCTCTAAGCTATCTTTTGAAACCAGAAGTGCAATTTCTGTTGGTGAACAACCAAAAAATTCCCAAAATTCCTGATGGGTTTGCTGATGTATTTTTATTCAATCCTTCTGATACTTGGCGCGAAAAAATCGAAAAAAAGTATAAATTACAGACAGATAGTGTTTACAGTGACAAATATTATTCGGTCTGGAAGTTAGCTAAATCTCCTAAGCTGCGGTAATCTCATATACCTGGCAAAAATATTATCAAAAATCAATTGGGGAATAAAGCACCTTTTCAAGCAATACCATTTAGTTAAGGCTTAACTCTTTGTCAAAGTCAATTTTTAACGAACCGCGTACTCCTGCGGAGCACAAGCTACGCGCAGCGTCTCCAAGAGTTGGACGCGTTCGCGTAGCGTCTCGTAGAGAAGAACGCGAAGAAAGAGAAGGAAGAAATACTTAACTGAACTGTATTGCCTTTTCAAGTTGTTTTTATCAGTGTGATTTTGCTAATAAAACTTGTCCAACGCCAAATTCCCAACCCCCAAGTGAACTAAGAGATTTCCAAATTATCTACAAGCCGATTGCGAATTCTTTTGAGTTGGTCTTGAGTCTTAATTGGCTCTCGCGGTGCTGGTAATTCGGTATTAGGCCAGTTAGGTAAATCATTGCAGGGACATAACAATGCCGGCATCCCGACATTTCGCGCGGCTACTGGCATACTGCAACGCCCACAAGGCATCATATCCCATGCTGGTGTCAACAGTTGAGCAATGCTTTCATGTGTACCCTCCAGGTAACAATCACCCGATTCCGGTGAGATAATTTTCTGCCAGCATTCTTCAAATTCTTCACTATAGCGATCGCCATTTAGCACCGATAGGGGCAAAAAGCTTGCCTTACCGTTACCCGTAATCACTTTCTTACCCAACTGGAACCAGTAGGCAAGGTATCCTCTAACTTCTTCTTTGGTTGCCATATTACAATTTTAGATTTAAGATTTTAGATTAATTTGAATCAAAAGTTAAGAATCTTGACTTCTGAATGCTCCAACATCCCCTCTATTTGGCAATGGATAACCAAGGATGCTGAGATTGAGAACATGACCACCAGTAACTAAATAAACAGTATTGCTGAGTACACCCAGCTGGCGCACTAAAGAACCCAGGCGATCGCGGAACGTCCTCCCAAGGGGATAAGCTGGTACTACACCCCAGCCCACCTCTTCTGCTACAAACACCATATCAGCAGCAACTAACTCCACCGTTTCTAACAACTCTGCAAGGATGTTTTCCCAGCTAGATTCATCGAGTTCCAGGAGATTAGCAACCCAAGTTCCTAAAGAATCAACTAAAAGGCAGGTATAGGGTTTGGCATCAGCGAGGGTAGAAGACAGTTCCACAGGTACAGATAAAGTTACCCAGTCTTGGGGACGACGTTGTTGGTGTTCTAAAATGCGTAGATGCCATTCTTGGTCATCTGGGTTATCGGTGGCTGTTGCTACGTAAACAACTGCTTTTCCTGACTGCATGGCCAGAGTTTCCGCCCATTCACTTTTACCAGATCGTGCTGGCCCTGTTACTAAGATGATTTTACCCAAAGTTTTTTCCTGACTATTTTAACAATATGTCTATGGTTGCAATTTCTCGCCGCAGTTTTTTACTTCATCGGTGAGATTTTTGATTTTAAATAACTTTTAAGAGATAAAATTAGCACCAGCATCATTAATGCTCCAACTGGCAAAAGCCAAAAATCCCAACAACCCCATTTTTAATTATTTAATACCACTGGGGACAGCAAACTTTAGGATATCTTTATGAACGCAGGCTTAAAACGCATAGAAGCAACTCTACACGATTTAGGGAATCGCGGCACTGCCTCTGCCGCCGAAACAGGTGATTCGACGACAAAACGACCTTTCTCTTTTAGAATCAGCGTCGGAGCCAACGAACCCACAGAAAATACACAAACTCCATCTTCCCAGGATGGGGAACTCAATACACAAGCAAAAACAGTTGACTTGAGCGTAGATACCGAGAGTAATTATTCTCACGAACAAAATTTCTTTCCTCACCATGACTCTGTGCAGACCTTTCAAACAGAAGAGAATGGGAGCAAAACACCCAGCCTACCCAAGCTGAAAACTCCCAGCTTTAGTAGCCATCGCCACGGTGCCAATCCAGCATTGGCGATGAATCTATTGCAAGAAATTCAGGAAACTGTCGCCGATTGGCAAACAGAACTGCAAAATATAGTGAAGCAAATTCAGGATATTTACTTAGAAGGCCCAATTGTCAATGGCTGGTTAGAATCTAATCCCGAAGAAGCAGAATCGGCAGGAACCGCAACACTACGTCATGCAGAAGTTGGCCGCTTGATGAACTACGTAGAAGAAATTTGCGCGAATGGGGAGAAAATATCCTATCAATCATCTATTACTGGCTACCGCCTCTGTGGTGTAGACGATACTGGTAAAGTCTGGTCGCGCCCATGTCCATCAGATCAGGTTGCCAATGTTAGTATGGCGATCGCTCGTTACCAAAAGTTACGTCAACTGTTAGGGCGCAAGCAATCCTTGGAAACCCGCCTTAGTCAATTAGCCCAAACTCTGGTTGTTTTACACAGTCATATTCAACAAACGTAAAGTTTTAAAGATTATTTCCGAAGAAACTCGGTTGGTGGGTCAGTAACTTTTGGTTTAGATTAACTCTCAGCAGTTATGCATTGGATTTAAGATTTTAATCTAAAATCGTTCGACTAAGCGTAGCCGTACCCCTCCGGAGAAGCAAGCTACGCGTAGCGTTCCGCAGGAAAGTCCCAAATCTCAAATCCTAAATTAAATCTATGCCAAACACCCAAATCTCTGCCATTATCTGTACCCACAATCGAGATACCTATTTAGGGGCTGCAATTGATAGTCTTTTAGCGCAGGATTTTGCTGCTGACTTTGAAATTGTGGTAGTTGATAATGGATCTAGCGATCGCACTCGTGAGGTTGTAGAACAAAGAACCCACAATCCGCGCCTAAAGTATGTCTTTGAACCCATTATTGGTTTATCTGTCGCCCGCAACACGGGTGCAAAAGTAGCTAGTAGTGATATTCTGGCTTATCTGGATGACGATGCTGTAGCCTGCGATCGCTGGCTACAAGTTTTATATTTTGCCTATTACAATAATTCTAAACTAGCGATCGCAGGTGGCAAAGTCACTCTCATCTGGCCCCCAGGAATCCAGCAACCACGGTGGCTATCTCCGGGACTAGCTGCAAATCTGGGTGCATACGACTTGGGTAACAGTAACATCTACATCGAGCAACCTGGCTCAACACCCAGAGGCTTAAATTACTCCATCCGCCGCAGTTTCCTAGAAGAAATTGGCGGTTTTGATCCTCATCTTGGTCGAGTCGGCAAAAATCTATTATCAAATGAAGAACTGCAAATGACCGAATTTGCCCTACAGCGTGGTTGGCAAGTCGCTTATCTTCCCGAAGCGCTAGTCGCTCACAATGTTGCTCCAGAACGCCTCCAACGCTCCTGGTTTTTAAACCGAGGCTGGTGGCAGGGTATTAGTGAATGCTATCGAGAACAACTCGCTGGTAAAGCTGGTATCGCTCAATTGCAACGAGGTAGCGAACGGTTTGTACGCGGATTGTATAAGGCATTGCAATATTTCTCTGATCCAGCAGAACGGTTTGATAAACTTGTTTATGCTTACGGTCAGATTGGTTACTTAAATGCTGCTATTCAAGGTCTTTTATCCACATCAAATAAGAAATAACCAATAACATAATTTATACTCATATGTCATCTAAAATACCAGTTTCAGTTTTAATTCCGGCAAAAAACGAACAAGTAAACTTGCCTGCCTGCCTAGCTAGCCTCATCAGAGCAGATGAAATATTTGTAGTAGATTCTCAAAGTAGCGACAACAGCATTGAAATTGCTAAAAGTCACGGTGTAAATGTCGTGCAATTCGACTTCAATGGACGCTGGCCCAAAAAGAAAAATTGGTCTTTAGATAATCTACCTTTTCGCAACGAATGGGTGCTAATTGTAGATTGTGATGAGCGCATCCCTCCCGAACTTTGGGAAGAAATTGACCAAGCAATTAAAAACAAAGAATATGCAGGTTATTATCTCAACCGCCGCGTATTTTTCTTAGGAAAATGGATTCGTTATGGTGGGAAATATCCCGATTGGAATCTACGTTTATTTCAACATAAAAATGGTCGCTACGAAAATCTAAATACAGAAGATATTCCCAATACTGGTGATAACGAAGTTCACGAACATGTGATTTTGCAGGGGAAAGTTGGGTATCTCAAAAATGATATGCTCCACGAAGACTTCCGCGACCTTTACCACTGGTTAGAACGACACAACCGTTATTCCAACTGGGAAGCTAGTGTTTATTTTAATATTCTCACAGGTAAAGATGATAGCGGTACTATCGGCGCTAATCTATTTGGTGATGCCGTGCAACGCAAGCGCTTTTTGAAAAAAGTCTGGGTACACCTGCCATTTAAACCCATTTTGCGGTTTGTTTTATTTTATATTATTCAACGCGGTTTTTTGGATGGCAAAGCAGGATATATTTATGGACGCTTGCTGAGTCAATATGAATATCAAATTGGCGTTAAACTTTACGAATTACGCAACTGTGGTGGTCACTTAAATACTGCAACTATCTCGAAGGAAGGAGATGGAGAGCAGGGAAGTACTTGTGCAGATGAAAAGCTATTGACCATTGACTCCTAACTCTGCCAATTTTAGATTTTGAATTTTGGATTTTGGATTGAAAGAAAAATTTAAAATCTAAAATAGTTCGATTCAGCGCTGACGCAAAAGTCTAAAATCTAAAATCTAAAATCTAAAATCTAAAATTGAATGACAAATGACCAACCTTTCGTAGATTTACGCAAATATGACCAATCTTGGTTTGACCGAGGCCGTCCAAGTTGGTATATTTTGTTATGGTGGTTTGTACAAGCGATCGCCTTTCCTCTGACTCCTCAACCGTTAAATAATCTGCGTTGTGCTTTACTACGACTATTTGGCGCTCGGATTGGCAAAGGCGTATTAATTCGACCCACCGCCCGCTTCACCTATCCTTGGAAAGTTACCATTGGCAACTACAGTTGGATTGGAGATAACGTAGTTTTATACAGCCTCGATCAGATATACATCGGTGAACACTGCGTAATATCCCAAAAAAGTTACCTATGTACTGGTAGTCATGATCTCCAAGACCCTGCCTTTGGGTTGAAAACAGCGAGTATCACCATTGACAATGGTGCATGGGTAGCAGCAGATTGTTTTGTTGGGCCGGGAGTGCAAATCGGGGCTAATGTTGTGATTGGCGCTCGTAGTAGTGTTTTTACTAATATGCCCTCTGGGCAAGTTTGTTGGGGAAGCCCCTGTCGTCCCAAGACGGTTCGGATAAAACTTGATCCCCCCACAACCCCGTAATTTGATGGACGAGGTTCCAAGCCTCCCTCATCTCCCCCTACCTTCTAAATCCCCAAGCAAGACAGTAAGTAGCAGTGGTAATATGTTTTCATGGCTGCTCTAATCCTTGCTATTGATGAACAAACTATTGGATGAAACGCTGTCAATCAAAATTGCTGAACACATAAACAGCAGAGCTAGCACTCCGTTTGATAATGCTTACAAAGCAGCATTGTCCACTGAGGGGGCAAAATATATTCAGGGATTTTTAGCTTTTCCTGGGAAGCCATACAAACCGATTGAACACAGTTGGATTGAGGTAGACGATATTTCGGACAATGGCTCTCTTGTACGCATTATCGATCCCACATTACCGCACCTGAACAAAAATCCCCAAGAACTCTGGTATTTTGCAGCACAAAGACTGACGATTAAAAAACTCAAAGCGATCATTGAAGAATCGAAAGAAGATTATCCAGAAGATGATCCATTACCAATCTATGGTGATCCACCTTATGAATATTACGGTGATGTAATGTTAGGTGGTCAAGACTATTTAGCAGCATATCAAGCCGCAGAGGCTAAGTGCAGAGAAATCAACGAACTCAACCCTGAAAGGAACTAACAAAAGTGAATTGAATAATTCGTAATTACGAATTATTCAATTGGAGAATTCTGGCGACTGACTCCTGAATTCTGTTTTGTTAAAATATCCCGATAAAAACCAGGATATAGAAGAGATTGCTGAAGGACTCGGAAATAGTTAAAAACAAACTACCATGACAACAGCACTAGACCAAATAAATAGCTTTTTTCACGCTATTTTAAGGAAAGAAGTAGTTCAAATTTCTCAAAGTTATATTCCTAATACCAATTCTGTATGAAGATGCACATAATCAGTCCCCCCTTCACAAGGGGGGACGGCGTAGCCGGGGGGTAAATATATGCAGCTTCACAAAGAAACGGTATAAAGAGAACAGCTACGTTTTTGTAGAAGGGCCTCGCTACTCTACTATAGGCCAGACCAATCCCAGCAAAGCCGCCCGTGCGTTCAAACGATATCATCTTATTTATTGCTGTTTTGTTACTATCAAGCTGTTAATGCTATAAATACCCATTGGAGACAGGCAAATCCCTAATCTAGGCATCCAAAATCTAAAATTTTTACAGCCAGCCACCGAACACCGCCAGACCATAATATTTCCAAGGTACTGCAACTATCTTAAATCCAGCTTTGCTCAACATTTGTAAATGAGTATCTAAGCTAGCTAGCTGGTCTTGACTAGAGTACCCTTGGGTAGTACTGATGCCACGTTTAGCGCAAATCTCTGTTAAACTAATTCCCTGTTGAAGTGACCATTCTTCTCGTGCCGCCTTATAAACTTCTGCTAAGGCTGGTGATTCTGGTAAAGTAGGGTCTGCATTCCAAAAACAGCCGTCTTGAGTGAGGCTAGCAGCAATTCGCCTAAATAACTTTAATTTCAATCTCGTCCTGTAGATGGTGAATTGCCAAGGATGAGACACAAGCATCAAATTCGCTACCAATATCAAACTTCTCTGGATTATCTGCCCAGTCGCCAAAGTCTGCTTGTGTACCAGTCCAGTGTTGCTGATATCCTGCTGCTGTGATTTTATCTTGGGCAAATTGCAGCATTCGCGGTGAGTAATCTAAGGCAACTACTTGGGCATCTGGAAAGCGGTTGAGTATCTTGAGACTAAGTTCGCCTGTGCCACAGCCTAATTCTAAAATACGCTGACTTGTGGAAGGCACACAACGGGCAATTACCTCCAGCATTTCATCGTATCGCGGTAACAGTTGGCGAATACCAGTGTCAAAATCAGCCGTGTTAGCGAATACCTCTCCGGGAAATACATTTTGCATGGGAATTGGAACTTATAGGTACACTAATCAATATTAATCATCCATCATTACCGAGGTATATGGTACAAGGTTGGGAGGAACTTTTAGTATTAAAATATATGGACTAAAATATACTTTTTCAAAAACAACCTACAATATTATTGAGAGGCTTGCTAAATTCGTCATAGTGAGGGTAATTCTGTGGAATTGGGGTTTGAATGGCATGAAAAAAAAGCCAAAGAAAACCTCAAGAAGCATGGAATTAGCTTTGAGGAAGCAAAAACTGTATTCAATGACCCGTTTTCGATTACTATCACTGATCCTGACTACTCAATTGAGGAAGAACGATACATTGATATTGGTCTTTCTTTACGAGGAGAGTTACTCGTTGTAGTTTATACAGAACGTCAATCCAATATTCGCATTATTCAGTTGCCGCCAAGCCACAAAAGCAGAACGGAAAGTTTATGAACAAAGTTAATTCTGAGCAGCCTGATATCACGGATAACGATATGCTTCCAGAGTACGATTTCACAGATGGTGTTCGTGGAAAGCATTACCAAGCTTATCGGCGTGGACATACTGTTACTATTCATCAAGCTGATGAGACAACTGTTGTACACCGCTTTACCCTTGAAGATGGGGCAGTAATGCTTGATCCCGATGTACAGGAATATTTTCCTAATGGAGAAGTTGTCAATCAGGCTTTATGCACATTGATTAGTCTGTTCCCGAAAAATAACGAATCGATTACACCTCAATCTGTTGAATAATCTGCATTGTTTCCACGTTGTTTTTGTATGTCCGTAAAAACTCAGAGATGCGATTAATCGCGTTTATGCAAAATATATATATAAATACACTGACAATTTTAATGGTGTTGAGTTGTCGTATTATGTCTGTAACATAACCTATCTTGTGAAGCGATCGCTCTGGCGTTGATCCTGAAATAAGCTAACCTCTATCTTCTGTCAGGTGCGAACTTGACATCAAACCTACTAATCTACCTCTAGTAGAAAAGGCTTCCCTGTCTTTGGTTAGGCAAAAGATGGATTTTAGTGAGACTCTAATTGCGAAAAGTGATGCCATTCTTGATCAATGGGTAGAAGCGGTTTACCAAGATCAAGAAATTGAAGCTACTAATGAACTTACTTTCAAAGCTGTACGGGATAGCTTACCCCGCGTTTTGAAAGCATTAGGAACAGTACTTTCTGAATCTGCAACCAGCGATTTGCAGACAGTAGTAGATGCAAGTTTAGAACACGGCACACTTCGCGCTCAACAGGGATTTGAACCAGCAGAAATTGCGCGAGAGTATCGTTTACTCCGGTTTGTGATTTTTTCCTTTTTAGAAGAAGATTTATTACAGGGATCTGCACAAGAGGTACTAAGGGCTGTTCGCCTGATTGATACAGTAATTGATGAAGCGATCGCGCGTTGCTTTAACAGTTATACTCAAGGACGATTACAAGAGCTTAAACAACTCCAAAGTCAGTTGCGCTTGACTAACCAAGAGCTAACTCGTTTGGTTCGCGCTAATAAAGATAGCCTCTCTCATTTGGCTCATGAACTGAAAACGCCCCTGACTTCAATCATCGGTTACGCAGACTTATTTCTGCGCCAGCAGCGTCAACAACCAGAACTCAAAGACACTTATACAAATCTTGAAAGTATCGAGCGAGTTCTTAAGAGTGGTAGACTTCTTGTGCGGTTAATTAACGATACTCTGGAAATTTCACGCTATGATGCCGGACAGATGAAATTCCAGCCTACTTTAACCGATGTGCGTAGTTTAATCAACTTTGTTTTAGAGATGATTGAGCCATTAGCGCGGGCTAAAGAATTATCCTTGGTTGTTGAATGCGATCGCGCCCCAAGTCAACTTATCACAGATCCTCTTCGGCTTCAGCAAATTCTGACAAATCTGCTGAGTAACGCAATCCGCTACACAGAATCTGGTTCAATTCATTTGGAGTGCTGGACGGTATCTCAACAGCAGTGGGCTATCTCTGTTACTGATAGTGGTATTGGTATTTCTCCAGATGCTCAAACACAAATTTTCAATCCTTATTTTCGGGAAATAACTGCTCCCCAAGTGCAAAGTTCTGATGGTACAGGATTAGGTTTAGCAATAGTCTCTCGATTGGTTCAGTTAATGGATGGTGAAATTAAAGTAGATTCACAGCTAGGAAAAGGATCTACATTTACAGTAATTTTGCCATTAGAAACCATCGCCTATGACCAGGGCTGATTATTTCAAGGAAATTTGAAAATTAAATCACAACTTAAACTGGTGCGTTACACTGCGTTAACGCACCCTAAGGACATCTACTCGTCAATTTGACCAACGCGACGGATATTCAAAATGTCGCTCATTTTCTTAATTTGGACGAATACTTGTTCTAGTTGAGAGCGATCGCGTATATCTATTCCTAAGTCGATCAATGCAGGTTGACCAATAGAGGTTTTCACCTGAGCATGGCGGACATTGATCCCTTGGTCACTCAACCGTGACAAAATATCCTTTAGTACCCCTACGCGGTCAAGGGCTTCAATTTGAACATCCACTGGATAGGTGTGCGGACGACCACTATTTTCGGCGGCTGGGTTCCACCTAACTGGTACTAAGCGCTCATACTCCACAGTCTCCAGATTATGGCAGCCTTGGCGATGAATTGAAATCCCCCTACCTCGCGTCACTACACCAATAATTGGTTCGCCAGGAATCGGGGTACAACACCCAGCTAAATAATACACCAACCCTTCCACCCCAACAATTGGCGAATCTGTGGAGCGTGAGGTAGTTGGAGGTGCATCTCGCAAAGCTTTTGATGTAGTTGGTTCTTTGGGGATAAATAAAGGCACAGTGGAAACTGGTTGCTGTCCCTTCGCAACTTCTCGCCAGCGATTTAACACTAAGTTCAACGTAACTTCTCCGTAACCCAAACCGGCAAGTAAATCGTCCACGCTATGATAGTTACACTTTTCGGCGACAGTCTCCATCGCATCCGACTTCAGCAGACTATCAAAACCAGTTTTACCAAGTTCCTTTTCTAACAATTCCCGTCCACGAGCTACATTTTCTTCTCGGCGCGATCGCTTGTACCATTGTTTTATCCGATATTTCGCCGCCGAAGTCCTGACGAAGTTCAACCAATCCAAACTCGGATGGCAGTTCTTTTGGGTCAGAACTTCTACAATATCGCCATTGTGCAGCCGCGTTGACAGTGGCACCATTCGCCCATTCACCCGCGCCCCTGAACAATGGTTCCCGACTTCGGTATGAATGCGATAAGCAAAATCTATAGTGGTAGCACCAGGACTTAAAGGAACAACATCCCCCTTAGGGGTGAAAACATAGACATCATCTTCAAATAAATTATCTTTGACGCTATCAAGATATTCTTGTGCATCCTTGAGATCAGTTTGCCATTCCAGCAGTTGCCGTAGCCAAGTAAACTTGTCATCCGTCCCTGTCAAATGGCTAATACTAGAACCTCCCGTTTCTTTGTACTTCCAATGGGCGGCAATCCCGTACTCGGCGATATGATGCATTTCGATTGTCCGAATTTGCACCTCTAAAGGACGGCCAGTTAGTCCAATCACCCCAGTATGCAACGACTGGTAACGGTTAGGCTTTGGCAGTCCAATATAGTCCTTAAATCTTCCAGGAATTGGGCGAAAAGCATCATGAACCACCGCCAACGCCCGATAGCATTCCTCATTGGTTTGAACAATAATCCGCAGCGCCGCCAAATCGTAAATTTCATGAAATTCCTTTTGCTGGCGGTGCATTTTTTGGTAAATGCTATAAAGGTGCTTGGGACGACCACTAAGATCGTGGCAGTCGATTCCGGTTTGCTGCAAACGTTCTCGCAAAATGTCTGTAGCTTTGGCCAATTTCTCTTCTCGCGCCGTCCGTTTTTCGGAAACATGCTCCTGCATTTGGCGGAAAGCTTCTGGTTCCAAATACTTAAAAGCCAAATCTTCCAGTTCCCATTTAATTCGCCAAATCCCCAAGCGATTCGCTAAGGGTGCAAAAATATCTCGCGTTTCTTGGGCACTGCGGCGGCGGCTGGCCTCTGACATGTATTGTAAAGTTCGCATATTATGCAAACGGTCTGCTAATTTCACCACAATTACCCGAATATCTTGCGCCATTGCCAAAAACATCCGCCGGAAATTTTCCGCTTGGCTTTCGGTTTTGCTGGTGAAATTGATTTTAGAAAGCTTGGTGACACCTTCGACCAATTGCCGTACTTCTGGGCCAAAGCGCTCTTCTATGTCTTCACTTGTAACTTCTGTATCTTCAACGACATCATGGAGAAATCCAGCTGCTATCATAGCAGCACTACCTCCCAAATCATGTAGCAATTCAGCTACAGCAATGGGATGAGCAATGTATGGTTCTCCAGATTTGCGGTATTGACCTTGATGCAGTTGGTAAGCAAATTCAAATGCGCGACCAATTAAGACTGCATCATTATGTCTTCGGTCATCTTCGACTGCGCCGCTAGTTGTCGATGACTCCTTCAAACATTTTTTTAACCATTCGGGAATCGCAAGATCAACTGATGAATTTATTGCTATGCTGCTCATACAATTAGGTTTAGAGAGGATCGGTAGATAAGTGAAAAATAAATAAAACTAGCAGCATCGTCGTCAAAAGATGCTGTTGCTCGAAAAAACAGTGTCAGGATGATTCTCTAATTGCCGATAGCGTAGTGTAAAGCCTTTTGGCATAGCTTCAGCTTCGCTGAGAGCGACGTAAGAGCATCTGGTAGTCATCCAATTTGAGTTTCAAGAATCATAAATTTCAAAATCCATTGATGGCAAACAAAGCCTCAAATCACAACTTGAGGCTTTTAGTGCTGATAAACGCTTAAGTAAAGTTTATTGTAGAAGAAAAATTACTTGACATTAATACTATCTTAACTACCACTGGATGTCTTTAAATCGTGAGAAATATCAGGCATTTGTAACCTTACTAGAGCAATTACGCTCCGATGCCACAAGCACGCAAATTCTTACACCCGAACTGCGGCAAGGTGTAGCCTCGTTGCAGCAATTCTTTCGGCAGCAGATTGTGCCTCTGGCTGATGTTGGCGACGAAGCCTCTTTGCAAGGAGAAGCCTGGCGAGTGCAGTCTTACCAAACGGAGATGAGCAAGCAATTGCGGCTGTTGGAAATAGATGTGATGTTTTTGCAAGGAGCGCGGCAAGCATCTACTGCACAAACGAGACTTCAAGCGATTAGCGATCGCTTGACAACCCTGATTCAATACTGTGATGCGATTCTGCAAGCAGAAGCGGAAGGAGAAAAATAACAATTGTTTACCTTTTTCTCTAATTAATCCATCATCTCATTTATGACCTATACTGAAAAGTTATTTTGGCAACAAGTTTTAAATGGCAAAGGGGAGTAGGGAATGGGGAGTAGGGAATGGGGGAAAAATTCTTATAACTCCAAACTCCAAACTTCAAACTCCAAACCCCTAACTCCTAACTCCTAACTCCCCACTCCCCACTCCCCACTCCCCACTCCCCAC
>NZ_JABXKP010000013.1 GCF_017114985.1 Nostoc sp. JL33 | reverse complement strand
TTGGATGGTTTACCCACTGCTGTTACTATATTGCACCCAACTGAGAACCGCTATAGTGGTAACAATCCGCTTTTTTGGTCAGGTTAGCCAGTAAATTAGAAGTAGGGCTTGACACTCCCCGCGATAAATCGACGGGGATTCTTGGCTCAATGAGATCACTTAACGAAGAAGTCCTTGCGTCATCTAAGCCAGAGGTGAGACTCTCCCCAAGCGTTAACTTTCCGAGTGCCCCTCGGTAGTTGCATTGTTGAGGCAGTGCGTTGGGCGGCTATGCCGACAGCCAAGCAACTGGCGTGCAAGTCCTGTTTAGTTTGAAACAAATAGTCTCAAAATTCTGAGTCGTCTAGTTCCTATAAATCTTTTACCTACTGCTAGGAGGAAACTAGAACAATGCAGTAGAACCGCATAGATTTAATTGTCAAGGTTCAGACTGCCGTTAGGCAACAAGGTTTTTAGGCAGGTTGATTACCTTTCCTGCTAGAATTAGTGTAGCACAGGCAGGCTACAAATGAATAGACCAAAAGTATACAATCTGAGATTTTCAGATGAAGAGTGGGCAAAGCTCAAAGCTTATGCAGAATCTAAGCAGATTACTCCGGCTGAAATTCTGCGTGATTATATTAAGCGATTGCCTAAACCCCTTGAAAAGCCGCTCCTTTAGGACGGGGCTTTAAACCCAATTTTTCGGTAAAAAATAAACTAAATCAAAGCGATGTCTAACGACAAGCCGCAAGGCGTGTGCGCTGATTATTTTGCATCTATCGTCGGCGAAGAAAATGCTGTTTGCCTTTGGGAAAATATCAAACTAGGTCAGCAAAAACATATCCAACAGGCTATAGCTTCTGGAAATCCTCCCAGTTGTATTGTCTATCCCCGCACTCAAAAACAGCTAGCTGCTGTCATCGCCACAGCTCACAGTCACAACTGGCGCGTCCTCCCCTGTGGTAGTGGCAGTAAACTCAGCTGGGGCGGTTTAGTCAAGGGCGTTGATGTCGTAGTCAGTACAGAACGCATCAACCAACTGATTGAACACGCTGTTGGGGATTTCACTGTCACGGTAGAAGCTGGGATGAAATTCTCTGATCTCCAAGCACTTTTAGCAAAGTCACGGCAATTTCTTGCCCTTGACCCCACTGCACCAGAGTCGGCAACCATTGGCGGTATTGTCGCCACAGGTGATACAGGTTCTCTGCGGCAACGTTATGGTAGTGTGCGCGACCAGTTACTAGGTATTACCTTTGTGCGTGCTGATGGAGAAGTCGCCAAAGCTGGGGGAAGAGTAGTTAAAAATGTTGCCGGATATGACTTGATGAAGTTGCTTACTGGGTCTTATGGCACATTAGGAGTTATTAGTCAACTAACTTTTCGCCTGTATCCGCTACCAGAGGCATCAGGGACGGTGGTACTAACGGGCAGTGCTGAGGCTGTATCCCAAGCGGCTGATATCCTTCGAGGTTCGGCTTTAACACCAGTCCAAGCTGATTTGCTATCAACTAAACTGGTGTCCAACTTAGGTTTGGGTCAAGGACTAGGATTAATTGCCCGCTTCCAAAGTATTAGCGAGAGTGTTAAGGAACAGTCAAACCGAGTTTTGGAAGTAGGGCAAAAGTTAGGTTTAGATGGGGCAATTTTTGCAGATGGTGATGAAGCCAGTCTATGGCAGAGATTGCAACAACGAATACATTCTACTGCCACAGAATCTGTAATTACCTGCAAAATAGGAGTGTTACCTACTGCTGCCGTGGAGATTTTGACTCAGGTAGAATTGGGTTTAGTTCATATAAGTAGTGGTTTGGGTTTGTTACAATTAGAGGATAAAAATCAGGTTTTGAAAGTGCGCGATCAGCTACGCTCCGCCGGAAGCGATGCCTACGGCGGGCTGCGCCTACGCACTCAAGCTCATAGAGGTTTTTTAACAATTCTGTCAGCACCAATGGCGGTTAAAGAAGAAATAGATGTTTGGGGTTACACGGGGAATGCTTTGCCGTTGATGCGCGGTATTAAGGAACAGTTTGATAGTAAGAATATTTTAAGTCCTGGTCGTTTTGTGGGTGGGATTTAGTTTGAAGAAAACGTAGACTCGCAGAGGCTTGCCGCAGGCTACCGCAGAGACGCTGAGGACGCTGAGATAGAGAGGGGAAAGGGAGAAATATGCAAGTTTCAGAAAATTCTGTTAATAATGTGGCTAGTTTGAAGAATTTGAAGGGGTTTGATGAGAATCATCCACCTGACCCAAAGTTGATTGATAGTTGTGTACATTGTGGGTTTTGTCTCTCGACTTGTCCTAGTTATCGGGTGCTTGGGAAGGAGATGGATTCTCCTAGAGGACGTATCTATTTAATGGATGCGATTAATGAGGGTGAAATTGCCCTGAATACGGCAACGGTAGAACATTTTGATTCTTGTTTGGGCTGTCTTGCTTGTGTGAGTACTTGTCCTTCTGGTGTGCAATATGACAAATTGATTTCTGCAACTCGTCACCAAGTTGAACGAAATTATCCCCGCAGTTTACCAGACCAATTTTTTCGTCAACTGATATTTTCTTTGTTTCCTTATCCTAAACTTTTACGGATTTTATTAGTTCCGTTATTGGTTTATCAAAAGTTGGGGTTTGCCAAATTATTTCGTGCTACGGGTTTACTCAATAAAATATCACCCCGTTTGGCAGCAATGGAATCTATTCTGCCAGAAATTACTCTCAAATCTTTTCAAGATAATTTCCCTACTGTTATTCCTGCCCAAGGTGAGAAGCGGTATCGAGTCGGAGTAATTTTGGGTTGTGTGCAACGGCTGTTTTTCTCCTCAGTGAATGAAGCAACAGTGCGGGTTTTAACAGCGAATGGTTGTGAAGTTGTGATTCCAAAATCTCAAGGTTGTTGTGCGGCCCTTCCCGAACACCAAGGACAAGCAGAACAGGCGAAAGCTTTAGCAAGGCAGATGATTGATAGTTTTGCTAATACTGATGTAGATTTCGTAATTATCAATGCTGCTGGTTGCGGTCATACTTTGAAGGAATATGGTCACATTTTAGAAAGTGATCCAGAATATCGGGAAAAGGCGAAGGATTTTGCAGCTAAGGTTAAAGATGCTCAAGAGTTTTTGGCAACTGTTGGATTAACAGCAAAACTTTCGCCACTGACTGATAAACCTTTGAATTTAGTTTATCAAGATGCTTGTCACTTATTGCATGGCCAAAAGATTAGCGTGCAACCGCGTCAGATATTGCGACAAATTCCAGGGGTGAAGTTGAGAGAACCAATAGATGCAGCTTTATGTTGTGGCAGTGCTGGGGTTTATAATATGCTGCAACCGGAAGTTTCTGAAGAATTGGGTCAGCAAAAAGTGCAGAATTTGTTGAATACTGGTGCTGAGTTAATTGCTTCTGCTAATCCGGGGTGTACTTTGCAAATTACGAAGCATTTGCAGTTGCAAGGTAAGAAGATTTCAGTTATTCACCCGATGGAGTTGTTGGATTATTCGATTCGGGGTGAAAAGTTGAAAATTTAAAAAACAAAAACCCAGAGGCTAAAAGATTGGAGCTAAACACAAAGCTTGTCTGCACGAGCTTTGTGTTTATCGCTTATCTACGAATTGCATCTTCTATAGATTGAAGGGCATCCTTAATTTCTTGTTTTAGAGTCTCTACCTCTGTAGCGATCGCATCAGTATTTTGACGCAGATTTTTAATGTGTGTGTTGATATTTGTAATTCTCTTAAGTGTTGTGTGAATGCGCTTAACGTGGTCTTCAACTGCGATCGCATCTATTTCTGGTTGGACAGCACGTAGCGCAGTTAATCTTTGCTCTATCAGTATAAACCGGATAGCCGTATTTAAAAACTCATGTGTTGTTGCTACCCAAGGACCTTGCCCAGATTGTCCTTCAGCCCATTCGCCAATTTCCTGTGCTAACCCCTCACGATAACGACTCAGGAAGATGGCGGCATTTGCTTGACGCTCAGTCATAGCTTTAGTCAAATGCTCAGAAATGCGTTTGCGTCCCCAAGCATCAGACCCTCTATCTCTTGCTTCAATCACAATTGATAAATCTGTTCCCACAACAGATGTACTAGTGATGTTGACGATAATATCACCAGGTTTGTTATCAGTGCCTACATAATTAACTTCACATCCCATCAACTTTGACCACTTTTGCAGTTCTATAACAACGCCTTCTTCGTAGGTAATCCCTTTGGCTGTAGTATGTTGAAGTGCTTCTTCGGCTGCGTTCCTACCGCGAATTTCCTTTGCTAGTTTGTCAACTTCATCAGCAAGAGGTTTGACAGCTTCCGAGACAACCATTTTTACAGATGTAGCGAGAGTCCCATTTTCAGCAGTTGCTTTTTCAAGTGCCACTGCAAACAGACCTTGCACAGAGTCTTGGCGTTTGGGATCGAGTAGATTTTTCATATCCTTGAGTGCTTTACCAAGGACTGAAGACTCTTTTGCTGGATCGATATCCTGGGAAAGGAAATTTTTTACTTCATTCAGGCGAATCGTGAGTTCCCTTGATATCAAGTTTACCTGTGTTTGAATCGGTGCTAGAACTTGACCGTCAGCCGTACCAATTTTACTGATTAATTGCTGTTCTACTGTTTTTGGTACACCGCCAACAATTTGAGTAACTTCTGCTAGCAACGACTGAATTTGACGCTTGAAAAAATCAATATCTTGACTATTTTGAGTTCTTTCTAGGCAAAAAACACCAACTTCTAGGGCTTGAATAATAGCGCGATCGCGTTCTTCCTGTGGTAATCGCAGTAAGTAATCTACTGTATCTTTTCCAGTTATTTCTAAATTATGAATTAGAATGCGATCGTTTTGGATTTCGATGTTAGAGATAATATTTTTACCGTTAGTTGAAACCATGAGTGTTTTTTATTCTGATAGATTATGTGAACAGTAATTTCTAGTAAGGTGGGTATCGACCACCTATTCTGCTTTATTGGCTAATTAACTTTTAAGGAAGGTTTTGGCAGGCTCTTCCATCTTTATCGCCATCTAATCTAAAACGGTCATCAGCAAAAGCACTTAATACTCTTTGGGCAGGACTTAGGCAACTGGCACAGCGCGATAGCTTCGCTCGCCGCAGGCATCGCATTTATATAGTATTTATGTACTAAATAATGGCGTATCCAAAGAGGATTCCTGAAATTAGTAGCAGTAATCGAGTGTGTTAAGTATTCTTCAAATCATGAGAAAATTAGTTTAGGATGGCTAAAATAAATCCTGAAGTTTATGAGATTTACTAAACTTAACTATTGCCAGTACTTGTTAAGTAGTCAGATTAATTACACTGTCACAAATTTAGCAGACCATTTAGAGCAGATTAGTCATGATCAAATTAACCGCTATCTCAAAAATGATTTGCTAACACCACGTTTGCTTTGGGATAATGTTAAAGATATTATCGAAGTGAGCGATAGTGCATATCTAGTTTTTGATGACACAGTACTTGATAAAAGATACGCCACAGAAATAGAGACAAGTAAAGGGCAATATAGTGGTAATCAACATGGTGTTATCCAAGGTATTGGGCTAATAAATTGTATATATGTCAATCATGAAGTCGGAAAATTTTGGGTAGTTGATTATCGGATTTATGACCCAGAACGAGAAAAGGAAAACAAAAATAGACCATGTGACAGAGATGCTGCAAAATCTTGTGTATCACAAGGGTCTACCATTCCAAGCTGTCTTGATGGACACTTGGTATGCAACAAATAAATTGATGTTATATATTGATGGGTTAGGAAAATATTATTATTGCCCTCTGAAACGTAATCGACTTGTTGATGATACGGCTTGTCTTGAAGATTATCAAAGAATTGAATTATTATCTTGGCAGAAAGAGGAGTTAAAATCAGGTAAAATAGTTAAAATAAAAAAGTTCCCTCAAGCTAAAAAAGTGAAACTTTTCCGGGTCACTGTCTCTACCGACAGAACGGATTTTATCGCTACAAACGCGAAGTTCGCCGCACAGAGTAGTCTGCCCGGCAGACTTCGCGATTTATCTCAAGATTCTACGGACGTTGTACAAAAAGTGTGTAAGGAACGATTACAGGTTGAGGAGTTTCATAGAGAATTAAAACAATTGACTGGTGTTGAATCGTGTCAATGTCGCAAGGGTCGTATTCAAAGAAACCATATTGCCTGCGCTATTTTAGTCTGGCTTAGACTCAAAACTTTAGCTTATAAAAGTAGTCAAACAATTTATCAAATAAAACATGGATTATTGTCAAATTATTTAGTTCAGCAACTAAAACGTCCAGATGTTCCCATGTTTATTGCCTAGTGGTTTGGCGCGTGGCGCGGCTACACCGCGCCATTGCTTGTGACAGTTGCGTAAGTCCTGACTCTTTGGGCTTCAACTTGAGTTTTAAAATCATCACAATTACAGTCGCTATTGACACAGGCTGGTAAGTTACTCGTACTAGCTGGACTAGGTGAATATATAGGTTGATTGCTGCGCTTACCTCGTCGGAAATCCCAAGGCATTACTGGATTTTGCTGGTTCCAAAAACCCGCTGTATTTTGGCATACTCCTGGGCTTGAAGATACTGGTTTTTGTTAACTCAGAATTACTCGATAAAGACAACATTGAAGATGCGATTGACTTTTTTGAAACATATTTAGAAAATCTGAGTAATTTTTCTCAACGAGGTTTCGCACAAAGGCTATTCATTTTCAAGCTTTGTGATACCGACAAGGAGAAAAATTTAAATAATTTTGATGCTTTATGTAAAGTTAAAGATTCTGGAAAGTTGCAAAATGTAAGGGCAGCATCTAATAGTCGCGTTCAAGTGGAAGGAGGAATACAGTCAAATCATGAGGATTTGGATGTGGACATGAAAATGAGTTTGACTAACAACAAACCATCTGCTGAAAAACTTCAAAAAGAGCTAACAGGGCTGAGAAGTAACTACAAAAAACTTCAAGATACTTTTCAAAAGCAAAAAGAGGCTAATCAAGAACTCAAAGAGGAAATAAAAACAGCTACTTCTAATCTTACGAACGCTTTACGTGCATTAATCATTGTTTTAATCCCAATAGGAATTGGTACTGGTATTATCTATGATAATGTGAAGGATATTGATCAAACAAATAATTCTTCAGAGTCAAGACCAGCCAATACAAATAATTCTGCTAGTAATACATCTTCAAGCAATTTTCCTGATTTATTCAAACACACAAATACAGATTCTTCTCAAAGTCAAACGGAAAAACCCAACTCTGAGTCAAAACCTAAAGAAAACTTCAAGTGTCGCTAATATTTAAATGTTAACGATTACCCTTAATAAATTTAGGAGTTCACACAAGTAAAGCCAACTTCTTGGCATATTGCTCCTTTGTTTTACTAGTGATCGCACTTTCTCAAATTATCTCAGGCGATCGCTCTTTTAACACAACTATACACACTTTAAATGTGTATAATAAAGCTGATAGGCAAAACAGAGCGAAAAATTATGCATCGCCGGATTAACATCACCTTACCAGATGAGACAATTGAACTAATTGATCAAGTCATTGAAAAAGGCGATCGCAGAGGCAATTTATGCAGAACGCACAGGGACTAGTGTAAGTATCACGACAATGCATCGTGCGGTAGAAAAATTAGGTTTACGGTGTAAAAAAAAAGTCTCTATGCCAGCGAGCAAGATACCCCAAGAGTACAAGAGTTAAGACATGACTATTGCCGAACTTTAGATAAAATTGATGTCAGAAACCTGATATTTGTCCATGAAGCGGGATTGAATTTATCAATCGCTGCGCGGCTTATTTGCCAGAGCAGTCAATGGCGAAAGAGCAGTTGGTAATATACCTGGCACTAAGGGTGGGAACGTGTCTTTGATTGGAGCTTTAAACCTTGATGGACTGGTTGCAGCTATGACTGTACCAGGTAGTACAAATACTGGTGTATTCCTCACTTATGTCACTGAGATATTAATACCTCAGTTATGGAAAGGAGCGATGCCTGCTGTGTTCTCGTTGCCATCGTGGTCATGGATAACCTCCCGGTTGATCACGCCGAACGTGTAAGAGTTGCAATTGAATCCGTTGGTGCAAAAGTTAAGTTTTTGCCTCCCTACTCTCCAGATTTATCTCCTATAGAACTGTGTTGGTCGAAAGTAAAGCAATTTCTCCGTTCCTGTGAGGCACGCACCACCGAATCACTCGACCAAGCAATGGCTCTGGCTGTCAATTACATTACCGAAGATGATGCCTTCGGTTGGTTCAATCACTGTGGTCTATTTACCTGAAAATTGCTGTAAGTCTGCTAGTTGTTGTTTGTTGCAAAGAAAGTTGCAATCTGGCTTTCTTGCTCTTGAATTCTTTTGCCGCAACCCTTGTTCAGCTGCTGTGCTGCAATAAACGGATTAACTGGAGCAGCAGTTTCTGGCTTGGGCTTGAATATTTCAGCAAGTATTGCACTAACATGCGTGGGTTTCAGTTTCCCGTAAGGAGTGTTGGTTATTAGCGATCGCACCAGTTGAGGTTGATTATTCATTGCTAGGTTCTTATTACTGCTAGAATTGCTCCGCAACAGTTGCAGCATATTGCTAAATTCTAATATCTTTTTGCCCGTTTGAGTTTTAACCCCGGTAATATTTCCACTAACCCAATTGAGTCTACACAGCTAGTTATTATGTACTATATACTATCCGTTTCTTTGCAGTGTGACAGATATGGGTGCGGAAGGTGGGGTATATCCACGGGTTTTTATTTGACCTAGAGAGAAAAATAACAGCCATCAACTAGAGGCTCTTGTAGTTCTCAGGTTTTATTACCTCTGTTCGCCTAAAAAACCATCTATTGACTATTTTACCCAAAAGACTTGTTAGTCCGCTCCTGCAATAACAAAAGCCTCCTAATTATAATTTAAGGAGGCTTGAGTTGAATAATAAAACCTGGCATCGAGCTATTTTTGCGTAGGGCTACCCCTAAACTATCGTGGC
>NZ_JABXKP010000044.1 GCF_017114985.1 Nostoc sp. JL33 | reverse complement strand
TGCGTAGGCGTAGCCAGCCGTAGGCATCGCCGAAATAACAAATGGGTTCGCCGAAATAACAAATGCGTAGGCGTAGCCAGCCGTAGGCATCGCCGAAATAGCAAATGCGTAGGCGTAGCCAGCCGTAGGCATCGCCGAAATAGCAAATGCGTTGGCGTTCGCGTAGCGTCTCGTAGAGAAGCCCGCCGTAGGCATCGCCTTTCACTAATTTCTCAATAAACCTCACGCGCTGCGGAATATGTGCTATAATTTTATATCCGCACTTCCTACTGCATTGATCGCAGCCTCCAAGGCGATCGCCACATGAGTCCAATGAGTTCCTCCCTGGCAATAAACCACATAGGGTTCACGCAAAGGCCCATCTGCTGATAATTCCAAAGTACTCCCTTCTATAAATGTTCCGCCAGCCATGACTACTTGGCTCTCATACCCCGGCATCTCATCTGGAACCGGGTCTAAGTAGGAACCGATAGGAGAATGCTGTTGTATGGCTTTACAGAAAGCAATTAGCTTTTCGGCAGAACCGAGTTTTATTGCCTGAATTACATCCCCACGGGGAGCCAGAGGTGCGGGATTCACTGGATAACCCAGTTTGTCAAATACATAACCAGTAAGATAAGTCCCTTTCATCGCCTCTCCGACCATCTGCGGCGCTAGAAATAAGCCTTGGAACAGCAGGCGATTTTGGTCAAAAGTAGCACCGCCATAACTACCGATACCAGGAGCCGTGAGACGACAGGCGGCTGCTTCCACTAAGTCGGCGCGACCGGCGATATAACCGCCAGCGCTGACAATGGTACCACCAGGGTTTTTAATCAGTGACCCCGCCATTAAATCAGCACCTACGGCTGTAGGTTCCTTTGTTTCGATAAATTCGCCGTAGCAGTTATCCACAAAGCAAACAGTGTTTGGGTTTTGCTGTTTTACCAAATGGATGATTTTTTCAATATCGGCAATTGATAAACTAGGTCGCCAAGAATAGCCACAAGAACGCTGAATTAATACTAAACGAGTTTTGTCATCCACTATATGGCTTAAAGCTTGCCAATCCACTGTTCCTTCTGGGGTTAGCTCTAGCTGACGGTAATTTATGCCAAACTCAATAAGAGAGCCTTGACCTTGACCCCGTAAACCAATGACTTCTTCAAGTGTATCGTAGGGAGAACCGACCACTGCTAACATTTCATCTCCAGGACGGAGTACACCAAACAAAGCACAGGCGATCGCATGAGTTCCCGAAACGAACTGCACCCGCACGGCCGCAGCTTCAGAACCCATAACTTCGGCAAAAACTTTATCTAAAGTTTCTCGTCCTAAATCATCGTGACCATAGCCACTTACACCAGCGAAGTGGTGTGCGCCCACACGGTGATTACGAAAAGCATCCAGCACTCGTTTTAGATTATGCTTTACCTGAGTGTCAATTCCAGAAAAAATTTCTAATAGTGCCTGTTCTGCTTGCCGCAGCTGTTCTAAGCTGTTCATCAGTTCCTCGTTCAAAAAAAAATTAAATTATAGATATGCGGATTATTAGATCGCGCAGACTAGGCTGGAAAATTCAAATTCAGGTTACTGCATGACAATTGCTACCTCAACTAAACCTCAAATTAACTGGGTTAATACCCTGTTCTTCATTGCACTGCACATCGGCGCTTTATTTGCCTTTGTTCCTGGTAACTTTAGCTGGACGGCAGTTGGTGTGGGTTTCTTGCTGTATTGGGTGACTGGCGGCTTAGGCGTTACTCTAGGATTTCATCGCCTTGTCACCCACCGC
This sequence comes from Nostoc sp. JL33, assembly GCF_017114985.1. Lineage (GTDB taxonomy): Bacteria > Cyanobacteriota > Cyanobacteriia > Cyanobacteriales > Nostocaceae > Nostoc. The sequence goes on along the minus strand of NZ_JABXKP010000044.1, from coordinate 39,414 downwards.
AGTTTTCAAACTCCCAAGTGGCTAGAGTATCTTCTGGTTTTCTTTGGGACACTCTCCTGTCAAGGAGGCCCAATTGAGTGGATCGGGACACATCGTATCCATCATTTGCACTCGGATACTGACGCTGATCCCCATGATTCCAATAAAGGCTTCTGGTGGAGCCACATGGATTGGCTGATTCACTACTGTCCCGCTCACGCTGATGTTCCTCGTTTCACCAAAGACATTGCCGAAGACCCAGTTTATCAGTTTTTAGAAAAATATTTCATTTTGATCCAGGTTGCTCTAGGTGTATTGCTTTTACTTCTGGGTGGCTGGCCGTTCGTTGTTTGGGGAATTTTTGTTCGCATTGTCTGGGTTTACCACTGCACTTGGTTGGTGAATAGCGCTACTCATAAATTTGGCTATCAGAGCTATGATTCTGGCGATCGCTCAACTAATTGCTGGTGGGTAGCCGTACTAGTTTTCGGTGAAGGCTGGCACAATAACCATCATGCTTTTCAATACTCAGCTCGTCATGGGCTGGAATGGTGGGAAATCGATTTAACCTGGATGACAGTTCAATTGCTACAAGCAGTTGGTCTGGCTACTAATGTGAAGTTAGCCCCAGCAAAAATTAGTTAGAGACGCGATTAATCGCGTCTGTACAGGAGTTAGGAGTAGAGACGCGATTAATCGCGTCTTTACAGGAGTTAGGATGTCTACCTTTTTTAACTCATAGCTGATTAACTTCTAACTTCTCAGTTTTGAAAAAGCTATTTACAGGTGCGCTTGTGTCGGTTAGATTGCTATAATCCGAAGCGCTAATATTAAGAAATTTTGCGGCAAGTTGCTTTTTGGTGACTTGGTGGAGGAGTTTGTTCTTTTTCAGGTGTCCATGACTACATCAATAATTAATAGCCAGAAAGTAAGTGACGAGCCTAGTAATTCCGACCTGAGGCTCAAAGATATTGTCAAAACCGTGCCACGGGAATGTTTTCAACAGAACCGTCGCAAAGCTTGGACACAAGTACTGCTAAGTGTCTTGGCAGTTGCCTTGGGCTACTACAGCCTAAGCATCACTCCTTGGTTTCTTTTGCCCCTAGCTTGGATTTTTACGGGCACTGCTTTAACAGGTTTTTTTGTAATTGCCCATGATTGTGGTCATAGGTCTTTTGCCAAACGTCGTTGGGTAAATGATTTGGTGGGTCACTTCTTCATGATGCCGTTAATTTACCCCTTTCATAGTTGGCGCATTAAGCATAATTATCACCATACTCATACCAACAAGCTGGATGAGGACAACGCTTGGCATCCAATCCAAACAGAAGCGTTTGAAAATTGGGGTAAAACCCGGCAGTCTGCTTTTGAACTGTTCATGCGTAAACGCCTCTGGTGGGTAGGTTCCATTGGACATTGGGCTGTGATACATTTTGATTGGCGGAATTTCAAAACTAAAGACCAATCGAGTATCAAGCTTTCTGTGGCGGTGGTAGTTGTGTTTGCAGCGATCGCTTTCCCGATTCTGATCGCCACAACTGGTATCTGGGGATTTGTCAAGTTTTGGCTAGTACCCTGGATGATTTACCATTTTTGGATGAGTACTTTTACTATTGTTCACCATACTGCCGCAGATGTTCCTTTTGTGACAGCGAATAAGTGGAATGAAGGTCTAGCACAGCTATTTGGCACTATCCATTGCGATTATCCGCGCTGGGTAGAAATTTTGTGCCACGATATCAATGTTCATGTCCCTCATCATATTTCCACTGCGATTCCTTCTTATAATTTGCGGCTAGCTTACAGCAGCATCAAAGAAAATTGGGGGACTTATCTGCATGATGAGTGTGAGTTTTCTTGGCCTTTAATGAAGCAGATTACAGACCAGTGTCAATTGTACACAACTGATACTGGTTATAAGACTTTCAACGAATATTACACAAAGCGATAAATAGCGCTGTGATGATACTGACGCTCTTGAACCGACGAGAGCGTTTATTATGCTGTGTTTAAATAGAATCTGGCAATTGTTTCCTGACTAAAATTGTTAGGTAAATTGCCAGAGATTATCCTCTTGTGTGTTAGCGATCGCTATTGTCGTGGGCATCATAGAAGTGAGAGGATCTTGCCTCAAATAAAGTTCCGATTTCTATCTAACAAAAGAATCCAGTGCAATCAAATACCATCACGTTCAATAATCCTCTTACCAGTGAAACGTCTGAGGATGCGACTAAATTACCTTTCACGCTTCAGGATTTAAAAGCTGCAATTCCTGCAGAATGCTTTCAACCCAATGTGACAAAATCACTTTTTTACTTCTTTCGTGACATCCTGATTATCGGTCTGCTTTATGCAGTAGCTCATTACCTGGATTCTTGGCTTTTCTTTCCGATTTTCTGGCTAATGCAAGGAACGATGTTTTGGGCTTTGTTTGTAGTCGGACATGACTGCGGACACCAATCTTTTTCTAAGCAGAAATGGCTCAATGATTTGATTGGGCATCTTTCTCACACACCAATACTTGTTCCTTATCATGGTTGGCGAATTAGCCACAGAACCCATCACAAAAATACTGGCAATATCGATAACGATGAAAGCTGGTATCCTGTGACAGAATCACAATATAATGAGATGCCTTTAGCCCAAAAGATAGGCAGATATTATGTTTTTCTCTTGGCTTATCCTCTGTATCTGTTTAAGCGTTCACCTAATAAGGAAGGCTCCCACTTCTTGCCCAGTAGTTCGCTTTTCAAACCATCGGAAAAATGGGATGTCATCACTAGTACTGTACTTTTGATTGGCATGGTAGGTTTGCTAGGTTTCCTCACCTACCAATGGGGTTGGATGTGGTTACTGAAATATTACGCTGTGCCTTACCTTGTATTCATCGTTTGGCTAGATTTGGTAACATTCTTGCACCACACTGAGCCAGAGCTTCCCTGGTATCGTGGAGAAGATTGGACTTTCTTAAAAGGTGCGATTTCTAGCATTGACCGTAATTATGGTTTGATCAATCATATCCATCACGATATCGGTACTCATGTTGCTCACCATATATTCCTTAACATCCCTCACTACAATTTGCTGAAGGCAACTGAGGCAATAAAACCAGTGATGGGTGAGTATTTCCACAAATCGGAAGAACCGATTTGGAAGTCAGTATGGAATTCATGTATCAGCTGCCATTTTGTCCCTGATACTGGTAGTAAGGTTTACTACACATCTAACAATAAGTTAACTAAAGTCTAAGATTCAGATTCCCGACTTCTTTAAAGAAGTCGGGAATCTTGTATTTTCGTCAATGCTTTGTGACAACTTACCTTTTGAGGGGCGGCATATTACATTATTAGTGCTTCTAACTCTGTTAGTATTTGAGCGTCCTTAGCCTGCGGTAAATCTCAACTTCCTAGCTGTAAGGTTATAAAAATCCAGAGCTAAAATAAAATATAGATAGATAACGTTTGCAGATTCTTGCCCCTACCCTTAGAAAAAGATTTATTTTCTCCAAACTCTTGCTGTCTCGGTGGGTAAAGATTAACATATCTGTGGGCAGAGGCAATATTTCCTCAAACTAACCCTGACAACAGTGAAAAACCCGTCTGCTGTCTACTTTGAAGGAAGATTGAGCGCCAGTTAAGTTGATCTGCATGTAGTGACTTAAGACCATTACCTGCTAGGGTTATAAATCAGCAAAGACTATACTATAGACAATTTATCCAAAACTTTTTCCAGCTTTAAAATCAGAGGTATCAATGATTATAACTAATTTTAGCAAACAAAGAAATGAATTTAAGGAAACTAAAGTACTCAAAGCTAAACCACATTGGCAAGGGCAAAATTTGAGCGATACTGCTGTCAAAGGTAAAGATACTAAGAAGATGCAAGATACTGCACCTGATAATTCGATTTTTAATAGGTTCAATCGTGGTCGAGTTGCTATTTTTATTGATGGCTTAAGCCTATTTCATACAGCTTTACAACTCGGCATAGAAATTGACTACGTTAAATTGCTTTGTCATTTAACCAACGGTTCAAGACTATTGCGTGCTTTCTTTTATACTGGGGTTGATATCAGCAATGAAAAGCAACAGGGTTTTCTATTGTGGATGCGTCGTCATGGCTATCGTGTAGTGGCAAAAGAGCTTGTTCTGGCAGCAGAGAATTTCAAAAAATCAAATCTGAATGTAGAAATTGCTGTAGACATGATCACTTTAGCTCCTTATTATGATACTGCGGTTTTAGTCAGTGGAGATGGAGATTTAGCCTATGCTGTGAACGCTGTCAGCAGAATGGGAGTTCGAGTGGAAGTGGTCAGCCTACAAACGGCCACTAGTGAAAGCTTGATTGATGTTGCTGACTGCTTCATTGACCTCGATAGTATTAAAGCACACATTCAAAAAGATTCTCATCTTGGTTACAGTTATCGCACCTCGTCAAATTCAAATCTTTAATCTGCGTATTTTGCTTGGCCCTAGTTGAAATGGATATTTTAATAGTTGAAGATGAACCAGAAATTGCTCATTTAATCGAACTCTCTTTAGAAAAAGAAGGATTTTTTTGTCGCATTAGCCGCGATGGCATGAATGCTTTGCGGATGTTTCAGGAGCAACCACCTGATTTAATCATTCTAGATTTAATGATTCCTGGTTTGGATGGGTTAGAAGTTTGTGCCAGAATTCGCCAGAAACCAGGTGCAAAAGATCCTTACATTTTGATGCTCACGGCTAAGGGTGAGGAAATCGATCGCGTTATTGGTCTGTCTACTGGTGCTGATGATTACATGGTGAAACCCTTTAGCCCCAGAGAGTTGGTAGCTAGGGTGCGGGCACTATTACGGCGTAGCCTCCGCCAAGGGGGACAAAATCAAGTCAATCGTACCCAACACTTTATCGTAGATGTAGACCAGCGCACTGCCAGTCGTCAGCTGAATTCTCAGGAGGTTGAAATTTTGGACTTAACGACCCTAGAATTTAACTTGCTAACCACCTTTGTCAGCAATCCGGGTCGAGTTTGGAACCGTACTCAACTAATTGATAAACTTTGGGGAGATAACTTTTTTGGCGATGAACGAGTTGTGGATACTCATGTAGCTCGGTTGCGAAAAAAGATTGAGCCTGATCCGGCGAATCCTACTTTTATTAAAACTGTTGTTGGGGTTGGCTATAAATTTGAAGATCCTCCGGTAGCGTAAATATATGAAGATGGGGCTGAGAACGCGCCTATTTTTCTCCCACTTAGTAGTAATGCTCGTGGGGGTAGCTAGTCTGGTGAGCATCAGCAAAATCTCTTCTCCCCGCTTCTTTGTCTTGCATTTGGAACGATTAGAAAATCAGGGGTTCGACTTAATCGATGTCCGTACTGAATTGGTTGCCGGATTTGAACTTGCTTGGCAGCGAAGCACTATTTGGTCTGTCTTAGTCGGTACTACCGCCGCCGGAGGATTGAGTTACTGGGTGTCCAGACGGATTATGCAGCGATTGACGGAAATGGAACAAATCACCCAAAAATTTGCTGCTGGTCAGATGGATGCACGATTACCTGTGTCTGACATTCCAGAACTCAGTGGACTGAGTACTAGTTTCAACCGGATGGCAGCTAGTTTAGAAGGGGTAGAAGCGCGGCGGCGAGAAGTGATTGGAGACATGACCCATGAGCTACGAACACCGTTAACAGTGGTGCGCGGTTACTTGGAAGAACTGGCTGATGGACAAATTGAAGCGTCTCCTGAAATTTATCGGCGTTTAGCTAGAGAAACTAGGCGTTTAGAGCGGTTGGTGAACGATTTACAAGAACTGTCTAAGGCAGAAGCTGGTTATCTGCCAATTAATATCCAACGGGTAAATCTGCGCCCGTTGTTAGAGTCATTAGTGGAGAAATTCACCGACCAGCTGTTGGAAGATGGGCCAGTTCTGGTATTGCAATGTCCATCTGTGCTACCTCCTGTATTGGCAGATATTGACCGCACAGAACAGGTGTTGGTTAATCTGCTAGGTAATGCAGTGCATTATACTAATGAAGGTTCAATTACCATTCGTGCTGGGACTGAAGGATCTCAACTCTGGATTGCGGTTATAGATACAGGTATTGGTATCGCTCCAGAAAATTTGCCCCATGTGTTTGAGCGCTTCTGGCGAGCTGATCAATCGCGCGATCGCCATTCGGGAGGCACTGGTATCGGCTTAACTATTTCCCGTCGTTTGATTGAACTACAAGGCGGTCAGATTCAAGTAGAAAGCGAATTGGGAGTTGGTAGTACGTTTCGGTTTTTTCTGCCTTTGGCTTAAGTTCAGTCAAAACCCTTGAGATACAAGGGATTGACACAAGCTAGTCACGGCTGTGTCATACGCAATTGCTAATTTTAAAGTATCCAAAATCTTGTTTTTTGATGGATGTCGAGATTTTGGAAATGCATATAGTATAACATTATGTCTACTTTTATTCTGGCTGTTTTTTTGGTTAGTTTAGTCAGTGTTTCGGGTTACGCTGCGATCGCCTACCTGTTCCCACGAAATCGTTCCCAAGACTGACCAAATAACAATCTCTTGCTATTTTTGGTTATTAGCAGATGATTATTCTGATTTTAGGAAAGAGGTGGCGATGCCGTTCGCGGAGCGTCTCGTAGAGAAGGCGGGCTACGCCGGAGCACTCGGCAATTTAGGTAATCTTAGTACAACTATTTGATTAATTCGTAGCGAATTCTTTGCGTTCCTATGCCTTTAAAATTTAACCCTCAATTGCCTTACGGTTCTTGGCTCAATCCTCTATTGGTCAGTAGTGACGATCGCGATCGCGAAGCCGTCGTATCCTTTGCTGCCCACAGTTTGGATTGCGGTGGCGTTGACACGCGGCTCTGAGGCAAGCAATTCGTTGAAGCGGCGCACTCCCTGGACACTAGGATCGCTGCTGCTTGAATCAACCACCGCTCCGTTACGCACGACATTATCGGCGATGATTAGGCTACCGCTACGGGAAAGCTTGAGTGCCCATGTGAAGTAATCTGGATTGTTTGGCTTGTCGGCGTCAATGAAGATCAGGTCAAATGTATGACCCTCGGCAGCAATCTGTGGCAGCGTCGAGAGTGCCTGTCCAAGGCGCAGGTCAACGATATCAGACAGACCAGCGTGGGCGATGTTGACGCGGGCGATTTCGGCGTGCTTTGGGTCAACCTCCAGCGTGATCAGACGGCGGTCGCTAGGTAGTGCCCGCGCCAGCCAGATAGTACTGTAGCCGCCCAGCGTGCCAATCTCTAGGATGGTTCGCGCCCCTTGGATTTGCGCCAACAGCAGCAGCAGCTTGCCCTGGTTTGGCGAAACGTTGTGCGGTGGCAGTCCGGCCGCAGCGCTGGTCTGGAGCGCCGCATCCAGCGCGGGGTCGGGCGGCACAAGCAGATCGGTAAAGTAATGATCGACCGCAGTCCATTGCTCTTGAGTCATAGATTCTCGCTTTTTACCCTATCTATAAAACAATACGCTTGGTATTAGTTGATATTTCGCGCCGGAAGATCCCCCCAACCCCCCTTAAAAAGGGGGGCTAAATTTCCTCCTTTTTAAGGCAAAGTCCAACTTACGGATGCTGTAAGATCAACTCCTTAAAAAGGCTTGCTCTAATTCCCTCCTTTTTAAGGAGGGTTAGGGAGGATAAAGCCTTAACCCAAGCGTATTGATCTATAAAATACTCAAGATTAGGAGTCGGAGATTGTTTCATTGGAGAGGGTTGTAATGATTTCATCCAATGGGCGATCGCGATTAGACTCTTCTGGTGTTTCTTTACCCAAAGATGTTTCTTTCACCAAGCGGTAAACATCGGCTGCTCCGTAAAAAATGCGCTCAGTCAGACCTAACTCTTTAAAGGTTTCTGCAATCTCTTCCATTTCTCCTATCCAACGATGCGCTTTCGGTGTCATTGATGGAATCGAACGGGTTAAGATGCTAGCAAGTTCCTGTTGGCTAGTAGAGACTTCATCCCATAGTTGCTTATCCAACCCCAAACGATGCGCTGCAATTAGTAATTCTGTGCCGATTGCTGTCAGTCCTTTTGTCAGAGCTGCGTAGGACATTTTCAACCCGGAAGCCTGACCAATTTCATCACCAATCACCCGCACATCCAAGCCATGATCTCGCAGTTGTTGGAGTTGACTGGCCTGTTTTCCCGAAGTATAAATGCGGGTGCGATTGGGGACTCGCGGTGGTGGGCCAATAATTGATGCATCTACGAATGTTCCCCCGACTGATTCAATAAGTTGAGCAATATTTATGACTTTTTGGGGTGCGATCGCATTACAGTCAACATAGAGAATGGGTTTACCAACATTACTGATCGCCTCAGCTACTTGCTTTGCTGCTTCGGTGGCTGCTGCGGGGACTAGAACTGACAAGACTACATCAGATTCAATTACTAGTTGCGTGAGGGAACCCACATCTTGGATGTTGGCTGCGGCTGCTAATTGCCGAGTTCGTTCACTGCGATCGTCTAGAGCAGCAATAGTTTTCAATCCATTTTGATTCAGAACAGCTGCGATCGCTTGTCCCATGTCACCTGGACTTAAAATACCAATAGTTTGGATAGGCATGGAAAGTTTTATATTTACTTTGTGGCTGACAAGTTAATTTGTGGTAATTGAGTCGTCAACAAACTACGATAAATTGATGGAGATGCCGTATTTTAATTTAACCACGGATAAGCTTAACAAGCAAGCTATCTGCTGAGAGAGTTTCAATCCCTAATAGGGATTTTGATGAATTGCAATAAGATTTTTAAGAAAGGAGTTTCCAGAATTGTTAAGTTTCAATCCCTAATAGGGATTTTGATGAATTGCAATCTGGGGGTGGCATCCTCAAAGAATGCGGCGTGTTTACCGTTTCAATCCCTAATAGGGATTTTGATGAATTGCAATAAATTACAGCAATTCAAGATTGGGTAAATTATGTTATGTTTCAATCCCTAATAGGGATTTTGATGAATTGCAATTTGAGATCATCTACCGAGACTTTCAGCACATGAGAATAAATAGTTTCAATCCCTAATAGGGATTTTGATGAATTGCAATAGGTCTAATAACTTCTGATAAAGTAGGCATAAGGTTTCAATCCCTAATAGGGATTTTGATGAATTGCAATAAACAAACTTGGAAAGGATTTCAAAAAAGCTAAGGAGTTTCAATCCCTAATAGGGATTTTGATGAATTGCAATATCATCTGAAATTTTTTCTTTAATTTCTCGCAGGAAGCGTTTCAATCCCTAATAGGGATTTTGATGAATTGCAATTCCGAGAGTGGTTTCACAGTGGAGTCGAAATAAGTTTCAATCCCTAATAGGGATTTTGATGAATTGCAATATTTAAAGGAAAAGTACCTTCAAGATAATAGGGGTTTCAATCCCTAATAGGGATTTTGATGAATTGCAATCTGTTTTTGAAATTACTATTACTGAGGAAGATGGGTTTCAATCCCTAATAGGGATTTTGATGAATTGCAATTTTTCGATGCAACCATAGGCTGGATGCTCTGGATCTGCAATTGTTTCAATCCCTAATAGGGATTTTGATGAATTGCAATTTCCCGCGCTTTGGCGTATTTTAATTGTTGTTCTAAATGTTTCAATCCCTAATAGGGATTTTGATGAATTGCAATTTTGGGTGATAAATCTAAAGGTGGTATTGGTCGAGGTTTCAATCCCTAATAGGGATTTTGATGAATTGCAATTAGAAGGCACAGTAGTAGGGGTTGAAGTGCCACTAGTTGATTCGTTTCAATCCCTAATAGGGATTTTGATGAATTGCAATTTTTTGGCTTGCAGCTTTCTCTTCCACTTGTCTGTTTCAATCCCTAATAGGGATTTTGATGAATTGCAATATACTATGTTTTTTGGTCATTACTGCATAAACTAAGTTTCAATCCCTAATAGGGATTTTGATGAATTGCAATTTCATGGGGTTATTATGTTTGGTCTAAATATTGCTAAGTTTCAATCCCTAATAGGGATTTTGATGAATTGCAATTTAGCAAAATGCCCCAATCTATTGTCTTAAAGAATCAATGTTTCAATCCCTAATAGGGATTTTGATGAATTGCAATAAAATCCGAGTCTGGGCTGCCAAAGAAATTGTGCAGTTTCAATCCCTAATAGGGATTTTGATGAATTGCAATCTGCTGGGCTTTGTCCTCAGCACGGTCTAGACCTGTTTCAATCCCTAATAGGGATTTTGATGAATTGCAATAGCTTGGCTTTTTGATATATCCGCACTATTTTTCGTGTTTCAATCCCTAATAGGGATTTTGATGAATTGCAATGTGTAAGTCCTGTGGTAATAGAACCTGATTGGTTGTTTCAATCCCTAATAGGGATTTTGATGAATTGCAATTTTTAGTGCGCTAGTAACCGCATTGGTTATATTTGTTTCAATCCCTAATAGGGATTTTGATGAATTGCAATCTAACTGGGTTCCTATCCTCAATACCGCAGGTGCTGTTTCAATCCCTAATAGGGATTTTGATGAATTGCAATCAGGGTCAACTCTTGGGTAGATAAAATCTGTTCTGTTTCAATCCCTAATAGGGATTTTGATGAATTGCAATTCAGCTTGGGTAGTCAAGGTGACAGGAAAGATGCTGAGTTTCAATCCCTAATAGGGATTTTGATGAATTGCAATCCCGATCGCCCCCCGGCTTCCTTAAGTTTTCTGAGAGTTTCAATCCCTAATAGGGATTTTGATGAATTGCAATCCTAAGCCAAATAAACTTTGGGGACTTAGGAAAACGGTTTCAATCCCTAATAGGGATTTTGATGAATTGCAATCAACGCAGCCTTGACCAGCTTAGGATTCAATGTGTTTCAATCCCTAATAGGGATTTTGATGAATTGCAATTTTATGATCCCCTATAAGTTTAGGTACTCCGTCAGTAGTTTCAATCCCTAATAGGGATTTTGATGAATTGCAATTCTCATTGTCCTATGCTAGTCTTAAATATATTCAGTTTCAATCCCTAATAGGGATTTTGATGAATTGCAATTAGCATTTCTGCATTGCTATCAAAAGCATCTGAAGTTTCAATCCCTAATAGGGATTTTGATGAATTGCAATTCCGGCGGGAGCCTGAAAGCCCATGTGTATTTAGTTTTCAAGGTGCAGTTGCGCGGTTCAAGAGCAATCATAGCATTAGAGAATTCGTTTGGGAAGAGTGTCGGGAAAGGTTGAAGGCTGAAACCCAGGCTTTGTAAGCATTTCAGAGATTGCGCGGATTCCTATTGAGTAATTAGTGGGGTGAAATGCTTGCTGGTGTTGAGATAGAAGCACTTTTTTAGGGCTGGGGAATTTGTACACCTACCCTTGGGCGCATTTGACATACAAAAACCTAACCAGAAGAGGACTAATAAAGAAGAAATGGCTTGAAACCCTATAATAGCGATCGCCGCAACTCTGGAAAAACCTTAGACACCTTACTCAACACATAATCACCATAGGTTCCGCGAAAATCATGAACGTTAGCTTGATCCCAGCGATCGCCTATATGATCATTCGCTACTATATTATCTAATTCAATCGGCTTCACTTCTACATCGAAATTGGGATCGAAAAAGAAGGGGAACGAAAGGCGATGATTTTGGGACTGGTTTTGTACACGGTGAGGTGTAGAACGATACAAACCTGCGGTCATCTTCTCTAACATATCGCCAATGTTGCACACAAAGGAACCGGGAACGGGAGGCGCAACAACCCAACCTGACTTGGATTTAACCTCTAATCCACCTGAGTCGTCTTGCTTGAGAATGGTCAGAACGCCATAATCAGTATGTTCGCCAACGCCCCATATTGGTTCACCATCTGACGGTGATAAATTTGGAGGATAGTTGAAGATGCGAAACAGCACTAAAGGATCTGAGGTATAACGGTCAGCAAAGTAGGATTCTTCTAATCCCAAACTCAGGGCTATACCAATCATCAGAGTGTGTCCCAAGTTTGTCATCGCCTCCATATATTCAAGCAGTGTTTCGCCAAATTCGGGGATATTGGCGGGGAAGAGGTTGGAACCATGCATAGGAGTACCAGCTTGTACTAGTGGGTGTTCTTCTCCCAGTTGGGTGCCAAAGTAAATACCTTCTTTCAAGTCGGGTTTACCGGATGTAAGTTCGCCACCAATGGGGAAATAGCCTCGCCATGCAATACCTGCCAATGCCATGCGGATTTTAAGTTTGGTTTCCAAATCCTGGGCGAAAAACTGTCGGCTGAGTTCTTCGAGTCGCTGCTGCAAATTTTTATCTATACCATGTCCGATAATATAGAAAAACCCCGATTCTTGACACGCTTGTTTGATTTGAGATGCAACGGAATAGCGATCGCCTTTTCCAGAAACCAAGGCGCTGATATCAATAATTGGGACGGATGAAAACCCTTTTTCTACAACTTGCAAGTTTTTCATGTTCAGATTGGATTTTTCGCTCAACTAACCCCTAGAAGGGGTCTTGAAAGGGATTGGGGAGAGAAGATTTAAACGCAGAGGAACGCGAAGGTTAACGCAGAGGAACGCGGAGTAAAAACTAATGGGATTAAAATCGCTGACCTGTGGTAACTTCAAATCTAATTTCTCCTTGGTCGCTAATTCCTAAGTCGCCTCGAATCAGCCCAAAGGATGACTTGACTCGTAATCCTAAGCCGTAACCAAAGCCACTTCCAGGTTTGTCTCGCAGCACTCCTGGTTCTCCTAGCACGGTGTCGCTAGACCCGAAATCTGAGGCGAAGTCAGTAAAGAAAACTCCTCCTATTGACTGAAAAATTGGAAACCGATATTCCACGGAAGCTAAACCATAACTCCGACCACTGGCAACTTTACCATAACCGTAACCTCTGACAGAATCTAGTCCGCCAATATTAAAGGCATCAGCTGGGGGAAAGTCTCCAATAGTCGTACCAATTTGTAAATTAATCGCCAACATTTCGGGATTGTCGCTTGGTCTACCCTTACCTATCCAACTGACTGGTAAATACTGAATATAGTCTCCCCGTAGGCGGTTGCGGGAAATATTCCCCAGTCCAATGGGAATCGCTTGTTCTGTGCTGAGGGTGAGGATTGATCCTTGAGTCGGATTGTCTTTGCGATCGCGTTGATCTTTGGATACAGCAAATGATATTGTAAATAGATCATCAATGCCAGTACCGCTCACAGATAGGGGACTCCCTAAGCTATCGACCTGTGCAACGTTATATTCGTGATCGCGTAGGCTAATTCTGGTATAGTTGAGTGCCACTGATGTATCCCAATCATCAAAAGCCCCTAAAACTCCCACAGAACCGCCAAATCTTCCCTCCCGCACTCTATCGCCGTTAGCTAATCTGATATCTTCGTTGAAGGTTCCCGATATATCTCGACGACGAAAAGCTCTAATGCTATAGCCTAAGCGGTTTGGTTCTCCAGGACGATAAGGGCTGGTGAATTGACCATTAAACTGGACATCTTTAGTGCTTATCTGCACCATTGTATCTAATTTATCGTTAAGACCACTGATATTTGCATCTTTATAACCCACGCGACCGTATAGCCCAACATCATCGTTATTACCGCCTCCTAAGAGTAGAGAAGGGAAGCTACGCTCTTTGATTTCATAGATGATATTAACGCTGGAGGTATCTTCTTCTCGGTAAACATTGACTTGATTAAATGACTCTAATCTCCTCAATCGTTGCAAGTCTGCTTTAAGTAAATCTTCACGAAATACCTGACCAGGTTTGAGTCTCAGCAGACCGATGATAAAATCTTTCTGAGTACGCCCTTTGATCGGCTGACCTTTGTCATCGAGCAATTCACCTTTTTGATTAATAAAACGAATCTGGATATCTTTGACAACTTTCTGAGAAAATTCCCTCGCCTGGGTATCTACTGAAGTGGCTCCTACATAATCACCATATTTAGCATACCCGCCCTCTGTCTGGATCGTAGCTTTCGGTGTCACAATACCACCAGCCCTATCCTGAGTAGAAGATTGCAAGTCTGCAAGCGCTTCTCGATTTTCCGTACCCACTAACATTACTGCGATCGCAATTACAGTTATTTTAACTAGCATATTGAAAATCCGTTAATGTTATTAAGCTTACGACATAGAATTTGCTTTGGAGCCAGGAGAAGGCATAGTCTGGGAAATAGAACCTCTTAAAGAAAATTATCACCGAGAAATACTCAGATTTTAAGCTCTTGTTTGGCTTTTTTATAGATAATTACAATAGAGAATTATTTGTTAAATCTACTTACATATAAAAAGCCATGAGAGAAAAACCTAAACCACAAATGCGTATCTGGGGGATGTTGTGTCATTTTTCGGCTTTATTAGGGTGGATATTATTGTATTTTTTGGTATTTATTGGCATTCCTTTATATCTTTTGCCTCCACTCGTGATTTGGCGATTTAGAAAATCACAATATCCCTGGATTGATTTCCAAGGAAAGGAATCCTTGAATTTTCAAATTACTTGGACATTATATACCTTACTTGTCATGGCAATCTCCTTATTTGTGGTAGCAACGAATTTTATTTGGGTAGTGGCTACTAATAAGTCAAATCAAGTACAAATAACTCTAGACAGTTTACTAATTGTGTTCATGCCATTAATATTATTAATCCTAATAGGACAATTATTTGTAGTGACTTTTGCCGCTATAAAAGCTTACAAAGGTCAGCATTATCGTTATCCTTTGACAATTAGGGTTCTCCGATAAAAAATGATTAAGGCTCAACCTATATTGATAGATAAAATGATATTATTAAGTAAATAGGAAGTTGTATAATTATGGGAGTAAATGATCATATGATTGGGATTGCGATGCCTGCGGCGGGCGTAGCCATCGCAGGCACTGGATTTGGTCAAAAAGTCCACATCCCTGGATTCCAAGCACATCCTCGCACTGAGGTAGTTGCTGTTTATCACCGAGATATAAAGAAAGCCAAAGCTATAGCAGAATCCCATAATATCCCCCACGCTTACGACTCACTTACAGATATTGTGGCATTGCCAGCAGTGCAAGCAGTTAGCATTTCTACGCCGCCATTTTTGCACTATGAAATGGCAAAAACTGTACTGGAAGCTGGAAAACATTTATTACTGGAAAAACCAACAACTTTAAATGCAGTTGAGGCTAAAGAACTTTATCAGTTAGCTAAAGCAAAAGGCGTGATTGCAACTGTAGACTTTGAATTTCGCTTTGTACCAGCATGGCAGTTATTTGCGGAATTATTGTCAGAAGATTATGTGGGTGAGTTGCGCCTAATTAAAATTGATTGGTTAGGTTCTTCTCGTGCTGATACTTCACGCCCTTGGAATTGGTATTCTTCTAAAGAAAAAGGAGGCGGTGCATTGGGATCTTTAGGTTCCCACGCCTTCGATTACATTCACTGGTTGTTCGGCCCAGTCCGCAGATTAAGCGCCCATTTAACTACAGCTATTCCCACACGAGTTGACCCTGTGAGTGGGGAATCTAAGCCAGTGGATACAGATGACAACTGTATATTAACCCTGGAATTAGCAAATGGCACACCTTGCCAACTTTCGATCAGTGCGGTTGTTCATGCAGCAAGAACCCATTGGGTAGAAGTATATGGCGATCGCGGTACATTAATTTTGGGCAGTGAAAATCAAAAAGATTATATACATGGTTTTCGTGTTTGGGGTTCCCAGCCAGGTAAACCTTTAACGGAAATAGAAATACCGAATCGGTTAATTTTTCCGAAAAATTATGCTGATGGGCGCATTTGTGCATTTATCCGCGTAGTAGACCAATGGCTGCAAGGAATTGACCACAATCAGGAGATTATACCATCGCTGCGAGAAGGAATTTATTCTCAGTTGTTGATGGATTTATCCCATGAATCTCATACAAAAGCAACTTGGGTAGATGTACCTAGCTTGTCAGGATTTCTTAGCAACTAGAGATAAAATGAGCAAAACTCCCCGCATTCGTATCCCGCCGTCAGTCAAGAAATATGTTTTTCAACGTGACAAATACCAATGCCAAAGCTGCGGTAAAACTACTTTAGAAACTAACCTCAGCATTGACCATATTATTCCCCTCGCCCGTGGCGGTCAAAACGATATCAGCAATCTCCAAACCCTCTGCTTTACGTGCAATCAGCAGAAAACAGACAACATTGATCCCCGTTTCCGGCGATATTTTCAGCTTTAGGTTAGGATGGGGTGGCTATTAGTTTCTCATTTTCTATGCCTCAAAATCACAATAGCAATTCCCTAAGATTCCTCAACATTAGAACTACGATTCTGTACCTGTTCAGTGTCATAGCTATTTTAGTAGTTGCGTTTCCTTGGTTATATGAGATTAAAACGAAAGCTGGGATCGATATATCACCTGGACGCCATGCAGGAACCTTTTTTGAGAAACATACCCACGGACTCTTCAAGTGTGAGTGGCTTTATCCCTACCATTGCGATCGCTCTGAGATTAAGTAAAGGATATTAAAACAAAAGGGGAAAATTTTCCCCTTCTCTGTATGTGAGATTTTACCCCAACTGACTTAACCAAAAGACAAAGGAAAAGAAAATGAATGTAGAGACGTAGCAGTGCTACGTCTCTACAAGGGTTCTGGATAACGCATATTTAATTTCACCAGATGTCAAAAGATTGACCTCGTTCCCAATTTCTAACTGGAAACGAGGTTTTAGCTTCACTGTGCTACGCTACATCTATCCCAACTGATTTGAGATCATGGTGACATCAACGGCTAACTTTTTGCCCAACTTGAGCAACTGAAGACACTGATTATCTCCTTCATTTGCAAAGTTAGTGAGACACACCGGCGCTATCTCACTTTGCAGACAACTAAAGTATAGTTCCTGCGATCGCTGTAGGGAAACATCAATATTTAGTTGATCCCCGACATCAATCAATCGCTCCAATAGTTGGATATCTGCATTAAAACTACCATTGGCATCGTGCAACAATTGCCAAAGCGATCGCGCAATTAATTGTTCTAACATCTGCTTACCATCGGGAATATTCAGCCGACAACGCAGATGTTTTGCTTCAGTCGCGATCGCCTCTAATTCTAAGATGTGATTCCAACTCTTTTGGGGATCAGCAATATCTTGGTCTAGCGATCGCAATGTCATCAAACAGCGATGCCCTAAAGCAATATCTGCTGCTACCTGCAATTCTTGCGGTACTGCTATTTCATCGCGATGAAACGCCATCAGCACCCCATAATTATCACGGTAGGCTTGAGTATAAAGCTGTCCTAAACGTGTCAGTGTTTCCTGACTAAGCAGCCCCATAATCCGGTGGCGTTCTTCAGCAAATAGATTTTGCAAGCTGAAAGCTTCTTCTCCAAATAGCTGTGTCATCACCAAGATAGTATGAGCCGCACTAGCTTGTTGCAGTGCCCGAAACAGCTTTTCTTTTAATTGGCTGTAGTCACGCCGCCCAGTAAATTGTTGAATGCAGCAGTGGAAATCCCAGCCTCCCAAATGCAAAACAGCAAATACCAAATGCTCACTTTCCCAAGTAATTTCTGATACCAGCTTTAAATTTCCCACAGCCAGAGTTAGCGATCCCATCCGTTGCAGTTGGTAATCTAACTCATTGGCAGCGTAGCAATAAACCCGCTTATGGTAACGCTGAGACTGTTTGTCAGCAGCATCTTTTCTAGGCAAAGAATTGTGCGTCTGTGCTGGTTTCTGATTGCTAAATAGGGAAGTAATGGCGTAATGGGCTGCTACTTGCTTAAAGCCCAGTTGGGCAGTTAACACCAGTTGCCGATAAATTTCCGCACCGTGTTTGAACTGCTCCACATTACTGGGGGCTAAACCAAGACGTTTGACGAAGCCTTTTTCCAACTGCACACCTGCCACATCCCCTGCCAATTCCAAAGCACGGGCGGCATAGCGTAGAATTTGTGTCCCCTCTGGACGAGAAATTTCTTCAAAAAACCAACCGCAACTAGTGAACATCAACAAAGCGTGACGCTGCATTTCTAACAAGCGCAAAGCGTCTACTTGTTCGGCTGCGGTTAGTTTGTGGGTTTGATGACGGGCGAGGAAACGGTTGACATTGGTAGCAGAGCGATCGCGCATCACTTGAATATATTCATCTCGTGCTAGCCAGGGATCACGAAATAACTGTCTACCATGTTCCTCATACACATCAGTTAGCTGATCTCGCAGCCAATTCAGGGCATCCCGCAAGGGACGACGCCATTTCTGATGCCAAACACCACCTTCTCCACCGCAACCACAATCATCTTCCCATCTGCCGACACCGTGGGCGCAACTCCAGGCTGTGACTGACTTCAATTCCACTTCCCAACCAGGAGAATTTAAGCTGAGGTAGTGGGCGAAGTTCGTTACCGTCCAACCCTGTTGGGGAAACTCTTTGGTAAAGGCGTAGGCTAAAGTTTTCTCAGTTCCCTTTTTGTGGTGTCCAAAGGTTTCGCCATCCGTCGCCACAGAAATCAACTGTGCCAGACGATGATCCCCACGCACCGCCGAACCGATACGTCCGGCAAAGTGACTGGAATTATAAACGACATCACTAAAACCCATGTCCCGCGATATCGGCCCATCGTAGAAGAAGATATCAATGTAGGGGGGAGAGTGGGGAGTGGGGAGTGGGGAGTGGTTACTATCCCTACTCCCTACTCCCGATTCCCTACTCCCCTCCTTGATCGCACTCAAAGGTGAAGATGAAGTATCTAGTGTAGGCTGCAAATAACAACGATAGGGACGGGTAGAATCAATCTGACTCCCACCGACTTCGATCCATTCAGGATGGGGATGATCTTGAGTAGGGAGGGGACGGCAACGCAGTGCTTGAGATGGTGCAAGGATAATGAAGCGAATACCCTCAGCAACAAGAGCTTCTAGGGTTGCGTAGTCTACAGCAGTTTCTGCTAGCCACATGCCTTCGGGATCGCGTCCAAAGCGGGAGCGGAAATCTTCTTTACCCCAGCGAATTTGGGTATATTTGTCGCGTTCGTTCGCCAGAGGCATGATGATGTGATTGTATACTTGCGCGATCGCATTGCCGTGACCATGCAAGCGATCGCTACTCTTCCTATCCGCCTCTAAAATCCGCTGATAAACCTCCACATCGTAGCGTTCTAGCCACGACATCAGCGTTGCCCCAATATTAAAACTAAAATACTCATAATTGTTGACGATCTCCACGACTTCGCCTTGGTCATTTAAGACTCTGGCAAAGGCATTTGGGCGATAGCATTCCCAATGAATCCGCTCATTCCAGTCATGGCTCGGCGCAGCGCTCGGTTGGCGTTCAATTGCGTCCAGATAAGGGTTTTCCCTTGGCGGCTGGTAAAAATGACCATGCACCGTCACATAAACACCATTAGCCTTCGAGTAGGGATCGGTTTCTTTGGTGTTATTGGGATCTGAATGTAATGTTAACGTTGAGCCAGAGCTAGCTGGCATTTGGGCAGCAGAAGTCATGTATATTTATCCAAAAACAAAAAACTTGCAGTTGCACCGAGAACATTGTGCGTAAACCTTTCTACAATGGTTCTCACACAAAATCCGCTATAAACAACAACTATGGAATCTAACCAAATTTTCGACAAAGCCGTTTTATTCTAGGGGGAAATCTGCGTTATCGCATAGGGCAAAGTCCGTTGGGCGGCTGTGCCGACTTAAAGGAACTTTGCAAGACAGCCCTTTCCCTGAAGGCTTAAAGGAATCAGGCATTGACCAAAGCCTCAGTTAGGGGTTTTCTCTTCTTGGGCGCCAATCAAAATTTTAATTGTCTTTTAATTTATTAAACCCTATCTCTGGTGTAAAATCTTGGCTCAAATTCATATTTTTGCAACAAAAGATTACAAAAACTCATTATATCGTAATCTTATTTTACACAACATCCACAGCAGTGAACCCAAAACAGCTAAATTTCTGAATTAGTCTACAGACGGTTGAGAGTATCCTATGGGAGTAGTGAGTAACTCAGCACTCCGACAAGATACCTCAACCCAAGACAACAAATGTCAACTAAAAACATTATTCTTCTGGTTTTATTACTGTTTATCCCCGTTTCCCTAGCAGCCCACTTTCTGGAGTGGGGAGAATTGATAGTTTTCATTACAGCTGGATTAGCGATTCTGCCCTTAGCAGCTTGGATGGGTACAGCCACAGAAGAAATTGCTGTCGTAGTGGGGCCATCATTGGGGGGCTTGTTAAACGCCACCTTTGGCAATGCTACAGAACTAATCATCGCCCTAATAGCGCTGAACGCTGGGTTAATAGATGTAGTCAAAGCTAGTATCACCGGATCGATTATTAGCAACTTACTACTGGTGATGGGTTTTTCCATGCTTTTGGGAGGACTGCGCTACAAAGAACAGACATTTCAGCCAATTGTGGCGCGGGTGAATGCTGCTTCGATGAATTTGGCGGTGATTGCGATTTTGATGCCAACGGCGATGAATTATACCTCTCAAGGAATTAACGAAGAAACAGTGCAAAATCTTTCTATTGCTGTTGCTGTAGTATTAATCCTGGTTTATGCCCTAACGCTGCTATTTTCGATGAAAACCCACTCCTATTTATATGATGTGGGTGTAGCGGAGACAGAAGCAGAAGAAACCCCTCACGCGAAACCAAATATGATGTTGTGGGTTGGCGTACTGCTAGTATGTACCTTGCTAGTGGCAATTGAGTCAGAAATGTTGGTCGAATCTCTGGAAGTGGCCACATCTCAGCTAGGTTTGACGGCGCTGTTTACAGGGGTGATTTTGGTTCCCATCGTCGGTAACGCGGCTGAACACGCCACAGCAGTCACCGTAGCGATGAAAGATAAGATGGATCTTTCCCTTTCGGTAGCTGTGGGATCAAGTATGCAGATTGCTTTATTTGTCGCGCCCGTGTTAGTTATAGCAGGGCGGGTATTGGGTAAACCAATGGATTTGGATTTCAAACCCTTTGAATTAGTAGCTGTAGTTGTGTCAGTGTTGATTGCAAACAGTATTAGTTCTGATGGTAAATCCAATTGGCTGGAAGGCACTTTATTATTAGCTGCCTATACAGTGTTGGGGTTCGCCTTCTACTTCCATCCAGTTATGGATGCTGTGGGGTAGCTAGCAGTACGTCACCGATAGCGTAGCGTTAGCGACGCAGGAGCGTCACAGCCCGCACAACGGCCGCGCTCTGTTACCATCGTAGACATCGCTCATAGTTTAATCCAAAGCGATTGCACTTGATTACACCCTTTTGCCTGGGACAGGAGAAAATAGAGATATATAAGAGCGATCGCCTATATGAGCTACTGCCTTAATCCCCATTGTCCCAAGCCGGAAAATCCTGATGATGTCAAGTTTTGCCTGACTTGCGGTTCTAAGTTACTCCTCAAAGAACGTTACCGTGCTATCAAACCAATCGGACAAGGTGGTTTTGGCAAAACCTTCTTAGCTGTGGATGAGGATAAACCCTCAAAACCACGCTGCGTGATTAAGCAATTTTATCCCCAAGCCCAAGGTACTAACACTCTTGCAAAAGCCGTAGAATTATTTAACCAAGAAGCGGTGCAGTTAGATGAATTGGGCAAACATCCCCAAATTCCCGAATTATTAGCATATTTTACCCAAGAAGGCCGGCAGTATCTTGTACAAGAATTTATCGACGGGCAAAACTTAGCCCAGGAATTGGCACATAGAGGTGCTTTCAATGAAATACAAATCCGGCAACTATTGAATGATTTATTATCAGTATTGCAATTTTGTCACGCCAGACATGTAATTCACCGCGATATTAAGCCAGAAAATATTATTTTACGTAGCGGTGAT
Organism: Nostoc sp. JL33; assembly: GCF_017114985.1. GTDB lineage: Bacteria > Cyanobacteriota > Cyanobacteriia > Cyanobacteriales > Nostocaceae > Nostoc. The sequence continues at coordinate 17,658 of NZ_JABXKP010000044.1, read as the reverse complement.
AGCAAACTAGTATTAGTAGATTTTGGGGCTGCTAAATCTGCCATTGGTGCTGCCTTAAATCAAACTGGTACTAGTATTGGTAGTCCAGAATATGTTGCACCTGAACAAATGAGAGGTAGGGCTGTTTTTGCCAGCGATATTTACAGTTTGGGGGCGACCTGTATTAATTTATTAACAGTGCGATCGCCTTTCGATTCCTATGATACCAACAACGGTACATGGGTTTGGCAGCAATATTTGAAAACCCCCATTAGTAATCAGTTAAATCGCATTCTCAACAAGATGCTAGAAAGTGCCCCAATTCGGCGTTATCAAACAGTAGATGAAGTGATCAAAGACTTAAATCAACAGTCGCAAGTAGCAGCCACGCCAGCGATTGCACCAAAACCTATCCTTCAATCACCACCAAATTTACCACCCAATTTTGTATCGAAATCTCCTAGTCAAGTTGAGAAAGAATTAGAGGAAATGAAAACCCAATTTTTGGGTAGTAGCAAACCTCAACCAAATAAAATACAGCCACCAAATCCAATATCTCAGCCTTCTATTAAAAGCAAAATAGATGAAGAATTAGAAGAATTAAAAGCTAAATATCTTGGTAAGAATAACCCCTAAAATCAATAAACAGTAGAGAATTGCTATTATCCTCTCTCTTCCTCTGCGTTCTCTGCGCCTCTGCGGTTCGTTAAAAAAAGTGACTCTGAAACTCAGAGCCACCTTAAAACTGTATTCTGAAACTTATTAACCTTTCACAGTATCCTGATGTAGAGATGTGAAAGTTTACTTCTTGGCTTCAGCAATTGGCACCCATTCAGTATGGAAACTTCCGGGCTTATCAAGACGCAGGTAAGTATGTGCGCCAAAGTAGTCGCGTTGTGCTTGAGTTAGATTTTGGGGCAAGCGATCGCGGCGATAGCTGTCAAAATAATCCAAGGATGCGCTAAATGCGGGTACTGGAATTCCCAGTGTTGCAGCTGTCGCAATCACTTCCCGCCAAGCAGTCTGTCTGTCGAGAATTGTCTGCTTAAATTCGGGAGCTAACAGCAAGTTAGGCAAAGCTGGATTTTCGCTAAAAGCCTTCTTAATCTTATTCAAAAAGCGAGCGCGAATAATACAACCACCTTTCCAAATCCGCGCCAATTCGCCCAGATCCAAATTCCAGTTATATGTTTTTGAAGCTGTGGATAGCAACGCCATCCCTTGAGAGTAAGAACAGATTTTTGAGCAATAGAGAGCATCGCGTACTTTGTTGATAAAGTCCTTGGTTTGCCCGTCATACTTGCCACTGGGGCCTGTAAGGACTTTAGATGCTGCAACCCGCTCCTCTTTAATAGAAGAGATAATCCGGGCATTAACTGCTGCTGTAATTGTGGGAATAGAGACTCCCAATTCCAACGCAGTTTGTACAGTCCAGCGTCCAGTTCCCTTTTGACCTGCTGCATCAACAATCAAATCCACCAGGGGTTTATTTGTTTCTGGGTCAATATATGGGAAGATATTCCTCGTAATCTCAATCAAAAATGAATCGAGTTCATCCGTGGTGTTCCATTCAGCAAACACCTCATGTAGCTGATTATGGTCTAATCCAGCAACATTTTTCAGCAAGTCGTAGGCTTCAGCAATTAGCTGCATATCGCCGTACTCAATGCCGTTGTGTACCATTTTGACATAGTGGCCAGAGCCACCAGGGCCAATGTAGGTTACACAAGGGCCATCATCGACTTGGGCAGCAATTTTGTTGAAAATTGGCGATAGAAACTCGTAAGAGCTTGTTGTACCTCCAGGCATCAGTGAAGGGCCATTCAGCGCCCCTTCTTCACCGCCACTGACACCCATACCAAGATACCGAAGCCCAGCCGGTTCTAATTCCTGAGTGCGTCGTTCTGTATCTTCAAACCAAGAGTTGCCACCGTCGATAATGATATCGCCTTCCTCTAACAAGGGTTTGAGTTGAGCAATCACCGCATCCACTGGCTTGCCAGCTTGCACCATTACTAGAATTTTGCGGGGACGTTCCAATAAGGCAACGAATTCTTCTAGAGTAAAGGCGGCTTTGACGTTCCTTCCTGGCGCACGCTGCGCCATAAACGCATCCGTTTTTTCTCGGGAGCGGTTGTAAACTGCAATTGGGAAGCCATTGCGCTCTACGTTGAGAGCGATGTTCTCACCCATAACGGCTAATCCAATCACACCAAAGCTTTGTAGTGTCATAAAAAATTTCTGGCTAACTCTTGCAGATCCTTTTAACTTTAAGGGTAGTCCGATATTTTCTGTTCTCTCCTAAAGAAGACCTTAAGAGTTGATATAAATGACAAAAATCCACAACTAACATGGATAATTAATTTTAAATTGTATCTAAATCAACAATTAACTGGCAAAATTTGCAAAATTGAAATAATTAAAGGATGCAGTAAGGAGTAACCAAATAATGCTGGCATATGTCCTAGCTTTGGTGGTCGGTCTTGGTAGTTTAGCCATTTATATAGCAGCTTTCTTTTTCCCAGAAATCCACCGCAAGAATGACTTTATCTGGAGTGGTGTAGGACTTTTCTACGCCTTAGTCTTATGGGTGTTTGCACCACGCATTACTGGAGGTTTGTTGCTGGGTCATGTGGCTAGTGTGGCTCTTTTGGTCTGGTTTGGCTGGCAAACTCTATCATTGCGTCACCAACTGACCCCGCAGGCACAACAAACCCAAGTACCCAGCCCTGAGACGGTGAAAACTGGCATTCAGGAACAGGTAAATAAGTTGTCGCTTCAGGAACGGCTGGGCCAGTTGCAAAAAGGTCTTGGTAGCACCTTCAGTGGCGCGAAAGACAAGGTGCAGCAGACTGTGAGTAAAAAAACACCCACAACCCCCAAACCTGAAGATATTACCTCTGTTCTGGGAAAGAAACCTGTTGAGATTATCGATAAAACTACTCCCATACCAGAACAACCAGCAGAGGAGACAGTTACTACTGACACCGAAGCAAAAACCGAGAGTGTGCCGGAAGCGATTCCACCACATCCCCCATCTCCTGAATTGGTGGAAGCAGCGCAAGCAGATTTTGAAATTAAGGACAAGCAACCGATTCCCGTAGAAGAAATTGCGCCGGATGCGGTACTCGCTCCCCCAGCAGAAACGCCACCGGAAGCAATACCGCCTAATCAAGCTAGTTGAATGCTGTGAAACCCAACGTTAACCTAATATGATGTTGGGTTTCACTCAACTTGTTTTAATTTCTGCCACAAATCCCTTGAAACAGAAAGCATCCCAATGAGTGTAAAATCTAACAATCTTCCGTCATTGCTACGCCTAGCGTTCGTCGTTCCTCCTCGCAATGACATATTAAATTTTATTATTTCATCGAATTAGGACTTACGCAGAAGTTACGGAATAACGTAGACGCGGAGCGGCTTGCCGCAGGCTACCGCAGAGGCACTAAAGGGCATAGAGAAATCAGAGTTTGAGAGATATTTTGCGTAAGTCCTACGAATAATAAAAACTGGGATGTACCCCTGAAACAAACCTAGATGAATTAAAAGAACAAAAAACTAACCAGTATTTTATGAAGAATTAAAGAAGCGTCGGAATATTATGCAATACGGTTCAGTTAAGCATTTATTTCTTCTCTCAGTGCCCTCTGCGCCTCTGTGGTTCGTTAAAAAAATTGACTTTGACAAAGGATTTTAGCCTTAACACCAAGCGTATTGGAATATTATGCTAACTAATAGTGCTTGGGAAAAGAACTCATTAGATGTTAGCGTTAGTAAGTTAATTAAAAGAGCGTCTAGAAACCTTGATATCAATGCAAAATAAGGGGCTGTTTAGCTAAATTCTCTAAATCTACGGATTTAAGCAAATTCATCCACTCCACTGCGAGAGTTGGATCTTCAGGTTTGGCAAGACGTAATTCAGCCAGAGTAGTCAAGGCATCGTACCAAATACCATTCTGGGCATAAAGCCCTACTCGTTGCTCAGGAGTTGCTTGCTTGGTGCTATCTACTAATTTAGGATTTAGATTAACCCGTTGCACCCATCCTTCTACATACTCCCGTTGTGCAGGTTGTTGGGGATTGCAAATGACTTTCATCTTGAAAAACCAGTGATACATTTTGTTTACTTGCAATCGGGGAGTAGTTGCGTTTAAGCGAATGCTAATAATTCCTGGTACTTCTGGTATTGTTACTATTGTTCGGTAAAGAGTTTGACTTAATTTACTTGATTCATCTTTGAGAACAAACTCAATGGAATTAATTGTAGATTTTTTATAGGGGACAAAAAACCAAAAAGTTGGATATTCCTCAGTCGTCAATCCCCAAACTTTAGTAACAGAAACTGCTTCTGTTTTTCCTTGTTTGAGTGTCTGTTTATATACAGGTACAAGTGCAATCATAGACTGATTACCGACACTACAGCCACGACTTGCAGCTCCTCCGCGATCGCCTGTTGCACCCCTGTCTGGAGGAGGTGGAGGAGGCGAAAATGTCATAGGAATGGCCGCAGCTGGTGCCATCCAAATCATTGGATAATAGCCGATAATTCCGGACAAAGCCATCCCGATACAGCGATTAATTTGTATTTGCCAATAGCTTTTCATAAAGCGTTCTGCCTCCTGCCTGCTGAACGGTGGTTTTCATATTTAAAATTAGCGTTATTATTAATTTTTAAATTTTATGTTTAAGTAAGTTGTAGCTATTAAACTATGACCTACTAAAGCCAACATAGCAGGAATCAGGGGAACCCAACAACTATATACAATTAAAAATATAAAGCAGCTAGCGTATAAACTAATAATAGCTATCCCTCCTGCCAAGCTTAAGTAAGTGAATCGACGCAGATAAGCAGTAAGCAAACCGCCTAAAAAAGACCAGCCCCAAACCCAAATTACTTCATCCCAAAATGGCCAAGTCCACAACAGAGGTTGTCCGTCCAAAGCAGCACCGAGCAGTTGGCTAACCATCTGGGCTTGCAAAAATACTCCTGGTATTGCCTGTAATTTCCCTTTAGGAGTGGTATAGGGAGTTAACCAGTAATCACCAAAAGTTTCTGCTGTTGTGCCAATAATGACTATTTTGCCTTTGACTGCATTGGCATTTAGCTTACCCGTTAGCACTTGTTGCAAAGTAATATGTGGTGCAATTGCTTCTGAGGAACCAGAGGAACGATAATTTAATAAAATTTGGTGTCCAAAAGCGTCAACCCCTTGATAACCACCAGTATGAGCTTCTATTGGTTTAAATCCCTGCTTCCCTAATTGCCACGCGCCATCAGGGGTAAAGCGCAACTGAATTCCCTTGGTGTACAAGTAACGTAATGCAAGTTGAACACTCAGGGCATAGGTGGCAGTACAAGGAGATGAGGGTGAGGGAGTTAACGCTAATAGATGGCGACGCACGACATTATCTGAATCTATGGCAATATCGCTAAAACCTAGATTATGTGGAGAAAGTTCTGGGGGTGGTTTCACACCTAGTTTTCCGGCTTGGGAATCGCTAAGTTGACACACCGCCACAAAGCGATCGCTTTTTCGCATTCGTTCTGCCAATGCTGGATAATCCTTACCCACTGGATAATCTCGGTATATATCCAAACCAATAACTTCTGGTTGATATGCCTCTAATTTTTCTAACAGTTTGGCAAGTGATTTGTCTGACAAGGAACCCTGAGGTTTTTCCTGTTTTTGCGCCTGCACATCTTCTTCAGTCACAGTGACAATCAGTAGGCGTGAGTCTGCTTTCTCAGGAGGACGCAAGCGTAATAGTTGGTCAAACGCACTTAGCTCTAATGGTTGCAAAACACCCGAATACCTTACTCCCGTTAATATTCCAGTGATTGCCATGCTGATCAGTAAGAGCAGTGAGAAGCCAAGCCGATTTGTGATTCTTTTAACAGGGGTGGTTTTAGGCAAAGATGTATGAACATTACCTATATTTCTACACAATTCCCCCCAATTCAACGGCATCTCTGCCGGATTTTGACAGATAATAGGCAACCATGTAGCGCAGGGAAATTGATTTTCTAGCCCCTGTAACCTTTCTCGTGCCTCCCTCACAGCTAAATACAACGAATTTACCCGCACGAAGGCTGACAAAAAATACTTTAAAAACTGCTGCGCCACCCGATCAGGTACAGGCTCTCGCATCACGATCATTTGGGGAATATGCAAACAAGCAAACTCTCGTGCCAATCCCAAGCCATCACAAGAATTGAAAATCGCCAGTTGTAGACCTCGTTCCACTGCCTTTTTTAAGGCATACTTTAACTGGCTAATTGTTAGACTTTCAGTTTGATTGATGTAGATTTTTCCTATTTCATTCGTTTCCTCAGTAGAACTGTGTCCGGCGAAAAATAGAATCTGCCAATGCTGCTCCCATAGCTGATCAGTAAGGTCTTGGCATTGTGGTTCAACTAAAAAAGTGATGTCTGCATTCGGTAATGAATTAAGTAGTGCCTGGTCTGCTTTAGTATCAATTCCTTGGCTGTTACCCAAAATTGCTAAGATTTTTACTTTGTCGTATGTAGTTGCTATTCGGTTAAGGTTGACTTGTTCGTAGGCGGGAGCGCTCAGGGCTATTTCCGCCTGGGGATAGCGCTCCAGCAAATCCCAAAGATGCCAGGGGAGTTTTTGTAATTGGAGGTCTTTGGTTTGTAAAAGCACACGGATATTATCCGTAAGCATGAGTTTTTCCAACCATTTCTCACGGATAGTCCGAAAGGAATCGGCAGCAAGCCAACTATTAAAACGGACTTTCAATTCTTCAGTCACCTGCTGGCAGTCTTCTAGGCTGGGGGCTTGATTAAATTCCTTAGGTAAACCAATAGGACGAGATGACAACCTTAAATTACGATAAATAGATTGCCAACGGTAATAATCGCGGAGAATTTCTGGGTTGGGAGGAAGCGCACCTGTGATTTCCACACTAGGGCGGACATTTTCATCACCAATCTGTAGCGTCACGGGAAACCCTTGTTCAAAGTTTCCCTCCCCTAACTTTAAGATGACTAACTTGCCCACAGCTAGTTCTCCCCAGATTATGAGTTGTATCTATTATCTCAATTGCTAAACTACAAAGTCGGTTAATTATTTGATTCATTACATTACATATTATGCTAAATTACCTTTAAAAAAGCCATAAAACCCTTAATATGTAAGAATAATGAACATTATTTACTAACATTTTCGGAGTTTAGCACTGATGAGAGGTTTTTGACCTTTTTTTTAACTAATAATACTTAAAACCGCAAAATCTCTCGGTCATAGTCTTCAGGCGCGGGTTCTATTTCCCAAACCAATCCTTCTCCTAATTCCAAAATTACTTCCAAATACAACATATCTACAGGAGTTGTTGCCGTATCTTCATTATTCTCAAAAGCTTGTAAGTCTTCCGTTAGTAGTCGGAGCTTAAACCCAGCAGGAATTTGTCCACCAGGAGTTGTACTTTGCAATTCAAAGCGCCAAACATAGTCCTCAGAAGCGGTTTTTGGGAAAATACGTAACTCGTATGTATGCTCTGCAACTATTATTTGCCGAGACAAGCCGAGAAATGGTTCTGCACTCCGCATTCCCGTAGGCACCACGACGAATTCTCTTTTTTCCCATCCCCACTGTTGAGCTAAATTGGTTACTCCTGTCTGCAACCATTGCGGAATTGACCACTGGATGAGTAAATCCTGACGCAGTTCATACAATTTTTTTCGCCAACCGCTATGTGCCAGGAGCGCACCCCAGAGTGAAAATGGAACTACCAAACGCGGGAATTTCAGATCGCGATCGCCCAATCTTTCTAAGAGGTTTTCTGCCTGGGTTTTGGCAATAGAATCTAAAGGTGCAATCTCGGCGCGTAAGGCTTCTGGCTGATTAAGTTGGCGTGTAACCCACAGCACATTAATATCTGGAATTAAATCTTCATTTTCCAAGCTGTAAGTACGATCTCCAGGATCATAAATCCCTTTTGTTTTCAGAATTTGATGGGTTGTGTAGCCAAAAATCTTCATCCAGCCATCATCGGCATTTACCTGTACTGCTACGTAATAGTCAGCAGCCCACTCTGGAATATCTACCCATTCCTGCGGTACGCGCAACTCATCGTCATCCATAGCGAGGGTGGGAATTAATACAAGGCGATCGCGATCAAAAGTAATAGCTGTGCCATTGACTACTTCCCAAAAACTCGGCAATGCCGCACTGTTGGGATAAACTCTGGCGGTGGGAGCAATTTCTTCTTTGAACCAAGGCAAAAATGCTTGCAAGCATTTTTGATTTATCCACCCACGTTGATAAGCACCAGGTGTTGAGTATGGTTGTTCTTGCACCTCTGGAGATTGGGGAATTTCTAAGTATAAATGCTGTGAGTCAATAGTAAATGGGGGGGGTGCGTTCAACATAAATAATTTTAGAATGGCTCCATATTAAAAAATGAATGGGGAATGGGGAGTGGGGAGTGGGGAAACTAAGTATTACCGCAAGGGACGGGGTTTCAACCTAGCTTGGAAAATAGGGATTTTTTCGCTTCACATCGGGCGAGGCTTAAAACCAAGTTTTCTATCTCTAGTTTTCTCTTCTGTTCCCCACTCCCTACTCCCTACTCCCGCCCCGAAGGGGGTTGTTGATCTGGGTATGGCTATATTGGACTTTGAGCCATTCCTCTAAGCTTGTGTTTATAGCATCTATTACGTCCGATTTATGAGAAATATGCAAGGTGTTTTGACTCCACTGCGTTAAAGTCAGCAGCAATGACTTTTTAATGCTGCTAAGGCGACGGGAAACAGTATATTGCTTAATTTCTAACTGTGCAGCAACTTCTGTTTGAGTAAGCTTGTGACCGTAGTAAACTTGTAGTAGTTGTTGTGACTTTGCATCCATTGCAGCGATCGCTTGGTGCAAAAATTGGTTTAACTGAGCTTGCTGATTTCGTGCATTCGCAGCTTCTTCCTGCTCAATGATTTCCGTTAGTAAAGATGTTGGCTTTGCAGGCAATATGTCTAATAAATTACCATCATCTTCTTCTTTGAGGGGAGCGTCTGCGGAAACAACCTGAGGATAGAGGAAAGTACGGGCAGCTTTAGCAGAAGATAATAGCCAGCTTTCTATGGTTAGCTGGTTGAGTGGGGGAGTGGGTGAACTCAATCGGCTTAAACGTTCTGCATTATAAAGATTAGTAATAGCCTCCCAAGTCAGAGTATCTGGTTTGGTAAGCTGGCGAATTTTTATGTTGTCACCTGTGTAGAGTTCCTTAAAGCATTCCCAGGCTAAAACATAACTCTCGATGCAGTGAGCGTTAAATCCGGCATTTTGTAATGACTGCACTAGTCGTTTGCGGCTGAGTTTATGTAATAATGCCCAGTCTGAGCAAATGTTTGCTTCCCGACGTAAGCGCAGTACATCCTTGATAATCGATTCAAAAGCTAATTCTGCATAGGCTTTTAAATGCGAACTGTATTGAGGATTGAAAGTTTTGAGGATTTTGTTAATATGAGCGATCGCCATCTGAAAACAGTCTGCCAGAGACGATTGCCTGGCAAAGTTGAGGGCGAATTTTCTTGCAGTCCAATAGCACACCTCTTGTAAGTAAGCAGAAAGATGTGCGATCGCCACAGCACTAGATTGAGTCTGCCAAACTTCATACCAGTAAAGTGCCCAAAAGGTATCTGATTTCTCAGTTGACGACCCCTCCAGGCAAACTTTCATACTGCGTCGCAGTTTGGCATCTGTTGCCCAACCACTAAATTGGTCTGCCTCAAATTGCACAAATGTAGAAAAGATTTCAACAATGCCCTGTCGGGGTTGCATGGAATATTTGCCGTTGTTTGAACATAGCTGATTTCAATTATACAGCCATAGGGACAAAAGCTAATTCGTTGCTGCATAAGGATTTTACAGATTTTTTCCCAAATTTTCTATTCTCAATGCATAAAAACTAAAAGTCATCGTAAAGAGTGATATGCAGAGAAGTTCATTTAGTAAGTATCACAAAAAAGATGCTTTCTTTGGGGACTAGCTGAATCATTGGATAATTTCGTCAAGAACAAAACTTCGATGGTTATAGCCGCAAATTGATTCCGCAAATATGCAACTTGTTAAAACTTACCCAATTCTTTCTGCATTACCTAATTCAAAAAGGAGAAAAACCATGTTAAACAATCAAAGCTACTTACAAGATTTTGGTTTGTTCACTGAATTAAATTCCGAAGAATCTGCTGCTGTCAGTGGAGGTTTGCGGAATCAAAACGCAGAGGGCGGCTACGGAGAGGACATAGGAGGTGCCATTGGAGGCGCAGCTGGAACAGCTGCTGGAACCGCCCTTGGAGGACCCATAGGAGGTGCCATTGGAGGCGCAGTTGGAACAGCTGCTGGAGCAGTTGTTGGAAACAACATTGCAAACGGGAATACAACAACTATTGGAGCAGTGGTTGGAGGCGTTGTTGGAGGGCCTGTTGGATCAGTCATTGGAGGCATTATTGGCTCATTATTTTGAACTCGTTCCAAGGAGCAGTTCATTGCGTTGCCCGTGGCGAACCATAGACTTAGCAGCAGCGATGACTGGATCAATCTCCTCTAGTCTAAGTACATAATTTAACAAGTTCGTAGCAAATTGAACTCCGAAAGATTCTACTACCCTGATTATAGCTTTTTGTAATTTGCAGACATACCCTAAACAGGTCACATGAATTTTGAGGTCTGTCTGTCTAGTCTTAACATATTTTGGAGAGAGAATATGACAAGTATCAGCAAAAGTTTTGGATTGGTAAATATAGCTTCCCACGATATATTCCGGATACCCAACGACTTATTAGTGCCCTCACCTTCAGCTCCTTTGCCTCCCCCAACTCCAGATCCTTTACTACCAAACATAGAGCTAGATACAGGTAGTATCAGTTTTAATAATGGAGTTCCAGTAGGAGGCCATGCTCACCTGAGTTTGTTTCCAGATGGAAGTTATAGCTTTACAGGTAATTTCCATGATAGTGGCGCTACTAGCTATGATACATCACTTGTTTTTGCGCTTAAAGATGATGTACATGGTTCAGTTTTTACATTCTCGCATACGGGGCGAACTCATGGCACTTTTGAGGCTGGTTCTAGAGATGATAATTGGGGTGTATCCGGTACTAATCCAGCGCTAGCTGCTGCTTGGGGCGGAATATCGAGTAGCTACAATTCGTCTTGGAATGCTGGGGCAAATCTCGATTTGGGGAGTTTACTTGATGGAGCAATTAAGGCAGTAGGTTTCGCTGGAGCGGTAATTGCTATTGTTTGATATATATAGCAATCCTAAATCATTCGTGAGAAAAAAATTGCTGAAATACTTATAGATACGTACTTTCTGGCTACGTATTTTCTCATGTTTCAATTGCGATTGCTATAGCCAAAAGCTAATTCCTTGCTGCGTAGGGATTTTACAGATTTTTCAAAAATTTTTCTGATCCAAGTGCATAAAAAATAAAAGCCGTCGTAAAGAGTGATATGCAGAGAGATTCACCTACTAAGTACTAAAAACATGTACGAACAAGGGGAATGAAAAATTATCCAATTATCTCTGTATGGGGCATTTAATTAGTGCCTATTTGGTGACTTTTTAATTGGGATTAAAACTTAATTCCAGAGTGATTAAGCCCAGTTTGATTTTTAAGTGCAAAGTAACAAGTTTATCTGGAAAAAATATTTCCAGAAATTCCAATCAATTACAATCAAGGAGAAAAACAATGTCAAATCTCGACAATATCACCTCTAATTCTAACTATTCTGTTGTTTCTCAAGAACAACTGTTCACCGAATTAACTCTCGAAGAAGGAGCCGTCATCGAAGGTGGTGCTATCTACAATCTCGGCAATAAATCGGGTATTACCGTCAACTACTTGATTAACGGACGAAAGGACTTTTTGTATTTTAATGATGAAAGGCAATATGATTTCAGAAGACCACCAACTGTTAGCTTCGACCAAAAGATTGGACCTGGCTATGATGTAGTAAACATCCCACTATCTCCAGGAACCAATAACTTTGATACAAGTGAAGGTTATTTAATCTTAACTGGTGGTAGTGATGGGCCTGGTGCCAACGTTGTGCCTGCTGCTGCCAACTTTGCGTCTGGTGCCAATGGCAATGGGGGTGCTGCCAACCTTCTTTAATCCTAAGCGCAATGACCTTTTACTGCGTCAGCCAAGCAGTCAAAAGTCGAATATGACAAGCTAAACGCTCAATCAAGTCGGGTCAAATGACCCGACTGTATTTTTTCACCCATAATTAATTGCACCTGAAAATGAAATACCAAATAGTCCTCCAACACACTGAAGAAGACTGCGGTGCAGCGTGCATTGCCACTATTGCCAAACACTACGGACGCACATTTACCCTCAATCGCGTTCGGGAAGCCGTAGGCACTGGTTCCAGAGGAACATCCTTGCTGGGATTGAAGCGAGGCGCGGAAGTACTGGGATTTAATGCCCGTCAAGTTAAAGCCACTCCCCAACTAATCGACCAATTACACCAAATATCCCTACCAGCCATTATTCACTGGAAAGGCTACCACTGGGTAGTTTTATACGGTCAAAAAGGTAAAAAATATGTCATCGCTGACCCTGGTATTGGTATCCGTTATCTTACCCGTCAGGAGTTAGTTGCAGGTTGGGGTAATGGCGTGATGTTACTGCTGACTCCTGACGACAGCCGCTTTTCTGAACAAGAATCAGATAAAATTGGGGGTTTGGGAAGATATCTGCAACGGGTTTGGCCCTATCGCTCTATTCTCGCTCAAGCGATCGCCATTAACATCGCCATTGGACTGCTTTCTTTAGCATCTCCCTTTATGATGCAACTCCTCACCGATGATGTGTTAGTACGAGGTGATACCCAACTACTAACCACTGTGGCAATTGGGGTGATTGCCATGAACTTAATTAGAAGCGCCATTAGTTTAGTACAATCTCATCTCATTGGTCACTTTAGTCAAAAATTGCAATTAGGACTAATCTTAGAATACGGACGCAAACTCTTACATTTACCCCTCTCCTACTTTGAAGGACGACGCAGTGGGGAAGTTGTCAGCCGCATTTCTGATGTTAAGTCCATCAATAACTTAGTTTCCCAAATTGTCCTCGGATTACCCAGTCAGTTTTTTATCGCTGTAATTTCCTTGGCTTTTATGCTCTTTTACAGTTGGGAACTAACTCTAGCTTCCATAGTTGCATTTTTTATTATCACAGCTGTTAACTTGCTTTTCTTACCAGTGATGCGCCAGAAAACCCGCAATATGATTGTTTCTGGTACAGAAAACCAAGGCTTTCTGGTAGAAACATTTCGCGGTGTCCAAGTGTTAAAAACTACCCAAGCCACTCCCCAAGCTTGGTCAGAATACCAAGGGAATTATGGTCGCCTCGCCAACTTGGGCTGGAGTATGATGAAGCTGGGACTTTATAGCAGTACAATTACTGGCATTCTTTCCACTTTCATTAGTATTGGCATCCTTTGGATAGGTAGTTACTTAGTCATTAATCACACCTTATCAATCGGTCAATTGATGGCATATAACGGCATGAGTGGCAATTTTCTGGGCTTCTTAGCTGCTGCGATCGGCTTAGTAGATGAGTTTATCACTGCCCAGATAGTCATTCAACGCATGACAGAAGTTATTGATGCTACCCCAGAAGACGAGAATGATTTCAAAAAGCCTTGGGCACAAATTCCTGGGAATGCAGATATTGCTTGCACTGAACTTAACTTTCATCACGCAGGTAGAGTTGACCTACTAGAAGATTTTTCCTTAACTATTCCTGGCGGTAAAGTCATTGCTTTAATTGGTAAATCTGGCTGTGGTAAAAGTACCCTGGCGAAATTGATTACTGGTTTATATAAACTTCAGTCTGGTAATATTCGTTATGGTTTCTATAATCAGCAAGACCTCTCTTTAGAATGTCTGCGACAACAGGTAGTATTAGTTCCTCAAGAACCCCATTTCTGGAGTCGTTCTATTATTGATAACTTCCATTTTAGTTATCCTCACATCAGTTTTGAAGAAATCGTCAGAGCTTGTCAAATTGCTGGTGCAGATGAATTTATTAGCAAACTACCCGATAAATATCAAACTGTTTTAGGAGAATTTGGTGCAAATCTTTCCGGTGGACAACGCCAAAGATTAGCGATCGCCAGAGCAATAGTTACTGAGCCACCGATCTTAATTTTAGATGAATCCACGGGCGCACTCGACCCTGTAAGCGAAAGACAAGTACTAGATAGACTTTTATCTCATCGTCATAATAAAACGACTATTCTGATTAGTCACCGTCCCAAGGTCATACAAAGAGCAGATTTAATTGTACTTTTAGAACAAGGACGCTTAAAAATCCAAGGTACACCAGAAGAATTGCGGAAATTACCTGGTGAACATTTAGATTTCCTAGATGATATTTTCCCCTCTCAGGATGCGTTAGCGCTGACATATTCACCCGCTCACCGTAACGGCAAGTCTGTTGCCATTAATTAAGATGAACCCCACCCCCAACCCCTCCCCGCAGGCGGGGAGGGGAGCTAAAGCGCAGCTTTGGCGGGGTGGGGTTCTGGGTTTTATGCTTAATTGCCCAGACATGATATCAGTTGTAAAAATCTCTGTTTTCTTTATGCCTCTGCGGTTTACTCATATTACATCATGGTTAGCAATACAGATTTTCTACCCCCAATTCAAACCAACGAATTTCTCCCACCAATTAATCGTTGGACAACCTTTGGCGGAATGTTTATTCTCTGCGTTCTAGGACTAGTTGTTCCAGTTGCTGCTGTTACTAAATATAAAGTCACCGTCCAAGGACAGGCGGTTGTGCGTCCGGCGGGTGAATTGCGAATTGTGCAAGCGGCGACTGAAGGTCAGGTAATGCACATTTATGTCAAAGAAAATCAAATTGTCAAAAAAGGAGATGCGATCGCAACTATCGACGACTCCCGTCTGCAAACCAAAAAGAGCCAATTGCAAACTACTATTCAACAATCTAAGTTACAGCTAGTGCAAATCAATGCCCAGATTAATGCCCTCAACAGCCAGATTCGAGCCGAAACTGACCGCGTAAATCGGATTATTACTGGTGCCCAAGCCGAATTGAGCGGTCGCCGTCGGGAATATCGAGATAAAAATATTACCACTGTTTCCGAACTCCAAGAAGCTGATGCCAACATCAGAATTGCTGAGAAAGAATTGCACGCTGGGGAAGCACAGTTAAAAACAGCACAAGCGAATCTCCATGCGACTGAAGCTGCCTTGGGTGTAGCCCAGTCAAAACAGAACCGATATGAGAGTGTAGCTGCCCAAGGGGCGCTATCTAAGGATCAATTGGAAGAAGCACAATTATCTGCCAAACAGCAAGAGCAAGCGGTAAAGGCGCAACAAGCAGCAGTGGAGGCGCAAGAACAGACAATTGAACGGTTACAACAAGCAGTATCTGCTGCCATTGCGAGAAGGCAACGCGCCCAAGTTGCCGTCAATCCAAGTAATGCAGCAGTAACTGTTGCTACTGAGCGGATCGCTCAAGAAAAAGCCGGAGGGGAAAGCAATAAAGCAACAATAGAAAAGGAACGCCAAGCCCTAGTTAAGCAACGGATTGAAATTGAAAAACAGCTAGAGCGTGATACTAGCGAACTCAAACAAGCAAAAATAGATTTAGCTCAAACCACGATCGCAGCTACCGCCGATGGGATAATATCTCAACTCAATTTGCGAAACCCAGGTCAAACTGTGCGTCCTGGCGAAGAAGTGGTGCAAATTGTCCCCACTGATGCGCCTCAAGTTTTGAAAGCAGTAGTGGCATCTGAAAATCAAAGTAAGTTAAAAATTGGCCAAAAAGTCCAAATGCGGGTCAGCGCTTGTCCTTACCCAGATTATGGTACTCTCAATGGTCAAGTGCAGGCGATTTCTCCAGATGCGATCGCTCCCCAAAAGAATAATAGCAATTCATCTACTGACACATCTGTTAGTCGGCAAGCACCAACGGCTGGTAGTTACTACGAAGTGACTATTGAACCGGAAACTCTGGTTTTAGGCAAAGGGAAAAACCAGTGTCACATTCAATTGGGCATGGAGGGTAGGGTTGATATTATTTCCCGTGAAGAAACGGTGCTGCAATTCTTTCTCCGTAAGGCAAGGTTGATGAGTGATTTGTAACTTTTTCTTTTGGGAAGCATTACCTAACGTTAAGTTTTAGAAACTTTACTCTCCTCTAGTCAAAATATCTGCTGAAATTAATGGCATAAATAAAAATTTATCAATAGATAGATTAATTGCATATTCACAGGTAGGAAATGAGCAGGCGAGGCTGATTCTGATATGGCAATCTGTGGATATAGGAATTGGCGCTCAGGTTTCTTAGGAGTTGTTAGCATTATTGGAGTGCTTGCTCATGTCATATTTGGTTCTGAAAATCACGCCTTAGCCCAGATTACCCCTGATGGAACATTGGGCGATCGCTCTTCAAGAATCACTCCCAATGTCAATATTAAAGGTAGTGCTGCTGACCGGATTGATGGCGGAGCAATTCGCGGTGCAAACCTGTTCCATAGTTTTCGTGAATTCAATGTCGGAGAATCCCAGCGAGTTTATTTTGCCAATCCCACGGGAATCTCCAATATTCTCACACGGGTGACGGGAAGTAATATCTCGAATATTCTCGGTACACTGGGGGTGAATGGTAGTGCAAATTTGTTTTTGATCAATCCCAATGGTATTTTATTCGGGAACAATTCACGGCTGGATGTGGCGGGTTCGTTTGTGGCGAGTACGGCGAATTCATTTGTGTTTGGCAATGGGTTGGAATTTAGTGCTACCAATCCTCAAACTCCTTCGCCATTACTAACAGTTAATCCTTCGGCATTGTTGTTCAATCAACTTGCGGCTGGCAGAATTGAAAACAGGTCAATTGCACCAGCAGGAATAGATCCCGCAGGTCTTAATGCATCTGGTTTACGAGTAGGAGATGGTAAAAGTTTGCTGCTAGTGGGTGGTAATGTCAGCATAGATGGCGGCAAGTTAAATGCTTATGGTGGGAGAGTTGAATTAGGGGGGTTAGCGGCATCTGGAAATGTCAATCTTCTTTTTAATGGGGATAATCTCAGCTTGAAATTTCCTCTTAATGTGACTCGTGCTTCGGTATCGCTTACCAATGAAGCAGGTGTATTTGTGCAAGGTGCTGGTGGCGGTGATATTACGATTAATGCCCAAAATGTAGAGATATTAGGCAAAAGTGCCCTTAATGCTGGTATTGGGGCGGGTTTGGGGACACCTGAGACTGTTGCAGGGGATATTACGCTAAATGCTACCGAAGAAATCAAAATTGCTGATTTTGGTAGCGTGATTAACAATTTAGTAGAAAAAGGAGCATTTGGTAATGGAGGCAACATTACCATCGATTCTGGTAACTTATCTCTAAGTGATCAGGCTGGAATTGATGCCTCAACTTATGGACAGGGGAATGCAGGGAATGTGACAGTGCGTGCAAAAAATGCTATTTCCTTTGCAGATACCAGTGGCATCGGCAGCGTGGCGGCAGGTGTCGGTAACGGTGGCAATATCGACATTAATGCAGCAACCCTGTCACTCACTGATGGCGCTAGCCTGGCAACCTTTACTCGTGGTGCATCTGATACCCAACCAGCAGGAAAAGGGGATGCAGGCAATGTCAATGTTTTGGTAACA
>NZ_JABXKP010000008.1 GCF_017114985.1 Nostoc sp. JL33 | reverse complement strand
ATGGAAATATGGAGCGCCTAACTCATGACTAGAAGTCACGAGTGTGCGGCTTGCGGAAATCAAGTCCTTAAAGATTGCAGCTAACACAAAATGCCAAACTCTAGTCTAGCGTCCAAGTGATGATTTAGCACAGACTATTTTAGCTGTTTTGCAGAATTCAAAATTCCAAAACCCTTGAGATGCTGTCTTTTTGACCTCTTGAGAATTAGTTTGCTACGGCCGCGCACCTGCACTAGTAGTCAGTAATTAAAGAAGTCGTTCGTCTGAAGTCGTTCAAAGAAGTACAGTTTTGTAACGGGGATTTAGCGCAAAGTCGGAGCGCCGGTTTGCGGCGATCTGAACTTTGTAAGACAGAACAAGACTTACATACTTACGGCTTGTCAGAAGCCGGGGACTTAAACCCGCCGAAGTTTGTTAATAACTAATAAATAATAAGTATTTAATCAATAATTTCGCTGCTCAATTTAATGAATAAAAATTCATTTAGCAACACTAATCCCTGTCTAGGTTAAGACCAGTAGTACTTTCAGTTTTGGAAATATCACTTTCTCCCGTCTTGTACAGCCCATGAGTACCTAACGAAGCGATTGACACTACTTATTAATCAATTCGTAAAATTTGACACCGATAATAAACGTAAGTGTCAAACAGTGCGCCGACGAAACTACAGGTCAAGCTAATCACAAATAATCCGCGTAGGGGAGTTCCACTGCCAAAGGCGGCGAGAAAACGCATAATTTGAGTAGCGATCGCCTCAGTTAACTCTTGTAAGCCAGGAAAGTGACCGATGAGGGATATCAGGAGCAATCCACCGCCAACTAGGAACATGGGAGCGACAAAACTAAAAATGATCGTCAGTAGTAAAGAGCGGAGAAAGTTAGTGAAAATAGCCATTTAAGACAAACTCCGTAAGTAGAGATGACAAGAGCTAGATAGCAGTTCGTCATTTTCTACAATACGTGCGATCGCTCCTGAGCAGACAATCTGTCAAGAATCTTAAGTTTTCATTAAAAGAAATCGCTACCAGTTACAGCACATGCTGGGGATGTAAAAAATTGCTTAAATCTACAAAACCCTTGCAAAATCAAGGTTAAAGCCAAGGTTAGTACCTATTTATTAGTTTGCAGCACGTTTAATAACAGCTTCATTTTCTGAGACCATCTTTAATCTAAGTTAATGTTTAGCTTTATTAGGGGAGTAGGGAGTGGGGAGTAGGGAGTGGGGGGCAGAGGAGAAAGAGGTAATTTTTCATTTTTTCATTCTCCCCAATGCCCCATTCCCCATTCCCCATTCCCCACTCCCCATTTCCTATTGCCAACGACTTCCGCTATTCTTAAGGCAGTTACCGAGTTAGCTACAGAACATTGAACCAGACTACATCCAAATCCAGTTTAGGAGAATGGAGTCAGCGGCTGCTGGCGGCGATTTTTCTGGGTGGGCAAGTACTAGTTCACCTATTGAAAGGCAAAATCCATCGGCGCAACACCTTAGAACAAATGGCAGCAGTTGGGCCAGATTCCCTATTTATTGCCCTGTTGACGGCTATTTTCGTTGGC
Organism: Nostoc sp. JL33; assembly: GCF_017114985.1. Classification (GTDB taxonomy): domain Bacteria; phylum Cyanobacteriota; class Cyanobacteriia; order Cyanobacteriales; family Nostocaceae; genus Nostoc. Next base: position 141,922 of record NZ_JABXKP010000008.1, on the reverse strand, counting down.
GCGGTGTTTACCATTCAGGTGGCGCGGGAATTTATCAACTTTGGCGCCGGAAACGTTATCGGCGGAGTGCTTGCTATAGCGTTGACACGAGAACTCGCTCCCGTGTTGACAGCAGTAGTTTTGGCCGGGCGAGTCGGTTCTGCCTTTGCAGCAGAAATCGGTACCATGCGGGTTTCAGAACAAATCGATGCCATGTTGATGTTAAGAACAGATCCAATCGATTACCTAGTTATCCCCCGCGTTCTTGCTTGCTGTTTAATGCTACCAATTTTAACCCTCCTGTCTTTGCTAACAGGGATGTTCGGGGGATTCATAATTGCGACAAATATCTATAACCTGTCTGATACGGTATTTCTAGACTCAGCCCGTAACTTTCTTGGTATGTGGGATATTTTGAGCGCCATGATTAAGGCGTGTTGCTTTGGTATTTTAATCGCCGTAATAGGTTGCAGTTGGGGGTTGACGACAACAGGAGGAGCCAAAGGTGTAGGACAGTCAACCACAACTGCTGTTGTGACTGCCTTGCTGATTATATTTGTTACCAACTTCTTTCTTTCTTGGTTAATGTTTCAGGGAACTGGCAGTGCATTCCTGCAAAGCCCATAAAAATTATCAGTTAGGAGTGGAGCTTGCGATCGCTTTGCCCCCTGTTAAGAGTTAGGAGTTTTAACTCTCAACTCCTAACTCCTGTACAGACGCGATTAATCGCGTCTCTACTCCTAACTCCTGACTCCTAAAATAGGAGAGATGCCTACTAAATAAAGCAGGATTTAAGACGTGACCAGTTCATTTGCTCCTAACTCCACATCAACTGTGGAACTCAAGCCTAGTTACAATATACCTATAGTGTTGGTGATTGCCGCTATTCCATTACTGTTGGTACAACCGTGGGTAGGCTCCGTTTTCACACTATTTGGTTTGTTTCTCATGTTTCAGGCGTTAACGCTGCGTTTGCAATTTACCGCCAGCGACTTAGATATTTACAGAGGCGAAAAATTGATTCGGCGCTTTCCCTACCAGGAATGGCAAAACTGGCGGATATTTTGGAATGGAGTCCCCATCCTGTTTTACTTTAAAGAAATTAAAAGTATTCACTTTTTGCCAATTTTATTTGACCCCAACACCTTGAAAAGTTGCTTAGAACAACGTTGTCCACGTATTTAGTGCTGAGTGCTATCTGTGCTGAGTTGTTTTGCTCTAGAATCATAACTCAGCACTCATGACTCAGGACTTTTATGGCAGGTCAATTGTAATATTTCTGAAAGCTATTTATTCGCATCATAGGAATTACACTATTGTTTATGAACCCAGAGGCATCTCAAACCCCAGATCCAATTGATGAGCGGTTGGCAGAAAAACAAGAACAGAACAATGCATTTGTTCATCCAGTAAATCCATCTGTTGAGTTGGTGGCAGAAACAGGAGCCATTAGCTCATCACAGGAGTACACAACTTTTGACCCACTCATCTCCAATGCAGAAGTGGTAGATTCTACAGTAGAGCTAACAGAAAATTCAAATGGCGAGTTTGTAGCGCAGTTAGAAGCGGAAAATGTTGCACTGGGGTCAGAAATAGGATCAGGAAATAATTCATTATATGCACAAGCAGAGCAGCGACTAGCAGAGTTGCAGAGCGCTGAAGCATCTCTCAAGTCAGAAATAGCCAAGCTGCAAGCTTCTTACAAAAACCTTCAGGCACAAGTCAGTGAAACTCAAACATCACTGGGACGACTGGTGCAAGAGTCGCTGGTGCAGTTAGAACAACGCAAACAAACCTTGCAAATTTCTGTAGAACAACTAGAACGCCGTCAAGAACGTATTCGCAACGAGATGCGAACCACTTTTGCTGGTGCATCCCAAGACTTGGCAATTCGGGTGCAGGGTTTTAAAGACTATCTCACGGGTAGTTTACAGGATTTGGCCTCTACTGCTGAACAGTTGCAACTTACACCAAGTGTGGTAGAACGAGAAAAACCATCTGTAAAAGAGGCTAAACCAGTTGAACCCCAACCTGGAATACCGCAATTTGCCCAACAGCAGTTTCAAGATACTACAAAGCAAATTCGCCGCCTAATTGACCAATACCGCAATAAACCAGATTACTATGGGCCAGCGTGGCAACTACGCCGTACCTTTGAACCAATCCACGCTGAACGAGTCTCTAACTGGTTTTTTACTCAAGGGGGACGGGGTGGTTTGCGGACAATGGGTAGCCGTTTGCAGAATATTCTGATTGCCTCAGCCGCAATTTCGATATTACACAAGCTGTATGGCGATCGCGTCCGTACTTTAGTCTTAGCTAATACGCCGGAGCGATTAGGTGAATGGCGGCGCGGCTTGCAAGACTCTCTGGGAATCGGTCGCCCAGATTTCGGCCCAGACCGAGGTGTAGTATTATTTGAGGCATCTGATGCTGTCGCCCAAAAAGCAGACCGATTGACGAAAGCCAATCAACTGCCCTTAATTATCATTGATGATTCAGAAGAGCAAATCAGTTTGTCACTCTTGCAATTTCCTCTGTGGTTAGCCTTTGCCCCTGACCCCAAAGCAGTGAGAAACTATGATGATGACTTTTAAATGAGTCATTAGTCATTGGTCATTGGTCAAGAGTAATACCTCTTGACCAAATAATTATTAATTCATAATTCATAATTCATAAATTTTATGGCTTGGGAGCCAACTTTTGATTTTTTTGAATGAGCGTGGTCTACAATCGGTGGTGGCTTGAGGAGCCAACAATGATTACAATTATGAATTAGTAATTATTAATTATGAATTAGATTGACTTTTTTAAATTTTGAATGCGTGAATTGTATTATGGCTATTTGGTTAACTCTGTGTGGGGCAATTGTGGTCATAGCTTACCTGCTGGGTTCTTTTCCCACTGGCTACATTGCTGTCAAGCAGTTAAAAGGTATTGATATTCGAGAAGTTGGTTCAGGTTCCACTGGCGCAACTAATGTACTAAGAACCTTGGGGAAAGGGCCAGGAGGATTGGTTTTAGTACTTGATTCCTTGAAGGGAGTATTAGCGATCGCTCTAGTTTACTGGTTGTTCAATTTTGCCCAGATTCAAAATTATATCCCTCCAACGGTAGATGCACAACTGTGGCAACCGTGGATAGTAACAATATCTGGGTTAGCTGCCATCCTGGGACATAGTAAATCAATTTTTTTGGGCTTTAGCGGTGGTAAATCTGTTGCTATCAGCTTAGGGATTTTGTTAGCAATGAGTTGGCAGGTAGGTTTAGCAACAGCAGGTGTGTTTGCCGTCGTTGTGGCGATATCGCGGATTGTCTCTTTGAGTTCAATTGCAGGTGCGATCGCTGTTTCCATTTTCATGGTACTTTTGCATCAACCCTTACCCTATGTTCTGTTTGGGATTGCCGGTGGATTATATGTGATTTTGCGCCATCGCACTAATATTGAACGACTGCTTGCGGGAACGGAGCCAAAAATTGGGCAAAATGTAGCGACATCAGAACAAACTACATAATTAAACCAATTCGCAAATAGATATATTTTTAGCCTCCATGCGAGTTTAATAAAGCTCGCAATCTAAAATTATGATCACTAGCAGCCCAAAGTTTTATCTAGGCTATTTTTATTAAATACCAGCGAACAGAATACATGCGTCAGTCCTGAGAATTGAGAATGAATTTTGACCGAAAAAGCGGATAGCGTAGCGTAAAGCCTACGGCATGGCTTCTCTACGAGAGGCTGCGCCAACGCTTAGAGCGACTGTGCGTAGCGTCTGAATAACCGGCGTTTTTGCACCCCCACCAAATCGTAGATTTGGTGGTCAACTTTCGTAGTCGCGGGTCTGAATAAGAGACTGATAGCGTAGCGGTAGAGAGGAACGAGCGTCTTGATTCTGACGAATGTATTCTTCTTCAATCATCTTATTTATTTTTTGACATGAAGGGAGCGGTAGAACCATTTACTTTTAATTAAAATTAAGTATAAATACGCGATAATCTACAGCTTTCATGAAATTTTCAAGAAGTAACACTGGTCGCTGCACACAATCTGACGATGTTTAGTTAAGCTGTAAGCGCTATGATTGAGCTTTATTGAACGTCTTATGCATTGGTTGTTATCTGGGCCGTTGAGTACAGAGAAATTGACGGTTAACATTGCAGGGTTGACTGCATCGTTACAAGGTAAAAAACTGGTGCAGTTGTCAGATTTTCACTACGATGGTTTGCGGCTGTCGGAAGAAATGTTAGAAAAAGCGATCGCAGTTACTAACGAAGCTGAACCAGATTTAATTCTATTAACTGGTGACTACGTAACTGACGATCCAACGCCAATTCACCAACTAGTACTTCGACTCAAACATCTGCAAAGTCGCAGTGGTATCTATGCTGTTCTTGGCAATCACGATATATATTACAAACACGCAAAAGCAGAAGTTACAGATGCCCTTACTAGCATTGGAATTCACGTCCTTTGGAACGAAATTGCCTATCCACTAGGAAAAGAATTACCACTTGTTGGACTGGCGGATAGTTGGTCACGGGAATTCCACCCCGCATTCCTTATGAACCAGCTAAACCCGGACACACCCTGCATCGTTTTATCCCACAACCCAGATACTGCGGAGATATTACAATCCTGGCGAGTCGATTTACAATTATCTGGTCATACTCACGGTGGTCAAATCGTGATTCCCGGAATTGGCCCTGCGACCTTGTTTTACGAAAAGCTTGTAAAAAAAATACCCAGAAGAGTGCGGCGTCTAGTCCCATTTTTGAAAATAAATGTTTCTGTAGTCAGCCATTGGGAATGGGCACAGGGTTTCCATCGGCTAGGAAAAAATCAGCTATATGTCAACCGTGGTTTGGGAACTTACCTCCCAGGACGCTTATTTTGCCGCCCAGAAGTTACTATAATCACCCTACAAGGTGAATGAGAAAGCAGGAGGGAGGAGAAAAATCCCAGAACTAAATTCAGCGATTTAAAATAAATCAATGAGTTAATTGTATCTGGAGTATGTGACATAAATTATTGCAGTTTTTCAAGTTACATTTTGATTTTTGGTAAGCTGTAAGCGCTGGTATGAGGAGTATCGGTTGCGTTATGCATTGGTTGTTTACAGGACATTTAAGAGTAGATAAAATCACGGTTAAGATTGCGGAACTTCCAGCATCTTTACAAGGTACAACGCTAGTGCAGTTGTCAGATTTTCACTACGATGGTTTGCGGCTGTCGGAAGATATGTTAGAAAAAGCGATCGCACTTACTAACGAAGCTGAACCAGATTTAATTCTATTAACTGGTGACTACGTAACTGACGATCCGACGCCAATTCACCAATTGGTGCTTCGACTTAAACATCTGCAAAGTCGCTGTGGTATCTACGCCGTACTTGGTAATCACGATATCTATTACAGCCACTCAAAAGCAGAAGTTACCCAGGCGTTAACTAGCATTGGGGTGCATGTGCTTTGGAATGAAATCGCCTATCCACTAGGAAAAGAATTACCACTGGTAGGACTAGCTGATTATTGGTCACGGGAATTTCACCCCGCACCAGTCATGAATCAACTAGACTCCGTTACACCCCGCATCGTTTTATCCCATAACCCAGATACAGCGAAGATATTGCAACAATGGCGCGTAGATTTGCAACTATCTGGTCATACCCACGGTGGTCACATCGTAATTCCGGGCATTGGGCCTGTAGTACTTTATTATAAAAAGCTACTCAAACAAATTCCCAAAAAATTGCGGCGTTGGGTAACATTTTTCCTGGGAGACTGTTCTAAAGTAGTGCGGTATTGGGAGTGGGCGCAAGGGTTTCACAAGGTGGAAAAAAATCAACTATATGTCAATCGGGGTTTAGGAACTTATAAACCAGGACGCTTATTTTGTCCGCCAGAAGTGACTGTAATTACCTTAATTAGTGATTAACAATTCTGAACTTTTTAATTAACTCAACGCAGAAACCGCCTAAAGCTGCGATGGATAAATATCAGTAGCTTGGGGCGGTTTCTTGAAGATTGGAGAATTCAGAAGTAACTAACTCAACTAACTAAGGTGGACAGCATTCGCGATACTCAACAATTGGACATCCTTATATTCCAACTAGACAGGCATTTTCTGGCTGTGCGTTCTCATACCTCCAAAATAACTTATTGAACTCAAGGTAAAAATACATTCAATGGATGCCACAACTTCAGAGCGATGTCTACGACGGGCTATGCCTACGCAAGAACATTAGAGCAGGAGGCACAGGCTCTAACTTGAAAGTTTTTGTTAACTTTTAACCTGTTTGTACCTTGCTCTTAATCTAGCCTATGTTTATTCAGCTACACCACATCTTTACTAAACTTGAATACCATTAATTTATCGCAACAATTCAGAAATTTTTCTTAAAAATTGTCCCACTTGTTATATGTTGTCATGCCAGCATTATCAAGTGGGCTGATTCAGAAGCCGTTATTGAGCAGAATTCCCTGTAGTAGCATCACCTGCGGTAGAAGAACCACTATTAGATGTACTGTTTGACTGGTCTACTCATTGAGGTGGAGTGGTTTTAGAGGCATCACTTTTCGTCTCTGGAGCGACAGTATTAGTAGAAGTATCGTCCTTGTTCTGCGGAGTTGGAGTAATACTAGTTGGACTCGTCGTCGGAGTTTGTACCGCTTTCGGGGTTGGCTGAGTTACAGGTGCTTTTTCTGCCGCAGGCTGCTGGGGTGGAATAGTAATGTTAATATTCGGTTGGCGAGGTGCAGGTGCAGGTGTAACCTGCTGTTGTGGAACAGGAACAGGAACAGGAACAGCAACAGGTATTTCCCTGGTTCTTTCGATGATTGTCGTTCGTGGTTGAGGAGATGCACTAGGGGTTGGATTACTCTTACTCGGTACAGGAACCGCGACCGGCACAATATTGTTAACCGGTGCGTTATTCTGCTGGCTGAAGTACCAGACCCCACCTATAACCAAAGCAAGCACGGAAGTAACAATTATACCCAACACCAAACCACCATTAGCATTGTTATTATCACGCTCGGTTAAATCAGCTTGCTGATTGGTATGCTCAGTATTTCGACCTTGTACGTAACCTTTTTGGTAAGAGTTGGGATCAGGTGTGTTTTTAGATGTTTCAGTGCTTTGTGTCAGGTTGGTGTGAATATTACCATTACTATCGGTGTAAGTCTCTTTCTTGACTTCACTGTTTTCGCTTTCGCTTTTATTGGTAGGAATAGGCATAGCTGTTGATTTCACTCCTTGATAAGATATTGACAAACTAAAGCTTTGTAAGAACAAGAGGTTTTAATAGGTTGCTGATAAAAATTGAGTTTTATTTGCTACCCGATTCTTGGAGCTATCAGTATAACCTCTGTGATCAGCAAGTGGCTCTATCTCTAAGGAGTTAATACTTAATCAAAAGAAAGAGTATCCCGAAGATGGATGTTACTAAGCTGTTATCTGATATTTGGATACAAAATCGAGCAATTTACTGAAATCATCTAAATTTTTAATTTCTCGTTAGATATCGCAGCGCCAAAGCTTGATTGTCATATCTCGACTACCACTAACCAAAGTTTTGCCATCAAAACTGAAAGTGACAGAGTTAACCCAATCGGAATGGTTATCCAAAGTCAGTACACTGAAAAGTTTTGCGATGTCTTCTTTACGAGACTGGAGGCGAACGGCGGACATTAATTCTTTAAACTATTTAATGCACGCTTTTTATCTCCAACGCCGATTTAGCCGCAGTAAACTTTTTATCCCTTGACAAAATCTTTTTACTAGAGGTCTAGGTTTAGATGTATATCTAACTGATCGTGATGTCCGCGCAGCGCCCGGATTTGTTAACTCTTGTTCTATTTGTGCAGCTTTATTTAAATCTGAAGCGGCTCTATATTCGTATCCCAGTTGAGAGCAAACTAGCCCACGATATTTATATGCGTCAATATAGTGAGGATTGAGACGAATTGCATGGGTAAAATCTGCGATCGCATCCTCATATCTTCCTTGTGTAGCATTTTCTACTCCCCAAGTATAAAAAGTTTCTGCATCCCAACGATTCACAGATATTTTTGTGGGATTTGTAGGCGAAGATGAAGACGGATTTTCACTAATCGGAGGTTCGGATGGACTTTGAGATTTGAGTTTATTGTAAGCTGAGTTGATTGATTTGATTTTTTCCTCAGCTTCCTGTTTTTGCTTTTGATCAACAAAGCGATCGGGATGCCAAATTTTCACCAGTTGACGGTAAGCTCGCTTTACTTGTGCTTGTGATGCACCCGGTTCCAACCCAAGAATTTCATAAGCATGATTGAGATCGAGGTCATCGCGCATACTGCAAAAATCGGCAACTATATAGATATATGTTAACTATTCCCCTAAATCTCCTCCAATCAACTCAAACGCCCCATTCTGGTTATCACTGGGATGGTAGTAGTCGCCGCTTTTTTGAAGGCTGGTATTACCGCGTCACTTTACCGGAAATCGGGCAAACATTTGCCTTTATGTACTCCATAGAAGACCCCATCGGCGGTAAACCCCACAGTGGCGGTGCAGCCCAAATCCTCGGCCCGGATGATGAGTATTTATGCCGTACTTTTCCTGATGTAAAGAAATTTTGGGGTAGTCGAGATGTTTTGGGTTTAGGTCATTGGGGTAAAACGGATTTGCAAGTTTCTCCTTTATACCTGCTGCCAGCAGAGTTTGAGCATCATGTTCAAGAGGGATATCAAGCCACAGCCACCTTGAATCAGGGAATTATTTGCGAACGCGCCACCAATAATTATTGCCGTTGGGAGTATGAAATTCAACCAGTATACGGTTGGGGCAATCAAAATAGCATTCAGCAATCAACCGCAGGCTGGCTGTCATTCTTGCAGATTTTTGAACCTGGATGGCAAATTTTGATGGCTCACGGTTTAGCCAGTGGAAAAATTGACTGGAATGGCAAAATCTACGAATTCACCAACGCCCCAGCCTACGGCGAGAAAAATTGGGGTGGTGCTTTTCCCCAAAAATGGTTTTGGATAAATTGTAATTTATTTGAGGGCGAACCCGACTTAGCATTAACTGCTGGCGGTGGACGGCGCGGTGTGCTGTGGTGGATGGAATCTGTAGCGATGATTGGCTTGCACTATCAAGGCAAGTTTTATGAATTTGTTCCCTGGAATTCACAAGTAGACTGGGAAATTCAGCCTTGGGGTAGATGGCAAATGAAAGCTAGTAACTCAAATTACGAAATTGAATTGATAGGTACTACTGATTTACCTGGTACACCTCTGCGTGCGCCCACAGAAGATGGTTTAAGATACTGTTGCCGAGACACCATGCAAGGAAAGTTAAATTTAGAGTTACGAGAATTAAATGGGAGAAAATCTCAAATAATCCTGAAAGCAGAAAGTTTTCTTTGTGGTTTAGAAGTAGGCGGCGGCTCTTGGGATAATTGTTGGCAATCTCGCTAAAACTCCTGCTATGATTATATATGCTGACTATTTGGGGCTGTAGCTCAGTTGGATAGAGCGGACGCCTCCTAAGCGTCAGGTCGTGCGTTCGAGCCGCACCAGTCCCGTAATCAAAAAAATCCCTAAGACCTTGACTAATAGCAGGTCATAGGGATTTTTTTAGATGATATCATCCACCAGCACAGTCCCTCCCTCACAAAAATCGATGCTGAGATGATAATCTTCCAGGAGTGCTGTCATGAATTAAGATTATTTGGATAGATGATTAATATATATAACGCGATACGCCGTTCGCACGCGGGGCATTTCATGCTATTGTCTAACTTATTTTATAGGAAATTTCATATAAAATGGACGATGACGAGGATATTATAGAAATTCCTTTACGACCTCTGGTTTGGATGGGAGGCTCTCTCAAAAATATCCGCTCATTTCCTGTTGATGTGCGTGCATCAGTAGGCTATGCGCTGCAATTGGTGCAAGCAGGGGAAACACCAATGGATGCCAAACCTTTTAAAGGGGTTGGAAGCGGCGTGTATGAAATCGTCAAACGCTACGATACCGATACTTACAGGGCAGTCTATGCGGTAAAGATTGGAGAGAAAATCTATGTCCTGCACGCTTTTCAGAAGAAATCAAAGCAGGGGATTAAAACCCCACAGGCTGATGTTGACCTGATTAAACAACGCTATAAGGACGCAGTGGCAAGGGAGAAACAACAATGACACAGGAACCTGTTTTTGAAGAAAGCAGTGGCAACGTATTCGCTGATCTCGGTTTAGAGGATGCTTCGGAACTTTTTATGCGGGGCAAGATAGGGATTCAGGTACTGCGCCTCCTTTCTCAACGCAACCTGAAACAGCGCGAAATCAGCGAACTTCTTGGCATTCCCCAGCCAGAAGTATCTCATTTAATGAAAGGAGAGTTTCAACGGTTCAGCGAGGGCAAACTCCTCATTTTCCTCAAGCGGCTTGATACGGAAATCACCTTACATCTTCGCCCTCGTCATGCGTCGGGCCAATCTGCTGAAACTGTTATATCGCTATAGGACAGGATGGGAGCCTGTTGGATCTGAGTTTAGAGCAATTGTGGCAAGAAGACGACTAGAATAAATTTCTTCATTGCTAATCAGCGACTCATTGCAAAAATCTGTTCAGCCGTTAAGGGAATGTTCGGAAACAATCTAGAATCAATTCGATCCTGCCCTCGAAACACCTTCGGGGGTGAATACTCTCCATCTTCAAGTTGGTAGATTGTAATGGTTGGCTGCTTGGGAGAGCCAATAAACCGAATGCCACCAAAAGCAGCATAGTCTACAATGATGTACTCGAAAACGCCCAAGTCTTCATATTCAGCAAGTTTTGTCAGATAGTCGTCTTTCCAGTTATTGCTAACGACCTCAATGATTCCGGGTGGTGGAATATATGCAGCAGCAGAACTAGAGCTAGTTTTCATCCTCTGCCATTCTTCTCTAGCAAATATGACAATATCTGCTTTGCGGCTTTTTTCTTTTTCTCCTGGTGCTGTTTTGAGCCGAACCTGCTTCGACTGGCGCGACACATAAGGCAGGTCATTTTCTTGGCAGTGATTTTCTAAGTAGGTACACAGTCGCTCAATCAAATCCTCATGATTAGCATTTGGTTCTGATAATGGCACGGGAATCCCATCCAATAGCTCAAACTCTCTGCCTGAACCATCGTCCCAGGCAAGAAACTCTTCAAAAGTCAGTGGTTGTGTGACGGTTGCATACATCGCCCTCGCTCCCTTGCTGACGGGTACTTCACTCAATGCTACCAAGATGTACAGCTAAAATAGTGCAAAATAGAAATGTAGAAAAGCTATTAGCCAAACACTTCAACATTAATATGAGAACATAAGAACGCTTGAACAACAAACACACTATGCGGATTACACCTAACGGTCAAATTACCATCCCTTCTGAAATCCGAGAGGTGTTAAACATTTCTCCTGACGTAGAATTAGCGTTTGAAATCGAAGGCGATCGCCTCTACCTCAAGAAAATACAACCTGCCGATAAAATTTCAACCTGGATTGATACCATGCGGGGTTGCGCTGCTGGAAACCTCACCACTGACCAAATCATGACCCTCACCCGCAGCGACGATAATCCATGACCGTTTTGGTAGACAGCAACGTTATCCTCGACATTCTTACCGAAAAAGTAAATTCGATAATCTAATACGCTATCATCTACCAGAACACAAGGCGCGTAGGCGTAGCCCGTCGTAGACATCGCATTTTAACGGCTCGCACTCTTCATTGCATCTGCGATCGCATCTAAAATTCACGTTATTTTACGAATGCGAATACTTTTAGATGAAATAACAGTAAAAGCTCCTAATAATTCATCTGCGTGTTCATTAATGGCATTGGCAATCATTTCTGCTCTATCACTTGAAGATAAACCGAATAACCGAATTAACACCACGCCTGCCGCAATTCGACGCAAACTGAATGGGAACAAAATCTCCATCACCTACCAGAACACAAGGCGCGATCGCTTTTCATTACCTTCTGATTAGTCTGCAAATAATTCTGTAGCAAATCGCAACCCCGCGTAAGCAATTTTTCCAGTTGGATATCTGCCAAATCTCGAAATATTACTGTGCCATTGCCACTACCCGCAGCCAAAGTTTTACCGTCATGGCTGAAACTGACGCTGGTTAACTCATTCCTATCACCTTTCAAAGCAATCAGCAATGTCCCTTCTCGCTTCCAAATCCTTACTTTGTCATCACTGCTAGCTGCTAGAGTCTTGCCATCGGGGCTAAAACTCACACTGATGAAACTATCGCCATCGCCCGCAAGATTACTTAACAAATCACCGTCCCGGCTCCAAATCTTCACTGTGCTATCAATACTAACTGAAGCGATCGCTTGTCCATCAGGCGACCAAGCAACCCCATTTACCCGGCGGCTATGACCATTTAAGGTGTATAGGAATTTACCATCTGCACTCCAGATTTTCACTGTTTTGTCATCACTGGCTGAGGCTAGCAACTTGCCATCTGGGCTAAAGCTTACCCAATTCACTGCATCTTGATGTCCCTGCAAGGTGTTGAGCAGTTTACCGTCGAGACTCCAAAGCTTCACAGTTTTATCTTTACTAGCCGAGGCAATTACTTTACCATCAGGCGACCAAGCTACACCCAAGACGGCATCTTGATGTCCCTGTAAGGTGTTGAGTAATTTACCGTCGAGACTCCAAAGCTTCACCGTTTTATCTTTACTAGCGGAAGCAATTACTTGACCATCGGGGCTGAAACTAACGCCCCAAACTTGACCCTCATGCCCCGTGAATGTACGGAGTAGTTTACCATCTCGACTGAAAAGTTTTATAGTTTTGTCTCGACTTGCTGCTGCTAAGGTGCGATCGTCTGGACTAAAACTGATGCTAGTTACCCAGTCATCATTATCAGCTTTGGGCTTTCGCAGCAGCACATCATCCCAATGCCAGAGTTTAATAGTTTTGTCTCGACTTGCAGAAGCGAGGGTGCGACCGTCTGGGCTAAAACTGATGCTATTCACCCAATTATTATGTCCCTTCAGGGTTCCGAGCAACACACCTTCAAAACTCCAAAGTTTGATTGTCTCGTCGGTACTTGCGGAAGCGATCGTCTTACCATCAGGGCTAAAACTGACGCTGGTAACTCCAGCACTATGCCCCGACAAGGTTCGTAGTAGTTTACCCTCCAGGTTCCATAGTTTAATTGTCTGGTCTAAACTAGCAGAAGTAATAGTTTTACCATCGGGCGACCAAGCTATGCTTTTGACTGCATCCTCATGTCCCTCTAAGGTTTTGAGCAGCTTACCATCCCGACTCCACAATTTTACCGTCTTGTCAGCACTCCCGGAAGCAAGAGTTTTACCATCGGGCGACCAAGCGACACTTAAGACTGCACCATCATCTAAGAGCAAAGTTTTGAGTAGCTTGTTATCCCGACTCCAAAGTTTTATTGTCTTGTCGCTACTCGCTGAAGCAATAATTTGACCATCAGGGCTAAAACTAACACTATTCACCACACCCTGATGCCCTAAGAGAGTAGCAAGTAGTTGACCGTCCCGACTCCACAGTTTTACTGTCTTGTCTTGACTGGCGGAAGCAATTATTTGACTATCGGGGCTAAAACTGACGCTATTAACTACATCTTCATGCCCCGACAAGGTTTTAACTAAGCTACCATCGGGATGCCAGAGTTTAATTGTATTATCCGCACTGGCTGAAGCAATTAAAGTGCCATCGCGACTAAATATAACACTATTTACTCCAGACAAATGCCCTTCTAAGCGGTTATATTCTCTTACCCCAGAAACTGCTTGATAGAGTGCTGTCTGTACTTCCTCTCTTGTATAGGAATCTACCCAGACTGTTTGTTGTAATTTTCTTCCCGCTTTTAAAGCTTCCATTAAAGCATCAATACCTTTTTGCGAGGCAAAGAGGGCTTCACTGGATGCACTCAGGGTTTTAATTTCGCTATCTACTGCTGTGACTATGGAAACACTTAATCCTAATATGGCCAGAACACAAGCAGTCAGGGCCATTTTCAACGAACGATTTAATTGAGCTTCACTAATCCTTTGTTTCTTTTGACTTTCTGCAAGTTTAGCTGTTAACTCTTTTTCTTTAAGTTCAGCCCGCAATTGCTCAATTTCTAACTGACTCAATTCTTCCCGCTTGTGTAACTCTCGCAATTCTGTTAATAAGTCCAAACCCGTGTGCGGATGAGAATCTACCAGTTTAGAACGCTGCTTTTTTTGGCTAAGTTCGCTTTTAAGTCGTTCAATCTCAGCTTGGCTTTGTTCTACTTTTTGGCGTAGCTGGTTTAATTGTACCTGTAAGCTCGATTCTTGTTGTTGCAGGTAACGAATCAAGTCTACTAAATAATCGTGAATCAGTTGATAGCGTTCTGGTACATCAGGGAATAGTACCACTAAACCGGAGCTAACTAAAATCTCTAATACTAACTCTAAGTTACTCGCATCTTCCAACTCTGCTAGCTGTACCGCTAACTCAGCACGAGTTTTAAAAGGTCGGTTGTTACTTTCATCTGTTAATAAGTATAAGACGATTAAAGCGGCTCGTTCATTTTCTGGCCCGCAGTCTTTAATCAGTTCCTTAATATATCGTTCGATGAGTTTGTTAGGTCTATATGGCTGATATTCTTCTAGTGTAGTAATGCGCTCATCTTGAATTTGCGCTCCCACAACTTGCAATTCAATCGGGCGGACTTCTCCAAATTCTGTTGATAAATCTTCGATTAAGGCATCAATTAAAGCTGGTTCTAAATTAAACTGCGATCGCTCTGTTAATTTTCGGATAATTGCTTTGGCATATTCTGGCGAAAAGTTATTTAACTGGTAGCGGATATGCTTGTCGAGAATATTATTATTAATCGCTTCCAGTGCCGAAAGATGTTTAAAATCTAATAACCGATGTAAATAATCTTCTCGCAAGGAAAGGATAACTTTCACAAAGGGTATATTCAGGCAATCGCTGATAAATTTATCAAATTCTTGCTTTTGATGGCGATCGCTATAACCAAAGAAAAATTCCTCAAATTGGTCAAAAATTAAAACTGTGATCAAATGGTGATCAGCATTTTCTTTTAATTGCTGTAAAATACTAACGATGGTGAACGGTGTACCAGAGTAAGGCAAAGCCTCTGCTTCAATGGCTGCTTCTGACTTAATATCAGCATACACGGCAAGGGATGCGTCACTAGACATCGCCTCACTTAAAGATTTCCCTAATTCCCGCGCCCAATCGGTGTAAACTTGCAAGACCACAGGTACGGCTATTTGATCGCCAATCGCACGATTTTGCAGGGCTGGAACTAAACCCGCCGTGACAGTCGAACTCTTACCCACCCCTGATTGACCGTGAATCACCGTCAGCTTTTGATCGGCGCGGCTGATTCTGCCAATTAAGTTATTAATATCACGTTCTCGACCAGAAGCCGCAATTTCTAAAGCAACGCTGCTACTCCCAGAAGGTGACATCAATGCTGGGTTTGTCGCCTGTCTTTGGGGTTGCAAACGTCCGGCACCGATAAAAGCCCGAAAACCGTACTGTTGCTCAACAGAACGCCGTTTCTGTCGAATATAATAGGCTTCCAGATAGCGCCCTTCTTCAAAGTAGAGCGATCGCAGTCTCCGCAATAAGCGAATATAACGATGGGCATCGTATTGATGGGCACTGCTTTCTAAGGCTGCTGGTAGTTCTTTTGTCGCCTTGTCGAGGTATTCACGAGCTATTTCTAGCTCACCTAAATTTCGCTGGGCTTTCGCCAAAACTAAATAGTAAATTTGCCCCAATAATAATGGAAATAAGCAGTTGTAAGGGTCGTTGCGCTTTTGCGCCTCACCTAATTTCAGCAGTGAAACGTGTGCTAATATACTCGCCTGTACCCACCGCGACTGCTGCACAGCCACTTGTGCCAGAAAACCGTAGTCACAAGCTAATTCAATTTGAGTACCATAAGTTTGATGTAACTCCAGAGACTTTTGAGCAACCGTCTGCAACTCTTCCCACTCTTGCAGATATTGCAAAACTTCAGCGAGTTGATTAATGAATCCAGCAACTATATCTAAACGCCCAGCCACTTCTAAAACATTTAAGGATTGCTGAAAATAAGATTTAGCTGTGTACCAATGGCGGCGGTTTTCGGTTTGATTTTGCTCTGCAAAACGGCAATAACACAGCCCAATATAAAACAGTAAAATTCCCTCTCGCAAAAGTAGAGGAGATGGGCGATTAGGAGCCATAGGCAAAGAAAATACTTCCTCACCCTCCCCAGTCTTTTTATTCAATTTTGTTAGCGCAGCGTTAGCGAGTCCGCGTTCGCGCAGCGTCTCGTTGAGAGCGTCATTTTGAATTTTGAATTTTGAATTGATTTCTCTCCCTTCTGCCAACTTTTGCCAAACTTGTAAGCTTTGCTGAAAATGGTTTAAAGCTGGATGAATGCGATCGCTAATATAATCATCTAGACCAAAAACAAATTCTAAACTAGCGTCTAATTCTGGCTCTAAGGTAATACCACGATTGTGTAACTCTCTAATCGCAAAGTGGAGTTCATAGCTATGTTTCCAGACTTGCTCCACAGTGGAATAATGCTTTGCAACTTCAGGAGGTTGCTGTTGTGCAGCATCGCTTGGTAACACCGTGGCAAATAAAGAGTCAGTTTCCTGTTGCAAAAATTGCAGCAGTGAGTCAGTTGTCATTTCAAACCGAATCGGTGTCGCCGCCCAACTTGCAAAATCTGGTGCTAAACGCACTACCTTTTGCAACACTTCCTCATTCATCCAGACAATCATCGGGAATGCGTGGCGTTTGCGAAATTCATCACGAATATGATTGATAGACCTCAATAGATCATCAAGTCCATCTACTGACTCTAAACCCAAAATCATCAACGCCGATGGCGGATTCTTTTCGGTTAGGAGTTGTAAATGAATACTTGTGTAAAGACTTCTAGCATTCTGCGGCAGAACTACCTTTTGAATTCGATGTACTCCTGAAGAGAGTTCTTCGAGTCGTTGCAAGATTCGCTCTTGCAAAACTCGATAATTGCAGCACACCAAAACCAGGGAGAATTGACCATTAGAAAGGGCAATTGCTCTCCCCAAACTTCGCAAAGCACGCTCATTAGCTGCTTGTACATCTACTTGTGGGTGTCGTTCAACCATGACTTAAATTTTTCTGTCTCTGCTAAAACTGGGTTGACGGCAAACCAAGCTCCTTGATGATCGCGGTATTCAAATACAAATAAACTTCGCAATAGGGTGTAGTATTCTATATCACCTCTAACTCTCTGCTGTTGCACTACCTGAAAGATTAATTCCCACTCATGAGGATCGATAGCGTTAGTTCGGTAATCCCGTTGTCTTCGGATTACCAGATCGACACACTCCCGATCAAAGGGTGGATCTTGTTCTCGCAGACAGTCAAATAGCAACCCTAGCAAGTCGCGTACATGACCACCACTAATCAGGCACAATCGATCTAAGGTTTCCAAACTATCAAACACTTCTGTAATTAAGCCTAACCGATCGCTAGGTAAATTGTCGGGAAAAGCTCTAGCTAGCACCATTTGCCGTAACATTGTTAACCCTTGAGGGAAAATCTCCCCAGAGCGCAAACGTACAGGTATCATCGGTAACACTTTTGGCGCGACTCCTCCCCCCAAACGATGCTGAAGTTCGGCGCTATCGTTGGAGAAAGTCAGCGCTAAGGGAATAGTGTAGACGACATGACAATTTAGTTTGCGTAACTGTTCACCACGCTGAATAAATAAATATTCTGGCAGCGATCGCCCCGATGGTAAAGGTCGAATTGCGACTCTATCTAAGTTATCAACAATTACCACCAATCCTTTTTTACCCCTAGCTTTCAGTTGCTTAGTGGCAGGTTCTAGCAATTCTTGATTAATTGACTGTAAAATATTTGCTGTTCGCGGTTCCAAGTAATCTCTTAACCGCCGCCGCAATTGCGGACTTTCTTTAGCCTTAGCTGTAATTTTGGCAATTCCCACAGACAACTCTGCTTCCACCCCAAGTTCAATTGGCGTTTGCAGAAAATCCACGAGTTCACCAAACAACTTAGTAAAGTAGCGAGGTTTAAACCTGATTTTCATCGCTTCTAAGCTTTCGCTTACCTGTCCAGCGATCGCTAACAAAATATCAGTCACATCCACATCTGCCATTTCTAAGACATGGGTAGACTCAAAGTAAACTACATGGAATTGCTGCACTTCTAACTCAGCTTTCAGGCGCAACAACTCCGTTGATTTTCCACAGCCGAGATGTCCTGTAAATAGTTGACAGGTTGGAGCATCCGGGGATATTCTAGCGATCGTGCGTTGCAAAGCTTCGATAATTTTGCCACCCCGCACCGCAGCAAAATCGATATAGTATCTGCGATCGCTGGCATTTCCTATAATTAGAGGTCTGCTGGGATTGCAAGCCTGATAAAATCTTTCTAAATCTAGGAGCATAACTAATCGAGTTCACTTAGGAATAAGGATGAAAAAATCTGCTAAATAAATATATTCGTTTTAGGGAATTTCTCCCTTCATTTAAGTACATCTCCCTCAAAATACTAACTAAATTAGCAGCATCCCGGCTGAATTGTCATATCTAGGTTTCATATAGCACAAAGCAATGCTGATATTTGATTTTAAATAAGTAGAAATACTACTATAAGTAAAAGTAGGAGAAATACCGCATTTTAAATAAGGTACTCTTATCAATATTAAAAATATTCCACACAAAAAAAGGTACTGTTAAGTACAATTTTGTAACGCTCTTAAATATATAGCGGTTCCAATACGGTTCGGTTAAGGCAAGAGACGCGATAAATCGCCGTCAAGACAAAGGACTGATTATTGTAAAGACGGCGATTTATCGGGTCTTTGGGATCTAGGACGTGTCATTAAAACCTCGTTAAGAGCCTCTGGCTAGAAATGCAGATCAAAAGCGGCTCTGCCGCAAGTCTTGAGGCGGAGCCTCAACGACGGGCATTCCCAGTCGGAGACTGGGAACGAGACAATCTCTAAATGCTGCTTCTAGACTAACTTTCACCTTAAGTTGACACGCATGAGCAATGCACTTTACCCCTACGACAGATTCGGTTTTTCCATCACACATATTTGTTTAGTGTTTTCTGTCAATTATTAAGTTCTGATTCCTTAAAGTGATAATTTGTTCCTTAAAGCCATGATTTACTCCTTAACGCGATGGGTTACGCCTTAACGCCATTCTTTGCTCCTTAAAAAGACGAGTTTTTTCTTAAAAAGACGAGTTTTTTCTTAAAAAGATGATTTTTTTGTTAAAAAGACGAGTTTTTTCTTAAAAAGATGATTTTTTTCTTAAAAAGACGAGTTTTTTCTTAGAAAGACGATTTTTTTCTTAAAAAGATGATTTTTTTCTTAGGGATTTCCAAGAAATAAATTATCCAAAGAAACGTAGACGCGGAGCGGCTTGCCGCAGGCTACCACTCCAGACGCAGAGAACACAGAGAGAAGAGAAATAGAGAGGATTTTAGCCTCAGTTTTGGGATATTTTTTTATTTGGAAGTCCCTTAAAAAGATGATTTTGTTTATCAAAGGGCTACGGTGTACCACAAGTCTAAAATAGCTGATTAACCAAGGCTTTACCCCACCCTAACCCTCCCCGATGTATTGGGGAGGGAACTGGATTTGCTTCTTGTTTCCCACCAATGCATCGGGGGGATTAAGGGGGGTAATTCGACTTGTGTGTACACTTTGATTCTTGCTCCCCAACGCTAGTAGGGAAGGGGTTGGGGGTTAGGTTTGAAAGAAAATTGCACGCAGCGTGAAGTAATCTACAATCCCATTGAGTATAAAATTACCCGGTCATGCAGCTTATCGGGTAAAATATGCTTTAGCACGGCTCCAAGTTTGGCATCTTGTCCAACAAGATAACGTGTCTTAGGTTGTTTTGCAGTCAGCGCATGGACAACAGCCTGAGCAACAATATCCGCAGAAATTCCCTTAGATGCGAGAATTTGCATTTTTTTACGTACAATATTCATCGCCTGTCCGTAAAGACTTTGTGCCGATTCTGGTAAATCGTGCTGTGCTATTTCAGATTGACTTAGGGACTTTTCCCAGATTGGAGTAGCGATCGCACCAGGTTCGATAATAGAAACCGAGATTCCCCAAGAT
Source organism: Nostoc sp. JL33 (assembly GCF_017114985.1). Classification (GTDB taxonomy): domain Bacteria; phylum Cyanobacteriota; class Cyanobacteriia; order Cyanobacteriales; family Nostocaceae; genus Nostoc. The sequence continues at coordinate 121,778 of NZ_JABXKP010000008.1, read as the reverse complement.
CGCAACTCCATCCGCATGACATCAGTGAGTCCAACGAGCGCAAACTTTGACGCATTGTAAGCTCCCATGAACGGGGCAGGACTTCTACCAGAAATCGAACCCATATTGACAATTCGGCCCCGACTCTGGCGTAATAGACCAAGAAATGCTTGTGTGACTGCTAATTGTCCAGTAACATTAACCTGCATCTGGTGTTGAAATTCTGCGATCGCTAACAATTCCAACGGCCCAGGAACAGCAATTCCGGCATTATTCACTAAACCTAAAATCCCAGCATCACCGACTGCATTTGTTACCTTATCAACAGCAGCTGCGATCGATTCAGCATCAGTAACATCTAAAAAAATCGGAATCAGCCTTTGTGACCCTTTTTGTTTAAGTGCTTGAGCATCAACATCTTGACGCACGCCAGCAAAAACAGAGAAGCCCAACTGGTCTAAAAGCAAAGCACACGCCTGACCAATTCCTGTTGAAGCTCCAGTAACCACTACTGTGCGTTGATTTTCTGTAACCATTAATTTTCTTTTTTTTTATGATGGGACTGCCGTAATTACGAATTAGTATCAATCTTTGCAAGTACCAGCGCGAAGGCAATCTTCGGTTTGGTCATCTCTAGCTGATATTTGCCACGGCAATATGCCTGACTGAGTATTTGTGTTGTAAGCAATTAGAGCAGCTATTATGGGAAACTGGTTTTTAACACACGGCACGTCACTACTAAAAGTATTGCCTAGCTCAACATTGTATAAATAAACAGGCAATGCCATCAGGGCAATGCAAATTGTCCGATTCATACTCAACCTCAGCTAAAAATTTCCGATTGCGTTATGTATAGATAGATGCCACATTCATGAACCGGATTTTTAAAACTGAGTATTATATGCTGATGTAGTGTCAATTTACTCAGCGCTACTAGCCGCAGAGACGTGATTTCTAAATTATCGGTTCCACCCTTGTTTTAGGTTAGGCATTGCTTACAAGATGACTTCCTACTAACTTATGCAGATGCAATCCCAAAAAACAGGACAAAAAACCCACAGCACCCAAAAACATATCTTGGTAACTGCATTCCCCGAATAAAATAATAAAGAGTCCTGAGTTAAAAGACTGCTCACTTATTACTCATTACTCATTAGACCTCTTGCATAAATCAAAAATAAGAACCCCACCCCGCCTTTGACTTACGTCAAATTCTCCCCTCCCCGTCTGCGGGGAGGGGCTGGGGGTGGGGTGTTAGGGACTTTTGCAAGAGGTCTATTACTCATTAACTCAGCACTCAATTATAAATGTAGCCTACTACCTGACTCATGACGCCTTCACAAGACGTAGATACTCTAAACGTTCCGAACATTGACCCAGAAGAATATGGTAACTCAGACACCGATCCTCTTGATGAGTTACCAGATGAAATCGAAATGTCCCTTTTCGACCACCTAGAAGAGTTGCGACAACGGATTTTCTATTCGCTGATTGCTGTAGCAGTGGGGATTATTGGCTGTTTCTTTGCCGTTAAGCCGATTGTCCAGTTACTTGAGGTTCCAGCACAAGGAGTAAAATTTCTCCAACTTGCACCCGGAGAATATTTCTTTGTCTCCGTGAAAGTTGCAGCCTACACTGGTTTCATACTTACTAGCCCTTTCATTCTTTACCAGATTATTCAGTTTGTGGTTCCAGGGCTGACTCGCCGCGAACGCCGTTTACTTGCGCCTGTGGTTTTGGGTTCGAGTGTGCTATTTGCTGCTGGGTTAGTATTTGCTTATTTACTGCTTATTCCCGCAGCTTTGAAATTTTTCATCAGCTATGGAGCAGATGTAGTCGAACAACTTTGGTCAATTGATAAATATTTTGAATTTGTGCTGCTACTATTATTCAGCACTGGTTTAGCATTTCAAATTCCGATCATCCAACTGTTGCTCGGTAATTTGAATATTGTCTCCTCTGAACGGATGGTTTCTGGTTGGCGTTACGTGATTATGGGAGCAGTGGTTTTAGGAGCCGTTCTCACACCTTCTACTGACCCCCTAACTCAAAGTCTCTTAGCGGGAGCAGTTTTAGCCCTTTATTTTGGTGGTGTTGGACTGGTTAAGCTCACAGGTAAATAATAATATTCTCAAATATTCGCAATCAGTCCATTGGGAATAGCTTTGATCAGACTATCAAAAATATTAATTACATCAGCAATTGAATCTAAAAAATGCTGAAAATTTCGAATGTCTGTGGCTGCCGCGTTGAGTTTATCGGTAGCTCCAACAATTCTTGACATGGGACTATTTACATTTGTCTCTAGCAAGTAATCCAATTGTAAGGCCATAATTTTTCCACTTAATTCGCTTTCTTGAATTTCTAGTTTCTCCCACTTTTTTTGAGCCTCTTGAAAGTCAGAACTAGATATTTTATTATGGTTGTGAGCATCTAAAGCTTGGCTACTGCTTATATTGATTGACTCTGATAGCTTCTCTCTGCACTTTTTGAGATCATCAATGTTAAGCTTCTTGTCGGAAACTGCTTTACCAGTCATAATATTATTTCTCTATCTATTTGTTTGTACTTTTTTTGGGTTTTTCATCAAACTTAGCAAGCAACGGACTTACTTGGCTGATATATTCTTTCGTAACTTTCCTTACTTGCGCTAACTCAGATGGGTTGATTTTCTGGTTTAGAAAAGCTGAAGTTTGAGCGTTTATACTTTCCGTTTCTTTAGCAAAGTATTTTCCGCATTCGGATTTTTGTTGTGGCGATAGTTGTTCTTTATTATTATTAAAAATGAGCTTAAGTTTAGCATGAAACTCGGCAGTTTTTCGGATAGTTGTCACATAAGCTGCTCCATCTTTCTTCTTACTAATAACCTTGTCGATTTCTGTGCGTTCTTTCTGCTCAAGTTCCATCTGTTGGTCTTGCAAAGATGCGAAAGCTTCAGGCTCTCCAGAATTTTTATAAGAGCTATTTACTACATTATTTAATCGTCCACCATAAAAAGCGTAATGTTCGGATATTTTCTCAATTTCACGATCAAGAAGATCATTCACATAGTTTTCATCAAAGAAGCTTGCCAAACCATTAGCATAGGGTTGAATATATTCGTCAGTACAAATAACCGCAGCTTTCAAGTTGCTTCTTTGGAAGTCACGCAGGCTCAAGTTAGTCAGAAAATTAGCGATCTGTAACCCGGCATTGATCGTATTATCGTCAATCTTAGCCGTGCCAGTATTCGTTTTAACCTCTAAGTTCTTCAGTGCATTAGCGATCGCTGTATATTTTTCATTAAACGCAGCTGTATCTTGGGCTGCAAGCTCACCTACAGACCTGACGTAACCCACAAGAACACTACCCGCTGTATTAGCCCGTTCAGAGTTTGGTCGATACAGCTGATCGCAAACCTTTAATTGCTCCTGCATGTTTTTCCTATCTGCAAACCAAGAGGCTCTACGGGCGCAAGAATCATAAATATCGGCGGATACTTTATCGTTGGCAGTCTCCAACTTAGCCGCCTGAAGTCCAAAATTTTCAGCCATCTTCAGATCATTATTATTTCCGCAACTCCCCAGCATTATAGAGACGGGAATTATAGCAAAAGCAATTTTGAATATTGAAAAACTTTTATTGAGCATTGTTTCACTAAGGAACGTGGATTAAATAACTTGCAATTTTGAGTGTCGTTGGGGTTTAGCAGTATAGTTTCACTGTGGCACTTTTTTTTCTGGCTTTTTGCTTTTATCTAAACCATAATAGGTTAAATTTTATCTATAGAAAATCTATATAACTAATATTTTTTTCAGATAAACCTCATATAAAAACTCATCCTCAGAATTATTTATAACTCGCGTAAACGGCGTATGTTGTCGGGCTTGACCGTAGGAGTGTTGGCTCGGTAGCGCTGTAATCTTGTGACTTCAAAAAACAATAGGGATAATTCATAATAATCAGATGCCTTTAGGCGAAACTAGAAACGGTGGCAGAAAAAGTAAAACCTATGTCAGTAAATCACAAAGTTTTCTTCAAGAGCGATTGCCATTAGCAGGAGAATTGTACATGTAGCTAGTTATCGTAAATTAAAGGGTTTAAGACCCCTACGTCTACACGTAGAATCAGTTTCAGTCGGGGTTTAAATCCCGGCCTGAAAATGTCTTTAATTTTGAATTTTGAATTTTGAATTTTGAATTGTTAAGAGGCTTTGTAGGACGTTGTGTAGCGGCGATTTGTCATCAAGGGGTAAGCTTTTGGGTGACGTTTGCGAACCTGTGCTTCACTTCTGCCGGGGCGATCGCCTGAATTAATAACTAGAACCTATCCCACTAATGTGCGACTCAAACTTCATTCCTTCACAGCTACTCGTCAAAGAGGGGAGAGTGAAAAGTTACAACTTTCCACCCCGTCAAATTGCCTATTTGATCTCGGAAGTTTTAGTTTTGGGAGTAGTTCTAGACGATAGAGAAGTTCTATTAATTCAGCCAGATAAGGGATGTAGCGGTGGGCAAAAGAATTTTATAGCACGTTATGGTATTTTTGGATAAAAAATACTGTAATTACTCAGAAATTTATTAAAATTAATGCAATAGCGGGTCATAATATCCATTCCGAAGCGCGATCGCCTAAATCTAGAGGAATGCTGACAGCTTTACCGAGCCGAGGGCGATCGCGTGTTTGGGCAATAAATGTCTGTACTTGTGTTGACCCACCCAAGGCATGAAGATAATTAGCAATGCTATCAAGATGCTCTTGGTACTCCGCCTCATTCAAGGGAAAAGAAGCTTGCTCCAGATATTTCCACATGACTTGCAAAAATATCTTTCCCTGTGCCCGCCGGAACTGGACATCGTAAGAGTATCCCCACTTATCAAGCAACATCTGACGTAATTCCTGTCCTGTCATAGCTTTTCTCAATCAGATTTTACATTTAGTTATGATGTTAAGTTCCGTGACTCCAGTATGATAAGGATATAAAGAAATGTAATGCTAACAGAAAAGATGCTTGATATATCTTGGAACAGAGAAGTATGGCATCGTTGTGAGCGCTAGCATTTCGACTTAGACAAGAGTTGCTCAAGTACTAGTACTTTTGTCAAAATGCTTAACAAAATACACAAAGAGCGCGTAGATTATGGCTCAATTTTCTGAATCAGCAGACGTGCCCGATATGGGGCGTCGTCAGTTCATGAATTTGCTCACTTTTGGGACTGTCACTGGAGTAGCTCTGGGTGCATTGTATCCCGTTGTCAAGTACTTTATTCCACCTGTTAGTGGTGCTGCTGGTGGTGGTGCAACGGCAAAAGACGAGTTAGGTAACGATGTTAGCGTCAGTAAATTTCTAGAAAACCGGAATACAGGCGATCGCAACCTAGTCCAAGGGCTAAAGGGAGATCCTACCTATATTGTGGTAGACAGCAAAGAGGCGATCAAAGATTATGGGATTAACGCCATCTGCACCCACTTAGGTTGTGTTGTCCCCTGGAACGTTGCAGAGAACAAGTTTAAATGTCCTTGTCATGGTTCCCAGTATGACGAAACTGGTAAAGTTGTTCGGGGCCCAGCACCCCTGTCTTTGCCTTTAGCCCATACCAAAGTAAACGACGACAAAATCGTTTTGACCCCTTGGACTGAAACCGACTTCCGCACAGGTGATGCACCTTGGTGGTCTTAATCAGTGCTGAGTTATGAGTGCTGAGTAAGGGATGAGGGAGTGAGAGAGTTGGGAGTGAGGGAGTGAGGAAGTTGGCAGAAACCAATGCCCAATGCCCAATGCCCAATGCCCAATGCCCAATGACCAATGACTAATGACTAATTCAATCGTTGCCCTTATTAGAGATGAGAAATGTTTTCTTAAGAGCGAGGTTAACTCGCAGTGCTAGAGCGATCATAAAAACATTGCTCATAGCGATCGCTACTGTGACATTTTACTTCACCAGCGATCTAGCCCTTCCCCAATCAGCTGCCGCCTATCCCTTTTGGGCACAGCAAACCTATCCCGAATCCCCCCGCGAACCAACCGGGCGGATTGTTTGTGCCAACTGTCACCTAGCAGCCAAGCCTACAGAAGTGGAAGTTCCCCAATCGGTGCTACCTGACACTGTATTCAAAGCTGTGGTGAAAATTCCTTACGATCTGAGCGCCCAGCAAGTTGGTGCTGATGGTTCTAAGGTTGGCTTGAACGTCGGCGCTGTGCTGATGCTACCCGAAGGCTTTAAGATTGCTCCCGAAGATCGTCTTTCCGAGGAACTTAAAAAAGAAGTTGGCGACACTCCTTTCCAACCCTACAGCGAAGACAAAGAAAACGTCGTCATCGTCGGCCCTTTACCAGGTGAACAGTATCAGGAAATCGTCTTCCCTGTTCTTTCTCCCAACCCCGCAACTGACAAAAACATCCACTTCGGTAAATATTCAGTTCACTTAGGTGCTAACCGGGGACGCGGACAAGTTTATCCCACTGGCGAAAAAAGCAACAACGCTGTTTACAACGCTTCTGCTACTGGCACAATTAGCAAGATTGCCAAAGAAGAAGATGGAGACGGTAACGTTAAATATCTAGTCAACATCCAACCTGAATCTGGTGATGTTGTCGTTGATACGATTCCTTTAGGGCCAGAACTGATTGTTTCCGAAGGGCAAGCGGTTAAGACTGGTGAAGCTTTGACCAGCAACCCGAATGTCGGTGGATTCGGTCAACATGATGCAGAAATCGTATTGCAAGACGCTTCTAGAGTTCAATGGTTGATTGCGTTCATCGCTCTTGTAATGTTAGCTCAAGTTATGCTGGTGCTGAAGAAGAAGCAGGTTGAGAAAGTCCAAGCTGCTGAGATGAATTTCTAAATTCTTTGCTAAATCATTATTTGTAGGACAGGCATCTTGCCTGTCTTTTTTATATGTTATTTACACGAACCCTAGAATTTTGGGACTTAACTGCTAGTAAACTTTGAGCGTAAATGCTTTAAAATCACAAACAAAATAGACCTTTGTCAAAAATAATTTATAGGATAATAAGTGTTTATAAAAAAATCTGTTGATAAGTCAATGTAATTTGCCAACTAACTATGGACGCTAGGGAACTAATTCAACGTTATGCTGCTGGTGAAAGAGACTTCACAGGAATTAGCATCGAAGGAAACGATCTAGAAAATTCTGATTTACCAGGAATTATTCTCAGGGATGCTATGCTATACACCATCAATCTACGGAATGCCAATTTAGAAGGTGCTGTTCTAGATGGTGCGCGATTGGATCTCGCTGATTTAGAAGGGATTAATCTTGAGGGTGCTAGTTTAGTTAAAGTTGATTTGGGTGAAACAATTCTGTCAGGAGCAAATTTATGTAATGCCGATTTGAGGGGTGCAGGATTACTGGAAGCCAGTTTGAACGATGCTGATTTGAGAGAAGCCAATCTTGAAGGTGCAACAGCTTTCTCTGCTTTGTTTAGTCATGCAAACCTCCGAGGGGCAAACATGAAGGGGATTAATCTCACATCGGGGTCTTTGGAGAGAGCTACGCTCAGAGGAGCCGACCTAAGTCAAGCTGATCTGAGCTATGTGACATTGAATGGGTGTATCTATGACTCAGAGACAATATTCGACAATTGTATTTTTCCACCAGATCCAGTACAGTCTCCAAGAACTTTGTCTAGCGATGAGATTTACCCAATATTAGTAGCTCAAGGAGCTATACAGATTGCTGCTGGCGCTCAACTGCAAGGGTTGGATCTAAGAAATACTGATTTAAGCGATGCCGATTTGAGTACAGCAAACTTAAGCCAAGCTAATTTGAATGGTGCTGACCTCAGTGGTGCGTCCCTCTTTCAAGCCAATCTCGAAGGTGCAGATTTAGATTATGCGGATTTGACCGACGCAGACGTTGAGCAAGCTAGCCTAATTGACGCCCAGACGAGAATGGCTATTTTTTGTAATACCACTATGCCTGATGGGACTATACGCGATGATAGTTGTGCGGAAGAAGAGGTTGAAGACGAAGAAACTATGCATGAAACTTAGATATTTATATCCAAATTACCTTTGGCAGGATATGTACTTAGTCAAAAATATTTATATTAACTTATGGAAGTCCCTAATAGACATCTCCGAAAAAGAATGTAGAGACGTAGCAGTGCTACGTCTCTACAAGGGTTCTGGGTAACGCATATTTAATTTATGGAGATGTCTAATGTTTATGAAGCTAATGAAGATGAAGGCATTATCATGAGCCTTTTTCTTGACTTTCTATTGCTCTTGTGATGTTAGCTCAAGTTATGCTGGTGCTGAAGAAGAAGCAGGTTGAGAAAGTCCAAGCTGCTGAGATGAATTTCTAAATTCTTTGCTAAATCATTACTTGTAGGACAGGCTTGTTGCCTGTCTTTTTTAATGTTAGTTACACAAAACCTAGAAAATTGGGGCTTAACTGCTAGTATTTGAGCGTAAATGCTTTAAAAACACAAACAAAATAGACCTTTTTCAAAAATATTTTATGGAAGAATAAGTGTTTAAATAAAATCTATTAATAAGTAATCTACTAGTGTTTTAAACATCCTGATGTATGTCAATTAACATTCTGCATATATTCCAGCCAGCAGCTTTTTTGGGCGACTTTCCCAAGCAATTTTATCCAGAATTTTTCCGTTTAATATTCTCTCTAAGGATGTTGTACATAAAAATAAAATTCTGCATAACACCAAAGATTATATGGAATTTTTCCCTATAATCACCCTCTAAAGAGTAGTTATATGGAAAAATTTTGTACAATATCCAAATCTGCATGTAACATATAGCAGTCCTAAAGGATTCGTGAACTTCTTTCCTTCTTCTCTTGGCGCTCTTCTCTACGAGAGGCTGCGCTGTTTACCTAGTGTCTCGAAGAGAAGGCGGCTTCTCTTCGAGACGCGAAGCACGAAGGCGGTTCGATAATTTTTACAACTTCAATAGGATTGCTATAGAAAATTTCCGTACTGGAGACACGACATGGATGGAACAGCCTTAGTTGTGGGCGCGAGCGGCATCATCGGCAGCAATCTTGCCAGAGAACTGATCGCCAATGGATGGACGACCTATGGGTTGGCCCGAAATCTTAAAAAAGGGGTGGAAGGGTTACGTCCTGTTGCTGCCGATCTGCTCGATCTAGCTAGCCTGAAAACTGCGCTGTCAGACATTGCCCCGACGCACATCTTCATCACGACGTGGATGCGTAATGCGACCGAGGCCGAGAACGTCAGGGTCAACGGCACGATGGTTCGCAATATACTGGATGTTCTGTCACCGAAGGACTCAGTGCAGCACGTCGCCCTCGTCACCGGCCTCAAGCACTATCTCGGGCCATTCGATGCATACGCCAGGGGCGGATCGCTGCCAGAAACTCCATTGCGCGAGGAGCATCCCCGGCTCGACATCGAAAATTTCTATTATGCTCAGGAAGATGAGGTCTATGCCGCCGCCGCCCGTGACGGTTTCACCTGGAGCATTCATCGCCCTCACACTGTGATTGGAAAGGCGGTCGGCAATTTGATGAACCTCGGCACGACGCTGGCCGTGTATGCCGCGATCTGCAAGGAAACCGGGCGCCCGTTCCGTTGGCCAGGTTCTGAAGCGCAGTGGAAGGGCATCTCCGACATGACCGACGCGCGGGTGCTGGCGAAGCATCTAGTATGGGCGGCGAAGACCGAAGCGGCCCACAACGAGGCGTTTAACGTCGTCAATGGCGACATCTTCCGCTGGATATGGTTGTGGGGGCGGCTGGCTGACTGGTTCGGCATCGATCCCATCGGGTTCGACGGCACAACCCACCCGCTCGAAGCCGAAATGGCGAATGAAGATGCTCTCTGGCGCGAGATCGCAAAGCAGCATGACCTCGCCGAGCCGGATCTGAGCCGTCTGTCGTCTGCATGGCACACCGATCTTGATCTTGGGCGTCCGATTGAGGTCATGACCGACATGTCGAAGAGCCGCAAACTCGGCTTCTCCATATACCAGAAAACGGACGAGTCGTTTTTTGACCTGTTCGAGCAACTACGCGCAGATCGGTTGATTCCGTAGAACCTCGGTGGATGGCACTGGTAGCGTTTTATGGGTGCCGAACGACAGGAACTCCGACTAACCAGCGGTTGCAGCGAACCTGCCGCGCGGGCCGCTGAACCTCGAATTCAAGAACTAATGCCGCCAGGAACCTCAGAAGTCAGACATTATCACCAGCGATGTCTACGACGGGCGTAGCTGCGGCACCAGTTTTTCTTTATCTTGTCTGGAAAGGCAACCTTAGAAATCGATGGTTCCCGCCAAGTGCTTTCCCAACACGAAGGTGTAGAAGTTCCACCTAATGTTCCTCATCAGATGCTCAATGAAGGAGAATCTAATTTAGAATTTCTAGTGATTTCACAACCTCCCAGTTATGGCGACAGGATTTTGAGCGATAGTATTAAATCTAGCCCTAGTTGAGTTGAGGTATTAGCCCGTGACAGTCTCAATAGAGTATATCCCCGTTACCCCGATTGAGTACCCACATGAGGACGGTAAGCCAATGGCTGAAGGTGATTTACAGCGCAAGTGTCTCGTATACGCTACCACTGTGCTGGAAATTTATTTTCAAAATCACCCAGATGTATACGTCGCTGGTAATCTATTTATTTACTACGAAAAAGGTTATCCAGAATCGGTTGTCGCACCAGATGTATTTGTAGTCTTTGGCGTAGAAAACCGTGACAGACGCTCTTACAAAACCTGGGAAGAAAATAATCAAACCCCAGATTTTGTTTTAGAGATTACCTCAAAAACCACCCGCAGCAAAGACCAAGGTGCAAAGAAAGGAATTTACGCCTTTCTGGGAGTGCGTGAATATTTTCAATATGACCCCACAGGCGATTATCTCAATCCCCAACTCCAGGGTTTACACTTGGTCGATGGGAATTATTTCCCAGTAGCAGCCAATACCCTGCCAAATGGTACTGTATCCCTACTCAGTCAAGTTTTGGGGTTAGAGTTACGCCTGGAAGCGGGAAAACTCCGTTTTTACAATCCAGCTACGAGTCAAATACTCTTAACCCATGAAGAGGAAGCAGCTGCACGACAAGCCGCAGAAGAGAAAGCGCAAAGATTAGCTGCTAAACTTCGAGAATTAAATATTGATCCAGATAACCTTTAGCTAACCGACAGTGTTAATAAAATAATCGGGTGAGTATGATTTACCCACCCTAATTATGATTACTGAAGTTAGACAATAATCTCAAAGCTCTTTGTTAATCTTGCGCCTGATGATTTGCATCTGAGCTTGCATATCAGCTTCTGTTAAAGGCATTGAATAGCCTTTAGAATTAGGGTCACGTTTGCTCATCAAAAAACGTAGAGCTTCGATGTCTTCGTGGTTTTCCACAACGTAAGCTCTCAACTCTGTAAAACTCATTTGCTGATAATTCTGGTTCATGGACAAACTTCCATTCGCCATTCGGGATAAACAATAATTTGCAGTTCTTCCGCAGATAGAATCTAAACTTCTCCGGTTTTGCCGTCAAATCGAAATAAGCAGATAGCTAAACTGTTCAGAGAAATTTTAAAGCAAGATCAGTATCTTTGCTGTATCAGTGTTTAAGAGCAATAAAGTATAAATGAAGTAACAACTTTTATTCTACTAATCAGTATTTTTTATGAAATTCTCGTATAAAGTTTTGGCAGTTTTAACTTCTTCTTTAGGTTTATTTTCAATCAATTTTGCTGTTTCTCTGCCTGCTCAAGCGTCAGTTGTATGTGAAGCTGGGACAATTAGTAATTATGAAAATGGTTCGTTGGCAAGTTGCATTCTTGGCCAAGATATGAACGTACAGGTTTCCAGCCCCAGTTCCGGGTCATCTAATTTTGAGTGCCAAGCCGAAAAAGGTATATCTTTTGATGATAAAGCACAGTTTACAAGTTGCCAGCTTTCACAGGAAATCAAACTTATAAAAGGTAACTCAATTGAAATATGCCCAGCAGAATATAAAGTAAATGTTTCAGTTTCAACTAATGGTATTCAATCCATTAGTTGTAGTCGTTAAGAGTATATTTTAAAATTGTGGGGTTATGGGGTACTCATTTAACCCCTATAAGGTGGGCATTGCCCACCCTACTTTTTGTGAAACTATAACGGACGGTAGACGCGATAGTTGATTTCCGGGAAGATATTGTCCATTAACTCGACTTTTTCTAGCCAACCACTGTCAATTTTGCCGATTTTAACGTCTTCGTAGAGCTTATTGAACCGCATCAGGTGCGATCGCGTCCGTCTAACTGCATAGGGTACCATTGTTCCCGTCCGCATAATAAATGCCCAGTCAGAAGATTGTGCTAATAACAATTCCCGCGCCGCTTGGTTCAATGCTCTCCACCCCAATTCATCCTCTGGTTCCAGGTGCGAGATTTCAATCATGCGTTCTGCGGCTTTGTGCAAATGGGGGTAAATCCACGCATTCGTTTCATTCAACCAATATTCGTGGAAACCCTTGAAACCCCAACTCGACTGCGAAGGACGACAGACTTGCTGATTTGGCTGCTCTCGCAAATAGTCTGCTAAATGGGTCATTGCATAGGTTCCTTGGTCATACCACGACTTGCGGAATAGGTAATCGATGAACCAAGGGCCTTCATACCACCAATGTCCAAATAACTCTGCGTCGTAAGGCGAAACGATAATTGGCGATCGCCCCATTAAAGCATGGAGATGCTCAGATTGCTGCTCTCGGTTATACATAAAGTTAGCAGCGTGTTCTGCTGCCTTTTCCTTAGCCCAATAAGGATCGTAGAGTGCCTTATCTGACAGTCCTAAGCCGCGTCCAGTAATTTTGTGATACTTAATGCCCGTATTTTTTCGCTGGCCATTGGGCATGATGTAGGGTTTGATGTACTCATATTCTGCTTCCCAGCCCAAATCTTTGTAAAATTCCCGATATTCCGCCGCCCCAGGATAGCCCACCTCAGAAGACCATACCTGTTGGGAAGATTCATGATCTCGACCAAAGACAGCAACACCAGTTTCTGTATAAATTGGGGCATAAGTGCCAAAGCGCGGACGCGGACGGGCGTAAAGGATGCCATGCCCATCAGTGAGGAAGTAGCGTAACCCAGCATCAGCTAGCATCCGGTCTAGACCTTCATAGTAGGCGCATTCAGGCAACCAAATGCCTCTGGGTGCTTGTCCAAAATTCTGCTCGTAATGTTCGCAAGCTACCTGAATTTGCGCCCACACTGCTTCTGGATACATTTTCATCAACGGCAAATAGCCGTGGGTAGCGCCGCAAGTGATGATTTCCAGGTTGTTACTGTCTTGGAACTGCTTAAAAGCTGTCACCAAATCACCTTTGTAGCGTTCCCATAGCTGACGCGCTTCCTTAAACTCAGTAGCGTAATGTTCGGCTAAATAACGAAGATGTCCGTTATTGACATTATGTTCTGCTTCTAGTTGTATAAGTTGTTCTAGTTGAGCTAAGTGTGCGTCATAGCGTTCTTGCAGCAGAGGGTCACGAAGCATCGACACTAGAGGTGGTGTCATACTCATCGTGATTTTAAAGTCGATACCGTCTCGCTTTAAGCCTTCAAATACTTTCAATAGGGGGATGTAGGTTTCTGTGATGGCTTCATAGAGCCATTCTTCCTCCAGCACGTAGTCACTTTCCGGGTGACGAACGAAGGGCAGATGTGCGTGGAGTACAAGCGCGACGTAGCCGATAGCCATAGTGATTTTGGGGTGATACTTGTAAGTTGAAGGTCGAGAGGTTGGGCAGAAATTAACAATATTTTAAGACTTTATGGGGATCGTGAAGATACGAGTGTCAACTTTTCACATGAAAGGAACGCTTAAGCTGCTGCTTCATGTTAACTGTTCATCTCTAACCAAATCAATTTGTAGATTTGACCCTTTTATCTCTATGTTGATCAAGTTCATTTCGTGACGTCTATGATTACCCCTACTATTTTTTGATCAGCGATGCCTACGGCGGGCTACGCCTACGCCAGAATTATCCAAAAAAATGCTGAACTCGAACGCCAAAACCTGGTAACAGTGGTGATGTGATTTCGTCATCAGCCAGCAAGGTTGCAATCAGTTTTAATTGGGCAGCTTCTCTGCGATAAATTTCTAGCTGCTGTAATTGCCAATTTGCAATCCAATATTCTTGCACTCCTGTGGATGAGTATAGTTTAAGCTTGGCTTCTCGGTCTCGACGTTCGTTGGTTGTCCCAGGAGAAAGCACTTCTACAATCAGTTCTGGCGCTCCTCTCAAATGCCCTTCATCATCTAGCAATTGTGCTAAACGCTCATGACTAATCCAAACTACATCGGGTATGACATTATCGGCATCTGTAAAAATTATGCCGGGAGTTGTAATAGGTTCACCTAATTTACTGGAACGAGACCAAATTTCTAATTCTAAATGAATATTACCAGCAGTTCGCTGATGTTTCCAGTGAGGCGCTCTAGTCACAAATAGTTCTCCATCAATAATTTCATAGCGCTTCCATTCGTCAGTTTGGAGTAGTTCTAAGTCTGAGGTTGTCCAACGGACTTTATCGGATATTGTTTGGTTCATAGCACTATTTTTTCATGCCTAGTTTAGAGATAAAATTCTATTTTTCAGAATATTTGCTCAGGATCAATACCTGCGGCTCGCAAGCGTTCTGCCAATATTGCAGCCCGTTGACGTTCTTGTTCGAGTTGTTGATTTGCTTGCTGTAACTGTTGATTTGTTTGCTGTAACTGTTGATTTGCTTGTTGCAACTGTTGGTTTGCTTCTTCTTCTGGCAAGATTACCAGATGCCCATCTGGGGTAAAAAAACGTAATTTACCAGATTCAACTCCTAAATACAAATCTAGCTGCTGACTCCACAACCAACCTGACTCAGTGGGTACAAGTTCTTGGTATTGCCCATCAACTATGTGAAATCCCTGTAATTCTAGGTTATTTGGGTCAAACCAGAAATAATCTGGAGTGCGAAATGTATTCTGGTAAATTTGCTTTTTCAAACCTTTATCAACCGAGGCAGTGGAATCAGATAACATCTCAATAATCACATTGGGATATTTGCCGTCTTCTTGCCACACAACCCAGCTTTTGCGGTCTTTTTTTTCTGTATCTAAAACCACAAAGAAATCAGGGCCTCGAAATTCTTCTGATTTTTTCTGGTTAGGGAGGCAGCGCTGTGCGGGGGTTCCCCCCGTTGAGGCGACTGCCGTACTGAAATAAATAGTCAGGTTGCCGGTAGCATAAAAATCCTGACGATCGCGCCACCACCACTTAATCAAGCGGATAAGTAAATCAATTTGTTCGCGGTGTAAGTCAGATTCCAACGGGGGTTCGTCACTATAGATATCACCTGGTGGGAAAATTATACTCTCAGTGACAGCTTGTAAACTAGGGGTGGTAGCAAGGGGCTGAGACATAGAAGATAGTTTTTCTATTTGTATCCATGCTATCGTGACCTACTTCTTGTGGGGTGGGCCGAAAAGCCCGCCCATAGTCAAAGGCGGACAAGATGTCCACCCCACAAGATTAGATAATTTATTTGTTGGAAATCCCTTATTCTTCATCCCGATATAATTCCTGCAAGTCCTGTAACTGAGTCTTTCGGGAAATCCGGCGATATTTTTTACTTTCTAACTTGGGTTCGTATTGACTCTGCCCTTTGCCTTTGCTTTTGCTTTTTAACTTCATGGTAGATTCAGGATCAGCTTGTTGGTGCAGCTGGGTTTGATGAGCGATCGCAGCGTCCAAAAATTCTAAATAATGTTCATATCGTTCCCAGTCTCCCCGCACCACACACTCAGGCTCGTCTCGATGCAGACAATCACTAAACCGACAGCTAGCAACTGCTAGCCGCTTTCTTGCTTCTGGGAAATAATGGATTAATTCTTCTGGGTTACAATCCATGTCAGGCTGATTAAAACCGGGGGTGTCTGCAAGCAAACCACCGCTAGGTAACTCAAATAATTCTATATGGCGAGTGGTATGACGACCACGAGCCAGTTTGCCAGAAACTTCTCCCACTCGCAGCTTGGCAGAATCAATCAGCGAATTGATCAAGCTGGATTTGCCAACGCCGGAAGGCCCAGCGATTACGGTAATTTTATTGCTCAAATATCTGGCTGCTTGGTCGGTATTTATACCATCTTTGACGCTGATAAATATCGGTTCATAGCCCCAACCAAGTAGGCGATCGCTAACTTGTTGCTGTTCTTGCGGTGAAATTAAATCACTTTTATTCAAGCATAAAAGTACATCCAAGCCAGTAGACTCAGCTTTAATTAGAAACCGACTCAGTTGATAAGGTTCTAAAGGCGGATCGGCAACAGCAAATACTAAGAGGATTTGGTTGACATTAGCGATCGCTGGACGATCTAATTCACTTTGGCGGGGTAAAACTTCAGAGATCGCTCCGCGTCCCCCAGCCCAATCTGGCTCTTCTACCACAACGCGATCGCCTACCATCACCTGTTGCCCGATTTTTTTCAGGCGTGTTCTCCGGGTACAAAGCAGGAGGGGGGGATAAGGAAGATGAGGAGGATTTTGCTCCCCCATCTCCCTTATCTCCCCATCCTCTTGATCCAGCTGTACTCGGTAAAAATTAGCCTGTACAGCAACTACCGTACCCAATAACTGTCCAGTTGCGGCAAAATTTTCCCCTGTCATTGGTCAGCAACTGGACGGCGCACTAACAGAGAAAAATAACTAGTGCAGTCTGTAATTTGTTCCACCTGATAACCTGCCATTGTCAGACTATCAGGAACTTGCTCAATTGGCTCACCTGGGTCTAGCCAAACTTCTAGCAAACCTCCCAATGGCATTTTCTCCAGACGTAGTTTTGTCCGCACGAAATTAATTGGGCAAGGGGTGCCGCGTAAATCCAGTTGAGCATCAGGAGTTAAAACAGAAGAGGGCTTCATCACTTAAATAGATTTCCCAAGAATCCTTCTAGACCACCTTTACCAGTGCGATCTCCCTTAATTTTAGCCAGCTTCTCCAACAGTTCCCTCTCCTCTGGGGTGACTTTGTTAGGAATATCAATTAATACGTTCAGCATATGATCCCCACGACTGACGGGATTACCCAAACGGGGTACGCCGCGATTTTCCAACTTCATCACCGTATTGGGCTGGGTTCCAGCTGGAATAATCAGTTCCACCGGCCCATCTACCGTATCTACCTCTAACCGACAACCTAAAATCGCTTGCAGGTAGCTAACTTTGATTTCCGAGAGAATATTAATACCATCCCGTTGGAATTCCTCGTCCTCATTCACAAACAAGTAAACGTACAAATCCCCAGGAGGGCCACTACGTTGACCAGCATCTCCTTCACTAGAAATCCGTAAGCGAGTGCCATTATCCACTCCAGCCGGAATGGTAATTTTGAGTTTCTTGGTGACTTGATTTGCGCCCTTACCATCACACGCGTCACACTTATCTTCAATTACCATCCCTGTTCCATTACAGGTGGGACAAGTCGAGACTTGAGTGAAACTGCCAAAGGGTGTTCTAGTGACACGGCGTACTTGACCCGATCCGGTACAAGTCGAACAAGTCCGAGGGCGGGTTCCAGGTTTAGCACCAGAACCGCTACAGACTTCACAATTTTCTAGATGGGAAATGCGAATTTCTTTTTCACCGCCAAATACCGCTTCCCGAAAGTCTAACTTCAGGTCTAACCGCAGGTCATCGCCTCTGGCAGGCCCACTGCGCCGTCTTTGCTGCGTGGGACTTCCCATACCGCCAGCAAAGCCACTAAAAATGCTTTCAAAGATATCGGCAAAACCGCCCATATCGCCGACATCTTGGAAGCCCGCGCCAGCAGCACCTGACACACCCTCTGGCCCAAAGCGATCGTAACGAGCGCGAGTTTCTGGTTCCGAGAGTACCTCATAAGCGCGGTTAATTTCTTTAAAGCGATCCTCCGCCCCCGGTTCTTTGTTCACATCTGGGTGATACTTCCGGGCTAAACGGCGATAGGCTTGTTTGATTTCTTCTTTGTCGGTGTCACGAGAGACACCCAGGATTTCATAATAGTCGCGGGCCATATAGCAAAGGTAAAAGTTAGAAGGAAGAAAGCAGAAGGCAGTAGAACGCTACTCACGGTCACTTGCTACCCTACGGGAAGGCGTTATGCCTAAAGCTCTGGAAGAGCAACGCAGTGTCCTTCAGAGGGCGGCTTGCCGGAGGTCAGGCAGAAGATAAAATTAATTTTTGTTAATAACTGATTTTACCCTTTACCTTTTACAAAAATCACCAACCAATCTTGAGCAACAGCTGCTTTCCTCGTGCAAGACGACAAAAGCTATAGAAGTTAGGAGCTGGTTGTAAGCCTCTGCTCAGACTTCTCACTGCCGAGTCGGCTGTCTCTTTTACAATTGTGCTACGTAGCAGAGGAAAACCCCGCCCATCAACCAGAGGGGCTAGCCGCACCATTAGGTGTGGAAAACCACCCATATGCAATGGAAGTGCATTTGAACTGGCACACTGCCTAGCCCAAAGTAATTTGCTTCTACAATCTAGCAAACCGCCGGGGTCTTGTGAAACTTCGCAAAATTTCTAATCAATATATTTATATTAGATGGGGAGTGAAAAGTGGGGAAGGTGGGGCCCCCCTATGGGGATAAGGGAAGGTGGGGCCCCCTCTGGGGATAAGGGATAAGGGGTAATGGGGAGTAAGAATTTTAGATTTTAGATTTTGGATTAAAGAATTGAAATTTAATCCAAAATCTAAAATCCAAAATCCTTGCATTGAATTGCCCAATCCCTAATCTATCGCCTCATAATCAGCCTGTGCAGTACTTTCTTCGTCAAAATCAAAGTTGAATTGTGGTATTAGTGTGCCATTCATTGGTGAGTCCATTTCTGGGGTCAAGAGATTAGCTGAAGCCTCCTCAATCTCATCACTTTGGCTGTTAGCTCGATTGTAGACATCAGCACCAATTGCAAGCAGGGTTTGTTGGAAGTCGTCTAAGCGCTGCTTAAATTCCACTGTGGAAATACTGGAGTCAATCATGGCAGCTTGGAGTTGTGAAACTTTTTCACTGGCCAAGGTTTTCATCTGCTCGCCGATAAAGCTGCCATTCTCCTTGATGGTGGATTCGTAACTAAACAACAGATTATCTGCTTGATTTTTGATATCAACCAATTCTTTACGTTTCCTATCTTCTTCGGCAAACAGTTCGGCCTCTTGGCGCATCCGTTCGACTTCGTTGGTACTCAAGCCACCTGTATTGGTAATTCGGATACTCTGTTCTCTACCTGTACCTTTGTCTTGGGCAGAAACCTTCAGGATGCCGTTGACATCGATTTCAAAGGATACTTCAATTTGCGGTACACCACGGGGAGATGGGGGAATTCCTGCTAGCAGAAACTTGCCGAGACTCTTGTTATCTCGTGACATTGCCCGTTCACCTTGGAGGATGTGAATTTCCACTGAGGTTTGCCCATCAACTGCTGTGGAAAAAACTTGTGACCTACTGGTAGGAATTGTGGTGTTGCGTTCAATGATTTTGGTGAACACTTCACCCAAGGTTTCAATTCCCAAGGACAAAGGGGTGACATCCAATAGTAAGAGATTATCGACTTCGCCACCCAACACACCTGCTTGGATAGCTGCTCCCAATGCTACGGCTTCGTCAGGGTTGATGGAGCGATCGGGGGCTTTGCCATTAAAAAACTTAATTAGCGCGTTTTGAACTGCGGGAATACGGGTAGAACCACCTACCAAAATAATCCGATCTATGGCTGGTGGTTTGAGATCCGCATCTTTGAGCGCTTGAATCATTGGTTCGATGGTCGCTTCAATTAGTTTCCCTGCGAGTTCTTCAAATTTAGAGCGGCTGAGTTCCATCTCTAGATGCTTTGGGCCGGTGTCATCAGCCGTGATAAACGGCAAGTTGATGGAGGTATTCACCATGCTAGAGAGTTCGATTTTTGCCTTTTCTGCTGCTTCCCGCAGGCGTTGCAGTGCCATCTTATCTTGGGAAAGGCTGATTTTTTCCTCTTGCTGGAAGCGTTCCATCATCCAAAGCACGATCGCATTATCAAAGTCGTCTCCACCCAAATGGTTGTTACCACAAGTCGCCTTAACTTCAAAAACGCCATCCCCAAGTTGCAGGATCGATACGTCGAAGGTACCGCCTCCCAAGTCAAATACTAAAATTAGCTGCTCTTGGTCTTGCTTTTCCAATCCGAAAGCTAAAGCCGCAGCTGTTGGTTCGTTGATGATTCGCAGGACTTCTAGTCCAGCAATCGTGCCAGCATCTTTAGTTGCTTGTCTTTGGGCATCTGTGAAATATGCTGGTACGGTGATCACTGCCTGAGTGACTTCCTCACCCAAGAAGTTTTCCGCATCCTGCTTGAGCTTTTGCAGGATCATCGCGGATAGTTCTTGTGGCGTGTAATTCTTTGAGCGAATTTGGACATCAACAGTATCATCTCGTCCTTTGACACAGTTGTAGGGAACACGATCGCGTTCTGTTTCAGTGTCTTCCCAACGCCGCCCGATGAATCGTTTAATACTGTAAATTGTGTTTTCGGCATTGGTTACGGCTTGGCGCTTTGCCAATTGACCAACCAAGCGATCGCCACTCTTCCCAAATCCCACAATACTTGGAGTAGTTCGTCCACCTTCGGAACTGGCGATCACAAGTGGTTGACCGCCTTCCAAAACTGCGACGCAACTGTTAGTAGTGCCTAAGTCGATCCCAATAACTTTTCCCATATTTAGCAGTATTTTTACTGAGTCTTTCTACTGTAATGTATCGCGGGCTAACTTTTTTGCTATGAACCAAGGCTAGGGGATAACCTCTGTGGAACCCCTGTTGCTGGTAGCAACGTCAGAAGTTGAAACACAGAGAGTGTTGTTGTTACCCAAAGCCTTGTCCAAGTTTTAGGTACGCGATGCTCGTCCTTGCTAGAACCCAGGCACTTTGGGTCAGCGAGGCGAGCGACTACAGCTTAACTGAAGGCTTGACTCGACTGATCTTCTGGTGCAGTAGGGCTATCTTCCTTGGGAGCAGCTACTTTGACCATTGCATGGCGCAGCACGCGATCGCCCAAGTAATATCCGCGCACTAACTCTTCTAACACTCTTCCTTCAGGATGTTCATCCGTAGGTTCCCGCATTACTGCTTCGTGCAGGTTAGGATCAAATTCTTCACCTTCAGGACGCATTGGTGATACACCCAAGCGCTTCAGGCTATCTACTAGTTGTTTGTAAACGCCTTGGTAACTTTTGTGCATTGTCATTTCGCCATCAGATTGCGGTTTGAGGTGCGCTCGCGCCCGCTCAAAATTATCGACCACTGGCAGCAATTCCAAAATCGTGTTCCGCTTCATCTGCGCCTCTAGCTCTTCTTTTTCTTTGCTAGTGCGTTTCCGGTAATTCTCAAAATCAGCGGCAATCCGCATATATTGAGTACTACGCTCTTCTAGTTGCGTTTTTAGGGATTCGATTTGTTGAGTCAGTTCTGCCAAAGCTGCGGTTTTCTCGGTTGCAGCGACGCTATTTTCGGAATTGAAAGTAGCCGTATCTCCCGATACATTTGTTTGGGCTGCCACTTGCTCTGTAACCTCGCTACCAGATTCATTGAAATTAATTTGGGCTGGGGAGTCACTCTTCATTGCTTGCTTTACCTCTGTTGGTTCACCCAATTGCTGGCTTGTATTGTTTATCTGTTTATTTTCATTCATCATTGTCCACTCATTCCAGATGCTATTTATGGCAGTGTATCTCCACAGCTTGCAACCGTCGTCATCCACGACTTGCCACTGAGGCTGATTTTTTGCCGACAAGCTCCTGGAAGTCATGTCACCGTCTTCTTATTGTGACAAATGGTGAACACGTTAGCCCAGACGCAACTAAGGTGGGAACCCGAACAGTTACGCCCACTTGTGTTGAAACAATTCACCGGGGTATTTCCGGCTCTGAGTGGGTACTATTTGAAAACAGTTTACATATGCCTCATTTGGAAGAGACAGAACGATTCTTACAAATCTTGGGCGAATTTTTGAATCGTGTCGAAACAGCCCGCTACCGCTAACAGCATTGTTTCGATAAAGGTGAGACTGTACATTAATTCTCAATACACTTGGGTTAAGAATATTTTAGGACTTACGCATTGACAAGAAATACCAAATATGAATCAAGGTTAAAAACCATATCTTTCGTAAGGGCACAGCAATGCTGTGCCCCTACAGCATGATCTATTTACGTAGTTTACCGCCGTAGGCATCGCAGGATAATTAAGAAAAGCCTGAAAACTTCCTCAAGATCGTTAATTCACATCACGATGCATTTGTACAGTGCGTAAGTCCTAGTTTTGAGCATGAAGTTTTAAGTTCTAAAGACAAAGTTCTGAGTTCTGAAGCTCAAGTTCCGAGTTTTTAGCACGAAGTTCCGAGTTCTGAAGCTCAAGTTCCGAGTTCTGAACACGAAGTTTCAAGTTTTTAGCACGAAGTTCCAAGTTTTTAGCACGAAGTTCCGAGTTCTGAAGCTCAAGTTCCGAGTTCTGAACACGAAGTTTCAAGTTTTTAGCACGAAGTTCCAAGTTTTTAGCACGAAGTTCCGAGTTCTGAAGCTCAAGTTCCGAGTTCTGAACACGAAGTTCCGAGTTTTTAGCAGGAAGTTCCGAGTTCAGAACACGAAGTACGATAAATAATCATGCACTACTCATCGCTACAGCCGGGTTAGTGCGAGATTAAGCGGAGGTTTAGTAGTGTTTGAAATCAACAGGCGGCGGAGTAACCCCAGGTGGAACATTACAGAAGACTTGGCTGGGTATATGTTCATGATGCCCACCATTCTGGTTTTGGGAACTTTTGTAGTCTTACCCATTCTCTACGCCATTTTTCTTTCCTTGCAAAAAGTTCAACTCCTTGGCGGTATTGAGTACGAGTTCATCGGTTTTCGGAACTTCACGCGATTAGCTGAAGATGAACGGGTTTGGATTGCTTTGAGAAACACAGCAGAATATGTAGCCATTGTTGTGCCAACTCAAACTGTCCTAGCTTTAATTCTGGCGGTAACTCTGAATTCTGGGATTGGCGGTAAAAACTGGTGGCGCATCCTTTATTTTTTGCCCACAGTCACTTCTTCAGCAGTGCTGACGCTGATCTTCATGTGGATTTATAACACCGATGGGTTACTAAACGATTTTCTCGCTTTTGTGGGGCTACCTACTTATAACTGGTTGGGTGATCCAGCAGTTGCGCTCAAAGGCATTATGATCATGAACATTTGGTCAACCGCGCCGTTTTTCATGGTGATTTATTTGGCGGCGTTGCAAGATATACCCCAAACACTTTATGAGGCGGCACAACTCGATGGCGCAAATGGGTGGCAGCAATTTATCCACATTACTGTTCCCTTGCTGAAGCCTGTAACCTTCTTTGTGGTAGCAGTGGGGGTGATTGGGACTTTTCAACTTTTTGACCAGTCTTACATCTTCTCTGGCGGTACTGGCGGGCCAAACAACGCTACCTTAACTTTGGTGCTGCTAATTTACCAAGCTGTGTTTCGGAATTTACAAATGGGATATGCAGCTGCGATCGCATTTTTGTTAGCAGCAGTGATCATTGCCATCACTTTGATTCAGCAACGACTTTTTGGAGGCGAACGGATTTGACTAACATCTCTGGCTTATCCTGGCTCAAAGTCTTGTTATACGTCTTGCTGACACTGTATGCGATCGTCACCCTAATTCCCTTTCTCTGGGCACTTTCAGCATCATTTAAGCCGCTAACAGAGATTGTCAGCGCTCAACCCAATTTTCTCCCCAAGAATTTTACTCTCGATAACTACAGGCAAATCTTTCTCCAAGAACCGCTATTTTGGCGCTGGTTGTTCAACAGTGTGGTGATTGCCGTCAGCGTTACGCTTTTAAACTTGTTGTTAAATTCAATGGCTGGTTATGCTTTGGCGAGACTGCGTTTTCTGGGCAAACGCTTTTGGTTCTTCCTAATCTTGGCTGTGCTGGCAGTACCGACGCAAATCACCCTAATTCCGACATTTTTGATTTTAAAAGCGATCGGCTGGCTGAATTCTTACCAAGGCATGATTGTTCCTAGCATGGTCAATGCCACTTTCATCTTCATGATGCGGCAGTTTTTTGTTAATTTTCCTAAAGAACTAGAGGAAGCAGCTCAACTCGATGGCTTAAATCCCTTTGGGATATTCCGGCATATTGTCTTACCTTTGGCGAAACCAGCACTAGCAGCGCAGGCGGTTTTTATATTTATGGGGAGTTGGAATAATTTTTTATTGCCTATAGTTATCCTCTTTGACCCAGAAATGTTTACTCTCCCTTTGGGGCTGAACACCTTCAAAGGTCAATACATCAGCTATTGGAACTACATTATGGCGGCTTCTATGGTCTTTACCCTGCCAGCTTTAGGCATTTACGCCTTTTTTAATCGTTACTTTATTCAAAGCGTCACCTTTACCGGAGGAAAGGGTTAATAAGCATTGGGCATTGGGCATTGGGCATTGGGCATTGATTATTCTTCTTATCTCCCTTATCTCCCTCATCCCCCCACTCCCCACTCCCCACTCCCCACTCCCCTCCTAATTTGGGCAACAAATTGCACTCCTAACGTGATATTGGTATTACAGCGACTCAATCTCTATCTATCAGTTAATAAGCATTATGGGTTTTGCAGACCTATCGATCGCAGAGATAGCAGCCGACTACAGCATTCCTGTAGAAAAAGTGTTTTCTCTGTGCAACCAACTGGGAATCGCCTACAAACACCAAAAGACCCGTTTGGCGTTAGAAGATGCAAAGGCAATTATTTCCCAAATATCGTCTGAAACACGCCCAAAAAGTACTAGCGACTTGGAGGGTGATTACGAGGTCATCTGAACGGTGATCTCGGAGCTTTGGCTAATCACTGATAGCTAATGACAAAAAACAATGAGTCATTAGCAATTAGCAGCTTGGAGATTGAGAATCGCTTTCTTAGCTGTGTTGAGCGTCATAAATTTTTAAGGGGAAACATGTTTAGAAGACTAATTGGCGTTGTTGTGGCTACTGTTTTACTCTCGTTTCAGTTGATTGTCGGTAGCGCGACAGCAGTGGAACTGGACGAAGCTACCCGAACAGTGCCATTAAATACTCAAGGTGATACCGTCGTACTCAGCCTTAAACAAGTCAAAGAAGGCAAACGCTTATTTAATTACGCTTGCGCCCAATGTCATGCTGGTGGAGTTACCAAGACAAACCAGAACGTGGGACTCACTCCAGAGGATCTGGCACTGGCAACACCCAACCGTAACAACGTTGAAGGCTTAGTGGATTACCTGAAAAATCCCACTACTTACGACGGGGAAGAAGAGATTTCCGAAATTCACCCCAGTATCAAAAGCGCAGATATTTTCACAGCAGTGCGAAATCTGACGGATGATGATTTGGAGGCGATCGCTGGTCATATTCTCTTACAACCCAAAATCGTTGGCACTAAGTGGGGAGGCGGAAAAATCTATTACTAAATCCTTGAGTTAGTACTGGTCATTGGGAATAGGGCATAGGGAATAGGGCATAGGGAATAGGGCATAGGTAAAAATCCATTCCCGATTCCCGATTCCCGATTCCCCATACCCCATTCCCCATCTTCTAATTATTTGCGCCTACTTACCTACTCAATTTATGGCAATCTACTACAGCAGGTCGTAAATAAACCACCGATTCCAAATCAATGAAACGCTTACGGTGCATTAATTTGGAATTTTGAATGCAATAATTTTGAATTCCGCCTTGCGGTACTAGTATTTTTTACTTGATTGCACACCTTTTTGCAATAAATTGCTCCCCATTATTAAAAAAAAAATGTATCTATGACAGATTGTCATATTTGGTGTTGATTTTATTTAAAATGAGAAAGGAAAATAAAATTGTTTGTTAGGAGAGAGCCATGAAATTGATTTCGGCAAGCTGGCGACGCCTTAGTTTAGCTGTGTTGACAATCCTTTTAGTTGTTAGCAGCTTTACTGTTTTTACTCCCAGCGCTTCGGCTGAAACCTACAAGGTGAAATTGGGTAGTGATAAAGGACTGCTAGCATTTGAACCGAAAAAGTTGACAATTAAACCAGGTGACACAATTGAATGGGTGAACAATAAAGTTCCTCCCCACAATGTTGTCTTTGATGCTGCTAAAAACCCCACTAAGAGCGCTGATTTAGCAAAATCTCTGTCTCATAAGAAGTTGCTTATGAGTCCTGGTCAAAAGGAAACAACCACCTTCGCCGCAGACGCACCTGCTGGTGACTACACCTTCTACTGTGAACCTCATCGTGGTGCTGGCATGATTGGTACAATCACTGTCGAAGGCTAGAAACACCGTTGTTTGGCACAAGATGATTTCTCAGTGAAATTAAGCTCATATCAACACGCCACACTCCTAGAGTGACAAACACAATGGATAAATGGCGGTAATGAGTCCTATCCTCGCCTAACACGCTAAGTAACCTGTAGCGATGGAGGGGTGAACTCGTTACCGCCAATTTGGATCAAATTTGACTTAATCAGGGATTAATCGCGTTTATACTCTTGCTGGAGGCTTGTTGCGAGGAAATTTTCTTGAGAATACTTTTATTAATCGTACTGTTAGCGATCGCCCTATTCAAATTGACATTCATTAGTCCAGCACTAGCTGCCGAAACATCCAACGGTGCTAAAATTTTCGAGGCTAACTGCGCTTCTTGCCATATAGGTGGCGGTAACATCCTGGTTATCCAGAAAACTTTGAAAAAGGAAGCATTGTCAAAGTACCTCGAAAATTATGATCGCGAATCAATTGAGGCAATTATCCACCAAGTGCAAAATGGTAAAAATGCTATGCCTGCCTTTAAAAGCAAGTTAAGTTCTGAGGAGATTCTGGAGGTAGCTGCTTACGTTTTTCAGAATGCAGAACAAGGCTGGTAAAGTAGCTATACCGTCTACACAACATTGGAGAATTTCTGTGTTGGAAAAACCTAAGTGTATTTACTAGGTATAACTTTCTAGCAAACATAGAAGTTTGCTATACGTATGACGAACTAGCGATCGCCAGTTCGTCATCTGTAAAAATGATATTTTAAAAATGAATGATAAATTCACAATTTTTATCATTCATCGCTTTTAGTTTGTTTCTTAATCCCAAATCACCAGTGGGTGATTAGTTTTCGGAATTAGACTTTTGTCTGTTTTCCTTCACTTGGCGCAACTGTTCTACTAATTTTTGCCCCGATTCAGCAGAGGGCGTAGGCTGACTATTATTGACTTTCGGCAGCAATAAGACTTCGGAAGTAGTAGCTGTCGATGAAGGCGTGAACTGCTTATTTCTGATTTGCAGATCAGGTAATGGTTTAAAACTAGTTGCTGGTGAGGGCGTAAGCTGATTGCTATTGATTCTTGGTGTAGATAATAACGAGGGCTTTTGCTCTTGAGTAGTCCCAGTGGTGTTGCTAATGTTGTTTTGGAAACGTAGGTTAAATGGATAGGAACTAATCTGTTTATCTCCCTTGGGGGATTGCTTATTGAAGTATTCCCTTGCTTTAACAAGTAATTCAGGAGAAACTAACTTGTTTTGAAACTTAATATCTAAGACCTTACCATCACGATCTACCACTAATACACCCAAAACAGCACCTTCAAGATTCGGCTTATCCGTGGGTAATGTTTGGCGGATGACTGGTTTTTGTTCAGCGTTAGGGTATTGTTGCTGGACTTCCTTTCTCAGGTTTGCGTAGGAGTCTAGCTGTGCGTAGACGCTCTGCGGCTTGTCGTTAGACATCGCCAGTTCAGTTCCTTTTCCAGATAAACCGGGTGTCTTCAGCGTGCTTCCCCTAGTTAGGCTTAAGCTATCCCCAGAACTTGGAGCTTGTTTTAGAGAATTTATCAGCCGGTTTTGAGAAATTATAGGCGCATCATTACCCGGTTGCGTCATCTGTAGAGTCCTATTTCCCTGTGCTGTTGCAATCGGGGTAGTGTTAGATAAGTTTGATTGGGTATTTTGCAGAATATCATCAGGTATTTTCTGCGACTGCAATTGTGGCAACCTATTCTGCGCCTGCAATTGTGACAACCTATTCTCCGACTGCAATTGTGGCAACCTATTCTCCGACTGCAATTGTGGCAACCTATTTAGAGCCAGTGGCTTAGGTGGCTCGTATTTGCTAACACTTTCATTCACACGAGGAACTGATGGAGAGAATTTGGGGCTGCTATTGAATTTAGAACTGTCAAATTTCGAGGTGTCAAATCGCAAATTTTCACTAGGAATCATCCGCAAAGACTGCCTTGTAGGCAAGGAAGAAACCCGATAGCTATTCGATGATGGGGGTAGCGGAGGCAGTACTAGCTGACTGGATGGCGCTGGTGCCAATGGGGGCAACCCAGTTTGGGCGCTAAAGTTCGGAGGAGAAAGTGGCGCTACTGGAGGAAATTGTTGTAAACCAACTTGGGGTGTGCTTTGAGGCAAACGGTTTTGGTCGGCTTGGCTCAATTCCAAAAGTCCGACTGTTTTGGATGATGCTGTTTGTTTGGGTTTGCTAGAATCCATAGGCATCAATGGCACAATCATCGCGATCGCACCGTGGATGCCAAGAGAGGCTATCGCTGCTATCCCAATTGGCTGGCTTAAGATTTCTGGTATATTTTTCAGCAGGGAGACGTAAGACATAACTGTTATCGTTCACTCGGCTCAGTTGCAGTTGACTAGCGATTTTCTCTTTATTGCAAGATATTGCAATAGATGCATCCCTCTAAGGAAATAATAATTTCCTCTGCTGGCAATCAAAACGCCAAAATTGCCATTTATTCAAGTTTTTAATTTTTCAATGACGCTGTATCATATCTTCAAATTTCAGCTTGCTAAAAATTACTACTTTTGATTTTTTATTGTTATGACGTACACCATTAAAATTAATATCTGGGATATTTATAAACTTTAAGTGAACGCACAAGTTTGACTACATCAAAATATCTGCTGAAGTTGCCTTGTTTTTTCTAGTCTTTTTCAGTCAACTAGGCTTCTGTGGCAGATGGCGCACTTCCTTGTCCAAAACTAGGCCATATGTGAAAATACTACCACATCAGCGGCCTCTAAAACTGTTGCAAATTGTACCGTTTGATTGACGTTCTAGCCTTAAACCCCACCAAAGCTATTTGGGTTTTTATAAAAGGAGTCAGTCAGACAATCGCAATTCTAGCTTTTGAATCATGACTATTTCTTTGTGAAAAAAGTTCAAACCCTCAATCATTGCATCCCAAATTTAAAATGCCGTTACCGACAGTTATTTTGCCTGGATATTTAGAAAGCGCGATCGCTTACCGTCAACTAGAACAATCCCTACAAGAGTTAGATTTTCCCACCGTTACAGTACCACTGCGACGGCGTGACTGGCTACCCACTCTGGGAGGAACACCAGTAACACTGATTTTGCAACAACTCGATCGCACGATCAAGCATACATTGCAGCAACATAATGCTACTCAAGTTAACTTGATTGCTCACTCAGCCGGAGGCTGGATATCCCGCATCTACATGGGAGAAAAGCCCTATTTAGCACGCGGCGGTGTCAAACCATTTCTCTGGGAAGGGCATCCCTTGGTTGCTACTCTCATCACCTTGGGTACACCCCATATTAGTCAAGAACGCTGGACACGCTCCAATCTAGATTTTGTCACGAATAACTACCCAGGAGCTTTTTACAAAAACGTTCGTTACGTTTGTGTAGCTGGCAAAACTATCTTTGGGGAAAGGCGGCGTGGTAGTTGGTTAGCTTACAGTAGTTATCAATTAACCTGTGGTAAGGGTAACACCTGGGGAGATGGAATCACACCCATCGAAGCTGCTCACCTAGAAGGGGCAGAAAATCTGGTGATTGAAGGTGTGAGGCATTCTCCCAGAAGTCCTGGAATTTGGTATGGTTCACCAGAACCCTTAAAAGCTTGGGTGCAATATTTGATTTGACTGATATCTTGCACTAGTACAACACGGCGTAAATAAACCACTGATTCCAAATCAACGAAACTCTTACACTGTATACCTGTTTGAATGCGTGAATGCGTGACTTCCGGCTTGCGGTACTAGTCTCATCGAAAATGGTACAAAATATCAGATTAAAAAAACTTTATTTTTCTTTGAAAAATGCAACATTTATTAATTATTAGCTAAAATTGGAATAGGAATAAATACTTAATTAAGAACAGGAGGGGTGAGCCATGCAAAGCACCCAGTTCGATCAGATTTTGCGGCGAGTAGCGACGATATTATCAGTCGTGATTTTGACTCTGTGTTTAATTTATGTATCTACTGGAGTAATGCTGTCTTTTTACTATGAACCGACAGCAGGCGGAGCTTATAACTCATTGAAAATGATTAATACACAACTGCCATACGGGTGGTTGTTTCGGAGAGCGCATGATA
The DNA here is from genome assembly GCF_017114985.1 of Nostoc sp. JL33. Lineage (GTDB taxonomy): Bacteria > Cyanobacteriota > Cyanobacteriia > Cyanobacteriales > Nostocaceae > Nostoc. The sequence goes on along the minus strand of NZ_JABXKP010000008.1, from coordinate 91,415 downwards.
TTGCTGGCAATGGGGTAATTGCGATCGCTCTAATTCAAATTGTGGTGATGTTTTTAGGTCGGCAATTTCGCAAGAGTTGGCTGGCTGCTTGGATTAGTGGGATTTTGTTGACCCTAAGTGCGATCGGGCTGGATTGGACAGCGATGATCCTAGATTGGACTCAGGAAGGATACTGGCGTTTTAACATTGAACTAGGAACCATCGAAGCTATTCCTTTTATTGGTGGACAACTGCGCGACATCCTGACTGGGGGTGGAGCGATAAACACAGTTACTGTCGAACACCTTTACACAATACATAGTTATCTGATTTCGGTGGCGACGCTAATTCTTGCCATAGTAAATTTATCGGCTTTAGTGTGGCAGGAATGGCAAATGTATCAGGATGAGTTAGGAGTTAGGAGTTAGGAGTCATTCAATGCAAGGATTTTAGATTTTTCCTTCAATCTAAAATCCAAAATTCAAAATCTAAAATTGGGCCAGGGATAGGTCTTCAACCTCCGGCAACTTTTCTAGAGAGAGGGGAGTGGATTGGGTAGCACCAGATAAGCGTTTTAAAAGGCTAGGTCTGGGGTCATGCAACAGGTAAATGATGCGATCGCCAATTTCCCAATCTTGGTTAGCTGGCATTACCTGTAAACGTTCTTCTCGTTCTACCAATAGTGGTATCAACACCCCAGTCCGAATTTTTTCTTGGATGTGATCATATTGAGTGGAAAATTCCGACTCATTCAGCGTGGTTGTTCCCAACTTGACTCGCCCATCATTGAGATATTCATTCCAAGTTTTAATCGCTAAGTCTGGGATAAAAGCTTGATTAACTTTATTATTAGCCGAGGTATTCGCTTGCGGATCACGGGGGAAAACAGCTAAGACACGCGGCGGCTTAAATTCCTCAGCTGCTCGTTGAGCCAAAACAAAATTCACTTCGCCATTACTTGTCATAGCCAAAAAAGTACCCATAGAGGCAAGTCCTGCCTCTTCCAAAACAGCAGCATCCAGCGCACTGCTGGCAATCACCCGCAGATTTTGCGCCTCAGCTTGTACAAGACATTCCGGGTCAGTATCAATCATGACCACGTTTTCTCCGCGTTCTTGAAAGAACCGGGCAATCAAAAGACTCAAGGGATTACAACCCACAATCACTGCCCCAGTTACGTCTTTGGAGGTGATTTGCAGCCATTTAGCAATCCAGCCAGCTGTTAGCCCTTGGCAGACAACAGTCATGATAATTGTCAGGAATACTAGAGCTTTGATGGAATCACCGCCGTTAATGCCGCGTTGTGTCAGCGAAATCGCAAAAAAAGAAGCTACGGAAGCGGCAACAATTCCTCTAGGAGCAACCCAGCTTAAAAACAGTTTCTGTCGCCAGTTTAGGTCACTATTCCACGTACACAACAGGATATTAATCGGGCGAACGACAAACATTAATACCAAAACAGTGAATAAACTACCCCAACCCAAAGCAAACACACTGGCAATGGATAGGTCAGCAGCTAATAAGATGAATAGCACCGAAACGCTGAGAATTGTCAGTTGACCTTTAAAGCTCCGTAACAGACGTTCTTCTGGGACTGAGGAGTTAGCAAAGACTGCTCCTGCAACTACTGTTGTCATTACTCCCGATTCACTGCGGATGATTTGCGATAAGGTAAACAGACCCCAAAGTATCGCCAACACCACTAAGTTTTTTAGCTCGAATGACAGAAAATTGGCGCGTTTGAAAATCAAGCTCATCAGATAACCGCCAGCACCACCAACTGCCGCGCCAACACCCAGCCGCATAAGTAAACCGACGATCGCATTGATCGGGCCAGCATCGCCGTTTAAAATCGTATCGAGGACAACGAAGGCGAGGATCGCCCCTACAGGGTCAATTAAAACCCCTTCTCCTTCCAAAAGTGTTGCCACTTGCCGATCTACATTGATTTGTTTGAGCAAAGGGCCAACAACGGTAGGGCCTGTCACCACGATTATGGAAGCATAGAGAAAAGCTATGTTCCAGGGAAATTCACCCAGCCAGTGGGCTGCCATACTCCCACCAAGCAATGTGATCAGCGTTCCTAGAGTAACAAGCAATTGCAGACTGACTGAAACTCTGCCTAACTCTCGCAGATCCAAGTTAAGTCCGCCTTCAAACAAAATTATTGCCGTTGCGAGGGCGACAATAACTTCCAGCCCACTGCCTAGCAAATGGGGATGCAACAGCCCTAGACCATCAGAACCAAAGAGGATGCCCAACAGCAATAACAAGACGATGCTGGGTAAACGAAGGTATGCAGCCAGCACTTGGGCGCTAATGCCTGCAAAGACAGCGATCGCCATCTGTAGGGTGATTTCAAAAGATGCTTCCATGTTGTAGATTTTGAGCGATTTATTTCAAAATCTTTTGTAAAAAACCGTAGATATTAACTCTACAGGGTACAAGATCATACCTTTTGTCCCTTGCTGAATTCAGCGTTTTTTCTCTCTGAGCGTCTCTGGAAGTTCCCAAATTCGGACGCTGACGCACCCTGCGGCTTCTCCCAGAAGCGTCTACGGAATTCTTTTTGTGTCTCCATGTCTTTGTATCCTCTTCAAGCTTTTTCCTCCACCCAGTTTAGCTGCCATAAACTTTTTTTGGCAAAAGCTGTTGACAAAAGCCAGGAAATTCGTTACCTTATAAAAGGTCTGAGTCCGATGCCCCCATCGTCTAGAGGCCTAGGACACCTCCCTTTCACGGAGGTAACGGGGATTCGAATTCCCCTGGGGGTACTTAAAAACAATAAAAGCAAAAGCTTTTTTGCTCTAAATCTAGTAACCAAAACTATCATTCAGGATTCTTCCTGAATGATAATCCAACTAGATATTAGGTTCTTTCCTGGCTAACTCTTCTACACGTTGGTGAATAGCCAGAAGGTTTAACCGCAAATCTTTGCTGAGGCGATTTTCAATGATTCCCACTGGCATACTGAGTTTAGGCCAAACTTGAATTGTGTAGCAAAGATTTGTTCCTAGATACTCACCGAGGGAATAAGGCTCTAAACACCAGCTACCAGAAAAGCCTTTAAAATCTCCCTCTACCATTTTGAAATTAATTTCTTTAGGGAAGTATTCTTCCAAATCCAGAACTACCCGCGCACTAAAGTTAAAATTCAGTAAGCGCTGGGAGCCTACTTGCTCAAGTCTAATTCCACCATTGGGATGCTCGATTAGACGACTCTTGGCGAGGTTGGGGAGAAAGTCAGGTAAGGCTTCATAATCTGTCAGAACCTTCCATATCTGTTCCACTGAGTGGGGAATTTGGACTTTAGCACTAATTTGCCGATGTCGCTGTCCTATTTTCTCAATTTCAATTTCTACCTTAACCAACAAAGCAAGTGGATGAGTAGATAAATCCCCTTCTAGGTTGGTGTCATCAGTGGGAGATTGGAAATCAAGGTTCTCTGTTGTGTTCTGTTTTTTAGTCACTTTCAGAATTATGGTTTGCTTTCGTCAGAAAATTGGGGCAGAGTCAGGGTGAAGCAAATTTCGCTCTGTTCAGAATCCGAGATTTGGACACTTTCAACAGCGATCGCTCCATTCAGATGCTGCACTAAAGACTTGACTAAAGCAAGTCCCAAGCCAGTTCCTGGAGTCCAGCGCCCTTTTCCGCGACGGAACTTGTCAAAGATGTAGGTGGCTTCTTCTTCGGAGATGGCATGTCCTGTATTCGTCACCTTTATGATAACTTGATCAATTTGTTGATCAACTCGGTGAGCAGCTTCCAAGTGGACAATGGTATTATGCTGTGAGTATTTACAGGCATTAGTTAACAACTCTTGGAGAATGCGGTCAAAACTCTCCAGTTCAGTTTGCAGTTTTAGCGAATCCTCTGGTAAATCTACAGAAATCTTTAATCCCTTCTCGGCGAGTTTTTTCTCAAAAGATGCTGCTATATCCTGGATTCTAGTATTTAAATCTATAGGTTCTAATTGTGGAGCTTCGTGAGGCGACTCTAGTTTCTGGAGTGTCAACAAGTCATTAATCAAGTTGATTTCCTTTGTACATTCCTCCTCTAGGATATCCATATATCTAACTTGACGCTCCGGTGCTATTCCTGGCAAACGTAAGTTACGAATTGACATCAGCATGTTTGTCAGGGGATAACGCAAGCGATCGCTCATGTTACTCAAAAATTCATCTTTGAGTTCGTTAAGTTTCCGTAGCTGCTCAACATACTGCCGTGTTCTTTCATGCAATTTCGCCTGGAGTTCCAGACTACTCTGGAGTTTGGCCGTCCGCTCATCTACCAAAGTTTGCACTTGGCGCAATGTCTGTGACTGAATTATGGCGTTACTCACTTGAGCACAAACCATTTCTACAAGATTTAATTCTGCTTGTTGCCAACTACGAATCACAGATTGCTGTAGTATCAAGAATCCTAAGATTTTACCTTGAGTCTCTAATGGTATTAATAGTACCGCAGGCAATTCTTCTACTGCAAATAATCCAGCAGCTGGCGAAGTATCGTTTTGGTCTGTATAGTCATCAAAGATTACTGCTTTTCCAGAATCCATGAAGGCACGCTGGCATAAACCACAGTCTGAAAGCAAGAAAGACTCATTTAAGGTTTTTGGTTTACTAGTGCCTTTACTTTGTGTTTCCCTAGCCCATTCACCAATCACGGTAGCTTTCGCTTTCGGAATTTGTTTTTTAGCTTGAGTCCTAAATAGTGGATCTGTATATTTTAGTAATATAAGCAAACCCCGATCTGCCTGGAGAGATTCCGCAGTCGAGGCGATAACTAACTGGAGCATTTGATTAAGCTCCAAGTTGCTACGACTCAGTATAGTTAATTGCTTGATTAAGCTTTGATGCTGATTACTCTTTTGCTGGTACTGCTGTTGATGAGCAATTAGTTGAGCTTGTGCCACTCCCGAAAAAGCGATCGCGCAGACTGACTCGACTTCTTTGAGCAATTGTTTTTCTGATTCACTCCAATCATAAGGTTGGAATTTAATCAGACTAATCACCCCATTATTATTGCCACCAAATCGGGTGGGAATTGCCAAAACTGCTTTTATCGGTAGTGGCAAATATTGACAACCAATTACCAGACTGTTGTGAATCAGGGAAATGTCTTCAATATTCAATGGCTGGGCAGCACATTGCAGCACTGGCGAGTGCATAAGCAACTGTTCCATTGAAAACATCTCTTCTGGGTACGGCAACCCTAGATACTTATCTGCACACCAATTACTACTAGTGGCTTCGTCGGATGCCTCACCCGTTACTGAAACCAAGCAGCAACAATCTACTTGAAAGACAACTCCTAGCAATTGGGCAATCTCTTGCAGCACCAATGCCGTCGCCGAGCTATTGGCAATGATTTGGTTAATCTTTTGTACCAACTGGCGGGCAGATTCTTCCTGATGTTGCATCAGCTCCCCTTGGTAAGGTTGTAGTCGATCTGTGTGATCAAGGTAATGTGGCGGCGACGATAAACGCTTTTTCATTCTTAGTACGCCCTTGGATAATAACACCATTGTTTTTGCACCCAACCTCTTCGCATATTCTTCACCGTTAGTTGTGTTGCTACACCTTGATAATTGACAAATCTTCTATAAATACTTTCTCTCACCTGTTATAGCCCTTTTCTATCTCAGATAGTCAAATCACCACATAAAACAAATTGCTACAGTATTGCGTAAGTAATAGAATACTTCAGATATCCGATAAATGCTTCATTCAGCTTATTTTTGACTACTGTATGTTGGAATAATTTATTAACTTTATCCGATCTATTAAGTATACATAAACCGTAATTCCTCTGGAATCCCAGCAAAAATTCTCTTAATTTCACGTAAAACTACTTAAAATTATCTAATTTAATTTATAAATTTTTGTTACATTTTTTTTCAAATACAGTAGGTTTAACAGGCTACTATTTGATCTCCGTAACTCTCAGTAAGATATCAATGAAACTAAATTTTGAATGCAGCCCAATTATTTTTACCTTACTGAGTGATGAGTAAAGTAAAAGTACTCAGTCCTGATGTACTTGGGTTTTAGCCTCGCCCTTTGTGGAGCCACTGTGGTCTTTTTGATTTCCACAGAGGAGTAACTGAGGTGGCGGCCTTTTAACTCAGCAGTCTTGATTAATAACTGGGCTGCATTGCCTGAATATACTATCCAGCCAAACTCTCGACACTCAGAGGAACCATATCGCCATTCCTCGTCAGTCCTAGCAACATCGGTTGTTGGGGTTGAATTAGTTGACCTGTGAGTACACAGCGTTCTTCTTGCCAAGCTGTGGCAGCGATGCTAGCTCGAATGTCGGATCGCGAAAATCGAGGCTTCCACTCACCTGATTTTTGCTGGACATAATTCCAAAGGATATCTCGGATCAGAGCTTGATATCCCTGATTCCCAGCTATTTCTTTGAGTTTATCTTTGAGTTCCCGCTCTAGGCGGATGCTGGTAACTTCCATATCGGTGGTTGGGGTGCGAGCGATCGTATGCATCACTATTTCTCCTTAAAGGTATAGACAGGATAGTAATACAAGTGTAGTATGTTTAAAGGAATGTTCAATAGGTGAAATTTTCTGTGAAATCCATTTACCCCATCTCTACTTCTTTGGGCGCTACCAATTGCCGAGCCGGTTGGGAATCAGCTGCTATGGGAGTGGAGTATTTATTTATGGGCGATGGTAGCCGAAATCATGGGCAAATCACAGAGGGTAATTATGATTTTAGACATCTCAGCATTAGTGCGCTGATTGCAAAACCACAACTAGACGAAGAAAGCGGGGCGTACAGGCGAAGAAATACTGTACCGATATGAGACCAGAAAATTTTCCGGTCAATTCTAACCCCCGCTTCACCCAAAGGAAGCGGGGGTTTTTTTATAAGGAGTTAAGCTGTGACGATATCTTCCATGCGCGGCGCGATCGCAATGCAAGTGTTAGAGCAATCTGTGGTGGTGTTTTCGCAAAATTACTTGCCACTGTGTCGGATCAATATCAAGCGGGCGATTGTGCTGTTAGTAACCAACAAAGCCCAACCGTTAGGTTTTACCACAGAAGGCGGATGGCGAGTTCACTCACCCAGTTTGGTAATTGATGTGCCAAAACACATTCGCTTGACAATCACTTCCAATGAGCGGATGTGGAAAGTTCCGCCAGTGAATCGGCGGGAAGTTTTGCGACGAGATCATCACAGTTGCCAGTATTGCGGTAGCGGCAAACGTCTAACGCTAGATCATGTGATGCCGCGATCAAAAGGCGGCTCTCACACTTGGGATAACGTAGTCGCAGCTTGTGAAAGATGTAACTCCCGTAAAGGCGATCGCACCCTGTTTGAGGCTGGTATGCAACTGCGTACCAAACCAAAACCGCCAATGCACCCCGCGATTTCTTTTGCTGAACAGTTTTGGATAGATATGCAAGGAAGCCTGGAATAACAGGAGAGCATAAGGAATGCTGAAATTAACTTACACTGAAAGTAGCTTTGATTTGGAATGTGTCACTCTGTCGCTAGAAGAATGGGTAGCACAGCGAGTGATTTTAGCCCTGCGAGTTGGGCAAGGTTTATGCATTGAATCCAGTACCGCTTCCTTTTTGCTTCCTATTGATTTGCCAGGAGTAGAAGTACTCAGGGCTGAGGTAAAAAGAGATGACAGAGGAATCATTGCCCTCTGTGCCTGCGATGCTGAATATATGGAAGTCACCCTGCGGGGTTCTTGGCTATCTGATAGTTATAAGGATGCTGTAGGTGTGTTTGTCACCACTATCAGCGATCGCGCTGAGTTCTTTTTGCACAAACTTTGGCAGGAAGCTCAAGAGAGCAGTGCTTCTGTCATGAGCGAATAAACAAAAACAAATAGTAGGGTGGCTCAATTTTGGATTTTGGATTTTGGATTTTAGATTTGTTCTCACGTTGAAGTTCGGGAGCAACTCCTGGAGAAACTGCCAGAACAGACCTTTCTGGATTTTGGATTATTCAATCCAAAATCCAAAATTTCAAATCTAAAATTCGGGGAGTAAAATTTCTCACCGTTTATTGCGCCATTTTTAACAATTCGGGAATTGTCACAAATCGGTAGCCTTGCTGTTTGAGTCCACTGATGATTTGTGGCAAAGCTTGTACAGTTCTTTGGCGATCGCCGCCACCATCATGCATTAAAACAATAGAACCAGGTTTCGCGCCTTTGAGGACATTATTTACAAATGCCTGCGGTTTGGCGTGAGGGTCAGTATCGGCTGAAGTTAGTGACCACATAATTACAGCGTCCTTCTGGCTTTTGGCGTAAGCGGCTAGTCCGTTATTTAAAAAGCCTCCAGGAGGACGAAACAGAGCAGTTTTGACTCCTGTAGTTTTGTATATCAGGTCAGCTGTGCGATCAATTTCACTCTTGGCTGTGGCTTCATCCATTCGCCGATACCAATGATGCCAAGTATGGTTGCCAATGGCGTGTCCCTCGGCTACCTCTTGCTTGGCTAGGTCGGGATTTGCTTGTAAGGCTTGTCCTACCCAAAAGAATGTCACCTTAACATCATTTTGCTTCAGGATGTCCAGCATTTCTAGGGTTGTCTTTGGCCAAGGCCCATCATCAATGCCTAGAGCAATAACCTTCTCGTTGTTCCTGGGATGCACCTGATAAACTGTTTTTCCCTGATATTTAGCTGGGACTGTAAATGTAGGGTTTTCTACTTTAGCTGATGGCGGTAGTTGGACATTAGTTTGTCCCTTTCCCAGAGGATCTTGAACTTGTGCAGCATGGATTTTGCTTAAAGGCTGGTTCAACCCCAATTGTGGGGAGGTGCCTGGGGCAATACTACAAGCTGTAATCGTAGAGGCGATCGCAACAACACTAATTATCTGTTGTCGCTTGAAGTAGTTGTCTGTCACGTCAGGCTTTTAAATATTCACCCAATCATAAGCTGTAGTTTGACTTTTGAGAGGGTTTAGCACGTTGAAATCTAAGTGCAGCAGCTTTTATAGACAATTTCAAAAAAACTTTCTGAAACCCCTTGACACCTCTTGTAGTATTTTGTAGTATATATGTAGTGAAGCAAAAGACAAGCTTCCCAAGAGTCAAAGTTATGTTCTACATACAACTAAAGGACAGGTGTTGGAATCAACCAGAGTCCTTAGTAAACAAAGCTGCTCCTACTTGCAAATCATCGGCAGTAGAAGCAAGAAACGAAAAAAGTTCTAAGTTTGCACTCATCAAAACCACTGAATACATCCGTAATATACAACAGGCTTGCTACCTAGAGTTTCGGTTGTTTTCCTAACAGTTTCTAACAGTTAAAAGTAATTTTTCTGAACCTTGAAAACTAAATAAGAAATGGGCAAGTTCACCAACAAAATCTGTGCCTAAAAACCTAAAAGTTTAGGCACATATTCCCAAAAATCGGGGTGTAGCTCAATTGGCTAGAGCGTTCCGTTGTCTGCGGAAATGTTGCGGGTTCGAGTCCCGTCACCCTGGTTGTAGTCCTGTAGGCGAATAGTTTAAGCCGTCAGCCTCTCAAGCTGAAGATTACGAGTGCGAATCTCGTCGGGACTCCCAAATGGCTGAGTAGCCAAGTGGTCGAAGGCGTCGGTCTGCAAAACCGATATCGTGAGTTCAAATCTCACCTCAGCCTTTGGTGCGATCGCAGCGTAGCTTAATTAGCAAAGCCCCAGGTTCATACCCTGGTATATGCGGGTGCAAATCCCGCCACTGCCACCAAATGCAGGGATGGTGTAACGGTAACACCTCGTGACTCCAAATCCGATGTTCTAGGTTCAAATCCTAGTCCCTGCGTCAGACAATTTTGGATTTTGGATTTTAGATCAAAAAATTTAAAATTCTGTAAATTATGCCCTCGTGGACGAATGGTTAAGTCAGTGTTCTTTCAAAGCACAGATGCGAGTTCAATTCTCGTCGAGGGAATGATTATGGGTCGGTGGCCGAGTCTGGCTGAAGGCGACAGTCTGTAAAACTGTTCTTTTTTGCACGCAGGTTCAAATCCTGCTCGACCCATTATGGAGAGGTGGCTGAGTGGCCCAAAGCGTCCTCCTGCTAAGAGGAAACGGGTAGTTAATATCCGTCGCAGGTTCAAATCCTGTCTTCTCCGCCTTGAGAGTGTGGTGTAACTGGATAACATCTCAGTCTACGAAACTGAAGATTTGAGGGTTCAAATCCCTCCGCTCTCGTTGCATGATCTCTTATTTTATCCCCCGGTAGCTCAGTTGGTAGTTAGCGCCTGTCTGAAGAACAGGAGGTCGTCGGTTCGATTCCGACCTGGGGGGCTTCGTTGCCTCATAGCTCAATGGTAGAGCAAGCGGCTGTTAACCGCGCGGTTGTAGGTTCGAGTCCTACTGAGGCAGCCATTCATTGCCGGGTGGACGAATTGGTAAGTCGCATCGCTCTGAACGATGAGGTTGCAGGTTCAAACCCTGCCCTGGCAATAAAGCCCTGTGGTGTAATTGGCAACATAGCGCCCTTTGAAGGCGAAATAACCTGAACATCGGCAGGTTCAATTCCTGCCCCCGTCACCAAAATTAGTGCTGGTGTAGCTCAATTGGCAGAGCAACTGATTTGTAATCAGTAGGTTACAGGTTCAATTCCTGTTACCAGCTTGACTAATGCGGGTGTGATGTAACGGCAGCATGAGACGCTTCCAACGTCTTCGTGCGAGTTCAAATCTCGCCGTCCGCTCTGAACTTGCGGGTGTGATGTAATCGGTAGCATCTGAGTACGCCATACTCAGTGCGTGGGTCAAGTCCCTCCACTCGCTTGCGTAGTCCTGTAGCTCAATTGGTAGAGTGTCTTTCTTACAAGAAGAATGTTGCGGGTTCGATTCCTGCCAGGACTACCAAATATTGGGAGTGTAGCTCAATGGAATAGAGCTTCGAGCTTCTACCTCGAAAGTTGTGGGTTCGAGTCCTACCACTCCCGCCTAAACAAGTCAAAAGTCAAAAGTCAAAAGTTAAAAGTCAAAAATCAAAAGAATGAATTTAATTATTTCTCTTTCTTTTTAGTTTTACTTTGCTCTTTTTACTTATTTGATGGGGTCATAGCTCAAATGGATAGAGCGCCTGCCTTGCAAGCAGGAGGTTATGGGTTCAAGTCCCATTGATTCCACTGATGGTATCTGAAGCCAAAGTGGTCGAGGCGCTGGTTTGTGGAACCAGTCATAGCGGGTTCAAGCCCCGTCAGATACCCCTGAATGGAAGATGCTGCTGAATGGACGGCAACCAAGCTTGAACCTTGGAGTACGGGCAACTGTAGGGGTACCCTACGGGAAGCAAGCTACGATTCCTCCATCTTCCTCTTTTTCCACCTGAAGCCGAAAAGCGAGGCGCTGTGCTGATAACACAGAAATAGGAGGGGCAGTACCTCCCTGGTGGATTTATATCTGTTGTTGGTGTTACAAAGCTTGCGATGTAATACGATCGCACTTGCTCATTTCTTTTTCAAATTAACAAGGGTGGTTGGCATAACGGCTGTGCATCGGGCTTTTAACCCGCAGAAATAGGTTCGACCCCTATACCACCCACTAAACAATTCAAAATTCAAAATTCAAAATTCAAAATTACGGAATGCAATTTTAGCTATTAGCTAATATGCAACTTGAATGCGTGTTGGGTTATGAATAGGAACTAGCGATCGCTAGTTGAGCATGTTGCAATAATATCTCTTTATCCAGAGCATGTATGGGATATTGCGGTGTTACTGCCAGTAGTTTCTCAATTCTTTCTCTAGCTGCCTCCACTACTGATTCGTCTAAGCTACCATTAGTTAGAGAATCGGCAAAATCTTCAGCAATCTGATAAGTTCTTTCTATAGATGAAGAATTAATATTGCGCGAGATAATAAACAGGTCGCAGCCTGCATGAAGTGACCGCGCCACAGTACCAGCTTTCATAAACATTTCTGAGATAGCTTTCATATCTAAGTCGTCAGACACAACCACTCCCTCAAAGCCAAGTTCCTCTCTAAGTATGGTTTTGAGGATAGCCTGGGAAAGCGTTGCAGGTACATCAGGATCTATCTTGGGAAATAAAATATGGACAGTCATAATCAAAGGAATCTGTACTTCGATTAAAGCTCTGAAAGGTATAAGTTCTCGAAGTCGCAGGTCTTCTAGAGTTAAATTTAGTATTGGTAGCTCAATGTGAGAGTCGTTGCTGGTGTCTCCATGTCCGGGGAAGTGTTTGGCGCATCCAATAATTCCTGACTCTTGCAATCCAAAGTAGTAGTCACGGGCACCTTGAGTAACAGTTTCGGGAGTGTTACCAAAGGCGCGAGGCCCAATCACCGGGTTATTGGGATGGGAAAAAATATCTGCTACGGGTGCCCAGGATAAGTTTATGCCCAGTGATTTTAGTTCTACTGCTGTGGCTTTTGCTACTTCACGGGCGTGCGATCGCAGCAACAAGGCATGAGGAAAGCGGGTAATTGGCAGTGGTGTACGAATTACACGACCTCCTTCATGATCGAGGCTAATGAACATTGAATCACGTTCAGTATATTTTCGTATCTGGCTGTTCAAATCCTTGAAGCTTTCTAGCCAAACCTGATATGGAGTGCCATCCAGAAAGTTCTTCGCAAAAAAGATCACCCCAATTGGTTTCAATTCAGTGAGTGCGCGTTTATCATCATCGCTTAATGTAGTACCTGAAATACCTAGAATCAGATGATGTCCAAAGCGCCTTAGCTCCTGCGATACACCCATAATCTTTTACCTATAAGTTGTGCGTTAAACAACTGAGTTGTTCAACCTAGAGGACATAAACCTTTATCGTATATCCTTATGGGGAATGGCGAGCTTTCAAAGGTAGGTTTTTATTCTCGTTCCCATGCTCAGTATGGGAATATATAGGGGCTGCTGCCTAAGAGAATTAAGCCAAAATTTTCAGCATAATTACTGACGCTGCCAGAGATTAGTTTTCCCGCAAAAGTATTTTTGCGATCGCATTCGGCTATTTTAATAGGTCAAAATTATTCTCAATAGCTGCTGAATAATTAATAGTTAAAATACTAAAAAAAATATAACTGGTCTTTATTTTTACATTATCGATATATTCCCTGAAAGAAAATATCTCCCAAATCAACTAGCAGTTTTTAACCAATAGCCCAGACATTTCCAAGAGATCAAATACACGGATTAGCAAAGAAATCAACTACTTTAAGTCCACATTTGGGATTACCTATTTTCAGTTAGAGGATATACTTTTGTTTGCCTAAATCACCTGGAGTAAATCTAGATGAAATACTCGCCGCAAACCTATTGCCAATAATGGTATTGGCAATTTGCTTGGGCAGGTGCGCGTAGGTAAAATTTCCTTTGGGAAAAGTTTTTTGGGGAAGCGATCCCACAATAACTGCCAAATGTAACGGATTGCAACGTATAATGAGAACGACAAAACCATTAAGAAATATTGAAGGGTATTAGGGTTAAATGCGAGTAGCGATCGCGGGTGCTGGTCTAGCAGGACTTTCCTGCGCGAAATATCTCACGGACGCAGGTCATACTCCCATTGTCTTGGAAAGCCGGGACGTACTGGGTGGTCTGGTTGCGGCGTGGAAAGACTCTGACGGCGACTGGTACGAAACCGGGTTACACGCCTTTTTTGGGGCATACCCCAACATGCTTCAATTGCTCAAGGAGTTGGGCATTGAAGACAGACTTCAGTGGAAAGAGCATACGCTGATTTTCAATCAACCGGATAAGCCAGGGACACTATCACGTTTTGATGTTCCAGATATTCCATCTCCTTTCAACGTGATTGCGTCGATTCTTCGCAACAAAGACATGTTGACTTGGGAGCAGAAGATTCGATTTGCAATTGGCCTACTTCCAGCAGTGGTTCGGGGTCAAAAGTATGTTGAAGACATGGACAAGTACAGCTTTTTAGAGTGGTTGAAAAGGCAAGGTGTTGACGAGCGGGTAACTAGTGACGTTTTTATCGCCGCATGTAAAGCGCTCACCTTTATCAATCCTGATGAAGTTTCGGCAACGATCCTATTAACTGCACTGAATCGATTTTTGCAAGAACGATATGGTTCCAAAATTGCATTTTTGGATGGTTCTCCCACAGAACGTCTATGCAGCCCTATCGTAGATTACATCACAGAACGCGGTGGGGAAGTGCGTTTGAATGCCCCCTTGAAGGAGATTTTGCTCAACGCCGATGGTACGGTGAAAGGATACTTGATTCGAGGGTTAAATGGGGCAGAAGATGAAGTTTTGATAGCGGATTTGTATGTATCTGCTATGTCGGTTGATCCTTTGAAAGTCATGTTGCCTAAGCCTTGGAAGCAAATGGAGTTTTTCAAGAAGCTAGAAGGCTTGGAAGGCGTACCAGTGATTAACCTGCATCTATGGTTTGATCGAAAACTTACAGAAATTGATCACTTGCTATTTTCGCGATCGCCCCTCCTGAGCGTTTATGCTGATATGAGCAATACCTGCCGTGAATACGCCAACCCCAATCGCTCGATGCTGGAATTAGTTCTAGCCCCGGCAAAAGATTGGATTGCCAAATCCGATGAGGAGATTGTGGCTGCAACGATTGCCGAGCTAGAAAAACTCTTCCCCGACCACTTTGGGGGAGACAATCCAGCCACATTGCTGAAATCTCATGTGGTGAAAACGCCGCGTTCAGTTTACAAAGCGACCCCTGGTCGTCAACAGTACCGTCCCGCACAAGTTACGCCCATTGCCAACTTCTATCTCGCCGGAAGTTATACCATGCAACGCTACTTAGGCAGTATGGAAGGTGCCGTACTTTCTGGTAAGCTGACAGCGCAGGCGATTTCTGAGGCTCTCCCGGTAGCAAATTCCTCAAACCTGCAAACGCTCACCCGACCGCCCGCAACGAATGCTGCAACTGCCTGAATCCCCCGCGCGCATGAAAACGCTGGTCTCTGTAGACGAGTCCTACAAACTTTGTCGGCATCTCACAGCAAAGTATGCCAAGACTTTTTACCTGGGTACTTTGCTGATGAGTCCGGTAAAACGTCAATCTATTTGGTCAATTTACGCTTGGTGTCGCCGTACAGATGAATTGGTGGATGGGCCCGCATCTGCTATTACCACGCCAGAAACCCTAGACCTATGGGAAGAGCAGCTGGAATCGATTTTTGCGGGATGCCCATTAGAAAATTACGATGTCGCTTTAGCTGATACCCTCCAGCGCTTTCCGATGGACATTCAGCCCTTTCGGGATATGATTGCTGGTCAGCGCATGGACTTATATCGCAGTCGTTATGAAACCTTTGAGGAGTTATACCTCTACTGTTACCGCGTTGCTGGCACTGTTGGCTTAATGTCAACAGCAGTTATGGGTGTGGATAGCACCATGTACACAGCACCGTGGCGGCAGAACAAACAACCTTATGTTCCCACAGAAGAAGCGATCGCTCTGGGAATTGCCAATCAACTCACCAACATCCTGCGGGATGTGGGAGAAGATGCCAAACGGGGACGGATCTACATTCCCCTTGAGGACTTGGCAAAATTCAACTATACCGAGCAAGACTTCTTCAAAGGTGTGGTAGATGATCGTTGGCGAGCATTGATGCGCTTTCAAATTGACCGAGCGCGTCAATTTTATACCACATCTGACCAGGGAATTACTTATTTAGCATCCGATGCCCGTTGGCCTGTGTGGGCAGCATCAATGCTGTACGGTCAAATTTTGGAGGTGATTGAACGCAACGATTACGATGTATTCAGTCAGCGTGCTTACGTTCCCCAGTGGAAAAAGTTACGCACTTTGCCCGTAGCTTGGATGCGATCGCAAGTCCTTTAAAAAAAATTAGTCATTTGTCCCTAGTCCTTAGTCCTTAGTCTTTTATAGATAACAAATGACCAATGACTAATGACCAATGACAAATGACTATTGACTCTTAAGAGCAAGTCTGGTAACATTGATATTCGTGAGTCATGGAGAGGTGGCTGAGTGGTCGAAAGCGGCAGATTGCTAATCTGTTGTACGGCAGGTAACTCCGTACCGAGGGTTCGAATCCCTCCCTCTCCGTTTTCCAGCTTTTTCTACACAGAGTATATTCTGTGTAGAAAAATAATACTAATGTAGGAGTAAATATTTCTACTCCCAAAGATGGATGATATGATTTATCCTTTGGAGTCTTGATAAGATCCAGCTAAGTTAGAAATCTAGTTTGAATCTTACTTTTAGGCTCCTAAGCATCTGAGGAGTAAAAATTACTTATGAGAAAAATTAGCGCCGCTTTAACCTTCAGTATAGCTACCCTAGCAATTGGGTTCCTAGTTGGGGCTTGTGGTGATACTAATACCCCCAATGGCACAGCTAACACCGGAAGTACCGCTACCCCAGCAGCAAACTCAACTACCGTAAGCACTGCTCAAGGACTAAAAATTGGTTCCCTGCTACCGACAACAGGTGATTTGGCTTCTGTTGGACAGCAGATGCTAGGTTCTGTCCCTTTACTCGTCGATACCGTAAACGCTTGCGGTGGGGTGAATGGCGAACCAGTGAACTTGGTGCAAGTAGACGACCAAACCGATCCCAGAGCTGGTGCTGCCGGTATGACCAAACTAGCAACTTTAGATAAAGTAGCAGGTGTAGTTGGCTCCTTTGCCAGTAGCGTTTCTAGTGCAGCAGTCTCCATTGCCACGCCGAATAAAGTCATGCTGGTTTCCCCTGGTAGTACCAGTCCCGTCTTTACCGAAAAGGCCCAAAAAGGCGACTTTAAAGGCTTTTGGGCGCGTACTGCTCCCCCCGATACCTACCAAGCACTAGCCTTAGCCCAACTTGCTAATAAAAAAGGTTTTAAGCGAGTTTCTACAGTCGTGATTAATAACGACTATGGCGTTGGCTTTGAAAAAGCATTTGTGCAAACTTTTGAAAAATTGGGTGGAACCATTGTTAATAAAGATAAACCTGTCCGTTACGACCCGAAAGCCCAGACATTTGATACAGAAGCGGCTGCTGCTTTTGCTGGGAAGCCAGATGCAGTCCTAGCTGTACTGTACGCTGAAACTGGTAGTCTGTTCCTGAAAGCCGCCTATCAGCAAGGTGTGGCTAAGGGTGTACAGATTTTGCTTACAGATGGGGTAAAATCACCTACTTTCCCAGAACAAGTTGGCAAAGGCAGTGATGGTAAATATATTTTAACTGGAGCGATCGGTACAGTACCCGGTTCCAATGGTAAAGCACTAGAAGCTTTCAACAAGCTGTGGAAGGATAAAAAGGGTGGTGCGCCAGGAGAATACGCTCCTCAAGCTTGGGATGCGGCTGCCTTATTGACATTGGCGGCACAAGCCGCTAAAGAAAATACAGGTGTTGGCATAGCCAGCAAAATCCGTGAAGTGGCTGATGGGCCTGGCACAGAAGTTACCGATGTCTGCGAGGGACTGAAGTTACTTAAAGATGGTAAGAAGATTAACTACCAAGGAGCCAGTGGCAACGTAGATGTTGATGCTAACGGCGATGTCGTCGGTGTTTACGATGTTTGGACAGTAGGAGACGATGGCAAAATCAAGGTAATTGATAAAGTTACCCCCAAGTAGAAAGTTAGGAGTTAGGAGTTAAGAGTTATGAATGAAACATTACTAACTCACGGGATGTGCAAATTATTCGTGAAACCCCTTTGCAAACCTTTCCTTCAGTCCTAAGAAGCTTTGATTCTTACTCCCGTTCCTACAAGGGTTGGGGCTGGAGGTTAGGTTTGAGAGAAAGTTGCACACGGCGTTAATATCAAGTTGGGGTTATTACTTATAATAAAATCTATCAATGTAGGTTGGGTTGTAGCTTGCTTGTATTGTAGGGGTACGGCAGTGAAACCCAACATGAACATGGATCAATTTTGGGTTACCCTGCGGGAAGCAAGTTACGTTCCTCAAACGCAACATGCTTCTCCTGTCGGAGACGCTACGCGAACAAGTCGGCAGAGCCGCCCAACGCAGTGGCTCCCCAACCTACAGATATTATAAGTGTTTAACCGAACCTGATATAACTCCTAACTCCTAAGTTTTAAAACCCAGTGAAATTGTAACCAACTCCTAACAACAAGCCCACATCAGTTTTATCGAAAAATCCTGCATTCACAGCAGCTGTTGCAGTAAATTGAGGAGTTAGAGGCACATCAATGCCACCAGATACTAAAAAGGCAAATTGCGAATCATCACCAGTTTTGTAAGCTCCACCCACTCCGACGTAAGGTGCGATCGCTAACGGTTCGCTAAAAGCATCTGCTGACTTGAAGGAAAAATCGTAGGTGATCGGAACTAGAATTGTGGTGTTGTCACCAAATACGGCTGAGGGTCGTACCGATATAGCATTTGTCAGCCCGATTTTGCTGACTACCGCGAAGTTACCGTCGGCCAAAGAGGAGTCCGCATCACCACTCAAACCAATGTTAGCAGCGACGCCAATATAGCTGCTGCCACCCCGGGTAGTTGTACCTAAATTAATATCCGATTGCGCCACTCTGGGAGCAGATGGTTGAGAAGTAGTTTGAGAAGTAGTTTGAGAAGTAGTTTGAGAAGTAGGTTGTACAAACTCAGAGGTAAGCGTCGCAGATGAGGTTACCACTGTGCCTGGAACGGGTGTGGTTGTTACACTGGCGTTTTGCTGTATCGGAGTGTCGGGCAACTGCTGTACTTTAGTTAAATTTGTAACTGTAAATGTTTCAGTTGTTTGTGTAGAGAGATTTTGGCTTGCAGTGTCTAGTTCTGTACTAAACTCGTTGGGAGAGGCTACGGTTGCGGAAGGCTCGGTTAATGGCTGACTGCTCACCTTGTCCACTGTCTGGCCACTTGCAGATAAGCCGCTACTCAGGACTGCAAGAGCAGCTATACTTGGCAACCAAAAAACACCTTTACGAAGAAAAATAGTATCCACATTCACTCCTAAAACAATATTGCCACGAAAAATAAAGAGTTTTGTTGAGTTAATTCAACAAATTCGGGCAATACTCAAAATTTAACATCAATAAATCGGTTTTTGCATCCTGAGTTTGCTGGATTTATCTACTTAATATTTACCAGCAAAAAATTAAATACTATATTATTGTGAATATCCGAAATTTGACAGATGACAAAAATTCTCTTGGCTTTAAGCAAAGAGTCTATTTGTTGAGGAGGTCAACTGCTGGGGCTAGTTAAGAGGATCGCATCTAGAGGGCGATTATATTAATTGGAACGACAGAATTATAACTCTATCGTCTCAAAAAAGGAGAGAGGTCAGAATATGAAGTTGCACATTGCCTCAGCTAGTATTGTTTCTCTATGAAACGCTGTGCGACCGAGCGTCAGCATTAGGGGCATAGGAGCGTTATCGGTATCCCTGCTCTGAAAACTTGCTACACAGCCGCGGCGACTACAGAACAACGGCTTCCGGTAGGATATGGTTGGTCTATTTACGCCATACTGTAATAGGAATTGTGCTTTGTAACAAAAAAGCTTGATTGTAAAGTGATATTACAAAGCTTGCAAAAATATTTAGAAATTCTCTAGAAGGCAAACATGGTTCTAACGTAGAACCTATTAGGAGAGACTTGAGGCAAATGTGATGAACGAAAATGATATTCAAAAGTATCGGTTTGTCTGTACCCTGACTTTCGGTGATATCTACGGTCAAATAATTGTTTGGTTAATTACAATTACCCTAAGTTTGGCCTCAGCCTTGGCACTAATGGGTGCCAAGCGACCCGTGTACGCTTTAGCAACTGCGGGTCTCGTCGTTCTGCTATCGCTACCTTTCTTGTTGTTTGCGTTTGTCACTACCTTATTAAATCATATTGAAGTTATGCCTATAGGGCCTGGAACCAAAATGGAACCCATGCCAGGTAATGTGTCTCAGCAACAACCTGTACAAGCAACTAGCTAAAGAGTTAGGAGTTATGAGTTAGGAGTTATGAGTTAGGAGTTAGGAGTTATGAGTTAGGAGTTAAGAGTTATGAGTCACTCAATCTGTCCCATAACTCTTGATTTTTAACTTTTAACTCCTAATTTCAAAATTTGTAATCAGATCCCTGTCTATAGGCAGGGAATTTTTTTGTAGAGAGTCCACAGCAACGATCGCAACGCACCGCCTCATTAATCACAATCACATCTCTACAATAGAACAGCAGTGGTTTGCAGTCGGGGGCTAATTATGCTGGAACATGATGTGATTATTGTCGGGGGTGGATTAGCAGGATGTCGCGCTGCTGTGGAAATTGCCCGTATTGACCCCAGTTTAAATATTGCTGTGGTTGCGAAAACCCACCCAATTCGTTCCCACTCGGTTGCGGCTCAAGGTGGTATGGCTGCATCGCTGAAAAATGTTGATTCCGAAGATAGTTGGGAAGCACATGCTTTTGATACTGTCAAGGGTTCTGATTACTTGGCAGACCAAGATGCTGTGGCAATCCTCGCCCAAGAAGCGCCAGATGTGGTGATTGACTTGGAACACATGGGCGTTTTGTTCTCTCGTTTACCCGATGGTCGCATTGCTCAACGAGCTTTTGGGGGACATTCCCACAACCGCACTTGCTATGCCGCCGATAAGACCGGTCACGCGATTTTGCACGAATTGGTTAACAACCTGCGGCGTTATGGGGTGCAAGTTTATGAAGAATGGTATGTGATGCGTCTCATTTTAGAAGAAAATGAGGCCAAGGGTGTGGTAATGTTCAATCTTTTGGATGGACATATAGAGGTGGTGCGAGCCAAGGCGGTGATGTTTGCCACAGGGGGCTATGGTCGCGTTTATAATACCACCTCTAATGATTACGCTTCTTCTGGTGATGGTTTGGCAATGACTGCGATCGCAGGTTTGCCCCTTGAAGATATGGAATTTGTCCAATTTCATCCCACTGGTTTATATCCGGTAGGGGTACTAATTTCAGAAGCGGTACGGGGAGAAGGGGCGTATCTGATAAATAGTGAAGGCGATCGCTTTATGGCGAACTATGCACCTAGTCGCATGGAACTAGCTCCTCGTGATATTACCTCACGAGCGATCGCTTACGAAATTCGCGCCGGTCGTGGTGTTCATCTCGATGGTAGTGCTGGTGGTCCCTTTGTGTATCTGGATTTACGCCACATGGGCAAAGAAAAAATTATGAGTCGCGTTCCCTTCTGCTGGGAAGAAGCACACCGTCTAGTAGGCGTTGACGCTGTGACTCAACCGATGCCAGTCCGTCCGACAATTCACTATTGTATGGGTGGTATCCCAGTTAATACTGATGGGCAAGTCCGTAGTAGTGGCGATGGTTTAGTTGATGCTTTCTTTGCTGCTGGCGAAACATCTTGTGTTTCCGTACATGGGGCGAATCGCTTGGGGAGTAATTCACTACTGGAATGTGTCGTTTATGGCAAGAGAACTGGAGCTGCGATCGCAAAATTTGTCCAAAAACGTAAGTTGCCTTCTGTAGATGAGCAACGGTATATAACGGAAGCCCAGCAACAAATTCAAGCTTTGCTAGAACAACCAGGGCAGTATCGCATTAACCATGTCCGTCAAGCCTTCCAGGATTGTATGACTGAGTACTGTGGCGTTTTCCGCACTGAGGCATTAATGAGTGAAGGGTTGCACAAACTAGAAGAAATACAACAGCGATATCCTCAAATTTATTTAGATGACAAAGGTAGTTGCTGGAATACCGAACTTGTGGAAGCCTTAGAATTGCGAAGTTTGATGGTAGTGGGACAAACTATTTTGGCATCAGCCCTGAATCGCCAAGAAAGTCGTGGCGCTCATTTCCGCGAAGATTATTCCCAGCGAGATGATAGCAACTTTCTGAAACACACAATGGCTTACTATTCACCAGCAGGAATTGATATTCAATATCGACCGGTGGCAATTACTATGTTTGAGCCAAAAGAGCGGAAGTATTAGCCAAAAGTAAATTTATGCGAGAAATCGAGGTGACTACAAAAATTTTGTCCGCCTCGATTAAGAATAACGTAATTATAAATATTTTTAAAGTCTTAAAACTAGTTCAAACGTATTAAAATAACGGTCAATATCTCTATATAAAAGCCTAGATATGCAATTCAGTGAGGATGAAATTCTGTTCATCAAGTTATGTAAAGGACTTGTGCAGATTTGCGATCGCATCAACCGAGGTGAGCCAGCTTATCTAGTCGAGGACTCACAACCCTTTCCACAGCCATTATATGAAGCATTTCAAGGATTGAGCTTGAAATGGATACTGCGGGATGAGGAAATGCGACATCCAGCTATATTGTGTATGGTTGAGGGGGCCAGAGAGTCAGTAGAGGCAGTTGAGCCAGATTTTTCCGAGTTCGTCGATTATCCTGAAGACCCATTAATTGGAAATATGACGCGCCCCTCAGAGGAATGCGAAGCTTGGGCTAGCAGATACGCACTAAATTTGGAACGAGAGCAGAATCAAAGCTACATTCCACGCCTAATGGCAGAAATTGAGCGACTTAGCTTACCCCACAGTACCTACACACTTTTCCGTCGATTTATTGCTGAGAACCCATTTCCTTCGGATTTAATAATTGCCTTATTTCGCTCTAATAATCCTGATATCGATCCAGTTTTAGACCTATTGATGCAAGCATATCGGGATGCACCACCGCAATCTGAGTCAATGCCATTATGCAAGACTTGCGGTGGATATTTGGATTGTGCCGCACGAGATATCGAAGGCTGTTGTGAACCATTAGAAGGGCGAGTAGATAGAGCACCGATAGAAGATACCGTCATCTGCCTAATTAGACCTTCCCTCATAGAATTGCGTTTAGCTCGAACTCTCGAAAAAATGGGATTGCAAGTAGAACTATGGCCAGAACTAGACAAGGCTGATTTGAAAGTGACACTACCGACTGGAGATATTTGGGCAATTGACGCGAAAGATTGGGGAAGCGCCACCATGTTAGCTAGAGAATTAAATCAAGATACGATTCCAAATATTGGCCAATCTCAATCATTCTTTGTAATCCCAGATTACCGATGGACAAATTTAGCATACCAAGCAGCTTTTAAAAGTCGGTATAAGGGAAATTTGCCTGTTTTTTCAGAGTCAGAATTAATTAAGCGTGTCAAGGGAGTTTTGAAGTGAGAGATAGCAGTACTTTGAATGAGGCGCTAAAAAAGGCAATGGGAGGTGAATCACCACCGATTGAGATGAAATTTTCCGATTTCGCCCGTACAGAATTAATGCTTCATACTCTGTGGACTCATTTCCCTGACCAAGCTATTCGGAAAGCACATTTACTGATGCAAGGCTACCGAGAGCCAGGTACGACAGATGCACAGTGGGATATCTTAAAGCATCTACGCCATTTAGCGGCAGAATTCCGTAGTTCAATTAGCTGGGAAATTGCTCTCCGTAGCTATGATGACGTTGCCAAAAGTTCGGCTTCTGGTTGGCTAGGTTTTGACATCGACTACCCAAGCAACAAAATTACGCCAACTAAAAAGATGGCATTGGCTCGGTATGAACTATATGAAAGGCTGCTGACTCAAGAGCCATTGAAGTTTCGGCAAACGAAATACAGACCAGCCCCGGCTGGTGACTACGAGTTCAACATTAATCCACAGCAGACGCGCACAATCAGAATTTCAGAAGAAATTGCCAATACTGGTGTAAAGTATGCCACTCAAATTCCCAGCATTAATCTTTCCAAGGATCGTCAGTCCATCAAAATCCCCCTAGCTGATTTGATTAATAAAGGAACTGAATTGAAACCTATTTTAGGATACGACGCAGGGCAAATACTTAATCAGTCAACCTATTGGGATATTCAACAGGATCAAGAAGCTAGAGAGATTTATATTGATGGAGAAGGTCATATTTTAGGCCCGACTGGAAGCGGCAAATCCACCCTCATTGATTGCCTAGTTGCACTCTTAGTAGATAGCAATAAAAGAGTTGCGATTGCTACAAATAGTGTAGGTGAAGTACAGAACTGGCTTGAATTTGCTCAAAAAGTTGGGATCAGGGCAGTTCCGATTATTGGAGAATCGGAACGACATAAGCACCTTAGCCGATTAAATCAGGCTGTAATGTTCAGTAACAAACAGCAGCCTTTCACCCATCCTGGTTTTAAATGGCTGTCACAATCCTGCCCATTGTATAGCTTGGCACAGCCTCAGATTCCACAAACATCAAATGGTCAGCGCAGCAGACCGCCATGCTTCGGCAAGCTACAAGATGTTAATGATCCGAATAAGGTTTACAGTTGTCCCATAGCTCCTGTCTGTCCCAGACATATTAAAGCTACTACATTAGAAAATGCCCAACTCATAATTGGAACTTTACAAGGGTTTATTCAGAAGAAAGTTGCCCCACACAATTTGACTGAAAATATTACCATTCTTGAATATTTGGCACTAACAACAGATTTGTTCATTATTGATGAAGTTGATCTTGCTCAACCCAAGCTAGATGAAATTTTCTATCCTACAGAGACACTTGCATCTTTCGAGTTGTTGCAAGATACATGGACAAGAACTGAATCTTATCAACATGTACATGGTCTGATGGAAGGCGAAGTGGTTGTGCCAGGGAGATACCGCGATCCTTATTTAGAACAGTCAGAAGATCAACGACATTTAGCCAACCGAGGAATTGGGGCTTTAATGTATTTGATCAGAAATATTACAAACACAATTAAAGGTAAAAGTTCCCGTCAAGAAATTGAAAAACTGTTAAAAGCATATACCCAGGAAGGAAGATTGTTTACAGCTTGGACATTTTTTGATAAATTGGCTGAACAACTTTCAGGATTAGCACATGTTCAAAGTAGTGCCAACAAAGTCCGAAAACAAACTTTATCTAAGTATCAGCGTAACTACGATCGCTACCGTGAAATCTTTAAGCGAATACAAAATAATCTTGTTAGTCCTGACACCATTGGTCTTAACTCTAGTGACACAGTAATTGCAGAACGTTTAGCATTAGTTTCTGGAGCATTGTTAGCAGGAGACTTGCTCACTACAGTACCCCATCCTAACTGCAAAAAGTTTATTCAAACAACGCGATGGGATATTAAATTTGAACAACTAGAATGTGATGTCGAGCGCTTCATAGACAACCTTGCTAAATTACTGCAACTAGCCATTTATGCAGCCCATGTATTAGGTGCATTAAGTAAGCACGTATCGGCTAGAGGTTACGCTAGCGTTGACCTGGAATCTACCTTACCAATAACCCCTCCCAGTGACTTTGAAAGCTTGTTACCTAATTCTCCTGTTGGTTCCGTAACTAGCGCTCAATTCCTCAACAGACAACTTAGGATATTTCGTGGGATTGCCTTGGGTAGGTCACTTCTAAGCCAATGGAATTCTATCTTCAGCATAGATGGGCTGACTCCAGCAAATTTGTTAGTTACATCAGCAACTAGTTACTCAGGAGATACTGAACAATCATATCCTTTTCATGTGCAATTAAAGCCAACTTTGTTAATCGAACCGCCTCCTGAGAAGTCTAAAGCGGTAGCGCATGACAGTGAATTCTTTTATTGCCCCGTTGTCGATGATGCAGGAAATCCTGTCTTTATCTCCGGTAGTCAAGGAGATGATCGGCAGGACAACATTAGCCGGATGATTGCAGGACTTTGCCGTAAAAGCAAACAAGGCAAGCCGCTACTTGAGCAATTTCAAGATTATTTAGCAGCAAACGTCGGTAGCGATCGCAAAAATCTGCTAATTGTGACAAATAGCTATGCAGAAGCTAAGGCGTTTTACAATTCTCTAAAAAATCCCTATCTTGATAGGGCATCTTATGTTGTTCAAGATGGTCGCTGGGTTTCAGACGATCAGGTTTCCCGGTCTAAACTCACTGAGTTTCCAGGTCGTGGTAAGGAGTTTTTAATTGCGCCAATGGGTGCTATATCTCGTGCTATTAACATGATGCATCCCCTGACTGGAGAACCATACTTTGGTGGTATGGTGATTGCTGTTAGACAGCACCCTAGTCCAGATGATAATCAAACAGTTATCAGTGGGGTTAATAAGGAAACGATAGATATCATCGACAAACTATCCGTCGAGGTTATTCAGAGACATGCTCGATATGCACGAGACACTTTTCTGACAATCCCGCAAATTTTCTCTCGATTACCTGATAGAATCGCTAAAATTGCGCTCAAAACGCCGCTTATCTGGACGCTAACGGTTAATTTAACTCAATTAATTGGACGTAGCACTCGCGGTGGTCGCAAAACAGTTATCTGGTTTGTCGATGCCGCGTTTATGCCAGAAACCGCAAAGGGAAATTCATCTGGGGATTCGGAGCAAAACTCTATTTTGTTGGCTGCCCGCAAGCTCTTGGGCAGCGCCATCAATAAAGGTGGTGCTTCTGGAAGGCTGATCAAAACCCTGTATGGGCCAGTTTATTACCCGCTAACTCGACTAACCCATTTCATTCATGGAGTGAAACTTTGAGTATTAATTACTATCAGCCTATCTACCTTGAGTTTAAAGAGGCACTGGTCAGGGATATCACTGGTTTTGTGATGCCGTTTCCCAATTTAAAAAAATTTAATACCCATTATGGAGAACCTGAAGAAAACGCCCCAACAACTTCATTACTTAATACGATCCGATTATTACTGCCACAGATTCGGGTCATCAACAGTTTGACGGTTAATGGCGAACCAAACCCCGCTACTTTTCTGGCTTATGAAGAAGTTGACCCAGAGATTCTAGCTCTTATATTCAAGAGATGGGTTGAAGTATGTTACCCAGAATCAGAACATGAAGCGTTAAAACCGTATTGCAGTGTAGATCAGTTTCATTGGACTCAAGTAGCACCTAATCATCTCGAATTTTGGGCACCTTCTTGGGCGATCGCTTGGGAACTAAGTAAGCACGAGTATCAACTAGGAGAAAATTCATTCAAGTTTTTATTTGGCCCAGGAAGAAGCGGAAATACAGTTGAACTTGTATCTTGGCCGCCATTTCCAAATGCACATGGTCATCGAGCATCTGTGGCGCTTGTTATATCAACTCAAAGTGATATAGATCCTAAAAAAATCAACCTTCACTTTCAGATGAAGCGTTGGATAGTTAAACAAGGAAAGGACTCAGATATTCGGTTAGAGAAGCGTACTACAAGATGCTATGTTCGCAGATTACGATCTTGGCTAGGAGACTACAACCTACTACAGCCAAATGCTTTCACGGTTCTGGAAGCAAATTACCGTCGGGAAGGAAGTGAGTATGTTCCCCAATGGAAAAACCGACAGGTCAACCAAATTTTAGAACGTTTATCAGTGGAAATTCCAAACATAACGGATGTCTTGGCAAACCCATTAAATTTTCTTGAAACAGACCAAACAGATATTCTGGTTCCGGCGCGAGTTTACCAGAAGGCAGGATGGGGAACAGGATTTACTTTTGAGGATGAGAGAACATTACTCGAACAAATCAAAGATATTTTGCCACCTAGCGTAGTAATTTCTGCTCCCTGGAAAAAGATTTCCGTTGATGGGGATTTGAAAAAATCTATTAAGCAACGATTTAAGGACACGCCAAACATTTCTAGACCTAAATCTTCTAAAAATGAACTTCCTAATATTGAAAAGGAATTAAAAGTCTTCCTAACTGAGCGAGCAAATAACTTAACTATTCAAGTACGTTACCGCACAGAAGAAGTCCGAGATGCTCTTGCATTAGTTGCCAAGCATTACTTTGGGGACAGTCTCAATCTAGAGTTTTATACATCCGAAGGTTTAGCCGATCCTCTAGTAGAGATAGAAAGAAACGGTCGAACAGTTATCATTGACCGTCATATTCGAGAATTTGGGCAGCAGAATCAACCCGAACATCCAATGCCGATGATCGTAGAAATTCTATCTCCAGACCATCCTAGATATCGTGGTAATCAAGATCCAAAACCTTATCTAAAATCTATTTTACCTAAATATAATTTTATTCCTCAGTGCATCTTGTCCACAGAGAAGGCAGATAATAATGAAACTGGGGAAGCCAGAACAGACGAAGATTTGCAACAGAATCTTTATAATCGTGCTCTTGCTGCAATTTTGGATGCGATTTTGCCATTTGACCTAAATTATCCTTTATCAACTCCTGACGATAACACCGTCTACGCTGCTTTGTATGTAAGTCGGCGGAACCAGAGAACAGCAAGCCAAAGTTTTAATGAGCCAATTGTGGTGGCAATTTATAAGAATGAAGTCAGAGTGTTATTACCTCAGAGGGATCTGCATTTTAGAACCATGCCTGATACAATTTGCGAATTAGCAAAGCACAGAACATCTAAGCTTAATTGGGATCAAGTTATCAGTAATATGCTGACTACATTGAGCCAGACATACTCTGCTGCTGACGATATATATCTATTTGTTCACGGTCAAAATGCTCGGAGCTATTGGACTTGGTTACAAGACAGCAAGTTCGAGCCAGATAAACCACCGACAAACAAAATTCACATTATTCGTATACGTGACAATATGAACAATGAAGTTCCACAGGGATATGGACTGGCGACAAAACAGGAAACATTCATAAAAGGTGCAGCTTCTTTTACAAAAGGAATTTTCATTCCACAAAATTGCGATGTAACTGGGTTTACTCAAACTATCCTAAGCATTGCTGAAAAGTCTGATACTAATAAATTAGCTAAGGAGATGAGCCGTTATCAAGCTTGGATATCGAGAACATACGAAAAAGAAACTAACAAAGATGGTAAATTAATAAACAAACGTGATGCAAAAACAGGCAAATGCATTATCAAAAATAATGCTCACAATCCATCTCCAAGAAAAGATTGGAAAGCTCCGCAGCCACGCGCTCACAATATCCTAGCAACGCCATCACCAGATAAATTTCAACTTCATCATGTAATTACACACTATCTCAGATCCCGTCATTGGTGGACTTCTGCTGAATGTGAGTATCCTTTACCTCTCTCATTAGCTGAAAAGCACAAGGAGTGGTGTTTTAACGATGCCGAATTAGAAAATTAAGAACAATCTTCACAAACAAGAACAGCGATCGCCTACCTAAAAGTTATCTGTGAGCATTGAGTATCAAGATGAATATGAGCTTAATATTTCGCAAACAAGTTATCTAGAAACCTTGATTTAAATGCTTATTTATTACCAAATATTAAACTTATATTTACAAAAATAAATATTGGTACAACTCAGTGATGTAAAATCCTGAAGATAGGAAAAGGCGATTAACAGAGTCTGAATAGAATGGTACAGGATAGGAAGTCAACGGTTGTAATTACGGGTACATCGTCGGGGGTGGGTTTGTATGCTGCGAAAGCGCTTGCTGAAAAGGGATGGTATGTAGTGCTGGCCTGTCGGGATTTAGCGAAGGCGCAAAAAGCTGCCCAAGCTGTGGAAATACCCTACAACAGTTATACTAGTATGCATATTGACCTTGGCTCCTTGGAAAGCGTTCGACAGTTTGTGAAGAACTTCCGAGCAAGTGGAAAGTCCCTAGATGCTTTGGTGTGCAACGCCGCAATTTATATGCCTTTGTTAAAAGAGCCACTGCGAAGCCCAGAAGGATTTGAGTTAAGTGTTGCTACAAATCACCTGGGACATTTCCTTTTGTGCAACCTTTTGCTAGAGGATCTCAAGAAGTCATCTTCAGAGCCAAGGCTGGTAATTTTGGGAACTGTCACCCACAATCCAGATGAACTGGGTGGGAAGATTCCGCCGCGTCCAGATTTGGGCGATTTGCAAGGTTTTGCAGAAGGATTTAAAGAGCCAATCTCGATGATTGATGGCAAGAAATTTGAACCCGTCAAAGCTTACAAGGACAGCAAAGTTTGCAACGTGCTGACTATGCGGGAACTGCATCGGCGCTATCACGAATCAACCGGTGTCATCTTCAATTCTCTCTATCCGGGATGTGTTGCAGAAACGCCGCTATTTAGAAACCACTATCCCCTATTTCAGAAAATCTTCCCATTATTCCAGAAGTACATCACTGGGGGATACGTGTCTCAGGAGTTGGCAGGAGAACGGGTTGCTGCGGTAGTTGCCGATCCTGAGTACAATCAATCTGGTGCTTATTGGAGTTGGGGAAATCGCCAGAAGAAAGATGGCAAGTCCTTTGTTCAAAAAGTCTCTCCTCAAGCCCGCGATGATGAAAAAGGCGATCGCATGTGGGAATTAAGCGCAAAGTTGGTTGGACTTGCATAATGGAAAAAAATGCAATAATTTCATTTTTACTTAATAAATGATTTAGAAAAGTGAGGTGAGTGATGGCAAAGGAAAAACGCTCTGGTGGAAAAGGTTTTGGCAAACCACCTAAGCCATCTGATATTGATGATTCGTTTGAATTTGAAGAACTTGTTAACGGCAAACAAATCTTAGTAGCCAACGCAATTACAGATCCAGTTAAAGGGATTGGAGATATGTTTAGGCTCCTAACCTACAATGATTTGAATGACGAATTCTCAAATTTTAGAGTCGCTATTGGCGCTGCATTTGAATCATCTTTAGTGAACTTAGCAAGAAGAAGGAGGCTTGAAGAAGGTAAAGGTTTGTTAACTTTAACCCCGAA
Organism: Nostoc sp. JL33; assembly: GCF_017114985.1. Taxonomy (GTDB): domain Bacteria; phylum Cyanobacteriota; class Cyanobacteriia; order Cyanobacteriales; family Nostocaceae; genus Nostoc. Next base: position 60,960 of record NZ_JABXKP010000008.1, on the reverse strand, counting down.
AAGCTATCGGCAAAAATGGAAACTTGCTGATAAAAGTGACGGTGATATGGTTTTCAATTGGTGGACTCTCTCTGAGTTAAAAGTTGCTCAAGAGCGTAGCTATATTTTTGGAGGGACTGGAATTATTGCTAGATTAGCGGAACCTTTAATTCGGCATAGCAAAGATAGGTTTCCAGTCATTTGTCATGCTGTTCCTTTCACGGAAGCAGAGGAAGAGACAAACTATGCTCATCTAGTGTTCACCGTTCCACTCGATGCTGAAGAATCAACAGAACATCGCAAAATTTACATACTAGAACGCGAGACTACACCTCTGACAAAATTAATACCTTCCAATTCCTAGAATCCGTTAGGTGCGTTACACTCTGTTAACGCACCGATGTTAATCGTAAAGATATGCGAGAAATTATCTAACCATTTCTTATGGAAACTGCCATGTCTTCCCTAAAGGCGCATTCCCAAACGCTATATAACACGGATTACCTGCAATGGATAGAAACGACTGTGGAAAAATTGCAAAGTCACGACTACCCAAACGTGGACTGGGAAAACCTCATCGAAGAAATTGCCGACATGGGAAGGAGTGAGCGTCGGAGTCTCAAGAGTAATCTGATTGTAATTCTGGTGCATTTGCTCAAATGGCAGTTTCAGCCTGAAAAGAGAAGTGGTAGCTGGGAAGGAAGCATCATTGAACATCGTAGACGTGTCAAAGAAGCTCTAGATGATTCGCCTAGTCTCAAATCCTATCTTGAGAGCGTCTTTGCCCAGTGTTATGCACAAGCGGTTAAGCAAGCAAAAGCTGAAACTGGTTTGTTCGTGGAATCCTTTCCTCTGGTGTGTCCATATCAGCTACCAGAAGTTACAGATGATGAGTTTTTACCTCAGTAAGCACTGAATCGGACTGTATGTTTCGCTTCATTCTCTGTACAGTTATACCTCTCCGTTCCCTACTCTTGACTTATAGCTGTAAAAGATGTATGTTCAAGATCGCGTAGAAGGGGAGTAGCTGCTGGCAAAAAAATAAAAAGCCAGTACATCTGAATCAACATACTGGCGATGAGCCTGGTTCAGGTGGCAAATAATCAATATTTGAAAGCGAGACCTTCACTAAGTTCACACCGAAAAGTGTAAACTTGGTGAGGTCTTTTGGCTCTCATCAAGCTTCACATCGGTAAACGATTCTTCAGGAGCTTGAGAGAGTGTTAACAGCTTTTACCGCAGCTTTATTACTAATTACAGTTTCAGAACTAGGCGATAAAACATTTTTTATTGCTGTGATTTTGGCAATGCACCACCCGCGGCGGCTGGTATTTACAGGTGTGACAGCTGCTTTAGCTGCGATGACAATCCTTTCGGTGTTATTTGGACAAGCGGTATCTTTATTACCAAAAATTTATATTCATTACGCCGAAATAGCTTTATTTATTGCCTTTGGTATCAAGCTGCTGTATGACGCTAGTAAGATGTCTGCTGCTTGTGATACAGAAGTTGTAGAAGAAGCCGAAGCTGCGGTGAAAAAAGCAGATTTGCAGCTACCAAAGCAAAAGACTTCCTTAGCAATTATAATAGAAGCCTTTGTGTTGACATTTATGGCAGAGTGGGGCGATCGCACGCAAATTGCCACCATTGCCCTAGCAGCAGGTAATAATCCAATTGGAGTCACAATAGGTGCAATTCTAGGACATGCCATTTGTGCTGCGATCGCTGTTATCGGCGGCAAAATGATTGCCGGACGCATTTCTGAGCGTCAACTCACCCTGATTGGCGGCTGCCTGTTTTTGGTCTTTGGTGTCGTTGCTGCCATTGAAGGAGCGTGAGGGGAAGAAGCAGGGGGAGTAAGAATTTTAGATTTTAGATTTTGGATTTTAAATTGAAATTTAATCCAAAATCCTCAATCCCTTCGGGTTCAGCAGTCGCTCATGGGGGAAACCCCCAAGACCGCGCTGCTTCACCAAAATCTAAAATTGAATTGCCCAATGCCCATTACTTAGGCGTACTTTCCAATGAAGGCGTGGGAGATGCAGCAGGATTAGGAATCGGGGAAAACGTCGCTGCCTTGTTAATTTCGTCTTTGTATTGAGCAGGTGCTAAAGCTGCGGCATGATCAAAGAAAGGTTTTGCATCTGCGTCTTTACCCTGTTGTTTCAGGAGCATCGCTTTTGCCACAACGGGGCGAAAATCCTTGGGATCTTTCTTAATTGCCTGGTCATATGCAGAGCTAGCTTGAGCATAGCGTTTCTGGGAAGCGTGAACAGAACCTAACAGCACCTGCACGGCTACTGTATCTAGACTTCCAGGCTGAATTTTATTTATTTGGGCTGCGTTAGAAAGGGTTTCTTGCAACAAACCAATGGCCGCCTCAGGGCGTTGCTGTCTGATCAACAGAGCCACCATTCCTTGCAAAGCTTTCAAATCACCAGGTTTTGTGGACAAAATCGAGCGATAAGCTTCAGCAGCTCCTTCGCGATCGCCAATTTGCTCTTTGGCTTGAGATAGTAGCACTGAATATTCTGACTGTTCGGGATTCAGCTTCGCTAGCTTTTCTAAGGGTTCAATGACAACTTGGATATCAGCTGGCTTAACCTCACTTTTTTCTTTTTGGCTCAGTAATTCTAGCCGCCCCCGCAATAAGCCCTTAAGCGCAGTCTGATTTTCTGGTTCCCTTTGCAAAACCTGTTCGTAACCCCGTACTTCGTCTTCCAGTTTTGATTTTTGGTCAGCAGAGGACAAACTGCCTCTGGTGCTAACGCTATTCTGGTTTGACGGTGGCGTATTATTAAATGCTCCAATTATGGGAATCACCGAAACACCCACAAAAGCAAGAATTGCCAGCGCCAAGACGACTTGAACTATCCAACGATTGCGCGGTTGAGACACAGTTTTGTCTTTCTCCTGAACTTTAATGACATTATCATTTACACAAATCCTAAAGCTAAAAATTTCCAAAACTTTGCGGAATACCGCCAATTGCCTGTGAATTTTATAACAATTAACTATCCACACTGCTAAAGTAAGTGATGACTTTAGGAGGAGCCGTCAGAATTGTAGCTATGATATGCTTCCGAAACTAGTGTTAACGCGCTAAATTACACATTTAGTGTATATACACTAAATTTAGCGCCTTTAGGATTGTCTAGAGCACTCTGGTGTGAATTTGTTAAAAGTAAATATACTTTCATCAGTCGCACAAATGCTCTTTCCAGCTGCCTTTGTAAAATCCCACAATGGGATGTGTCTCCGCCGCAAGGAGTTTTTATGAATTCCGACCTGATGCCGTTGCCTGAATCCTCCAATTCTTCTGCCTCTAACCAGGGCCCAACTAATGTAGAGGCAGCCGCTAATATTCATATAGCAGCCCAGTCCTCTCAAAAAGAAAATTCGCCTGTCAACCCCATTGAGACTGACTCAAATGGAAACTTAGTCAATCGACAGCAACCGATTCCGCCTCCCAGTGAGCCGATGCAATATCGAGCGATCGGGTTAGTCCGGGGCCGCTATCATGCTAGCAGCGAACAATTTACCCAGGGTACGCTGCTGACCGCAGATGGTGTAGAACTCAATGCCGTCCTCCTAGGCCGGATTATGAGCTTAGTCAAGAATCACCTAGACTTAGAAAAAGAACACTTGTGGGTAGTATATCCACGAACAAGACAAGAAAATGATACCTTGCACATCCAAATCGTCGGAGTTTGGGAGCCAGAAAATCTGGCTAAAAACTCAACAGATGAGGACGAGTCAGATTTGGAGTTGCAAGAGTTACAGACACCCGATGATGGCTTATCCGAAAACTCTGAATTAAGTACAACTGCCCTGATACCCTCATCAGAAGTTGTAGATGGTGGTTTTTCTGTTCGTGGTGAAGTAGTATACCAGTCTTTTGATGCTAAAAGCTTGGTAGTTAAAATTAGGCAGGCTCCACGGAAATCAACTGACAAACCCAAGTATTTTAAGTTGAAATTGAGGGGTGTGCTGACCACCAAAGCAGTGGGAAAATTTTGGGACTTCCAAGCCAAGCGGGAAGCTGACGTTTTGGTAGTAGAAAAAGCTGAGGCGATCGCTGACTTGCCCAAAAAACGCAAACCACCATTCAAAGGCGCCCCTCGTGCTGGTGGCCCTGGTGGTGCTGGTGGTAGAAAACCATTCCCCCCCAGACGCAGTAGTGGCGAAACCCCTCGTCCCATCAAGAAAACAGGCGCAGGCGGCGACCCCTCTGTGGTGTCGAAGCCTATACCAAAAACACCCGCTCCTAAGCCGATCAAGCGACCAAAACCGACTCAAGATTAGGGCATGGGGCAATTCAATTTTGGATTTTGGATTTTAGATTTTGGATTAAATTTCAATCTAAAATCCAAAATCTAAAATCTAAAATTCTTACTCCCCACTCCCCAGTATCAAAAATCCGTCCGACGATCTTGGGGTAGAAAAGATCGCTCCATCGGAATTGGGGAAACTGCTTCTGTGAGGGTAAAGGTACCTGCTTCGATCCACTTTTTCAACTCTAGGGCGACTTGCCTAGAAAAAAACAAACTCGCTAAGGGGGCAGAGCGTACTGCTTTGCCCTCAATGGTGATCCGCCCAGATTTGAGTTGGGCGTAACTCACCAAACCAAAGGTGGGACGGACGCGCCGGGGAATGGAAAAATCCACTATTGGGGCTACTAAGTCTTGATCTTGCACAGCACAGTGTTCAACTACTTGTTCATTCAATACAGGGAGTGGTACACCAACGCCTAACATCAATGAGGGGCCATAACTTTTGAAGTAACACCCCCGCACCCAATGAGCATCCATTTGCTTGGCATCACCAATTAAAGCTAAAGTGGCGGAAGGCCCAATCGGTGTACGATTAGCCAAACGCTTTTGTAAGGGGAAGTGCTGAGTGCCTTCCCAGGCGACATAGCCAACACCACCGCCTAAAAAAATTCGAGTACCTATACCAACAAGTTGCAAATCTGGGTCGTTGAGTAAGGGGGAAATAGCGCCGGGGTTAGAGTAAACGGCATTCCCCAGACGCGGTTGTAAAGGGCCCAGATAGGTGAAGAGGGGGCGATCGCCACCATTTACACCAACAATAAAATTTTGATAAAGATTGCGCGGATTGAATAGATAAAACTGATTAATTGTGTCACTGGTAATTGTAGTTTCAAAATTTGCTCTGGGGTAACAATCTGTTACTTGTCCTTGCGCTTTTACGTGTATAGGTTTACCAGCGATCAAATCTTCGATTACATGACCGCCGCCGCGTTCTCGGACTTCTTCCCCGTCCATCGCTTCCATCGCAGAACTCGCACCCAAATATAAATCTACTGCTCCAAAACCAGAGTATGCTGGCACGCCATCTAACCAGCAACGGCGAATTTTTATCGGGGGGTCAGTGTGTCCCAGATTGATAATTGCACCACTTGATTCCATCGGCTCAAAGGTGCCAGTGGTAATTACATCAACTTCTTTAGCAGCTTTAGTAACACCGATTTCTACAACTCGTGCTTTTAATTCTTCAGTTGTCAATACTACCGCACGTTGGCGGCTGATTTTATCGTTAATTTCTGCAATTGTTCGCATTTTATCAGTGCTAGGGCTTCCTGCTATCTTCCTCTTTGAAGGATATCTTGATAATAGGGAATGGGGAGTAGGGAGTGGGGAGTAGGGAAAAGAAATTTTTATTGCTCCTTGTGAGCGCAGATCATGGAGTCTCTTGTATAATTTTCTCTCGAAATAGTTAACAATTTAGTAGTACTTAGTACTACTGCCCAATAGATTTGGCACGATTTTTGCATAAGAGTATTGTTACCTCAGCCCAATATTCTTGGGCGTATTGTTCCATAGCTGACCAAATATCACTAAAGACTTATGCAAAAACAGCGAAGACCAAGTAAGAAGAGTTTGCGATCGCTTGATTACTTGAATGTGTTTCTCGCAGATGTGCGCGATGGTGTTGGGCCATATCTGAGCATTTATCTGAAAGCTTCAGAAAATTGGAACCCAGCCCAGATTGGAATGGCGATGTCAGTTTCAACAATTGCCACAGTTATTGTCCAAACACCAGCTGGTGCATTGGTTGACAGGGTACGTCAGAAACGGATGTTGATTGTACTGGCGGCTGTGTTTGTTTCTATCGGCTGTATTGCTATAGGCTTGTTCCCCAATTTGCCTGTTGTCATCGGCTCTCAGATCATGATCGGGATTGCAGCAGCAATTTTCCCACCTGCGATTACTGCTATTACTCTGGGACTGGTAGGACATGAGAGATTAGATCGGCGGGTAGGTCGTAATGAAACATTTAACCATGCAGGTAATCTGCTAGCTGCTGTTCTCGCTGGTTTAGCAGGTTACTTTATTGCACGCAAGGCAATATTTTTCCTAGTTGCAGCTATGGCTGTGGGCAGTATTATTTCGGTGAGAATGATTCGTGAAAGAGAGATTGACCACGAACTAGCGCGTGGAGATGGAGAAGAGGGCGAACAGGAAGATAAAGAAAAACATCAACAGCGCTATGAAGGCATATTGCAATTATTAAGCGATCGCAAAATCCTTTTTTTTACTGTTGCAGTAGTTCTGTTTCACTTTGCCAATGCTGCTATGTTACCGCTAGTTGGTCAAGAATTGGCCCAGGGTAAAGGGACAAGTGACACAGTTTATATGTCTGCTTGTATCATTGTCGCTCAGTTAGTGATGATTCCAGTGTCCAACTTGGCTGGGCGTTTCGCACATGCAGCCCGAAAACCCATATTTCTGCTTGGCTTTGCCGTCTTACCGATTCGCGGAGTGCTGTATACGCTTTCGGACAATCCCTATTTTCTCGTTTCTGTGCAAATTCTGGATGGTATTGGAGCCGGGATTTTTGGTGTGCTTTCCGTGTTGATGGTAGCTGATTTGACTAAAGGGACAGGGCGCTTTAATGTTACCCAAGGGATGCTCAACACTGCCATTGGCGTTGGTGCTGGTTTGAGCAATGTATTAGCTGGGTTTGTGGTTAAAAATGCTGGTTACAATGTTGGTTTTTTGATTTTAGCAGCGATCGCAGTTGTAGCTTTAGGAGTTTTTTGGTTCTGTGTACCTGAAACAAAAACAGGAGTTAATAGAAAGGCATCACCTTAAAAGAATCTAGCGAAATCATGATTGTTTTCAGATACATCATCATTGGGCTGACTTATATAGGTTTGGGTTTAGGATATCTACCTGGTTTGCGGATGAACCGAGCCAGTATTACTTTAGTTGGTGCATCTTTGCTGATGGCATTCGGGGTATTAGACCTCAAAGAAGCATGGGAAGCCATAGATTATAAAACGCTGATTTTCCTGTTTGGCATGATGATAATCAGCACAAACTTAGCTTACGCTGGTTTTTTTCAACTAACCCTTGACACAGTTACACACTTTACCCGCAGCCCTTTGGGTTTGCTGATTGTTTTAACTTTTGGCAGTGGGATTCTCTCCGCTTTTTTTCTGAATGATACCATCGCTCTAATTTTGACTCCTTTGGTTCTCGGCTTAACCCAAACTTTGAACCTCAATCCTATTCCTTACTTACTTGCCTTGGCGGGAGCAACTAATCTGGGTTCAGTGGCTACCTTAAGTGGTAATCCGCAAAATATTCTGATTGGTTCCTTCTCTGGTATCAGCTATCTCGATTTTGCTAAAGCATTGACTCCCATCGCATTAGTAAGTTTGTTGATACAAGTTGGGTTACTGTGGTGGCTTTATCCTGATGTCCGTTCTACTAAGTCTTGTCCGAGTGTAATCCCCGTGCGTTACCGCATATTTAAACCGTTACTTACTAAAAGCCTATTGATAACCGGAGGACTATTAATTGCATTCTTAATTGGAATGCCCCCAGCCCAAGCAACACTTGTAGCTGCTAGTTTACTGTTTATTACTAGGCGAATAAAACCGCAACGAGTTTTAAATAAAGTAGATTGGGATTTACTGGTGATGTTTTCTGGACTATTTATTGTGACTGCTGGAGTGCAAAAATTAGGAATATTGAATTTATTTGGCGGTTTAGTTCATACTCCCCTGAGCATATTAGGAGTTACTGCTCTGCTTTCAAATTTAGTTTCTAATGTTCCAGCAGTATTGTTATTACAACATTTACTTCCCCATCCAGACACAAAAACCTGGTTATTATTAGCAGCAGGTTCTACTTTGGCAGGTAATCTAACTTTGTTAGGTTCCGTTGCTAATTTAATTGTTGCTGAGGCTGTTGCAAAACTTGGTTATCAGTTGTCATTCTGGGAACATTTACGTTTTGGTCTACCGCTAACTGTGCTGACTCTCATCCTGGCTTATTATTGGATTTAGTCATTAGTTAGAAAGTAGGAGTTAGCAGTTATTAATATTCTGATTTAAATTTAGTATAGCTTTCCTAATAAGAGCGATGTACAGCTTAACCTCACCCCAATAAAGCTGTGCTTTATCTTCCCTCTCCTTAATAAGGAGAGGGGCTGGTGGTCAGACAATGCAAGGATTTTGGATTGAAGAATTAAAGAATTGAAAAGAGCAATCAAGTTAGGGGCAAGTCATTTAATTTTAGATTTTGCGGAAAGTTGCGTGGGCGGCTCTGCCGACTTGAGCAAACTTTCCAAGACGGATTAAAGAATTATTCTCGCGTTTAAATTCGGGGGCAACTCTTCTCTACGAGAGGCTGCGCCAAGGAGACGCTCTCGCGTTCAGACTTTTTTAAATAATGGAACGCAAGAATCTTCTCTTCTTAGGCAACGCCCAACAATTCCATTTTCCAAAATTTAAAATCTAAAATTCGGTGAGGTTTTTATATGTACTTCATGTACTTGAGAACCGCTATATATCTCAACAAACTATTAAGATTCAAATCTTTTCTAGATACTTAACTGGCACATGATCCACTAACCAAACACCATTATCGGAACAATAGAAAATGTAACCTACCTGATACATTGCCGCAGCATATACAGTAAAAATCACTGGTTTTCCATGTCTTGCGCCTACAGTTTGTGCTGTAGGAATATCCGTAGATAAATGGACATGGTGTCGGGACATTTTGCAAAGTCCTGTTTGCATAATTGACTCTACAGATTTGTGTCCCGTGCCGTGATAAAGCACATCTGGGGGGACAGCAGGCTCCAATTGTAAATCAACTTTTACACTATGTCCTTGGTTAGCACGAATAAGAGTACCTGTAGAGTCAAAAGAAAAGCGTTGTTTGTCGTTGTATTCAACTACCACCTGTAATTCCTGACGGGCGATCGGAAATTTGTTTTTAGCACAAGCGGTAAGTAGTTCATCAACAGCAACCCAACCACCCGGAGCAAGTTTAATTCCAATTGCATCTGGTGTGTGTCGCAGATATTTGCTGAGATATTTGCTGATTTTAAGGAGGCGAGAATCATTCATTTGATTGTGGTTAGCACTCTGTATTAATTAAATTACTTTTATATTACATTTGAATTTTTATTGGTAGTTTTACTTTTCGATATTCAGTCGGCTAGCAAAAAATGAGGGCATAGCTAACTTGTCAAGTTGCCAATACCCTCACGTAGATAAATTAAGTTTTTGCACTAACGTATAAGTCTAAGTTACTGCCTGAGCAACTACTGCCGAAAGTGATTCCTTTACCGCTTGCTTCAACAATTCGGCTTTATCGGTCTGTTCCCAAGGCAAGTCTAAATCAGCCCGCCCAAAATGACCATAAGCCGCGACGTCCTGATAAAAACGTCCGCCACGTTCACTTGGCAAGTTGCGTAAGTTGAAGGTATGGATAATCCCCGCCGGACGCAGTTCAAAATACTGGTTGATTAATTCCAGTAAGGTTTCTTCATCCACTTTGCCAGTGCCAAAGGTATCCACCAGAATGCTTGTTGGTCGCGCTACGCCAATAGCATAGGATAGCTGGATTTCAACTTTTTCTGCCAACCCGGCGGCGACAATATTTTTCGCCACATAGCGAGCCGCATAGGCAGCAGAACGGTCTACCTTCGTGGGGTCTTTGCCGGAAAAAGCGCCGCCACCATGCCGTGAATAACCACCGTAGGTGTCAACAATTATTTTCCGTCCTGTCAAACCAGAGTCTCCCTGAGGGCCACCAACGACAAATTTGCCAGTGGGGTTGACTAAAAAACGTGTCTCCCCATTAGGCTTAATTTCAATGTCGCCAAAAACAGGTTCGACCACTGCTGACCAGAGGTCTTGTTTAATCTTGGCTTGTACCGCCGCCTCATCCGTAATTTCCCCAATAGTCGCTGTATGCTGGGTGGAAATTAGAATAGTATCAATGCCTACGGGGCGTCCATCTTCGTAGACCACAGTTACTTGGGTTTTACCGTCAGGACGCAGGTATGGTAGTTCACCCGTTTTGCGGACTGCTGCCAATCGGCGGGCAATGCGGTGGGCGAGACTGATGGGTAAGGGCATCAGTTCTGGTGTTTCGTTGCTAGCAAAACCGAACATTATACCTTGATCGCCCGCACCAATTTTGTCGAATTGTTCATCACTATCTTGCTCGCGGGTTTCTTGAGCGGTGTTAACGCCTTGGGCAATATCGGGTGATTGTTCGTCTAAAGCCAGCAGAACGCTGGTGCTGTTAGCAGAAAAGCCATTATCGGCATTGGTATAGCCAATTTCGGCAATTTTTTTGCGGGCGAGATTGACGAAATTCACATTGGCTTTGGTGGTTATTTCACCAGTGATTAGCACCAAACCAGTATTAACTACTACTTCAGCGGCGACACGGCTGCTGGGGTCTTGTGTCAGTAGGGCATCTAGAATGGTATCAGAAATCTGATCGCAGATTTTATCTGGATGACCTTCGGTTACTGACTCGGAGGTAAATAAATATCGACGAGACAAAGGAAATTCCTCCTTTATTGAGTTTTTTCGCTGACTAAATGTTGGTATTTAGTTCAACTATCTAATTTATGAAATCATAACAATATTTATACCTCAGTAGTAGTATCTTCTTGATATTGATAAAAACCACTAACTATAAGCTAAGTATGTGTAAATAAGATAAATATATGCTAATTATTTTGTAGCTACAATGTATATAATAATACAAAAAATGGGGACACCCTGAAGCGCCCCCATAAGCTTTGACACAAACACTGCTGCTTTAGCTTTAAACCTGAACTGCTAACTTTGCTTCCGTAGCTGTCAACCGCTCATAGGCAGCACGCATTTTCAAACCTGTAAGCACTTGGAAGAAACCAGTACCATTATTGGAACCTGGATACTCGCGGTGCTGGAGTAACAAGTGAGTCAATTCACCCTGATATTTAGTGGATGTATTGCTGAGATGGGTTTCGATATAAATTACTTCTTCCAAGTTGTCAAATTGACCATCTACCTCTAGTACTGAGACATAGCGACCATAGTAAACATCTGAACCGTAGTACAGTTGCATCCCAGGGTAAGAACAGGTCAGCTTGCGTCCACAGGGAGTCCAATTAATTGTTGAACCTTCATCAAATAGGTAGGTTGGCTCAAAGCCTTGTTTACCTTCGCGCTGGAGCATACGTACCCTTAAGACTCTACGCTCCGTGTCGTTTTTGATCAAGTTTGTGGGCAATACCTGGAGAACCACATCGGCAAATTCTCTTTGTGGTTCGATAAACTTTTCAAAGTCAGGTTTGCGGGAATTGATTTGCGCTAAGACATCTTCGTAGCGATGACCGCGTTCAGCCATATCTCGCTGGATTTTCCAGGCAATTTTGACTTCATCGCTAATGTCAAAATAAACACTGAAGTCGATTAGCGATCGCACCCGCTCATCATATAAAGGATGCAGCCCTTCAACAACTATAATCCGATTCGGCTCCACCCGCTCTGGCGGATCAAGCAAGCCGGTTTCGTGGTTGTAAATCGGCTTATCAATGCCTTGACCACTTTTGAGCGCTTTAATTTGCTCATACATCAGGTCAAAATTGTTCGCCCTCGGGTCTAGTGCCGTTATCCCAGTTTCTTTGCGCTGTTTGCGATCGAGGGAGTGATAATCATCTAAGCAGATGACTGTCATTAAATCTTCACCAAACAAATCTATCAAACGACGCAAAAACGTAGATTTCCCGCACCCAGAGTCTCCGGCTACTCCAATCAGTACCACGCGTTCCGGCTTATTTGTCATAAATCTCCTCTAAAATACTAAAATTGTGTCAATAATTTTTCACACAGCAGATTTTGAAGCCAGGAGTTTACCCCTTTGGTTTATCCTGTGTTCTTGCTACCCAGCACTGCTATAAGACACCAAACGGGTAGGCAACAAAGTAATTAAGTTGCTACTCGTCGGACTAGCCTGAATGTTGGTGCCGGTAAGTATTTAATCCTAGTGGTATATTTGATTTTAACAGAAGGGGGTATCCCATACAAGATTGCTGTCAAGAAGAATTAGCTTGGTTCATCAATGATTTTGCTGATTTAGTTGTTAATTTAAAAATGGGGATCAGTATCGCCCATAAGTGTTGCAGCGCTGTCATTCTCCTAGTTGTGACTCTATATAATCAAGTCTATAAGGTATAATTTATTCTGGCAGCGAATTCTTTGACCTATCCTAAATTGTAATTCCTGCTCGACAATGCTTCAGATATTTAAAGCTAAAATCTATCTAACGAATGAGTAAAGAACTTGCATTAGTCAAATTATTGGCTGTAGATTTATGGATATGCCCAAATAGAAGTGTAGGCGTTATGGGAAGCTACTGATAGAGGTTGACAGATTTTTCACCTCAAGTAAAACTGATTACAGTTGCTTAAATCACCCATAGACAGGTCATGAATATAGCTAAAAAGATTCTCAAAGAGTAGCAGATTTGGAAAAGTAAAACCAATCGCAAGAAAACCTTCCTTTCCTTGGCATTCTCCGGTTTAAACCGTTGGAGTAGGCAAGCACAACGGCAACTGTTGGAGGGAAACTAAGCGGTAGCTTCCACCAATCAAAGCAGCCCTCCAACAATATCTGCTATTGTGAGTTGCTCGTTGAGTAGTAAGGTAAAAAGCTATCTCCCTGATGGGGGTGGTAGTTAACGAAAAAAAGATTAAATTGACTCATTATTAACATTCTCTACAAGACTTATCCTTTACTTTAGAAGGTGAACAGGTGTGTTTTTTGCTGTGCCTGCATGTCTTTGGTGAGTGTACTTAGCAAGGCATTAATTTAATGATGCCGTTTTTCCTTCTTTCTCCAGTTTTGTGAAACGAAAATCCGCTAAACTAAAGCTGGCAAGGTAGGGGAACAGTTTTTTTTTGAAAAACGGTTAAGTAAATTATCGGAGTGGTAGAACGAATGTACAATCAAGGTGCTGTTGAGGGTGCTGCCAACACAGAATTAGGTAGCCGCATCTTCCTTTATGAAGTGGTGGGTTTGCGTCAGAGCGAAGAAACTGACCAAACTAACTACCCAATTCGGAAAAGTGGCAGTGTGTTCATCAGAGTGCCTTACAACCGGATGAATCAAGAAATGCGACGTATCACTCGTCTAGGCGGCACAATTGTTAGCATCCAGCCTATAACTGCTCTAGAGCCAGTTAATGGTAAAGCCTCATTTGGGAATGCTACAAGCGTTGTCAGTGAGTTAGCTACATCTGAGGAAACTGCTAACAGTGAAGGGAATGGTAAAGCCACACCTGTAAATGCTGATAGTGAAGCCAAAGGCTTGGCTCAATCATCAGCTGAAGAACAGCTCAAGAACAAGGACAAGAAAGGCAACACCATGACTCAAGCGAAAGCCAAAAAAGACCACGGTGACATTCCTGTTAACACTTACCGTCCCAATGCTCCGTTTATTGGCAAGGTAATATCTAATGAACCGCTAGTCAAAGAAGGTGGTATTGGTATTGTTCAACACCTCAAATTTGATATTTCCGCCGGGGATTTGAAGTATATAGAAGGTCAAAGTATTGGCATTATTCCGCCAGGATTAGACAAGAACGGCAAGCCGGAAAAACTTAGACTATATTCCATCGCCTCAACTCGTCATGGCGATGATGTGGATGATAAGACAGTATCACTCTGCGTCCGCCAGTTGGAGTACAAGCACCCGGAAACTGGCGAAACAGTCTACGGTGTTTGCTCTACACACCTGTGTTTCCTAGAACCGGGGGCAGATATAAAAATTACAGGGCCTGTGGGTAAGGAAATGTTGTTACCCCAAGACCCCGATGCTAATGTGATCATGTTGGCAACCGGAACAGGTATTGCCCCAATGCGGGCTTATCTGTGGCGGCAGTTTAAAGATGCGGAAAGAGCAGCTAACACAGAATACCAATTTAAAGGATTCTCTTGGCTAATATTTGGCGTACCGACAACTCCAAACCTTTTATATAAGGAAGAACTGGAAGAAATTCAACAAAAATATCCTGATAACTTCCGCCTCACTGCTGCCATCAGCCGCGAACAGAAAAATCCCCAAGGCGGTAGAATGTACATCCAAGACCGCGTAGCAGAACATGCGGATGAATTGTGGCAGTTGATTAAAAATGAAAAAACTCACACTTACATCTGCGGTTTGCGGGGTATGGAAGAAGGTATCGATGCAGCGTTAACAACTGCTGCTGCTAAGGAAGGCATAACCTGGAGTGATTACCAGAAGCAACTCAAGAAAGGCGGTCGCTGGCACGTAGAAACTTACTAAAATTAGTCATTAGTCATTGGTTCACCGGTGCGGTCTTCTCCCAAAGGGAGAGGCTAGCGCCAACGCGAAGGAGCGTCTCCAAGAGTTGGGGGTTTCCCCCCATGAGTAACTGGCGTTAGCGTCCCTTGCGCGTCTCGTAGAGAGGCAGGAGCGTCACCCGAAGGGTGATTAGTCATTAGTTTTAGACAAAGGACGAAGGGCGAAGGACAAATGACAAAGGAAGCAGGATAATCAGTAGGTAGGGCAAACGCTCTACCTACAATTGTTATTGGTGAAATTGGGTGCAAAATGGGTGTGAAACTAGGAATACTGGGATTAGGCACCGTGGGAACGGGAACAGTGCAGTTGTTGCAAGATAGCGCTGGGCGTCACCCATTGTTGCAAGAGATAGAAATCTATCGGGTGGGAGTGCGATCGCTAGATAAACCCCGTGCAGTAGAATTGTCTACGGAAGTCTTAACTACAGATTTAGAAGCTATTGTCAACGATCCGGCGGTAGATATAATTGTCGAGGTGATGGGTGGACTGGAGCCGGCGCGATCGCTCATTCTCAAAGCTTTAAGTAATGGTAAACACGTAGTTACCGCCAATAAAGCAGCGATCGCCCGCTTTGGGGCGGAAATTTTCACAACTGCCAATCAAGCCGGCGTATACGTCATGCTAGAAGCCTCTGTGGGTGGTGGGATTCCGGTGATTCAACCCCTAAAGCAGTCTTTAAGTGTTAACCGTATTCACACTGTAACGGGCATCGTTAACGGTACAACTAACTACATTCTGACGCGGATGCAAACAGAAGGCAGCAACTTCAGCGATGTCTTAGCTGATGCCCAACGTCTGGGTTATGCTGAGGCTGACCCGACAGCTGATGTTGAAGGCTTAGACGCAGCCGATAAAATTGCCATCCTCGCATCATTAAGCTTTGGTGGACGGATCAACCTGCAAGATGTTTATACTGAGGGGATTCGGCAAGTAAGCAAGACAGATATTGCCTACGCCGAAAAATTGGGATTTGTGATTAAATTGTTAGCGATCGCTAAACGTGATACTCCCTCATCTCCCCTCTCCGTCAGAGTTCATCCTACCTTAGTGCCTCAAGCCCACCCTTTGGCTAGCATCAACGGCGTTTACAATGCCATTCTTGTAGAAGGAGAACCCATCGGTCAGGTAATGTTTTTTGGCCCCGGTGCTGGTGCTGGTGCAACCGCCAGTGCTGTGACATCGGATATTTTGAATTTAGTTGCTGTCCTTAAAACCAATACAGCAGTACCAAATCCATTATTAGCTTGTGGACATCAGCAATACTGCGAAATTGCGCCGATGGCAGAATTGATAACTCGGTTTTACGCCCGTTTCCTCACCAATGACCAACCGGGAGTTATCGGTAAATTGGGTACTTGCTTTGGTAACTATGGCGTTAGCTTAGAGTCAATTGTCCAAACTGGCTTTCAAGGGGAACTGGCAGAGATTGTGGTTGTTACCCATGATGTGCGGGAAGGTAATTTTCGGCAAGCTTTGGCAGAAATTCGGAATTTGTCAGCGATCGAAAGCATTCCTAGCATACTGCGTGTACTTTGAGATTACTCCAAAGTGCGATCGCTTGGTGTTGAACCAGAAGCCTAATGTTTTTGGACGATTTCCTTTGAAAGTCAACACCCTAGTACAGCAGGGCGTAAATCAAGCTACCATTTTAAAACTTGCAAAAGCCTTGATATACAAAACTTTTGACTTTTGACTTTTGACTTTTGACTTCCGCCTTGCGGTACTGGGGGGTTAGGTTTCGCGTTAGCATTGACTCATGACTTGACCAAGCAAAATTGGCTAATGACTATAAAATTTGCAGAACAACTAGTGTCATATCATCAGTGTTTTGCTTATCAGCACCGATGAATTGCTGAACTTGGTCAAATAGGTAATCCACAATCTCCTGTGGCCCATTGCAGTACTTGCAAGCCGTATTGAAGCCAGCGACAAAATTATCTTCATCGAAGCGATCGCCACCAGCAGCAGCAGCATCGGTCAAGCCATCTGTATAGTAAATAATTGTATCCCCAGGCTCTAACTGTACCTGGGCATCTTCATATTGGCTGTTAGCATCCAAACCGATTAACATTCCTAGAGTATCTAAACGGCTGACAGTTTTTGTCGCTGCGTGCCACCACAAAGGAGGATTGTGTGCCGCATTGCTATAAGACAAAATTCGGTTATGGGGATTATATTCTGAGTAAAATAGCGTTATAAAGCGGTGGGAATTTTCCAAATCCGCATACATAACTCTATTTAAGTTTTGCAGAATTCCGGCTGGGGAATTACCATGTAGCACTTCTCCCCGTAGCATTCCCCGCATCATTGTCATAATTAGCCCAGCCGGGACACCTTTGCCCATGACGTCTCCAATAACCAAACCCCAGCGACTAGTTTCCGTGCCGCCTTTGGTCTTGGGCTGAATCTTATTATGATTGGTAGCAATAAAGTCGTAGTAGTCTCCGCCGACGCGATTGGCAGGTTTACAGCGTGCCGCCAACACTACACCAGGGATTATCGGGCATTGACGTGGTAGAAGTCGCCGTTGAATTTCTGCGCCAATTTCTAGTTCTTGGTCTAGGCGTTCTTTTTTTCTTAGTTCTACAGCTAGTTCATCGTTTTCGATCGCTACTGCTGTTTGGTCTGCTACTAACCTAACTAACTTTTGCCTAGTTTCTGTCCAACTATATTCTGGATCGCGACTCAAGACGTAAAGCCATCCCCGTTCTGTATGCTTCACCAGAATCGCCGTACCAAAGATTTGCACATCTGGCCCTAAATAGCGATGCATCTGGTCATCCAAAATCCCCGTAGCATTCGCTAGAGGGGCACTATTGGGTATAAGCGTGATTTGACTGCTGGCTATTTCTAGCGCTTTGCGGATATTTTTTCGCTGGCGACTATCTTGCCAATGTAACTGCTCTAACCTGACTTGACCATGTTTGTAGAGAAACAGGGCGCTGCCGTCTGCATCTGTCACTCTTGTTGCCATCAAGGGGATTAGTTCCAAAAACTGATTCAAATTATTGAAACTTCTCAGGGCAAATCCTAAAGAACTTAGCAAATCTTGAATTTTGTTCTGTTCCCGGTGCAACCTTGCTACAAGTTCTTTGAGTGCCACGACTGGTGTGACATCCGTCGCGGCACTACTATTGTTTTCAGTGGGTTGAGAGGGCAGTTGAGACACAGGCACAGTATTGCACTTTATATTGGCAGATTTTAGATTACTTATAAATCTTTTTGCTTTGGCATTGCTAAACCATATTTAGACAAGACTTGTCATTTTAGCAAGAGTATAAAGACGTAACAGGCAAATTTTATAAGTATTTTATTTGCTTATTCTATTTCTAATGGAATATTAGTAATTTCAAATCATCTATTTTTACTCCAAACCCAACCCGTAAAAATTACTAGTTTTGGTGATAGTTAAGAAAGCTTTTCATTTTTTCATAACTTAATTCCCAAAGCATATCTCTAAAGTCATAAAAATACTCTACTCAAAGAATAATTCATCACGCTTTCAGAGTGCCTGTTTAGGCAGAGGCAAGTAGGAGACTAGAAGTTTTTTGAGTGAAAACCTCTAGAAGCACTCAAATCGAGCTTGGTTTGGTAAAAACCAGACTTAAACTCATTCCCAAACCTGAGAATATGTAAATAAGTCTTCAAATACTTAATTTGTATACCATAATTGCCGGGATAATCGCCAAGATTGAGCTTTTCGATTTTGAATTTCTCATTTTGCGAATTTTGAGTTGCTGAAGATGCAAAACTTAAACCCATTGAAAGGGCATAAAAATGAGATAACCCTATCTTTTGAGTCAGAGATAACAGACTTAAACCATTAGCCTGTAATTGATTTTAGGTGGGAGTCATTTGGTAAGTGTAAGATATGAATAGAAAAGATGACACTAAATCTAGAAAAAATATCCTCCAAGAACTTTAAGTCAAAAGCTAGAAAGAGTCTTGTCGTTTAACCATCAAAGTTCAAACCTCTCGATTTCCTAGATAAAATATTTCTAGATACTTTCGCAAATAGGAGTTGAGAATACACCTGCGAGTGTTGAACCAGCTTACTTACACCAATTCATTTTTTGAGTCCACTGTGGACGATTCTCCGAAGTCCTGATGGTTCCAATCCCTCCTTCTCTTGAGGTAGGCGCTGGGCAAACAGCTGAGGTTCATACCCCTACTACTTTGTCAAGCTACTAATAAAGGGCTTATAAAATAAGCACTAAAGTCCTTACTACGAACTTCGCGCTGGTTCGCCAATGCACTGCTGACTGCTTAGACTGCTCTCCATCCCACAATAGTTGTATTTGTGGGGGTGAGCATCTCACCTGCCCTTTAAATTGCTGCAAGATGCGAGTTGACGGCCTTTTGGATGTCGCAACTAAATGCCCGTGCTGCTACATTTAAAAAGCCTATTCCGGGTATGAAAAAGGGCATTAGCTTGAAATTTTAGCAAAAGCCACGCATTGATTATGACAAATTCATGATTTTAGGAGTTGATTTGTTTGCAGTATTTTGTTTGTAATTAGTTCAAGTGATGATAGCAGATCAGTCAGCACTAAATTCATCAGTTTGTCAAGAAAAATTTTTAACCCCAAATTTTTCAACTAGCCACTCAAGAGAGCTTCGACAAACTCATAGCTAGAAAAGGGGCGCAGGTCTTCAATTCCTTCGCCAGCACCAATAAAGCGAATGGGTAAACCTAGCTGTTGCACAACGGCAAGGGCAACGCCGCCTTTAGCGGTGCCATCTAGCTTGGTTAAGACAACGCCACTTAGTTGGGCAGCTTGGGAGAAAACTTCGGCTTGTCGCAGTCCATTTTGACCTAAAGTGGCATCTAGAACTAAGAGTGATTCTACTTTGGCATTTGGGGCTTTTTTGTCAATAATTCGCCGGATTTTGCTGAGTTCGTCCATTAAATTTTTCTTGTTTTGCAGTCGCCCAGCTGTATCTACCAGAAGTAATTCTGTTTGACGTGCTTGGGCGGCAGCGATCGCATCAAATACAACTGCTGCCGGATCTGTATTCTTTCCAGGATTGGCAATTACTTCCACACCACTTCTACTACCCCAAACCTTTACCTGTTCCACGGCGGCGGCGCGGAAGGTATCTGCTGCCCCAATCAAGCATTTATAGCCAGATTTTTGTCCCAAGTGGGCAATTTTGCCGATGGTGGTGGTTTTACCGGCACCATTCACCCCAGTGATTAACCAAATGTTTAAGGTTTCTTTTTCTGGAGTAAAGTTAGTTTTGTGGGATGTTTTGCTTGGGGCATCCAGCATATCCCGGAGGATTTTTTTCAGGTAAGCGATCGCTTCTTCTGGTGCGGTAACTTCTTCTCGAAGTTTTTTCTGTAGAGCATTGATAATAAAGTCTGTCGCCTCTACACCCACATCAGCTTGCAGCAGCAATGCCTCAATTTCGGTAACAGCAGCAAGGTTTAGCGGCCCTTGACCAACGATCGCTTTGAGTTGGTTGAGAATACTACGGCGAGTTTTGTCTAACCCTTGTCGGAGCTTTTTCAGCCAGGTAATTTCTTCCATAGAAACGTCTTCTGGACTTCTACCTTGAGCTGCTAGGACTTTCACCGACCAGACAAATCCATCATCAAATATCAGTTCGGGAATTTCCTCTCCTGTCTCTGAGGTTGCAGCTATGGGCTGTGCTGCCTCCGGTTCTGGGACTTCAATGGCGGTGGCTACTAGTTGTTCCAGCTTGGCTTGCCGTTCTGCCTTTGCCCGTTCTAAGAAGGATAATGTGACTGGTGCTGTTGCCTCTGGCGTAGCTAGTGGTTCGGTGGGTGTTGGTTCAACTTCATTTGCGGTTACTTCTGGGCTTTTAACATCTGGCTGTTTAGCAATTGCTGCCACTGAGGAATCTTCTGTAATTTCTGACTCAGTAGCAGCTTGGATAACTTCTGGCTGTGCTGTTTCTAAGGTTGTACTAACAGGTTCCTCAATTGTTTCTGGTTCAGTGATTTGGGCAATTGCGGTTTCAGGTTGTGCTGATGGTGCTGGGGTATCTGCTGAATCAGGCGGGGTTTCTACTACCTCAGCTTGTTGTTTTTGCTGAATGTTTTTGTAGGCAGCTTTAGCAAACGCCAACAAGTCTGCCGTTGTTTCTGGCGCACTTTCAGCAGTTGGTGTTGACGTTTCGGCTGGCTCTGGTTGGGGTTCTGGTGCAGGAGAAGTTTCTTCCTGTTTCTGATCAGAGGGAGTGCTAGAGGAATCGTTATATTGACGACGGAACCAATTAAAAACCATTGCAGCAATATTGGTTATATGAGTTATAAGTTATAAGCTATGAGTTTAATTTAACTTGGGGTATTGGCCAAACAGGGGGTTATTCTCCTTGTCTCCCATCCTGCGGTCAGCTAAAGCTACATCCCCCTCATCTCCCTCATCCTCCTCACTAGGGAGATAAGTATAAAATACTATGCACTTTTCTTCTGGTCACTGACTCGGCGCAAAACACCGTTAATAAACCGATGACCATCGTCTCCACTGTAGCGTTTGGCTAGCTCCACAGCTTCGTTGATGGCGATACTGTCTGGAACTCCTAAGAACTTCATTTCTGCCACAGCGATTTGGAGGATATCGCGGTCAATTTGAGCCAGGCGAGTTACTTGCCAATCTACTAAGGCACTAGAAATGAGTTCATCTATAATGTGTCGATTTTCGTTGACGGTAATCACAAGCTCTTTAGCGTAATTACGGACTCCCTTATCCTGATTAGCTAACTGAATCAATACTGGGAAATCAACTGCCGTACCCAACTGATTGATTGCTGTCTGGGTGCAGGTGATCGCTTCTTGCAGCATTGTTCTGGCAGTATTGATGTCGGAAGCCCGAGTTTGGCTACTTAAGAGGCGATCGTTACTGCGTTGCAGTTCACCTGCGGCATTATCAAGGGTATCTTGCACTTCTGAGGTTAGAGTGCGTACTGCTCCTAGCACCAACTTGGATACTAATTGATCGTCTTCCAATTTATCTAATTTTTTTGGGTTGACTGGTAATTGGCTAAGGCTTAAAAGCGCCAATTCACGAGCAATTTGCTGGGGTTTACGAGGTTGCATAAAACTGAGGGGTGATTGTGCGAGAACTGATTAACTAGGCGGGCCAAACTTACAATTATATCAATTTTTGCACAGTCAAACAACAACATTACGCATTTGCTTATGACTTTGCCAGATTGATTCGGGGGAGGCAGGAGGCAGAAGGAATCCTATATATATGTCTTGTATGTCTTGTCGCAACCAGAGCTTTTCTTGGAGTTTAAGTCAAGAGCGTTAAAATCTCCGAGTTGATGGCTTGGAATTAGATGGGGTGTGAAGCCGCTATCTTTATTCCAAACTCCAGCATAGCTGCCTTCTTCACGTTTCTTCAACGGGAATAACCTCCTGCTTGATTTCGTCGTATTTCACTTCCCGTGTGGACTCTTTGGCGAAAACCAAGGACGTATTGGGGGCAACAATGCCACCTGATACAACTATTTTAAAAGCGTCTTCAATGGACATGGAGAGATTTACCACCTCGTCTTCAGGAACGACTGCGTACCATCCAGTAGTCGGATTCGGGGTGGTGGGGATAAAAACACTTAGCACGGGGCGAGACATCTGGGCTTGGATATCACTGCTGATTGCACCAGTGACAAAGGCGATCGCCCAAATTCCTCGGCGGGGATACTCTACCAAAATTACACGGCGAAACTTCCCATTAGAATCTTTTAGGATTGTTTCTAAAAGCTGTTTGAGAGTTTTGTATACTTGTCCCGCTAAGGGAATTGCCTGTAATAATCGCTCACCAAAATCTAACAACCACCGCCCTGCGATATTCCGAGCCATCAATCCCATTAATAGTATACTTAGTAGTGGTACAGCTAATCCTACTAATAAATTCAGTATATTTACTAAAATTGGGTTTAACCCATCAAAGGGATTTAGTTGTTTGGGAATTTGGGTAAGGAAGTTGATTACCCAAGTAGCAATGGTAATTGTCAGCCAGATAGTGGTTGCTAGGGGAATTACTACCAACAAACCAGCAATCAGGTCGTTTTTTAAGTCCTGTTTTAGGCGATCGATTACCAAGCCTCGATTCTCCTGTTTTAAGCTAGAGGAACTTTTGTTATTGGTTATGTATACCAGCAGATTCGTCAAATTCCGAAGACTTTAACTTTGGCAGCTTCTGCTGTAAGTAACTGTCTAAAAGGCTAGCAAGTTGGCTGCTGCCACAAAAACACGTACTTGTTGCTGGAAATCAGCTATTTTCTTACAGCATACACATAGACATCAACTAATCCGATGGCGACTGGTTTTTCTCAGAGCATATTACTTTTTTTGTAAGACTTGTAATTGACACTCTCAGCACGCTTGGTAACTGAGATTCTTAAGAGATAAAACCCTAGTGGATCTTGATTCGTAACGGCTGTGCCAAACAGCCTCTAGACAGTCCGGTAAAACCATTCTGCTTACTTTTTCTTCCGATATTCGCAGCCCCATTTGAATCCGCATTAACCAGATGTCCATATGCAGTCCGATACAACCCCCTTTTTACTCGCCTACCAGAAAACTCGTATGTAGCAGGTTTATCAGCGTTGTAAACGGGCAACTCGTCACTATCCAAAGCACTAGCCTTGCTGGTGTAAGATTCCTCTTGCTCTTGATAAATCAAACCGTATCGCACGCATTGAGCTTTAAGCTTGCCTCTCAAACTGTAAAAAGGAATTTGAACAAAGTTCTGGTTGTTGCGACTGCCGATATTGATTTGCTGTTTCATGCCAAGATTGAATCCGACGATAACTCGCTCAATCTTGTTCTCAATGCAGTGGGCAATAATCAGCCGTGCCGACTTGTTGAGATAATCCCTAACTTGATTCCCACGATTGATAAAAAGTCTGCATTGACGCTCAGTAAGACATTCAATCTTCTGTTTATCTTTAATAGATTGCAATCTGGCATTTTCCTTGTTGAACCATTGGTTAATAGATTTGAGTTTGCGACCATCCACAATGAAGGATGCCCCATTGGTATCAATACAAGTTGCCAGATTGTCCAGTCCAAAATCAATGGCAATGGCACTATCTGGAACAGTTTCTACACGTTCGACTTCAACTTTAGAGACGAACTCAACTTCAAAGAATCGAGCATCATATCTTGGGTGAATCCTAACCTCTTTGACTGCTTTGCTGTCAAGCCTGTCAGGGAATGCAATGGAAACCTCGCCAAACTGCTTTTTGAAAGCAGCAGACATTGGAATCTTAAACTTCCTATCTTTTACTTTCAACCGAGGAATTATGAGAACAAAATAGCTGTCTTTAGGCAAGTACTGAGGAAGTTTCACCTGCTGCTGATAACTCCCAGACTTGACGGCTTTAATCAACCCAAAGAAACTGTGAAACGTCCTGTCTACCACTTTCAGCGTTTGCTGGGCAATATCGGTGTTGAGAAATTGATAGTTCTCATTTCCTTTGCACAAGTGGTAAACAGACTCATAGCGTAAGTGCTTGCGTTCCTGAAAATAGTATTGCCGAACTGTGTAAAGCCCTACGTTGTAGAGATTTTTACTCAGCCGGCACAGTTCTCGCAGAGCCAGAAACTCAGTCTTATTCAGATCACGAATTTGGTTCTTTTGAGTCAGGTACATAAAAACCTTTTCGCTGTACATCTAATTGTATAGCGAAAAGAACTTATATTCCAGGTTGTTTCTAGTTGACACTGATGATTGTGAAAGTACCACCGGGTAAACTGAGGAATTATTTTATCTGGTCAGTCACTCACATTTGAGCCAAGATCCCCGACTTCTCAAAGAAGGTGGGGATCTGTCTAGCACATCTATGCGCCCGTACTGATTTTGCGATCGCCTACCCGCCCGATCGCTGCTTTTTGATTTTACTGGGAATCGTTCTAATCTCCAGTTCCCTTTACGCCACATCAGCCTGTGTAGTTTCAGAATCCACGCACTGCAACTGTTGGATACTCTCCTGTGCCAGAATTGCTGTTGCGTCTAAATTAGGTTTTGGTAGATACTTCATTTCCCAAACTTTGAGCAAAATCAGATATTCGTAGAATGCCTGCAATGTACACCAAGCAAGTCCAGCGCGTCCATCTAAACAGCCGCCTAAGATAAAATACATGTATATAAACCGTAGGAACGGTCTGGCGGGTAAACGCAAAGACAAATCTTTCAGGGCGCGGCGTTTTTCGATTTCCGATTTGCCAAAGAATAAATCTCCCCAGTTAACCTTTCCTTGCTCTAATTGATACAATGTTTCTTGAGCTTCATCTGTAGAATAACGGTTGTGCTTTTCAATCCAACGGCTCAAGCCTTTGCTACAAGTGTAGTGTGGGTATGTTTCTTTTAAAAAGCTAGTTGCACCCTCACAAACTTCCCGCTCAGTATGACCGTAGTCTGTAAACCACACTTTACCGTGGCGGAAGAGTCGCATTTGGTAACGGGGATACTGTGTGCTGTAGCGAATCCAACGATTCATGAACATCACACGTTCAGCCACGTAGTAACCGATGTAGCCTGGATTCTGACTTGCTTTTTCGCATTCCGCGAACAGTTCTGGTGTCATGCGCTCGTCAGCTTCGAGAATGTAAACCCATTTATGCTTCGGGGGGATAGACTCTAACATCCAGGTGCGTTGGCGTCCGTGGCTTTCAAAAGCGTGTTGGACGACGCGGATGGGATAGCGACTAGCGATTTCCATAGTGCGATCGCTACTGCATGAATCCACAACAATGATGTCATCCGATAGCATCGCCGATTCGATACAAGCAGCAATATCTAGTTCTTCGTTATATGTCAGTATGTAAATTGAGAACATTAGCCAAGTTTTATAGTGATTTTACTCAGTGATAATTGCCTTTTTACTCTTATTGGGCGCATGGCAGTATCAGCCGTCAACAATTATTGGATATGCCCTACTGCCATGCCAATAGTGAATTAGCGTGCGGTAGCTCTAGGTTTACCACCTTGTACAGCACCTCTACCTCTTAAGCCTGTCCAGCCAATGATAATGTAACCAATGGACAACAGCAAACTGCTAATCCCAATCCGTAATCCAGACTTCCAAGCAGTATCTTTAGCTTGTTGTTGTGCTTCGTCTCTGCGCTGACGAACTTGGCTCAGTTGTTGAGTTTGCAGCGTCTGAATATCTGTTTGTTGTTCGATAGCTTTGTCAAGTACTTGGGGATTTGTTTTAGCCTTCTTCAGTAACTCTTTGATATTTGCGGGAATTTGAGGGCTTTCAAGGGCTTGCTTATATTTTTGATCATCTTTGAGGATTTCACTAAACTGAGCTTTGGTTTGGTTTCGCAGCTGCTCTAGTTGAGCTTTTCCTTGCTCAGTAGTCAGTTGTGCTTGCAATTGCGATAACCGAGTGTTCAGTTGATTTTCTGCCTGATCTGCTTCTTGGGTGATGCGGTTGACTGTTTGAGTTTTAGCTTGATTGACGTTATTGAGGTGCAGGGGAAAAATCAGTAAGAACATCAACCCTAAAATACTTGAGATGATCACAGCAGGAAATCTTAAATCCATACCTTCGGGGCGATCGCTTCCGGCATCAGCACTATCAATCCAATAGGCAGCAAACAGAAGCCCCAAACCTACTAAAGGAACAATTCCCCGATCAACTAGCGCTGTTGCCAAGTTGATTTGCCATACCCGATCAGTAGGTTGAAAGGGTAACAATAGAATCAAAAAGTCAACGAAAAAGGACAAAATGCAGATTATTCCAACTACCTTAAGTGTGAGGGCAGTACTCACGGAAGTAAAACGGTTAACCATAGTTTTTCAAACTGGCGGTGAATACGAGTGATTTTCATATTTCAAGCTACTTGAATATTGTGCCCATGAGCGTAACATTTGTGTAGAAACACAAAGCAGATTCAATACTGGTAAAGGCTATCTGCCTCTTGGTTTTCAACTAGGCCACAGTAACATTTGTTATCTACAGTGTCTTCAGGAAAATATTAGTGTTTTAAAATACTACTTTAATACGGTGCTGTAAGAAAAAACTCATTAGTTACTCGATTTCACTTATTACAGTTCTCAATCGGTCGTAATACAGTCCTTTTGTAGGGCTGCACAAATGTGCATTGGTGTCAACTTAACGTGAAAACGTTAGTTGACAAAAATATCAGATCCCCCAACCCCCTTTTTAAGGGGGGTTAGGGGGGATCAAAAGTTTAGTGTACTAGGACGAACCCCAAAGACTTATGCTGTAGGGTCATAACCTTAAGTTCACACCAATGACAGATGCTGCGCCTCTAGTCTGTCTTGCATTTATAGAAAAATTGTTAGGGACTTCCAAGAAATAAATTACCCAAATAAACGTAGACGCGGAGCGGTGAAGCAGCGCGGGAACAGGGGGTTTCCCCCATGAGCGACTGCTGTTAGCGAAGCGTTAGCGTAGGAGCGTCACCCGTTCGCGTAGGGTCTCCGACAGGAGAAGGGCTTGCCGTAGGCTACCACAGAGGCACAGAGAACACAGAGGAATAAAGAGGAGAGAGTTTTTTCGCCAGTTTTTTGGGTATTTTTTTATTTGTCAGTCCCTTATATCTCCCTCATTTTTCCATCTCCCCTGCAAGCGCTTGTTCCCAAATCGGCAGATCCTCTGGTCGGTCAACATCAGCTAAAGGCGACAAGTTGACATGTGATAAATTCAGTTTGTCGGCAATATCCACGGTTTTCTGGAATACTTGAGCAGTTCCCCACTCGATGTTAACGAATAACTCCGGGATGGGTTGGCGCAAACCAATTAAGTAATATCCACCATCGATCGCAGGGCCAAGTACGAGGTCAAAGGCGTGTAACTTCTCAAAGGCTGTTGCTAGAATCTGGGCATTCACTCCCGGACAATCTGTACCGATGATAATTGCATTTTCTGCACCAGATTGAAAAGCATTTCCAAGCGATCGCGCCATCCGCAAACCTAGATCGCCTTCACCTTGAGACTGGTAAACGAAATCCAACCCCAGCCAGTCTTGCATGAGTTGCGAATCGCCACCTGCAAAGCGCACTTCCACAGATATGGCAATGGCTTTTTGCAATTCTTGAATCTGAAATATTG
This sequence comes from Nostoc sp. JL33, assembly GCF_017114985.1. Classification (GTDB taxonomy): domain Bacteria; phylum Cyanobacteriota; class Cyanobacteriia; order Cyanobacteriales; family Nostocaceae; genus Nostoc. Next base: position 33,260 of record NZ_JABXKP010000008.1, on the reverse strand, counting down.
TATATTCAGTCATCTGGCGTTGAAGATTAGCAGCGCCAACGCTTCCCAAAGCAGGTATCAATCGAGTTTTTGTCTTACCTGGTTCTGGATAGCGAGTGAAAATAATCAAGTGCTGTTTTGGGTTTGCTGGTAAGTTCAGCACACAATACCTTGTCTAATTAACTCAACAAAAAATATTTTAATAGCAATACTTGTCGTCATCAGTTGTAGTATGCTCCTTTGCTGTTCGCATTGTTCCTAAAATCGTCGAAACAAAAATGCAACGTTTAGCTTTACCACCAGACTTGCTAGATAGTGTTATTCGTCCTAGCGGTGGTTGCTTAACATTACCTCTGTAATCAAATTGGATTTGCCTGATGCCATTTGTTTCTTGTAGGGTTGTTTCCGCATCTAAACGCACATTAGAATGTAGATTATTCCAGTTAGCATCAGATGGGTTGACTGTAACAGGATGAACCGCCCATTGAACAATACCGTTTTGTTCACGAAAACTAGCTTGCCAAGTCAATTTTTCTTTGGCAGCTTGGCTTTGGGCTTGGCGCATAGCAAGGTGAACTTCGCTTCGGGCAGTGTTAAGGCGTTGAGTGTCCACAAAAGCTAGCCAGTTGGGTATTCCCAGCGTAGCTAATATACCAATTAATACAATAACTATTAACATCTCTGGTAAGGTAAAACCACTGTTAGAGTGCTTATTCAAGAGATTTTTTGCATTAAATAGAGACGGTAGATGCACTTGAATATCCATTTTTGTTTTCTGGTCGTTTTTCAGCTACCCATCTGTTGAGCAATCTTTCCGGTTCTGGGTTTCTTGCTTTGCGTTGGTTAGTAATACTGGAGAGCAAAGAGGGTAAGGTAAAAATTATGACAATTTTCAATAACATTTTTAAGGTGAAATTTATATTCTGAAATCTTGAAGAGTCGTTAAGAAAATACTTCCATATAAATTTTGCAGCAGTTAAACCTTTTTGTCGATTAAACGGCGTTTGTAGGGCTTTGCAGGTCAGATATTTGTATAAATTTGCTAGGCTGATATTCCAAGTATTCTTAAGTGTGGAAGGTCTTTCCTTGTACGCTCTCTCAAGCACTTGCAGGCACGATTTTTCCTGCCTGAGAAGATTGCAAGAAACTGAATTAGGACTTATGCGATATAAAATTTGTACAGATGGTACACAGATAAAATCAAACTTAGAAGCTAATCGCAGCCACATATCCCAATCCTGAGCCGCAGTTAAAAATTCGTCAAAGCCACCTAATGTAATTAAAGCTTTTCTACAAATTAAGGGATTAGAACCATTCTCTAGAAAGTTATTTAGTAATAAATTCTCATAAATATTTCCATTTACATTAATGCGCTTACCTGAAAATAGAAATTGACCCTTTGTGTCAATATAATCAGTCCAACTATAAGCAACTTTCGCAGTAACGTTTTCTTGCAGAGCTTTTAACTGAGACTGAAGTTTATCAGGTGTCCAAAGATCATCTGCATCTAAGAAACTAACAAATTCGCCAACTGCACGGTGTAGCCCTCGGTTACGGCTGACGTTTCCGCCAGCATTAGAATAGGAAAATACTTTTATTCGTGAGTCTTGGATTTGTGTAACAAGTTCTAAAGTTGAGTCTTTTGAACCATCATTAATTACAATTAATTCAAAGTCAGTAAAAGTTTGGTTCAAAACAGATTGAATTGTTTCTTTAATAGTTTTTTCGCTATTATAAGCTGGTATAACTACAGAAACTATGGGCAACCTTTTGTTGTTTTTAATCATTTAATAGGACTGGTTTCTTTTTTGAGCCTCTGCCTAGATTACATTTTAAGTAGTAAAAAGGACTCATCATACTAGCCAAGTAAAACTCCATCTCAAAAAGTGCAATTAGATTAGTTTTCAATTGCCCTCTATACTGAATGAGGTGCTGTAATACTCGGCGTAGATTCCCCAAAATAGTTTTCACAAACACTATTGGTTTTTGCCAATTTTTAGTATTTATCAAACGTAACTGGAAAATACACAAGCCACAGCCGCGTGCCAAAGTTAGGAGGTAATCTCTCTCAAGTCGCCAATGTGGTATTTGATGATAAGTATGCATAGTAGGGTTATACCAAATTTGCCAACCTGCATAATGTATGTAAAGCAATGGTTCATAATCATCACCCTGCACTAAAATACCAGGCAACTTCCCACTTAAAGTAGGTCGTTGTGGTACATTATCACACCATACTTGTTTGCGAACAACAAGCGCCGCACCAGGAGGAAGTCTTAGATTATCTGCATCAAACAAATGTGGATTTGAACCATGTTCTCTGATAGCTAAAAAAGCTTGAATTCTTTCAAAATTTTCTGGTGGTTTTACTTCAAAATCACCATGAATCTGTCCACTCCAAGCACCTGCTTGAGGATGCTCCAATCCAAAGGTATATGCTTGGGCTAACCAATCAGAAGCAGGTAAGTTATCATCATCTAAAAATGCGATTAGCTGGCCTCTGGCTTCACGTACTGCTCGCAGTCGTGCAAAAGCGGCTCCCTGTTCGGTTTCTAAAAAATATCTTAAATGACAACTTTCATCATATATTTTTTGGTAATTCTGGATGATTTCAGATGTGTTATCAGAACTATTGTTATCCACAATAATAATTTCCCAGTTAAGTTGTTCTACTCCTGTCTGGGTTAATAGCTTATCCAAAATTTTAGGTAAACGGGTTGCTCCATTATATGCAGGAATGGCTACGCTCACATCTAAATTTTCAACTAATAATTCACTCATACATAATACCTAAATTTTTAATAATTTATTTTTTGAAATATCCGTTTTTCCAAAGATAAAAAGGACTAATGAAACTACTTAAAAAAAGTTCCATTTCGCAAGCAACTACCAAATCATGTTTTAGTTTTGTTCGATATTTGAGTAAGTGTAAAGTAATTTTACGTAAATCATTTATCATATAAGATAAAAGAGCAACTGGTCTATACACCTGTTTTATATTAACCATTCTAGTTACATAACGGCTAAGTCCGATACCTCGAAAAAACGGAATTAAATAGTCTTTTTGTAAACGAAACTTGGGTATTCTGTGAAAAATTTCCATTTCTGGGTTATACCAAATTTCCCATCCTGATTTTTGGATGTAAGACAACATTTCTAAGTCTTCACTGGTAAGCATATTGCCTTGAACTCTCCCAGTTAAAATAAACTTATCTGGGACACTTTCTAACCACGCTTGTTTGCGAATAACAAGTCCAGCAGAGGGGGGTAGTAATTTTCTGGCTGCTTCATATAATAGCGGTAAATTACCTCGCTCTGTAATTGCCAAAAATGGAGCAATTCGAGCAAAATTTTCTGGTGGTTCTACTTCCCAGTCAGGGTGAATTTGGCTGCCATAAGCTCCCGCCTTGGGATATTTTTCACCAAAAGCATAAGCTGCGGCTACCCAATTTGATAGTGGGTAGTTGTCATCATCTAGAAAACCGATGAATCTACCTTTAGCTTCTGCAACTGCTCTTTTTCGGGCATAAGCTGCTCCCTGTCGCGCTTCAAAGCAATACCTTAAAGGGTAAGGACACTGCCAATTTTGTTGATAGCTTTGGACAACTTTAGCTGTGTTATCAGTGCTATTGTTGTCTACAACTATAATTTCCCATCGCAAAGCGTGTTGCAGACAAGATAAATTTTCGGTGTGAAGTTGGTTTTGTAGTCGTTCTAGTAGTTCAGGCAAACGACTTTCACCGTTATAAGTTGGGATAGCTACAGTAAAGTCAAGGTTTTCAGTCATTTGACAAAAGTTACATTTTGAGGTTTTGATTAGGACGCTTTTTATATGTTCAGCCAATGGCTAATTTATCAGTGGTTTTTAAATAAATCTATCAAACATTAAAACTGCACATGATGTTTCAATTTTGCTATCAATGTGCAGTTTTATATACAGTATTATTACGTATTTTTATAAAATTTTGCTATAAAAACTCCTTAATTGCATTGGGAGTCTTTTGCTGTTACCATTGTTCCCAAGAGAGTTTCCACAATCACGCATCGCTGCACAGTACTAGGCAATGTTGTAGAGTTTGCAGAGCTTGGTACAGCTACCACTATTTTTAAGCCAGGTGGATCTGTCGAAGGGGCTATAGGTGTTCCAAAGTTTGGAGCTGATGGAGATGTTGAAGTTGCTAAAGCTCCCGTAGAATCAAAGGTAATCGTTGCTGATGGACTTGAAGTTGTTAACACACTTGAACCAGGGTTGGATACTTTAGAAGTAGAATTGACAATATTTGTACTACTGAGATTTGCGCCCAGCAGTAATTGATTAGAATTGGCTCCCACATCTGCCCCTAAAAGTTTCCATGTGCTGATGCTGCTGATTCCAGCATTAGTACTATAAATAGCAACGTATATACCTTGATCTGCGCTATTTTTCTGAAAACTGACACTGTAGCTAAGTTTAGTTTTCTTAGCTTGGCTCTGTGCTTCTTGCATTGCGGCGAAAACAGCGTCATTAACCTTATTTACCCGTTGCCGATTTACAAAGGCAAGCCAACTAGGAGCTGCGATCGCTGATAAAATTCCAATCATCAGTATTACTACTACTAATTCTATCAAGGTAAATCCGGCATCTTGTTGAGTATAAAATTGCTCCTTGGTGTCTTTATTACACATCTTAGCGTGGAATAACTTTAAAGTTAGATTGCCCATAATGCCCCATCATTAGTTGTGCTGTGTATTATCAAGTTTATTTACTAAATAAATATCCATGTCCCTGCACGCGGACATTTGCTGTTGGAAAGTAAGTTTGGTTATTTGAAGAGTAATCAAAATTGCTAGTTTGCAACCGCGCTAGTGCATTACCTCGTAAAAACACCTGTGCTGTCGTGTTGGGAACATCAACGCAAGTATAAAAGCCCATAAAAGTACCTGAGCTAAGTGTTGGAGTTATGGCTGAGTTAAGTACTGCCGTCGGGCAAGTAAGAGTTGCTGAACCAATAGAGGTTTGATCGATATAATCAATTAGTACTAAAGGTTGTTGACCGTAAGCTGTTGAGGCTGTTTTCCATGAATTCATTTTCTGAGTTAGACCTGTGGCACTTGCTAGATTCAGGTTAAAACGCTGAAAACCTGCATCGGGGCAGTGGCTGGTGTCAATATATTTGTCATTGGGATAGTCAGTACCACAATTCCCAGCAGTACCAGTAGTAGTACCACTAGCAGCCAGGACTCCATCGCTAATTTCAAATCTGGCAATACGAGCCGCTTTTGACCAAGTAGTACTACTATCTTTGATTAAATAGTAGGCAACTAATGAGTAAACAAAAGTGTCATCTATTTTGTTTGCTGTAGTGCTGCCTGTAGTACTGCTGGAAAGTGTAATTGCACCTGAGAGAAACTTGCGTTTCCAAAACACCAGAATTGGTTGACAACTAACAGTAGTATTAGAAGAATCACAAATACCAGCTTTTTTAACAGGGGGTATTTGGTCTTGAATTCCTGAGCTTGCTGGGGTAGTGTTTGAATTGGTAGTCAGTGCAGCTCCATTATATATGTAGACAGCTTGTTGTAAATCATTGGCAATGTAATCAACTGCTGTCTGGATTTCTTGTTCAGAATTTGCCTTTGCTTGCTCTTTCTGATCTGTACTGAGAATATTAACCATGAATCCTAGCAGTGGTGTCAGCACGAGGAATGCTATCAATAAGCCTACCAAAAGTTCTATCAGGGTAAAACCATTAACTTGCTGAACAAACTTAGAGCGTTTCAGCTGAATGCTGAGAATAAATTTGAGTACATTCTTCATAACTTCGGTCTGCCCCTTAGAGGATATTTTAAAAGTATTGGGCGAATATAATTCATTACTACATAACTAAAGTCCACACTTCGACAAGCTCAGTGACCGCCTCCGTGGACTAATACAAATTCAAGGGTTTGTTAACCTGCGGAGGCAGGTTTTGTCTGTGTAGCCGCGACTTCTAGTCGCCCAGGCGAATTATATTCACTACTACATATCTGGAAAACCTCTCTCCAAACCTCTCTCCTAAAAGGAGAGAGGCTTTGAATTTTCCCCATTCCCTTGTAGGGAAGGGGGCTAGGGGGTTAGGTTTCGCGTTGGTTTTTCCACATAACCTGAAAAGTCAGCTTTCAACCTGACTGCATAGGATTAATTACAAGTGGTGTTACTAGTAACAGGATTGGTGGGAGGAATAGCAAGACGCTGACACAGAGCATTGAAGGAAGTGTTTTTAGAAGCAATTACAGTGGTCATTTCCACTAGTGGGGATTGGGTATTGCCTAAAGTCCCAGTAAAAGTGTTTTGTCTTTTATTGTTACTACTGTCGCTAGCGTTGACAGTTTTAGTAAAGTCAATATCTGATCGATAAACTCGAATTCCTAAACCGTAACCATCGATTGGTAGACCTGTTGTGGTATCAATTGGGGTACTTCCTGCTCCTATAATTTTTACAGCCTGAATGTAAAATAGGTTGCTTGTACAGTTTGGGGGACTAATAGTTAGGTTGTTGTTTACGTCTTTTGTCACGCAATATAACGATGTTGATGCTGTAGGAACTGGCATATTTCCGGTGGCACCGGTGGTAAGTAAATTATCAGCTAAACTCCTGGTTGCATCGGTTGATTGAAGCAATGTAATAGTGGTAGCAGGGGTTGTCACTGCTCCGGTTTTCACACCATCAATGAAAGTTCTGACAGCTTGTGTGGCTAGTTCCACGCGTTTTGATTGGACGCGAGTTGCTGTTGCAATCACAATTGTAGGCGCGATCGCTGCCAGTAAAATAGCAACTACGATTATTGCTACCAGTGACTCAATAATCGTGAAACCAGACTCATCAGATGGTTGACTTACTTGCTGTTGTTTGTGCTTAATCATAGTTACTCACCAGTTTCTAAGAATTAAAGATTAACTACAGCCAGAGGGAGGACGTTGATCGGCATCGACGGCATAAGTACTGTCTGAGGCTTTTTTGGCACATAACAACGTTTGCACCCATGTATCATCTCGACCAACTTCCCGGAAGTACTCATTGGGTTTGTTAGTTGGCGTTATCGCTAACTTTTGTGAAAATGCGTCTGGTGATTGTGACAGCAAGGCGACATCATAACCCCACTGTCGTTTAGGAGCTATGTAAAAAGGTACTTGACCACTAGAATTAGAGATTGGATATTGTGCGAGAGATGAGCCATTTAAGTATGCTACAAGTGGTGCAGTAGCATAGGCACTACGAGTTCTTTGGATAAAAGAGCCGTTAATTATAGCTGGAAAAGCATCGTTTGACCCTCCAGTTGGGTTCCAATTTTCTAAGAGGCGGACAAAGTTGTGTAAACCACCATTATCTTCTGTAGGACGAGCTGGGGTGTCTCCCCCTGCTGCGACTAAGTTAAAGGTGGTACCATTAGTTGGTGCATTTTGCATCCAGTAACTACCCTGTTGACCGCCAGCACCGACTTTGCCAGCGTCATAAGATATATTTTGATTAGTGCCGAAAGCCACTTGAATTTGTAACATTGGCAATAAAGCTGGTTGGTTTGTTGTACCTGTAGTTGTTGGTAAAAATATTGGGGGAAAATTATCATTGGTAGTAGAATCATCGGTTGATGAAGTTGTTAAAAACCATAGAGCATCAGCTCTAGAATCTGGCCTACTGGTATCAAAAGTACTCAGTGGGAATTGAGTTATTTTCCCACCTTTGATACCTATAATGATTGGTTTAGTATTAGCATCAGGCATGAGTTGTCCATATGTAGCTCCAGATGTTGTACTACGGAGAAAGGCAACACGGCGAGGATAGTTCAGATAACTGGCATTGGGTGAAACTGCTGTTGTACCAGCCTTGTGCTTAGTAATGTCAAATGTAAGGCCGAGAGAGTTAGTAGCATCCGAGGCTTTTACACCTAATGGATATGTAGCATCACCAGGTAGTGTTACCCACCAATCATTACCCGAATTGCAAGCTGAAACAGGTAGTTTCTGACAGACTTCCATTAAATACTCTGGGGCTGATCTCCTTCGCTGGATGGGTGTAACAAGGTTATTGAGGTAAGAACTGTTTTTAGTGGAAAGGGGCAAGTCACTATTAGCGCTGTCATACCAGAGAGCATTGACGACATTACTGTTGTTGGTAGTAACGACAGTATTACTATTGACAAAAGCAAACCCATTGTTCTTAAATGCGGTAATAGAAGTGTTATCCCCCAAGTTATTATTCAGGTCATAGTCTCCATCGCTGCGATAACCCGTCTTGTAGGTAGTAGAAAGAAGTGTGATCGCATCTGACAATACGCTGGCAGGTCGCCATGCGTCCCCAGTGGTGCAAGATGTGATTAGTCTAGGATCACCAGTACGACAAGCAAAGTTTGGATTAAGGTCTGAGCGAGAGTAAAAATTGCCCAAATCAACAGCTAGACCTGTTATAAACTCTTCTTGGGTATGTTTATTAAAGTTGCCTAGAACATATACAGGCAAGTTAGAAGCTAGAACCAAGCCTTTTTCTGCATCTGTGTAAGCCTGAACACGCCAGATGCTTCCGTTGGGGTTGTTGGTGGGGTCGCCGTTGATCAACATAATGGCGTTGGGACGGCGAGTTGGGTCAAGTTTATAATCTACTGGGCTTTGTGATTTTTGAGTATCTTTTTTTGTTTGTATTTGTGTTGCTGTATCTGCTGCTACAATTCCAGCAGCATAACTCAAATCTGGCAGTGCATCATCACGAGTAGCGTAGATAATACCGCTATTGGGAATTAAGTATTCTTGTGGTGTTGCTGTGCCATATGGTTTTTTCCGCAGCGCATTATAGTCTAATACAGTGGCGCGAATTTCCAGAGGTTGGCGGGTTTCTTTGGCGAGTTCATAGTCTGGAGCCGTGGAACCAGTAGATGGATTTGGTACGTTTGCTGGTGTCCCAGTTGCAATAGTACAGGGATATTGAAAGTAACAAAGCGTTGATGTCCCAGTTCCATTTCCATTTACACCATCAGCGTTGGTGAATGTTTCTACACCAGTTGATACATCTTTATGAATTGCCTTAATCTGTCTCGCATCTAAAAAAGCGTTTTCGGAAATTGCGCCGTGAGGGATGACGCTAATACTTGGAGAACCGATAGTACCATCTAATATTTGGATGGCACAAATAGAAGCATCAATAGCAGACTGCTCTGAGATTGTGAGTGTCCCAGAGGCAGCGACTAGCCCCATAGCGGTGTTCAGTGTTGGATTTACCAACCGCCCATTGGGATACATTAAATTAGCTTGGTATTTTAGTAAAGCTGAATAGTCAGAAACAGCCTTTGTTGGAGCTGCGTAGACAATACCATTATGGGAGTTGCCACCCGTACTGCCGTTATATGGAAGAGTTGCAAGGTTCTTAGCTGTAGTGCTATTTGTAGGGTCGTAGAAGCTACTTATACAAGCAATAGGTTTAGGGTTTATCGCACTGTAGCCACTCGCTTGGTAGTGATAAACAGCTGTAGCCCGCATCCGTAAATACGGCGTATAAAGAAGATTGGGTAATACTATATTAGTGTTGTAAGTATCTGGATTAATGCCACTAGCAAGAGTATTAGGCACGGGCATCATATCTGACCAAATTCTATTTGTAGCTGCCGCCGCAAGGTTCAAAGCAGCTTGGGTACTACTAACAGTAAAAAGTGGAGGTAAATAAATCCCTGCACCAGTGACTACCCGTAAACCACCCACAGGAGCGCCGACAGTAGTTGGTACTGTGGCTGCTGCTGATTCCCAATCTCCATCTCGGTCAACAGTTCCTAAATCAGCTAGTTGCTGTACACGACTGCTGCGAGTGCGAGTTCCACTTCCACTATCCCAGTTAACATCTTTAATATTTTGGGTATCTGTAGTAGTATCCCCACCAACAAATGTCGTTCCGTTCCACCACAATGCAGGTAGGTTATTGCCAAGCAAAATGCGATCGCCGACGAATGTTTCTTTACCATCTGTTTGCTGCTTAGTTGGTTGTGTAGCACCAGGTAGCAGCTTAGAACTACTAATGTTAAGTGTTAACTTGGAATAATTAGTTTTAGTTTTACCATCACTAGCAAGAAACGGATAAACCCAAGTGTCTTGTGGACGCAGTGACTGACCACTTCCTTGTAAGACTGTAGTAGTCGTATAATCTATACTAGTTGTAGGATTTATTATTGCATCTCCACCAAAACCAACTTCACCATAGGGTACACGGCGGGTACGTTGTTGAAAGTAAAGTACTAACTGGTTATTACGGACAGTGGATAGTTGCGCTGCACTGGCAGTAGCTGTAGTTAGATTTAATAGTTGTAGTTGCTGTGTAATGGCATCTTGAACTTCCTGTGGGTCAGTAGATGCAGCCTTAGCCGTTTGTGCTAGCACCAAAAGATTGATACGCTGTGCATAAGCTAGGCTATTGTAGGCAATATTATTCGATCCCTCAGTGACTGATGTGTTAGCGCTAGTATTACCATTTTGACTAGGAGTAACTCCTTGTCCTTTGAATAAATCCACTAGAGTACCGTTACTTCCAGTACCGTTACCTCCAGTACTAGTGAAACCACCAGCTCCTAAATTGCCACCTACAATAATTTTGGCATTGTCCTCATTATAGAAACAGGAATTTACACTACTAACCTGATAAAGTCTCACATTATTGTCACCAGTCAGCAAGTTACTATTAGTCAAGATCCGTCCATTTAGGTTAAATGCGGGACCAGGGGTAATGTCTATATCATCGTTATAAACCACCGCATTGTTAACTAGCGGTACTTGTACACGGTCTTGTTGATACTCTAAACTTGAAAAACCTTTATTCCCTTTAAAAGTTTCGTAATTATTACCTGGATCATTAGCAGTGGTTGGTTGAATAGTGATAGGAACATTAGCAGTATAGACAAAAAAGCTTTTTTGGAGCTGACTAGCAATACTAACCCAGCCCGTACTCCCCACCAAAGCAGCACTTGTCGCCACAATATTTTTACAACTGCTGCTTACACTACCAGAAGTCATGGGCGGAGTTCTTGCCTCTAGAGGATTTCTAGGGCGGCTGTATGTGCCACTAGTTATAGGCGGAGTTCGGAAGTAAATTCCATAAAGAGTATAGGAGTCAAATTTCCCATTGTTATTTGTATCAATGGGGAACATCCATGCAGTTGCCATATCTGCTGGCTGACTTTCTCCTGTTGGTACAGTTGTATAGTTATAATGTACTTTTAATGGAGTTTCGTCTCCAAAAGTAAATTCAGGTAAATTAGCAGTATTACTTAAGGTATCCTCTAAAACTTTATCTGAAGGTACGGCTCGTGGTAGTCGGCTGTCAGCAAATAGCTTGTCTAATTTTGCTCTTGCTCTGTCAAGGGCTGGTGCTGCGGCGTTAAGTACAGCCTGATTCACGCGGACATTACTAGCATTTTTTGAGCGCTCAAAAGACCGAAATAAAATCGCAGTTGTTAACAGAACAACAACTAAAGATACCATCGCCACTGTCGGCAACAAAAACCCAGCATTTCCGCTACCACGTCTTCTATTTGTGGTAAAAATGGTTTTTAGTAGCCAAACCATTTGCTTTTTTATTATAGATAAAAACTGGTATGTAAGTTTTTTAAAATAAAATCTTACTGCCTTGAATAACTTGCGTTTTATAGACATAGAAGCTTCCCTGTCAAATGTTTGTTTCCAGATTTGAAGATATTGGTTTTATAGTTGACTCAGCCTATTATGTAGATTTTAATTAAAGGTGAGACTTTTGACTTTCATAAAAATCAACCTCTGTGAACATTGTTAAAAATGCAGTAGTACATTAATAAATCTGATCTATTAAATTTATATCATGGGTTCATTTTTAGTAAATACCGAAGAATACTGAAATTTTAAAAATCCTTTAATTTCTGCTTGCTTATGAAATAAAAATTTATCCTTCTATAGAAGACTTATGTCACAGAAACAAAACCTGCATTCACAGGCGAATTAAGCTCTCTTTCATAGAGAAATAGTATGATTTAAAACTAAAATTGTAGAAATCTATTTCATCCAAAGATAGCTTTATGAACATATTGTCAGCATACTAAAGTTATAGTACCCACCTGTTAAAGCAAAAATATCAGTTATGGGCAAAATAATATGAAAACTTTAAAATCTAGCTGTAGTGAGGAGGCGGCAGAGTAAATATTTTGAATATCAAGCAAATACGCACTAATTAAGTTTAATAGTCAATAGCTGAATTACACAGTCGTTTGTACAGACTATCTATTAGGATATTGATTTGACAACATAGAAGTTGGCTTGAAAAAAATTTCATACGGTACGAGAAATCGCCGCAGGAAACCAGGCTTTAGTACAGCAGAAGTTTCAGCATCAATAGGTAAGCACTGAGAACGATAGGCTTCAAGCGCCTCCATCTTCTTACTTTGAACAGAATGGATAGATATACGGTAAGCAGATGCTAATTCACCTAGTTTCAGGTCACGGAAGAGTAAAGATTTCCAGAGAATCCAAATAGGGTACTGGAAAATATCAACCTCTATTTCAGAGTATTGAATCGCCGCTAGCAGTAATTCATAAGTTACTTCGTGGTCTTTAATGCGGTCTTGGCGGTGAGTCACATAAACCTCCCCAGGCTGGAAGGATTTCAAGAGTTGAGCAAGTTGTTCAATTGTTTGTTGGCGCTTGCTTGCATCTAGATATTGAAGCTGACTATCTGGTTTGTCGAGAAAGTAAATTTGGCTCTTGTCTACACCTAAGATGCTTAAAGCACAAAGCGCTTCCTGCTTACGAATTGGAACTATTTCACCAGATTGAAATTTGGGATGTTTGCCATGACTTGCTGCTCCATCCGTGACAAAAACAATCTGGACTGGCACATTTTGTTCTCGCTTGAGTCTAATCAAACCACCACACCCCAAAACTTCATCATCCTGGTGTGGTGCAATTATCATTGCAGATTTCTGATTAACTTTCATTGGCTTACTACCAATATGCAATAGCCAAAGAAACTGCACGCTACTCAGAAACTCTGGCAATTTATGATTGTATAGTCGCCAAATCTTGTTTTGTACTCGATGAAGGAAATGTTTGACGTTCAGCATTCTCTTCATTCCTTTATTGCATCTCTGAAAATCGGTTTCATTCATCTCTACAATATTGACTCGTGAGTTATATTTTATTCTGATTTATCTACCTAGAAAAAGAAACTACCGTTGTAGGTTTTTATATATGGCTGCTAACTCTGCTGCCTGCATATTTACTGTACGAACAGGTTTAATACCTTGGCGCAATTTCCACAGTAAATTAGTATCAGTTGCTAATCTCTCAAGAGCTTCACTCCAAGCTTTAGTATCGTTAGCAGTCACTAACCAACCATCAATGCCATGTCTAACAAGTTCAGCAATACCCCCCAAGTTAGAGCCGATAACAGGTACAGATAGAGAGTGGGCTTCTAATACAACCAAAGGCCCAGTTTCCAAGCATTGGGAAGGTACAGCCAGTAAGTCATAGTTAGCTAGAGTTTGGGGGAGTTCTTCTCTTGGTAGTTGTTTATTCACACGAATCCGAGGATCGTTTGCTATCAAATTAAAGATTTTTTGGCGATATCGTTCATCCTGCGTTATTCCATAAATGACCAACTCAATCTTGACAAGAGGCGGTAAATCTTTAACTGCCTGTACTAAAATTTCGATACCCTTATATATATCCCAGCGTCCTAAAAAAACTACTTTTAAAGGGTCTGATTGCTGTTTTGTCTGTGGTAATTTTTCTTGTGCAGTATAAGAAATTCCATGTCGAGAGAGAATGAGTTTTTCTTCAGGTATGCCGTTGATGAGTAGAGCTTTATAAAGCCAATCACACACTGTCACAATGCGGTCAGCATATTTTGCCATTTTTAGCAAGCTTTTTTTTCGGGCAGCAACATAACCAGGCACGACAAAAGGACGGACAAACCTTCCCAGATTACCATCGTCTACTGAGGCTGGAAGATAGGCACTTACAGGCAATTGCACTCTCCCTAAAAGATCCAAGGGCAAATGACTCAAACTATTGACCATTGCAGCAGGTAGCTTTTTGCTCAAAGTATCAGCACACTGGGAACAACGCACCACATCTATTTTGCCATCACAAGCCTGTTGTCCATTGAACATCAAAGTAGTTCGCTGGCAAATGGGTATGGCATAGTGTACTGTCAACACTGTTGCCATGCCTAATTCTTTAGCTAATCGCAAATGAGGCAAACCACAATATACTTCCCAATGGTGCTGATGATATATGTCTGCTTTTTGGTTAGTTAACCAATTAGCGAAATACTCAAATTTACCATGCGGGAATTGTCCATGATTTGGTTCTGTTTTGGGTGCAGGAAATACAGGATATCGATAAACTTCTACGTCGTTATATTTATAAGTTTCTTCTTTTTGGGAACCGTTACTAGCTGCTGCTATCTGGATATCAATATCATGCGTAGGCTCCGCCAAAGCTAAGAGCGATGGCTCCGCCCGCCATAGGCATCGCAATTCTGGCAGTAACTCGGTGAGGTTTACTTGAATACCACCACATTTATCTGGGAAATAACGAGCAAGAGCTTGAATTACTTTCATAATAGGAGTCTCCAAGACAGTAAATCTGCTCTTGCTATTTTACGCGCTGTATTATGAATTACCCAATAATAGCTATGCTTCAGTAAGAACCATAGAGGTTCTCAATTGGGTTAAATACAGTCGCTTCTTAGTGGGGCACAGCTAGAGCGCCAGTCCAGTAGAAGTAGTTGACAAGATGTATAGTTTTTGCAGAGGCTAATTTATAGGAGAATAAGGTATGAGGAGTGCAAGCTATGCGTCCATTGATCTGGGAACCTCCAATAGAACTGTCAAGCAAAGAAGAAAAAGTAGCGAAACGTATACGCAAAGCTAAGTTGTTTGTATTTTTGAGGCTAGTACGACACGAATTATTTGACCCAGACTTTCAAAGGGAGTTAGCAACGGTATTCAAGGATAGTACTGTTGGTTTACCCCTCTCCTTATTAAGAAGAGGGGATATGGATTAAGTACTAACAGCTCTCTTTATTAAGGAGAGGAGATATAGATTAAGCACTAAAGTATTTTGCTAACGGGTGGTAAGCAATAATTGCAGTGGTAGATTGTTCTGGATAAAGTTGTTCACTTTCATCCATATACAAGTTAATTCTGTCAGTCTGCAATAACTCCAGTTGCTTATACTGGTCTTGGATATTCGGGCAAGCTGGATACCCAAAACTATACCGTGAGCCACGATAGCGTTGTGCCAATATATCCCGAATATTGTCGGGTTCTTCAGCAGTGAAACCTAACTCCCGGCGAATTCTGGCGTGTGTCCACTCAGCGATCGCCTCCGCTACCTGCACTGCCATACCGTGGAAATACAGATAATCGGTGTATTGATTGGCAGCAAACAGCTTTTGGGCGAACTCTGTGGCAATTTCACCCACAGTCACCGCCTGCATTGGGAAGACATCAATAATTCCCGATTCCTTCGGTGCAAAGTAATCTGCTATGCACAGCCGCCTTAAAGACTTTTGTCTAGGAAACTCAAAAGTTGCAACCTGTTGTGATTGGTTCTCTGAGTCATATATATGTAGAGAATTCCCCTCAGCTTGACAAGGGAAATAACCATAAATCACCTGCGGATGCAACAGATTCTCTTCAATAATTCGCTGTTTCCAAGTTTCCAAAACTGGGTAAACTTTCTCAGCTAAGAAAGCCTGATATTCTTCCTTAGATTGTTCCTTTGGTTTGCGGAATTGCCACTGTCCAGCAATTAAAGCTTGTAAATCCAAGTGCCAAAATATTTCCTCGATGGGAATATCAATAGGCTGCAATAACTTGGTTCCCCAGAAAGGCGGTGTTGGGCGTTCAATATCTATCGCTACTGCATCCGAACGTCTTGTATCTACTTCTTTTGGTTCAGCAGATACTGTTTTTTCGGCAGTTGTAGTTACTGATTCTTTGTGACCATTTGTCGAAACTTCAGCAGTTTCGACTTCGTTCAAAAATCCCTGCAAATCTTCCCAGTTACCAGTAGCTTTTGCTGGCATTAATTTATCCATGAAGTGCAAGTCAGAAAAGGCATCTTTGCCATAAACAACTTTACCTTTGTAGGTTTTTTGGCAATCTTCATGCACAAATTTGGGAGTCAGCGCTGCACCACCTAATATCACAGGTACACTAATTCCCTTTTCGTTGAATATCTCCAAGTTCTCTTTCATGAAAGCGGTGGATTTCACCAGCAAACCACTCATGGCTATACAATCAGCTTTGTGCTGTTCGTAAGCTTTGATGATGTTTTCCACTGGCTGTTTAATTCCCAGATTAATCACCTTGTAGCCGTTGTTGGACAAGATGATATCCACCAAATTTTTACCAATGTCGTGGACATCACCTTTGACTGTGGCAATGATAAAGGTTCCCTTACCATTGTTGCCAGATTCTGATTTTTCCATGAACGGTTCTAAATACGCCACCGCCGCTTTCATGGTTTCCGCAGATTGCAAGACGAAGGGTAGCTGCATTTGTCCAGAACCGAATAATTCCCCGACAACTTTCATGCCATCTAGCAGGAAGGTGTTGATAATTTCTAAGGGGGGATATTCTTCTAAGGCTTTTGTGAGATGTTCTTCTAAGCCAATGCGTTCGCCGTCGATGATATGGCGTTTGAGACGTTCTGGGATGGGGAGACTTTCATCTAAGGAGCGATCGCGCTTAGTTGTCACCCCAGCAAATACTGTGGTAAGCTCTCCCAAGGGATCATACACGCAGACGTTACCATCAAACTTCCGCTCGTCATAAATCAACTGGCGACAAATTTCTTGATGGCGCTCCTCAATCTTGGAGAGCGGTAAAATCTTGTTAGCGCTGACAATGGCTGCATCCATTCCCGCCGTCGTCGCCTCGTGCAAAAACACTGAGTTCAGCACCATCCGCGAGGCTGGATTCAAGCCAAAGGAAATATTGGAAACACCCAAAATTACATGACATCCAGGCAATTCTTGACGAATTCGCCGGATGGATTCAATTGTCGCCTTGCCGTTTTCTCGGTCTTCTTCAATCCCGGTGGAAATCGGTAACGCGAGGGTATCAAAAAATATTTCTGTGGGAGTTATGCCATATTCTACAGCTTGACGGTATGCGCGTTGTGCGATCGCAAACTTTTTGTCTGCTGTCCGCGCCATCCCATCTTCATCAATAGTACCAATGACTACACCAGCACCGTACTTCTTCGCTAACTCCAGCACCTTCAAAAAGCGCGGTTCTCCATCTTCGTAGTTGGTGGAGTTCAGCAAACACTTACCACCGGCAACTTTTAAACCTGCCTCCATTTTTTCCCATTCGGTGGAGTCAAGCATTAAAGGCAGTGTCACATTATTCACAATGCGCGAAACTAATTCGTGCATATCCCGCACGCCGTCGCGTCCGACATAATCGACATTGACATCAAGGATGTGTGCGCCTTCTTTTACTTGCGCCCTCGCCATTGAAACGAGTCCATCCCAATCTTCTGCATTTAGCAAATCACGGCACTTCTTGGAACCACTGGCGTTGAGACGTTCACCAACAATCAAGAAGGAATTATCTTGATCGTAAGGCTGAGTGGTGTAAATTGATGCTGCTGCTGGTTCTAAGCTAGGATGTCTAACTTTTGGCTTCAAGTCTTTAGCAAGTTCTGCCAATTGTTGAATGTGTTCTGGACGCGTCCCACAGCAACCCCCGATCACTTGGACACCCAAATCTTCAACAAAATGCATCAATGACATCCGTAATTCTAACGGTGTCAGGCGGTAGTGCGCTTGACCACCGACGTTTTCAGGTAAACCCGCGTTGGGAATACAGGAAACGATGAAAGGTGAATGTTCTGCCAGATACTTGATATGTGGTTTCATCAAGTCTGGGCCTGTAGCGCAGTTTAGACCGAGAATATCTATTGGGTAATGTTCCAGAATTGTCACCACCGCGCTGATTTCTGAACCTACCAACATTGTGCCCATGCTTTCCATTGTCACAGACACCATCAACGGCCGGCGATCGCCTTTTTTGGCAAACACTTCTTCAATTCCATTTAGCGCCGCTTTAATTTGCAGCACATCTTGGCAAGTTTCCACCAGAAATAAATCGACACCACCATCCCACAGCGCTTCTGCTTGTTCAGCAAAAGTAGCTTTCATGGTATCAAAGTCAATATGTCCCAAGGTAGGAAGTTTCGTTGTGGGGCCGATGGAACCAGCCACAAACCGGGGTTTTTCTGGCGTGGAAAATTCCGCAGCCACACGCTTGGCCAATTCTGCGGCTGTCTTGCTGAGGTAGTAGGCTTGGTCTGCCAAGTCATATTCTGCCAGCACCAGGGACGTACTGCCAAAGGTATCGGTTTCAATCACATCTGCACCAGCAGCGAGAAAGTCACGGTGAACCTTAGCAACAGCTTCGGGTTTCGTGTGGACTAAGTATTCGTTACAGCCTTCATACTGTGGGCCGCCGAAGTCTTCAGCAGTCAAGTTTTGCGTTTGTAAGTTGGTTCCCATTGCCCCGTCGAAGACGAGGACTGGTCTATCTGGACTACGTAGGCGTTCAAGGAAAGAATGAGTCATATTTTCCTAGAAGAAATGAGGATATCAAGTGAGTCATGTGATACTCGACTTACTTTATTATTTTCCAAAATTATGATATTTTTGGCACCTTTTAATAAAGTCTGTTTTGCTGAAACTCACCATTGGCTCATTTTGACCTGATTTATCAAGATTGGCGATGATAGAATTATGCAAAAGCGTCCTCATGTCGTGTCGCTTGATTGGTTATTAAACTCGAAGAACCCCAAAGAGCCAAAGCTGCGCTTTATTTCCCCTCCCCGCAAGCCTACGGTTTACACACAAGTCTGAAATAGCTGATTAAACAAGGTTTTACCCCACCCTAACCCGGACCTTATAAAGGGGAGGGAACAAAATTTTCTATTTCCCCCCTTTATAAGGGGGGATTAAGGGGGGTAATTCACTGAGGAACGAAACGCAACCTACTTTGGAGTTATTTTTTAGGCAAAACCTACGCAGTATTGACACAGGTGGGGTTTCACTGATTCTACACATAGTCAGATGAAATATTTTCGCCAAGTTTCTTATCTTAGGATCACAGCTTAGAGTTGTTACTCCGTTCAGCTCAAAGATGGAAAAAACACCAGGAGTATAACTTGAGTCTTACTATGGATTTAAATTCTTTGTTCAATCTAAATACATTTATTGAATTATTACTGGGGATTAGTTTGAGCGCGGCGGCTGGCTTTCGAGTATTTGTACCACTGCTAACATTGAGTGTGGCTTCAGTTTTTGGACATTTAGATTTGCCGACTAACTTTGATTGGCTGGAAACACCTCAAGCTGTAATTGTATTTGCAGTCGCTTGTTTACTAGAAATTATCGGTTATTACATTCCTTGGTTGGATCATCTGCTGGATATTGTTGCCACACCTGCGGCATTTATCACTGGGACAATCGTAACAGCATCTGTTGCTCCAGAGATGAATCCATTGGCGCAATGGACGTTAGCTTTAATTGCTGGTGGTGGAACCGCAGGATTAACTCAGGGATTAACGAATATATTGCGGATAAGTTCTACAGGCGTTTCAGGTGGATTAACCAATCCAGTTGTGTCAACCATTGAGTTGGCGATCGCAATCGGACTATCTGTGCTGGCGCTAGCTTTACCAGTGTTAGCAGGAGTGATTGTGATTGGTTTTCTAATAATAGCTATTCCAAGACTCTGGAATTTCTTCTTGAATAAACCATCTTCTCAAACTAACGAAACCGTCTCTCCATCAAGAGAATTGGGGTAAGTTCATCAGCAAATACTTCGTCGTAAATATCATTTTCAGGGCTTACCCAATCCTGATAAGCCTGAGATTCAACAGCAGAATTAACCGGTTTTTCGCCATTCTTGAAAGAAAGAGCTAAATCAAGCAATGCTGATAACTGCTCATCATTCAGTTGTTCAATCAAACTTAGAAGTTCTTGACGAATATTCATCGAATTGCCGACTGCTAACTATATTCAATGTATCTCATCAGAGACGATCGCTATTAAGCGTTGGTGGTGGCGTAGCCCGTCGTAGACATCGCTATTATAGGTTGTAGTCGTAGCGACTCTCAAAGATAAAAACCTCAGCGATACGATCGCTGAGGCTCTAGAAAACTGGCTCAATAAATCGAAGAAATTCAAAAGGGCGGCAATTCTTTAAGAATCGTAAACCGAATATGATTAATTGCCAAATCACCGATGGGGATATCTTCTTTGGTTAGCCGCGCACCTTGACTTGTCACGGTTTCAAAGGTGATACCTTTGCCAATTTCAATGTGATACCAGCATAAGCCCATAAAAAAGCGCGTCGGATAAGGCCCACCTTCAGCCACATCGTCAGGATTTGATTCCATTGGCAACCAGCCAAAATTCGGGACGTAGAACTCCAGCCAAACATGATTAAAGTCGGGTTGTAGCGGCACACCTTGTAAGTCACTATGGGCAGGACATTTGTACCTACCTACGGTGCGACAGGGGATACCATTTAAACGGGATAGGGCAAGTAAGACGCCGACATATTCGCCACAGGAACCAACGCCCCGTTCTAAAACTATATCTGGCGTGTCAATGTAAGGTTTAATACCGTATGATAACTGATCGTAGACGTAGTTGCGGATGCTGTGCATTTTTCGCAGCACATTGGTTTCAGAACCAATCCCTTCTCTGGCGGCACGGCGAACAATGGTAGTATCCATTGCTAAATCGTCGTCATCCACTAGGTAGCGTGTTTCTAATTCTCTTGACAGTTCAGGGATATTTTCTACATCTCTGGGTGTGATGCGATACTTAATCCCGCGAACTTCCAAAAGTGCTTTCCAGCCAAATATATGCCGTTCTCCTGGGGCAAGAGAATCAAATTTAAAGACTGCTACACGTTGCCCCTCAATCACTTCTTCGGTAAAGGGTATACCAATGGGTTCAACGTGTTTCACCTTTTGACGCTCAGTTTCGGATGGTAGGGCGATGCGCCATTCAACCTCAGGTAAATAAACCTCGTCTAAGGGAGCGATTTCCTCAGCATAGGACATTTCAATCAGATAGCCATTAGAAAGGGCGTAGCGCTTATCTGGCTGGTAATGATAATACAAAGGGTGAATAAAAGTGCGATCGCGGAATGTTAGCTCATGACTCGGATCAGCATTTGGGTTGTCCCGAATATAAGCCTCCTCTGAGGCGTAAGCGACGTAAATACTTTCTTTGCCTGTTTCGCCATTTTTATGTATCGCTATGCCTGTGGGACATTCAAAGGGTGTCAGGACACTGAATTGAACTTCTCCTGTCGCCCTATCCATCGCGTAAACTGATTGTTCGGTGCGATCGCAAATCCACAGCATTTCTTGACTCACTGCCAAATTCTCTATCCCAACTCCAGGGGCATAAAATTTGGTAATCTCTTTTCGGGTTTCGCGATCAAAAACCAGAATGTAGCCCAGCCTTTGGCAACTGACATAAACTGTTGTTTCCCAAACAGCAACGCCATCAGCAGGATAAGGCAATGTCACAAAATGTTCCAGATCCAAAGCATTGAGCTTGCACAAGTAAACACTATTTTCTCGGCTCACCCACAGGCTATCTGACCACGCCGCTAGACCAGTGGCATCGGTAAATTCTTTAACTTGATGGGGATTGAGAATTTTGCTGTTGTCAGAGGTGGGATCAATCTCCAGTAGATGCCCTTTAATACTGTCAATGGCAATCAGTTTATCTTTAATGAAAGCAATGCCACACAGGGTAGCAGCAGTAAGCGGTCGAATTGTTTTTTGCCCAAACATATGGCTTGCGGTCGTGGGGAGTGCAAAACTCATAGAACCTTGTGGGAAGTGTAAAAAACCCTCACGTTGAGGTAAGGGAGGAAGAAAGATGACTCAAGCGAGCGGTTTTAACCACCGTCACGCCAATTGCTTGATCCGGAATCGCCACGTTTAAAGCGGGGTACTGACAATTATCGGTAAAATTTGTTCCGAAAAACTCTTTCGTGATAAATAACAATAACACTATCTCAAAAGAGGAGGAATTTACAAATCTTAAAAATAATATTTACATTCATCCAACTGGGCGATTGCCTTAATCTAACTTTAAAAGATGGAATTCCTGCCATCACTAAATTATGATCGAATTTTGTAACCATTTGCTGTGACCTACACGATGTCTGCTAATTCTCTGCCTGAAGCTGCCGCCGTTTGGCATAGTTTAGAAGTTGATAAAGCGCTAGACCTGCTTGATAGTAATGCAAACACTGGCTTAACACCCCAAGAAATTCAACAGAGGTTGCAAAAATACGGCCCCAATGAATTACAAGAAACTGCTGGCCGTAGTACTTGGGAAATTCTCCTAGATCAGTTCAAGAACATTATGTTGTTGATGCTGATTGGCGTAGCTCTGATTTCTGGGTTTTTAGACCTGATGCGTTTGCAGTCAGGGCATTTGAAGCCTGGTGAAGTGCCATTCAAAGATACAATCGCTATTCTAGCAATTGTCATCCTCAATGGCATACTCGGCTACGTCCAAGAAAGCCGTGCCGAAAAAGCCTTGGCAGCCCTGAAAAAAATGACCTCTCCCATAGTGCGAGTGATCCGCGACACCAGACAGGTGGAGATAGCAGCCAAGGAACTAGTTCCAGGGGATGTTATGCTGCTGGAAGCTGGGATGCAGATCGCCGCAGATGGCCGCTTGATAGAACAATCGAATTTACAAGTGCGTGAGTCGGCCTTGACTGGTGAAGCCGAAGCGGTAAATAAACAGGCATCACTACAATTGCCAGCAGAAACAGATTTAGGCGATCGCCTAAATGTCGTGTATCAAGGAACTGAAGTAGTCCAAGGACGGGCGAAGGTTCTGGTGACTAACATCGGCATGACAACAGAACTAGGCAAAATTGCCACCATGTTGCAGGCGGTAGAAAGTGAGCCTACGCCTTTACAGCAGCGAATGACTCAACTGGGTAATGTCCTGGTTACGGGTTCTTTGATTCTCGTGGCGATCGTCGTCGTCGGTGGTGTAATCAAGGACGGAGGTTTTAAAAACATCCAAGAACTCTTGGAAGTTTCCTTGAGTATGGCGGTTGCTGTGGTGCCAGAAGGTTTACCAGCTGTAATTACTGTCACCCTGGCACTGGGAACCCAGCGAATGGTGCGCCAGAATGCCTTGATTCGCAAATTGCCCGCAGTGGAAACATTGGGTTCTGTAACTACTATCTGTTCTGATAAAACCGGCACCCTGACTCAAAATAAAATGGTGGTGCAATCGGTTTACACGAATAACAAAACTTTTCGCGTCACCGGCGAAGGTTATGCTCCCACAGGGGACTTTCAGTTAAATGGTGAAAAAATTTCCCTAGAGGAGTCTCCAGAAATCTCGGCGTTGTCAGTCGCCTGTGCCCTTTGTAATGATTCAGTGTTGCAAAAAGAACAAGGTGAATGGGCGATTTTGGGAGATACCACAGAGGGGGCATTGTTAACACTGGCGGCAAAAGCTGGAATCGAAAAAGACCAGTGGAACAGTAAGTTACCTCGCGTTGGGGAGTTCCCCTTTTCCTCGGAACGCAAGCGGATGAGCGTGATTTTTCAGGTGCAGAAAGTTGCAACTCTTGAAGCGGCTTCGAGAGGCGTTGACCCAGCGATCGCTAGTTTATTACAATCTGAACCTTACTTAATGTTTACCAAAGGTTCTCCAGAGTTAATTTTGGCACGTTCGACTCAGATTCATTTGGGTAATGACACAGCCCCCTTGACCGAACAACAACGCCAGAAAATTTTGGCAGAAAATGACCAAATGGCGAGTAAAGGTTTGCGGGTGCTAGGTTTTGCCTACAAACCCCTGGCGCAGAACCCACCGGAACGTTCCGATGAAACATCCGAACAAGGCTTGGTGTGGCTGGGATTGGTAGGAATGCTAGATGCACCACGCCCAGAGGTAAGGTTAGCAGTCCAAGAGTGCCGGGATGCAGGTATTCGCCCAGTAATGATTACTGGCGACCACCAATTAACAGCACGAGCGATCGCTACCGATTTGGGAATTGCCCAAGAAGGCGATCGCGTCCTCACAGGTCAAGAATTGCAACGGATGAGTGACCAGGAATTAGAGGAAAATGTTGATTTGGTCAGCATCTATGCCAGGGTTTCCCCAGAACACAAATTGCGAATTGTCCAAGCACTCCAACGCCGAGGTCGATTTGTAGCGATGACAGGCGATGGTGTCAACGATGCCCCAGCCCTCAAACAAGCTGATATCGGGATTGCAATGGGCATTACTGGCACTGATGTCAGTAAAGAAGCCAGCGACATGGTGTTACTTGATGATAACTTCGCCACCATTGTCAGCGCCACCAAAGAAGGCAGAGTTGTTTACACCAATATCCGCCGCTTTATCAAATACATCTTGGGCAGTAACATTGGGGAAGTTCTCACAATTGCCGCCGCACCCCTAATTGGTTTGGGAGGCGTTCCCTTGACTCCCTTACAAATTCTCTGGATGAACTTGGTGACAGACGGTTTACCAGCCTTGGCATTAGCTGTGGAACCTCCAGAACCAGATGTGATGCAACGTCCGCCTTTTAGTCCCCGCG
Source organism: Nostoc sp. JL33 (assembly GCF_017114985.1). GTDB lineage: Bacteria > Cyanobacteriota > Cyanobacteriia > Cyanobacteriales > Nostocaceae > Nostoc. Next base: position 8,642 of record NZ_JABXKP010000008.1, on the reverse strand, counting down.
AAAGTATTTTCGCTAGGGGATTGGGTTCTTATATGATTCGCATTGGGATAATATTTGCGATTATCACCATTGCCTTGATGTGGTGGGCTTATCAACATACCCATGCCCCAGAATATCAGGGCGATCGCGATACTTGGAAAACAATGGTATTTACTACCTTGTGTATTGCCCAAATGGGTCATGCGATCGCGATTCGCTCCAACAACCGACTGACTATCGAGATGAATCCCTTCTCCAATATATTTGTACTAGCGGCTGTTGTTGTCACCACGATTTTGCAGTTGATGCTAGTTTACGTCCCGCCCCTGCGAGATTTCTTTGGTACTCATTACCTGAATATGCAAGAGTTGGGGGTTTGTATTGGCTTCAGTGCCTTAATGTTTGTCTGGATTGAAGCGGAGAAGATATTTTTGCGGATTATGGGCAAGAAGGCCGTGTGAAAAGGAAATTTTAGATTTTAGATTTTAGATTTTAGATTTATCTAGAACTAGCCCTTTCAAGTTGACTCGTAAAATCCCTTTTTCTCTCAGCGCTCTCTGCGGTTTAAAAGTAATTTATTCAACCTTATTAGGCGCAGAGAACACAGAGTAAAGAGATTAAAGAGCAATTTCTTAACCAAAATTTTTACCCACCTTGAAAAGGTTAGTCCTATTATCTTCAATCCAAAATCCAAAATTTAAAATCCAAAATTGACTTATGTACCTCAAAACTCTAAACCTCCGACAATTTCGCAATTATCAAGACCAAAAGGTTGAGTTTACTGCTGCCAAAACGATTTTGGTAGGTAATAACGCTCAGGGAAAGTCGAATTTGTTGGAGGCGGTAGAGTTGCTGGCGACATTGCGATCGCACCGAATGGGGCGCGATCGCGATTTAGTTCAAGAAGGGGAAGTCATAGCCCAAATTCATGCTACCCTTGAGCGACAAACAGGCGTTAGTGACCTGACCTTAACGCTACGCCGCAATGGTCGCCGTAGTGTTGCTCTCAATGGTGAATCTATCCGCCGTCAAATGGATTTTCTCGGCGTTCTCAATGCAGTACAGTTTTCCAGCTTGGATTTAGAATTAGTACGCGGCGGCCCGGAAGGTCGCCGTAACTGGTTAGATACACTCTTAATTCAACTCGAACCAGTTTATGCTCACATTTTGCAGCAGTATAACCATGTGTTACGCCAGCGCAATGCTTTTTTGAAGCGCCATGTAGAGACGTTAAATGCAACGTCTCTAGGCTCAGAACTAGCGGTGTGGGATGCACAGTTAGCTACCATAGGAACCAGGGTAATTAGACGACGCGATCGCGCTATCCAAAGACTAGCTCCCATTGCTAATGCTTGGCACAGCAGTATCAGTGGCAGTACAGAAATTCTGCAAATTAAGTACTTGCCTAATATTCCTTTAGAGGATAACCATCCAGAAGAAGTGCAGCAAGCTTTTTTAGCAAAAATTCAGCAGCGAGCGATCGCTGAAATGCACCAAGGCACTACCCTTGTCGGCCCTCATCGAGACGAAATAGAATTAACTATTAACCAAACACCCGCTCGTCAATATGGTTCTCAAGGTCAACAACGAACGCTGGTTCTAGCCTTAAAATTAGCAGAATTACAATTAATTGAAGAAGTCGTCAAAGAGCCACCGTTGCTATTACTTGATGATGTTCTTGCCGAACTTGATCTATCCCGCCAAAATCAATTACTGGATGCGATTCAAGACCGCTTTCAAACCCTGATTACTACCACTCACTTGGGTTCTTTTGATTCCCAGTGGTTGAAGTCTTCCCAAATTCTGTTTGTGAAAGCAGGAGAAATAATTCGAGATTTATCATAATTTCGGTTGAAAATCTGCTGCTTTTCCTCCAGGTGCTTGGGCGCTAATACAAACAATTCCTGTTTGGAGGCTGTAACCACTATTATTTCCTTGACAGGTTGCTTACATGAGAATAGAATTTTTTGGGAGTATTAAATAATACAAACTATTCTGTCGCACGGTCAAGGAGCAAAGATTTGTGGAAAAATCCTTAACATCTTCGCCTGAAACTAATCTACAGGCTTCGTTGGGTGTAAATGCACACTCAAAGATGTATATACCATCCCTTGATGGAATGAGAATTCTTGCTTTCATAGTTGTTTTTTTATCCCATACAGGACTTGCGAAGGCTTTTCCGGGAAGTTTCGGCGTAACGGTATTTTTCTTTCTCAGTGGTTACTTAATTACAACTCTTCTCAGGCAAGAGTACGATCGCTATGAGACTATTGATTTTAAATTCTTCTATCTAAGACGAATCCTGCGTATTTGGCCGTCATTTTATCTAGTTTTGGGGTTAGGAGCTGGCTTAACTATCTTAGGATTACTTCCGGGAAAAAGTCTCCTACCAGCCTTCTTGGCTCAGTCTTTGCACTATACCAACTACTATGGAATTTTTTTTGGCCATGGATTTGTCGCCGGTAGTTGGGTATATTGGTCTCTCGCTGTTGAAGAACACTTCTATTTACTTTTTCCACTGCTTTATCTAGCTCTACGTAAACTGCGCGTGAGTTCACGCAGACAAATGCTAATTTTTTGGGGATTATGTTTAGCTGTCTTACTTTGGCGGTGTATTCTAGTTTATGGTTTTGAAGTACCTGAACTACGTGTATTTTGTTCAACAGATACCCGGATAGATAGTATTCTCTTTGGTTGTGCATTGGCAGTCAATAATAATCCAATGCTGGATACACAACAACATTACTCTAATAAACTCTGGAAGTATTTCTTTCTGCCTGCCGGAATAATCTTGATTCTTTTTTCATGCCTATCTCGCTCACCTGAGTTTCGACAAACTATTCGTTATACTATACAGGGAATTGCCTTATACCCAGTCTTTATTACCGCTATTCGCTTTCCCAGTTGGGGATTATTCGCAGTGCTAAATTTAAAGTGGATGCGTTTTCTTGGTGCGCTATCTTACTCTTTGTACCTTGTCCATTACACTGTTCTTTTCGCTGTTTGGAAGCATTTACCCCAATTAGATAAAGTTCTCCAAGCAGGAATTTCTCTATTAATTTCTTTTGGATTAGCCTTTATGATTCACAAGTTTATAGAGTTGCCATTGGGAAGGCTACGCAAAAAGTTTTCCCAAGCATAATATGGTACAAAAGACAGCCTTTGCTGAGAGCAGGGCTATTTAATTCCCTAAAAAGGTGCCGATTTACAAGCGTTATTAGCAAAAAAATCAGGGGATTAAAAATTTATGTATTAACCTAAAACTTTAATCGCCTGTTATTGACCGAATTTTAGACTTTCCTGCGGAACGCTACGCGTAGCTTGCTTCCCCGGAGGGGTACGGCGTGAGCGCTCAGTCGAACGCTTTGAAGTTTTGGATAATGAAATTGTTGGCGGAGCCTAAGAAGAGAAGATTCAAAATCCCAAATCTAAAATTAAATAACAGAGCTAGTGACTTGATTAGTCTTTCCAATCTAAAACCCTTGCATTGTGTGACTAATCACGTTTTTCTAACCTTTGAAAAACGTTGAGAACCAGAAAAGTCAGCAGAGTACCAATTAATCCTAACTGCCACAAACCACAGCCGGCAGCAATTCCCAAAGCAGCCGAAACCCAAATAGCTGCTGCTGATGTTAGTCCGTGAATTTTAAGCTGCTGTGATTCTTGGGTAGATTGGCGCACAATTTCTCCAGCACCGAGAAATCCCACACCGGCAGCAATCCCCTGAATCACGCGGCTGAGTGCATCATGACTCGACTGTGGCCCACCTGTTTGGATAATTATGAGAGTAAACATGGCTGAACCTAAACTCACGAGCATATGAGTTCTTAAACCTGCTGGTTTGCCCCTAATTTGGCGTTCTAAGCCGATAATTGCTCCAATAACCAATGCAAGGCATAGCCTGAGGCTGATATTTAGCCAATCATTAGTTGCAAGGTAGTAAGTGTTTGGCAATGCTTAATCTGGTATAGATAATTTTATATAGTAGTACACTGTGTACACAGTGTACTAAATTAGTAATATTTTTATAAAAATAGTGCAAAAATATTTTAATCTTTTATTGATGGAGTCTAATTTAACGGGTGTAATTTAATAGCCGAGATCATATTTGAGGTTTTTATGATTTTCCCAGAAGATATTATTTTGACGAATAATAAATTAAGGTTTGCATTCTTAAATTATGACAATAATCATAATCTGGGCAAACGACATGACTTTTAACTTTATTAAATAGTTTTTTGGCTATTTAAAATCACTTAAACTATAATATTTTACCTGAAATTGCTAGATTTAAGCCATAGACTCAATAATTAAATTATGATACCGCCATCTACAATCTCGTAAAAGAACTAAACCCCCGGTTTCAGTGAAGGAGGCGAATGAAGGAAAAAATTAGATTTATAAACGAGTCGAATTACAGCAATACATCGTGTAATTAGCAATTTAAATGTAAATGCTGGAAACTCCTCTTAAGGGGATTGACGACTGATAACCTATCACGAGGAAATAGCTGTGGCTACAAATAGACAACTGACACTAACAAATTGAGTGGACAAATACTGGCTACACCAAATTAAACTACAAGACCGCGCCAAAGTAGGTGACAAAGCGTTTTACTTGAGCAGAATCATGCAGCGTGGCTATCCGGTCGTGCCTGGTTTTGTCGTTTCGGCAGATATTTTGCGACAATTTCTCGAAAATCTGAATAGTTCAGAGTCATTAGTGGCTGACTTACCCTATTCTTCGTTACACCTGAATGTAGCTAATTGGCGTCAACTTCAGCAGGTAGCTGGTCGCTTGCGCCAAGAAATTCTGACTGCGGCTGTGCCACAGCAGTGGGTGAGTACAATTTTCCAAGCAGCTAGAGAATGGCAAACTGGCTGTTTGATTCTTCGACCTACCTTAGCAGTTGATACTGCTAAGGTAGGGATGAAGAATATATCTGGTTTGCTGGAGTCGGTGTTTTGCGAGTGCGAACCCGAAGCGATCGCACTGGCATTAAAGCGTACCTGGAGCCAGATATTTCGTGCTAGAAGTCTACTATATTGGCAGCGAGCCGGAATTGACCTGCAACAAATAAATCTCGCAGTTTTGGTGCAACCTGTTGAGAATGCGATCGCCAGTGGTTTGCTGAAAGCCAACTCCTCTGGGTGGGAAATTCAAGCTACTTGGGGATTAGGAATTGCGATCGCTCTTGGCGAAGTCCAGCCAGATGTCTACTACATTCAACAGGAAACTGGGGTTGTGCTTGAGCAACAGCTGGGCAATAAAATGCTGGCTTATGGTGTTGATCATGCCGCACCTGAAGCTTTTTCGCAAGCTCTGCCGAACTCAGTGCTAACACCAGATCACAGTTGTCTGAGTACTTACCTAATTGAGCCAGCCCAACAAAAACAGTACGCTTTACAAGAAGAATACTTACAACAAATAATTGCTCTGGGAACTCAACTGGTGAGTGAACTAGGTAAAACTTTTACCTTTAAATGGACTATCGCCGGGAAAACTACATCTGACAAGCTGTACATCACACAAGTTAGTTCTCCCCAATCTCTAATTCCCCACGGGCACTTGATCAGGGGACTAGGGGCAGCCGGGGGACGTGTTGTAGCTACTGCCCTGGTAATTATTAATCCGCAACAGAAACCCGAACAATTACCCAAGGGAGTGATTTTAGTAGTAACAGCGATCGCCCCTGATTGGCTACCATTACTGCACCAACTTGGTGGTATTATTACTGAACAAGGCGGATTAACCAGCCACGCTGCAATTCTTGCCAGAGAATTAGGTATCGCAGCAGTAGTAAACGCAACATCTGCTACAAGCTTAATCAAAACTGGCGAACGACTGCTGCTCGATGGCGACAGAGGAGAAGTTTATCGGATCAAAGGAGACTCAAAGGAGGAGATGGAAAAAGGGGGAGAAAAAAATCTTCTTTCCCCCCATCGCCCCAACCCGAAAGCGTCCCATCCTCCTGTTACCTCTCATCTACCGATGATTGCTACCCAACTGCTGGTTAACTTGAGTCAGTCCAGTTTAATAGAACAAGTGCAAAGCTTCCCTGTAGATGGGGTGGGATTGTTGCGCTCAGAATTGATGGTACTAAATATATTGTCTGGGCAACATCCCAATAGTTGGATTTTAGGCGGACGTCAGGCAGAATTGTTAGAGCTATGGTCTGAGCAGATTATGCAGTTTGCCCGTGCTTTTGCACCAAGACCAGTTTTTTATCGTTCTTTAGATTGGCCGCAAGATTTAACATCATTGAGTGATAGTTTACAATCTTCAACACAATCGATGTTGGGTGAACGCGGCACTTTTAGCTATTTACAAAATCCCGCAGTATTTGAGTTGGAACTGAAAGCTTTAGCGAGTGTGCAGCAAGCTGGTTACAGCAATGTCAACCTACTGTTGCCTTTTGTGCGGACTGTGGAAGAATTTGTCTTTTGCCGTCGCAAAGTTGAGCAAGCTCTTTTAACTGAGGTGTCACAGTTTCAATTATGGATGATGGCAGAAGTGCCAAGTGTACTGTTTTTACTGCCAGAATATGTTAAGGCAGGTGCAGCTGGAATTTCTATTGGTACAAATGACTTGACCCAATTACTGCTAGGAGTGGATCGAGAACAAGGACAGTTAGCAAAAGTATTTAATGAACGTCATCCGGCAGTTATGAGTGCGATCGCTCAACTCATCCAAATGGCTAAAAGTGCCGGCATACCTTGTTCAATCTGCGGTCAAGCACCAGCCCTCTATCCCGAAATCATCGATAAGTTAGTGGAATGGGGCATAACTTCTATTTCTGTTGAACCGGAAGCAGTCGAGCGGACATATCAGGCGATCGCTCGTGCTGAACAACGCTTAATTTTAGAAGCTGCACGACGTAAATTAAAAGAGGAAAAAAGTAATTTTATTTAACCGAGTACCGTGGGTTTAAGTCCCCCGGTTCAATAACCGGTAAGTTTTGGGTCGGGGTCTAAATCCCCGTCACAAAACTTAATTACGAATTACGAATTACGAATTACAAATTATTTAATGTAGCCAGTTTCGCGCAAAAACTTCCGTAAATCTGCGAAATATTTGGTGCGATCGCGAAGCGTCTCCGAAGGAGATTCGCTGTTTTTGTAAGCTTGCTGCACTCGCTTCCAACCATCTTGTCCTTGCTCCATCAGATATTTATCTGCCAAATAAGCTGCTAAAAAGCCCTTGCCATCATCGCCTTGTTGCCGTACCTGGGTATAAGTTTGCCATAGCTCTGAGGCATGATTGGAGATTAATTTAGGATAGCGACGAGTCACATCAACCATTTTCCCTTGGCGATAATGCCAAATTTGCAGGGGGTAGCCAGAACCAGCATAAGCTGTAAAAGCATAGGCAAAGCGATCGTCTTGACTATCAAACTCTGGCAGTCCATCTTTGTCTAAATCTCTGAGCCGATAGCCACCATTGCCCCATTCATGACGAATTTTAATATACTTTTGGGATTTATTGTCATAGTGATAAATCAATGAATAAGTACAACAGTGCGCTCCACCTGTATAGAAATCGGCAATTATTTCTGGTTCTTTGTTACCGTCCAAGTCTTGCACTGGTAAGTTATTTTCTTGTCCAGATATGTTCCCCACAGGTCTGTCATATTCATTTTCTTGCGGCAGTTTTTGATCCAAAACAGTTTTACCCGCCCGGATAATTTTCAGCCGCACATTTTTATACTGATATTCTTTTGGTTTTTCGTAGGATATTTCTGCTCGGACATTCCCCGATTGCCCAGTTATTGTTTCTGCTGTTGCAGTCTGGGTAAATACAGCCGTTGCACTCAAAAGAGTTAAACCGATTAGAGATTGACTGATAAAGGAGCGAATATTAATCATCGTTGGTGTTGTATATAGCAATGTTAACTTTATACAACACCATCAAAATGTCAATATCGGTAAATTGCCGCAACGGCTGTACTATATGGAATCTCTTCAAAGGGAACAGCGTAAACCGTGCCACCGTTTAATAAAGTATGAGCAGCAACAAAATCCAACAAATCCTCATCACCAGTTTCTTTTTCTGGGTGCAAATAAACCGTTTCTGAGGTTGGATCGAATAAACCCCACTGTTGCTGACCAACTGCAACTAGTAATGAATCCACTCGTTGGTAATAAGCGGCTGAGACAACTTCTTCGAGCTTGTTAGATGCTTTACCAGTATCACCACCAAACAATTCGTGAAATTGCTCCAAAACTGCTTGCTGTGACTTTTGGAAATCAGCCTCGACAATCGGCCAAGCTTGGTCATGTAACTCTTGGGCGCTGAGAATTTCTGGATTCCCGGTGATAGCTTCATCCATCAAATGCTGGTAAGTATTTGCTTGTCTATACACAGGTAAGAGATACTCTACCCCAGCCAGCACCAAAGGCGCTTTTTGCAATTTCAGTTTGTCGTGTAATGCGCGATCGACAGTTTGAAAGAATTGGAGGATGTCTTCTTGGTGTTTATCCCTGTCAGGGCTTCCCTGTCCGTGAAACGTACCTGGCTGTGAAAAAGTATTGGAGGTTCCCCCTTTTGATGTTGCGATGCGAAACTGACCTTCTTTAGCAGTATCGTCTCTTTGCAGAGCTTCATCTAGTAGTCTGCCAAGCTAACTTTGCTAGGTTAAATTCGGGTATAAACGCTGCATTTTT
>NZ_JABXKP010000050.1 GCF_017114985.1 Nostoc sp. JL33 | reverse complement strand
CTGTCCTGGGGGAATTACTATGGTGCTCTTTATTTTTTATTTATAAACACCCTCTAAAACTGTATTGAATACTACTATATACCAGTTTTATTGGTATATAGTTTTTGCTAGACAAATGCTCTATTTATTGGAATTTGGGGCTTTTAAGCCAAAATAGCAGGTAAAAAACAACCACCCGCAAAAATAATTTGCGCTTCGCAAGCAAATTGGCAATTGATGTGATAGTCTTTTTATATGGGGAATCAAGACAGCGAAAGTACAAAAAGTCTTCCAAGAGAAATGATATAAACTCAAAGACTACACTTTCGCCTTGGCAGATGCAATGTTTAAATCCGCTACGGCTTTTTGAAACTAAGAGACAAAGCCAATGAAGCAGGATAGTGACCTCCGTAATAACTTGAAGTCAATTAGAACTCGCTTAGGCATGAGCCAACAAGATTTGGCTAACATCGCTAGTGTGACTCGTCAGACAATTAGTGGTGTAGAGTCGGGACTATATGCTCCCTCAGTAGCCATAACACTTCGCTTGGCCAAAGCGCTTGGCTGTCAAGTTGAGGATCTATTCTGGTTAGAGCGGGATTTACCTGAAATTGAAGCAGTTCTTGCCAAACCTGTTCCTAATGGTCAGCAACTACGAGTTAGCATGGCTCGTGTGGGAGGACAATGGATAGCTTATCCCTTGATTGGCAAGGATGCTTTTCGCCAAGATATGATTCCGGCTGATGGTGAGACAGTTGCGGTGAGCCACCCCTTTGCGGGGGTTCCCCCCGTTGTAGGGAGTGGCGAACCCGTAAGGGTGGACGGGTTCCCCGGCATAAGCAAACTGTCGTTAGCGTCAGCGGTAGCGAGGAACGAGCGTCACCCGAAGGGTGAAAGCACAAGCCAAACAGGTACAAATAAAGTTCGAGTCCGTCTTTTAGACGATAATCTCGACACACTTCACAACACTGTTGTGATTGCTGGTTGTGCACCTGTGATTTCACTATGGGCAAGAGCCACCGAACGCTGGCATCCGCAACTGCGAGTCCAATATAACTTCGCCAACAGCATGGCTGCATTGCACAGTCTATGCAGAGGTGAGGCGCACATCGCTGGGATGCATCTGTACGATCCTGAAACTGGTGAGTATAATACTCCCTTTGTTCGAGATGTTCTGGCTGGGAAGGAAGCAGTTCTGATTACCCTTGGTGTTTGGGAGGAGGGACTTTTATTAAAGTCAGGGAACCCAATGGGAATTAGAACAGTTACTGACTTAGTTGCCCTTGGAGCGACTATTGTTAACCGCGAAATAGGTTCTGGTAGCCGGATGCTTTTGGAACAAACACTCCAAAAAGAGCAGATACCGTTCGATGCTGTTCAGGGCTTTGACAATATACTCAAAAATCACCAAGATGTTGCCCAAGCTGTAGTCAGAGGAGTTGCCGATGCTGGTATGAGTACGGCATCTGTAGCTACCGCCTTTGGGCTGGGATTTATCCCTTTACATCAGTCACGATATGATTTAGTGATTCTTAAGGAATATCTAGAAGAAGCACCAGTACAGCAGTTGCTCAGTACTTTGGGACATCGGATGGTTCACTCCCAATTTGAAATTCTCGGTGGTTACGATATCAGTAAAATCGGGGAAGTTGTAGCGACTGTTTAGAGTGGATTGCAATGGTTGGTTGTGTTGTTTGGGGAAACTTGGCGTAAATTTAAATCCTGCTGCAACGACTCTTTAGGTATGAGCAACCTTCAGGAGATTACAACAACTGATAATGCTGAATTCGTAATTCGGATTTCAATTTGAGTTTCCGGCTTGGAATCTGTAGCTTTCTTTTTTCCAATTGGTATTATACCAATTCAATTCATGACTGCAACACATCTTTGGGTAAAGACGCGATGAATCGCGTCTCTACAAATGGTCTATTTGTCGCTTTCTTTTTTCCAATTGGTATTACTACCGCTAGAGAAATCATTTGAGTGAGCGAATGGTAATACTTGCAATATTCCTTGAGTAATGACTAATGGTCAACGAAAACTGACCAAAACTTGAATATGTTCTTGATTCGGATTTTTGCTGTAGAACGAGCACCTCCAATGACGTTCTACATAAGGTCACTGCTGTAATTTAACAGCACAAGTACCTCCGGTAGGCACAAAATGCCAACGCTTCATAAACCGACAGACTCACCAAACAAACAATTACAGGATCAATCATCATGTCCGACGGAAAAATTAGACAAATTGCTTTCTACGGTAAAGGCGGTATCGGTAAATCTACTACCTCGCAAAATACCCTCGCTTCTATGGCGGAAAAGGGTCAACGCATCTTGATTGTGGGTTGCGACCCCAAAGCTGACTCTACCCGATTGATTCTGCACTGTAAAGCCCAAACCACCGTGCTGCACTTGGCTGCTGAACGGGGTGCTGTGGAAGATATCGAACTCGAAGAAGTGGTAATCACTGGCTTCCGAGATATCAGATGCGTAGAATCAGGTGGGCCAGAACCGGGTGTAGGTTGCGCCGGTCGGGGTATCATCACCGCCATCAACTTCCTCGAAGAAAACGGCGCTTACTCAGACGTAGATTTCGTATCCTACGACGTATTGGGCGACGTTGTGTGCGGTGGTTTCGCCATGCCAATTCGTGAAGGTAAAGCCCAAGAAATCTACATCGTTACCTCCGGTGAAATGATGGCGATGTTTGCAGCGAACAACATTGCTCGTGGCGTTCTCAAATATGCTCATACTGGTGGTGTACGTTTGGGTGGGCTGATTTGTAACAGCCGTCAAACTGACCGGGAAGATGAATTGATTAGCACCCTGGCAGCCAGACTGAATACCCACATGATTCACTTCGTCCCGCGTGACAATATCGTGCAACACGCCGAATTGCGCCGGATGACAGTGAACGAGTATGCGCCTGACAGTAAGCAAGCTAATGAATACCGCACATTAGCAGACAAGATTATCGGCAATACAAATCTGACAGTTCCCACACCCATCGAGATGGATGAGCTAGAAGATTTGTTGATTGAGTTCGGCATCCTTGAAAGTGAAGAAAATGCTGCAAAAATGATTAGCCAAGCAGACGCTGCGAAAAAGCTAGAAGACGTTCAAGGCGAAGCATTAGAAGCAGTGAAAAAAGGAAACGTAGAAATAGTTTCCGGTAGCTAGAAGAAGTAAGATTCTTGTTCAGACTCAAGTGCTAAATGCAAAGTAAATATTAGGTGGGCTATTCTCGCCCACTTTCTCACCAATCTTTTAAAATGGAGGTAATCGAATAGCTAATCTTAACCTCTGAGTATTTTATCATCACCGTGTTAACACTAATCTCCTAAAGTATACACAGCAAAATTAATACTTTAATAGCTTAGTTAGTGCTTTTGTTTTCTCTTTCTCTAACCTAGTTGATGTTTATATTTTCGGGAATGATAAATTCTCTTGATCATTCCCTTTTATTCCATATTTTAGATAGATTAATAAATGAAAGTCCGATAAAAGCCTTTGGGAATTCAGTTAACATCTAACAAATTCTACCTATTGTCACCAAACAAATGAATCCCACATCAGGAAAAATCAACGATTCACTCAGTAACTCCAATTCCGAAGATGCTCATCAGCAGCAGAAACTACATAAAAAAAAGTCCTCCACACAATTACCCCAACCTGGAACTACTCAAGGGAGTTGCGCTTTTGATAGTGCAATGATTACCCTAGTACCAATCACCGATGCTGCTCATGTAGTTCACGGGCCAAGTGGCTGTGCTGCCAGTATTTGGGGAAGTTACAGCAGTCTCTCCTCTGGTTCGATGCTGTACAAAATACGCTTTACCAGCGACATCGATGAGAACGATATCATCTTCGGTGGAGCCAAAAAGCTGTATAAAGGCATTTTAGAATTAGAAAGACGCTACAAACCTGCGGCGGTATTTGTTTACTCCACTTGCATCACCGCCCTGATTGGGGATGACATCGAGGGAGTTTGCAAAAATGCCACCGAGAAAACAGGAATACCCACTATCCCTGTACATTGTCCTGGATTTATTGGGAATCAAAATTTGGGCAACCGTGTTGCTGGTGAAGCGTTGCTAGAACACGTTATTGGAACAGCTGAACCAGATACTACCACACCTTATGACATCAACCTAATTGGTGAACATAATATTGCAGGTGCAATATGGAATGTTCTACCGTTATTGGATAAATTAGGTATTAGAGTTTTGGCAAAAATTACAGGCGATGCTGTCTACAAAGAAGTTTGCTATGCACATCGTGCCAAACTTAACGTGTTGCTCTCTTCCAAAGCACTAATCAATATGGCAAAAGGGATGGAGAAAAAATATGGCATTCCCTATATTGAAGAGTCTATCTATGGTGTAGAGTCAATCAATCAATGTTTAAGGAATATTGCTGCAAAGTTAGGTAATTCTGATTTGCAGTCACGTACAGAAAAGCTAATTGTAGAAGAAACTGCTGCAATAGATGAAAAACTCGGTCTGTATATTACCCGATTACAGGGTAAGCGCATTATCCTTTCTATTGGAAGTTTCAAGAGTTGGCTGATTATCTTTGCAGCAAAGAAATTAGGAATGGAAGTTATTGCTATTAGTACTACGAATAATACTGAGGAGGATAGAATTAGAGTCAAAAGTTTGCTGGGTCAAGATGGCATAATTCTAGAACAAAATAGTCCTGAAGAAATTTTACAGATAATTAACTCTAATCTTGCTGATATGTTAATTGCTGATAAACGCCATCAAGACACCTCTCTCACAGCTAGAATTCCATTCTTAGACATTAATCAAGAACGCAACCATCCCTATGCAGGCTATATAGGAATCTTAGAGGTAGCACAAGAATTGTATGCTGCTTTTTACAATCCTGTGTGGGAACAAGTATGCCAGCCAGCCCCGTGGTCAGTAGGAGTAGAGTCAGCAGGAAATTCTCAACAAGAGGAAATTTGATGGCGATTATTAGCGTTACGAGTACATCTGTTGCAGTTAATCCCCTGAAGCAAAGCCAAACTGTGGGTGCAGTTTTAGCCTTTTTGGGATTGAAGGGAATCATGCCTTTATTACACGGTTCTCAAGGCTGTACTGCTTTGACTAAGGCAGTATTAGTACAACATTTCCGTCAGGCGATTCCCCTTTCCAGTACGGCGATGACAGAAGTTGCAACCATTTTGGGTGGCGAGGAAAGAGTTGAACAAGCAATCTTGACTTTGGTGCAAAGATCAAAACCAGAAATTATCGGTCTTTGTAGCACTGGACTGGTGGAAACCAGAGGCGATGATATGGGGCGCTTTGTGAAGGAGATTCGCTACCGTCACCCAGAACTAGATTATTTACCAATTGTGCTTGTTTCTACACCGGATTTCAAAGGTACATTACAAGATGGTTTTGCTGGTGTAGTTGAGAGTATAGTCAGGGAAATCCCTCAAAAAAGCTCTAAGCAAGACGCTTCTCCCACACAAATCACTATTTTGGCGAGTTCTGCTTTCACACCAGGGGATGTACAGGAAATCAAAGAGATTGTCACTTCTTTTGGACTCGTACCTATTGTTGTACCTGACCTTTCTGGCGTACTAGATGGTTCTATAGAAGATTCCTCTAGTGCCATTACAGCTAATGGCACAAATGCAGCACAGTTGCGCTCAATTGGCAGCTCTGTATTCACTTTGGCACTAGGTGATAGTATGCGGACTGGGGCGCAAATTTTGGATCAAAGATTCAATATACCTTATGAGGTATTTGGTGAACTGACGGGACTAGCAGCAGTAGATAAATTCCTGCAAGCATTGGCGGATATGAGTGGTGTTAGCGTACCACAGAAATACCGCCGTCAACGCCGTCAGTTACAACATGTGATGTTGGAAAATCACTTTTACTTTGGTTGCAAGCGAGTGTCTTTAGCGCTGGAACCAGATTTACTTTGGTCAACAGTTTCTTTCTTGCGATCGCTAGGAGTTGAGATTCACTCAGCGGTGACAACGACACGCTTTCCTCTGTTAGAAAAACTCCCAATTAAGAGCGTTACCATCGGCGATTTGGAAGACTTTGAGCAATTGGCGGTTGGATCTGATTTGCTAATTACCAACTCTCATGGAGTAGCGATCGCTCAACGCTTAAAAATTCCTCTCTACCGTCAAGGGATTCCCATTTTTGACCGCTTAGATCATGGTGAGTTTACCAAGGTTGGCTATCGAGGTACTATGCAACTTTTATTTGATATTGGCAACCTGTTTTTAGAGCAGGAAACAAAGGTTAAGCATTAAACACATCAAAATTCCCAATTGTTACTTTCAGCATGAAAGTTATAACTATGAACACAAGTTGGTATGAACAAGAGCTAGTCAAAGAATTCAAAACGGTTATTGCTTATTCTTTCCCACAAGTCGAGGAATTGCTAAAACACTGTCATGTTAAACTCCGAGAGTCTTATTGGGGAAGACCTCGTGTTCACTTTCTGCCATACTTCACAATTTATTGCCCTGACAATCTGATTGCTGCTGTAAAGTCCCAAATATCTATACTCAGAGAAGTAGCAGAATATGCAGGATTAGTTGAGGTTGTCTGCCTAAATGCTACACATCTGCTGCGAGATCCGATGTCGAAGGTAAAGCAGACAGATCCTCGTTTGTGGTTAGAACTCCAATGGCTTGCAACACAAAAACAAGAACATTTACTATGAATAAATTCCCCCTTCCCGCAGATGATTTGCCCCCAACTGGAGCACCTATACTTAACGAGTTATTCTATAGGCAATTAGAAGAAGCTACTTGCAGGCGATTTTATCAAACCTGCGGCCCAATTATGCGAGTTTTATTATCAAATTGTCACTGGTATTTCAAGATAAATACTAGTCCTCTGATGTTACTCATTATCTGTTATAACATAGAAAGTTATCTCCATATAGTCGATGCTATTCCCCAGTTCACTAAAAAGTTGAAGCAGTTTTCCAACAAAGCCAAAATTCACCTTTTTTCCCCAGATTATAAAGGAGAACCTTGGGAAATCGAGATTGAAGAAACATCAGATGATGAAGCCTAGTCAATCTAATTCATAATTAATAATTACTAATTCATAATTGCAAGACGCTCTCGTGCGTTCGCGAATAGCGTGTCGCAGACAGACGCTCTTGCTAGCTTGTCGGACGCGCTCTGTACGCGGACTCGTTGGCGAAGCCCAAGGTAGAGAAGAGGCAACTCTTGGAGACGCTGCGCGTAGCCTTGCTTCCCCGGAGGGGTACGACAAGCTCAGTGACCATCGTAGACATCGCTATATTTGCACATAGCTCCCTTAATAATGCCTAGAATAAATACCAACTTTACAGGTAAAAACCAGAAAAGTGTATAGACAACTACAATACTTGCTACCAACTAGGTGGTAAATTTTACGACTGATAAAGAGATAAAAAGCGATGAACTTAACACCCAGTCAGTTAGAACGCTATCACCGCCAAATGATGCTTCCCAATTTTGGAGAAGCAGCACAAAAGCGCTTGAAGTCTGCAACGGTTTTGGTTACAGGTGTAGGGGGATTAGGCGGTACATCAGCACTTTATTTGGCAGTAGCAGGTGTTGGGCGGCTAATTCTAGTTCGGGGTGGTGACTTACGGCTGGATGATATGAATCGTCAGGTTCTGATGACAAATGATTGGGTAGGTAAGCCAAGAGTATTCAAAGCCAGAGAAACTCTGCAAGCTATTAATCCTGATATTCGGGTGGAAGCAGTTCATGATTACGTTACAAAAGAGAATGTAGACTCTTTAGTGCAATCTGCTGATATAGCTGTTGATTGCGCCCACAATTTTACAGAGCGAAACTTGCTCAATCAGGCTTGCGTGCGCTGGCAAAAACCAATGGTGGAAGCTGCAATGGATGGAATGGAAGCTTACCTGACGACGATTATTCCTGGTGTCACTCCTTGTCTATCATGCTTGTTTCCAGAAAAGCCGGATTGGGATCAGCGTGGGTTCGCGGTTCTCGGTGCTGTTTCTGGGACACTAGCTTGTCTTAGTGCATTAGAGGTAATAAAGCTGATTACTAAGTTTAGTGAACCCTTATTGTCACAACTGCTGACAATCGACTTGATGCGAATGGAATTTGCCAAACGACATTCTTATCATGATCCTTCATGTCTGGTGTGTGGTAGCCGTTCTTGCTCGGAAAATTCGTAAGCAATATCTTTATAAACGAGCCAATCTACTTGATGAGCTAAGTCTAATAAAGTCGTTAGCTAGGCAGTAATTACCAGATTTACTGCATTCATTCTATTTTTTAAAATCCTCTACAGATTTTACCAAAATAATCGGATAATTGTAGCGATCGCTCTATAAACGGATCGCCACAACTTATCCACTCATTTCGAGCTAGTCTGTAGCAATCATGACATCCGATGCTTTAATCACAGCGATCGCTTCTTTTCCCTCTTGAAGTTGGAGATGCTCTACTGATTCCTTGGTAATAATTGCAGTTACTTCCACCCCAGGCACAATTTCTAATATCACCTCAGAGTTGACTGCTCCTTGGTGAATTTTCTTAATAGTTCCTTTTAAGGAATTACGAGCGCTAACTTCCATATTTTGATCCTCCCTACTTATAAGATAATTCAGAACTGATTAATACTAACAACTATGAGATTGTTGGATTATCCTCATTTAGTGAGATGTTATCTTCTACCTTACAGAAGAACTTAGATATCAGACTGGTATTAGAAGATGCTGAAAAAGTCGATAGGGGAATAGTAAAATGGACAGTTAAAGCTTGGCAGAACATTCATTCAAAACTGTTTTTAGTAATGTGTCTACTTAATTATTTTGGTGCATTCTGATAATTATTGGTACATCAGCTAATCGTCATTCATTTTTCTAGAATTATTCACTCGTAGTAAGGGCTATACAAATGATTGCCGCTGCCAACAATCATTTTCCGAACGCTGCAATTTTGATTCAGTTTATCCAAGATTTTAAACTTGTATCTTTTGCTTTGGCTCTGCCAATTTTCTCTTGAGTGCTAAACCCATAGCCGCAGCTAGTAATAGTCCCCAAACATAGTTGGGTTCGGGTACTGATTTGGTGGGGCT
>NZ_JABXKP010000073.1 GCF_017114985.1 Nostoc sp. JL33 | reverse complement strand
ACATTTTGGCAGTTTTTGACCCCTCTTTTTTCAATCTTGGTGAGAAATCCGGGTAAGAGAGGGTTTCCCAAATCTTTATATTTTGAAGATATCTAGTCTATTGGTTAATATAGTTGAGTAAAAAATGTATTTTAAGCTACAAAATTTTAGTGCTTGCTTTCTTGGAAAAAAACTTTGCGATTTACTGACTTTAGCTCCTAATAAGCGCTAGATACATCAGTAAAAATGATACGCTGTAAGACGGCCCCTAAATCCAGTTGTGTAAGAGGAGAAGTTGGGCAATTCCTCAAAGCCAGCAGGATACATACAAAGACGATAGTTTATGACATTCGTATTAAGTTCTCAGAATATTTTTAACTATTTAGTTGAGCATGGACTTTGTACTCAGTTGGAGCAAGCTCTGTATCAAGTTGAGCCTATAAGAGGAAAAAACTTTAATTTATTACTGACTTTACCAGACAGTCGGAAACTATTGATAAAGCAGGAACGACACAATCAAGAAGGCAAAACAGCGGGCGAGTTTTTGAGTGAATGGCGAATTCAAGAGTTTTTACAAACGTTTCCAGAACTTAGCTACCTTCGACCTTGGATGCCGGAGGTGCTTCATTTTGAGGCTAAATATTCTATCATTATTTTCAGCTACTTGGATGATTATAAGGATTTAGCAGATTTCTACGGGAAGGAGAATGTTTTCCCAACTCAAATTGCTTCGGATCTCGCCACCATCCTCGCCACCATTCATCGAGCCACTTTTAATCGCCAAGACTATCAGGAATTTTTATCAGTAAAACCTAATAATCTAAGCCCTGCTGATGTGCCTAACTGGATTCGTAATATGGAACGCATAAGACCAGAAATTTTTGGTCACATTCCCGCAGATGGGCTGAAATTTTTTAAGCTCTATCAGCGATACGAAAGCTTAGGGGAAGCAATAAGAAAACTTGCTAGTGCTTTCCAACCCTGTTGCCTGACTCACAATGACCTCAAGCTCAACAACATTCTCCTACACACCAATTGGGAGCAAGAAAATCTCAACATCGTCCGGCTGATTGATTGGGAGAGTTCCGCCTGGGGAGACCCTGCCTTTGATTTGGGAACGCTCATTGCCAGCTACCTGCAAATCTGGCTGAGTAGCTTAGTCATCAGTAAGTCTCTGACTATCGAAGAATCTCTGCGTCTGGCTATAACCCCCCTGGAACAGCTTCAACCTTCCATTGCTGCTCTGACTAACACTTATTTTGATAACTTCCCGGAGATTTTAGAGCATCGCCCCAATTTCTTGCCGCGAGTCGTGCAATTTGCTGGTTTGGCATTAATTCAACAGATTCAGGCAATGATTCAGTACCAAAAATCCTTTGGCAATAAGGGGATTTGTATGCTTCAAGTTGCCAAGAGTTTATTATGTCGTCCAGAACAATCCTTAGCAACTGTTTTCGGAAGCGCAGCTACAGAACTAACTCAGTTTAGACCTTCTGCTGCTATTGATGTTTAATCGCGACGAAACTATCATGCAACTACAAAATTTTTCTAAAACTCAACAGCCAGATTCTGCTTCACAACTGTTGCTGGATACTTTGCAAGACATTGTTAGCAATGTGCAAATCCACTCCAACTTCTGTATTCGCCATCCAAATTACAAACCTTTGGAATTACCAGATGAAGTGGTCGTCCGCTTCCAGCGAATGCCTGCGGATATTCAGAATAAGTATTTGAGCCTGCAACTGCGAAGTTTTCTCTACGGTATATATTACAACGGCTCTATGCGATCGCTTTTCACACTCGATACCGATTCAGATAGTTTGGCACTGCACCAGGATTTAGAAAATAACACCCGCTTAGGAGTAGACATAGCATTTTACGAACAATTGCACTCCTGCAATGGGGGCACTGGCTATTTCGATCCAGGTTGGCATGTAGTGAGGCAAGAAAGCGATCGCACTCTTGCTGTTACCAAGGGCGGTTTGACTTTACACATTGAACCAGACAAGCATCTGCAACTCGCCAAAAATGCCGCTATAGGTGAGTTGGTGGCGATCCAGATGCCTCGTAATTTAGTGCAAAACGGGTTCTACGTGGCAGTTGGCAATGCAGGATCACGGAGTGATAGTCATCCAGACCGCGAACCAGAAATCGTGCGAATTTACTTCAATTTCAGCCCCTCAGGTGCCGTAGCGGTCATGGGTAGTCTGACGCGCGAGTTGAACAATATTTTAATTCCCTTTACTTTTAAGGTTCTATACAACCCAGGTGATTACGGGCGCTATGACTCAGGAGTACTCTATTTCGAGAAGAGTAACTATGAAGCCGTCCGGCAGGTGCTTGAGACTGTCTATGCACAAACAAAAGCGCATTTTCACGCAGATGTCCCCCTATTCACCAAGTTCCTAGCACCAGGGCTTGGTTTAGCAGAGGAACCAGACCGCAAATTTGCCGACCAAGAAAGCTTTGGGATGAACCGCTGCCAAATTGTTGCCAATGGTTTGCTGGAAGCTTGGCACTCGCTCAATGACTCCCCCCAGGGGCGGATGACCTCTATCCTCAAGCACTTCTCACTTTTGGGAATTGAATTGCTGCGTTCCTACCTGAATGCTAACTCTCTTGACATATATACGCCGTTGAACTTGTGATGAGAATTCCTTCTCATGGCAGAAGAACCTCTTAACTTGAGAATCGTATTGTATAATACAAATCGAACACACATTTGAAAAAAGTCAAATGATTAATATTAAAAATCATGACATCACAGTAGCCGGAACCGACTTTTTTGCCGATTCTGAAAGCTTCTTGAATGAACTGACCGATAGTGAAACGGTTCAACTAAATGAAGCCAACGGCGGTATTGCCTCTGCTGATAGCGGAGCGAGCTTACTCCTTTGTGGTGATAGTGCTCTTAGCATAGTTACTTGCAACTAAAACTATTTTGCTCTAATTTAATCAGAAAGTGAGTTACTGCCCACTTTCTGATTAAATTAAGATTTGGAACTCAATTAAATATTTAATTTACTACAAAAACTGAATCGTCTAATAAAAAAAATATTTTTGTGACAATTCATCTCAACTATCAAAACTTATTTATTTACTTGATAATTGCTGGTATATGCAAAAAAGATGACTTAGACTCTCTTAAATTTGACTTTAACCACAGCAAAAGTTTTTATTGGGTAATTATACCTCACAAGCAAGACAAGCTATTTGTTAAACAAATACCTCAGTATAGAAGCCTTTATAACGATGTTAGGATTTATAAAGAGTGGCATTTTTATAATTTTTTACAGTCTCACAAAGATTTAGATTACGTCTTATCACTAATTCCAGAAGTCCTGCATTTTGATGACAGCAATTCGATACTAATATACAAATGCCCAAATAATTATATTACCTTAAAAAGTTATTATGAAAATCAGGAAGCTTTCCCAAATGCGATCGCAGAATTGGTGGGAACTACTTTAGCAAAGCTACATTCACAGACGATAAGTTCTCAGGAGTGCTACACTTTTCTGACTGAACTGGAAGAACATAAACTTAACTACCAACTTCCTTATCCTGATTATCTTTCTGACTATCTTCTCAGCCGGACTGAACCGGAGAGTTTAAAGAAGAGTCAAGCTGTTTCTTGGAGATTTCTTGGTATTTTTCAACAAACTGAGGCTGTGAGGGAAGTAGTTACAGAGCTGGTGTTGAATCATCGCCATTTCTGTTTAACACACAATAATATTCACTTTGATAAAATTTTAATACCTAAGCATTGGGAAAAGTTAGTAACGGAAACTCAGGATTCTGATAAAAGCCTAATAAAGCTTATTGATTGGGAAGCATGTAGTTGGGGTGATCCAGCTTGCGATTTAGGAAAAGCAATTCTTGGCTATTTTCTCTTGTGGATCGACAGTATGATTGTGCATCCTGCTATTGAGGTTAAAAAATCTATACAATTAGCCACAATACCTCTAGAAGTTTTTCGTCCTTCAATTGTAGCCATGACAAAAGCTTATATTAATACTTACCCAAAGGTTTTAGAAGATTATCCAGAATTTCTTAAGCGGGTTATTCAGTTTGCTGGACTTGGTTTGATTTATCAACTCCTGGCAGAATTTCAACTTCAGCCAGAGATAGCTTTAAGTCACCAGGAGCTATATTTTTTCATTGCTGGACAATTACTGTGCAAGCCAGAAAAATTTTTGTCAATTTGAATTTTATAATTTTTGATTAAATGCCCTGTTAACAAAAGGATGTAGGAGTATCTATCATGCAATTCCCACTTACTTTACAGGAGACTTTACATGATATTGCTGGCAACATTCAAATAGAATCCTCCGAATTCCGCATCAGTCATTCTCACTATCCTCCTATAGAAACTCCTGCTCCTACTGTGGCACAACTGCAAAAACTGCCTCAGGAAATTCAACATAAGTACTTAAATTCTCAATTACTAAAATTTATACAAAGTATTTACTTTGAAGGTTCGCGTATAAGAGAAGTAAGCCCAGGAATTAAAACGAACGAACAAATTCTGCAAGAAATAGATTCCCAAAGAATAGACTGGGAATTTTATGAACAACTGGACAGAAACAATCAAGGGAGAGGTTTTTTTCACCCAGGATACCACATCATTAGACAGGAAGCTGATGGTAGCCTTGCTGCACAATTTGATGGTGCGATGCTACACATCCAGCGAGAGCGTCATCTTCCTTTAGCTTTGCAATCAGCTAATGTAAACGATCCAGTAGCAGTATTGTTACCTTCTAGCTTTATTAATGGAAATAGGTATAGGGCAAATGGCGATGGCATAGGTGGTTTACCGCCTCTAAAGTTTCACAGTGACGGAATAATTGTTTACTTCAACTTCAGTCCAGAAGCTGCCGTTTCCGCCATGAAGTGTGTAACGACAGAATTGAATGCAATTAAAGTCCCTTTTGCCTTCGAGGTTTTACACAACCCTTTGAACTACAGGTTGTATAACTCAGGATTCCTGAAATTTCCTTATAATCCAGATGAGTCTTACCGATACAAAGAAATTCTTTTACCAGTCTTACAAGCGATTTACGCAGAAAATAAATCCCACTTTCGGCAGCAGGTTCCCATATTTACTAAGGTACTCGCACCTGGTATTGGGTTAGCTGAACATCCTGCTTCTGAACTGAAGTTTGGACTTCAACAACAGTTTGGAGAAAACCGCTGCGAAATTGTTGCTAATGCAATGCTTGAAGCTCATCAAAACGGTGATGAATCAAAACAAGCTCGGATGAAATATATCATCCAACACTTTAACCGGTTGGGGCTTGACATAGAGCGTCCCTATCTCAATCCTAACTCGGAAGATATCTACACGTCGTTGGACTGAGCTAACGGTGTAAGTCCATTTGTGACAGGTTAAAAAATTGCGCTTTTGTCAAGAGGGGTGTCGAATAACAGATTATTTGTCGTCATTAACGCTCTTAGCGGGACTTAAACAAAAAAGAAAATAAAAACTGTTAGCAATTGTTTAGCTAATTATTTCGGAAATTTTGTACTTAGTCCCGGCTAAACAACCCAAATAGGGGAGCGAGAATCACCCCAAAAACAAAACCACCAATGTGCGCCCAATAGGCAACTCCACCACTTTCCACGCTCATGTTAGCGGCTGTTTGGAGGCTAGCAAGACCAGATATCACATTCTGCACAAAGAAAAGTCCAATTATGAATAGTGCTGGAATTCTGATTGTGGTGATGAAAATCCCCAAAAATATTAAGGTCATGACTTTAGCGCGCGGAAAGCGGATAATATACGCACCTAAAATCCCAGAAATTGCACCACTTGCTCCCAAGGAAGGAATCTCAGAATTCATACTAATAAAGCATTGGCACAAGGCAGCTAAAGCACCACACGCCAAATAAAAAATCAGATATTTGAAATGACCCAATCGATCTTCAATATTGTTGCCAAAAACCCAGAGAAACAACATATTCGAGATTAAGTGCCACCAACCGCCGTGTAAGAATTGCGACGTAAATAACGTTATCCACTCTCCACTCCAATTGGTGGTTAACTGTTGAGGTATTACTGCATACTGACTTAAAAACTGATTCAATTGTGCATGTGACAGGTTGACCTCGTGAATAAAAACTAAAATATTCATGCCAATTAACCCGTAGGTGAAATACGGGGTGATTCGCGTCCGATTTTCATCGTAGAGGGGGAACACAGGTGTTTTTCCTAAATTGTTGATTAGCTGCAATATACTTTGTAAGGCTGGCAGTTGCGAAGTTTAGACAATTTCATTTAGCTAAATCAATTAGTATAATTGAGGGGTACTACAGTACCATGAAGAATTACTTATACCAAGATTCTTCCTGGGATTTATCGCTAAATAAACCTAACAGTGGGCCGAGAATTGCCCCAAAGATAAACCCGCCTGCATGGGCCCAGTAGGCAATACCGCCGCTTTCCATACCGATGTTAGTAGGTGTTTCCAGACTAGCAAATCCGTAGAAGGCTTGTTCGAGAAACCAGAATCCCAAAAAGAAATATGCTGGGACGCGGAAAGTTGGGAAGAAAAACCCTAAAGGTACAACGCCGAGAACTTCAGCATTAGGAAAACGGAGAATGTATGCACCCATGACACCTGCGATCGCACCACTTGCGCCCAAAGAAGGAATGCTAGAATCTTGAGCGAAGAACCACTGGGTCAAGGATGCCAAAATACCGCAAGATAAATAAAACAGCAAATATTTGACATGACCTAATTTATCTTCAATGTTGTTACCAAAAATCCAAAGAAACAGCATATTGCCAGCTAAGTGCAAGAAACCACCGTGCAAAAATTGTGAAGTAATCAAAGTTGCCCACTCTGGCACTGGTTGATGTAAAGAGATGCCGCCAAAGCTTAAAGTCAGTTCTCGTGGAACTACAGCCGCAAGGTGTAAAAACCCATTTAATGCTTGTGGGGGAAGATTTGCTTCATAAAGAAAAGCGAGGACGTTGACAGCAATCAGTCCATAAGTTACATAAGGTGTGATTGTTATCGGATTATTATCTCTAATGGGAACCACAAGCGTTTTTTCCTGATTTTAAGACAGCAATTTTACAATACTAAATTTTGCAAGTAGTTTCTTCTACCCCCTGGATGGATCTCGCTTTGAGATTTAAAAGCCAAAAGCCAAAAATCCACCATCGACAGTGATACATTGTCCAGTGATGAAAGATGCTGTAGGCATACAAAGAAATGCCACTAAACCCGCTACTTCTTCTGGTTGACCAACCCTTCCCATAGGTGTTTGGGACAGAACTAAAGTCAGAAAATCTTGGTTATCTAGTACAGACTCAGTTAAAGGCGTGCGAATAGCCCAAGGTGCTACGGCATTTACCCTAATATGATCTGATGCCCATTCAACTGATAGCGATCGCGTCAGTTGATTTATAGCCGCTTTAGTCATACCATAAGGAGCGCCTGTACGATTCGAGACTAAACCCGCTACAGAACTTATATTCACAATGCTGCTGTTTTCCCCATTTTGAAGCAGAGGGTAAAACAGACGGCACATCTCAAAAATTGATGTCTGGTTTGTCTGGATAATGAACTCATACTCAGCTAAGGTATACTCTACCAATTTTTTACTAATATTGGTTCCGACATTATTAACCAGGATGTCTAATTTATCCCAGGTTTTGCTAACCTTCTCAAAAATGACTTGACGACCATCAGGGGTTGCAACATCTGCCGTAATCCCATAAGCAGGTAATCCTGCTTGTTGCCAGATAATTAGTTGTTGGTCAACATCCTGGGAATTCCGTGCCACAATCGTGACTTCTGCACCCAGAGATAAGAACTCATTGGCAACAGCTAGTCCAATACCTTTGGTGGCACCTGTAACCAGTGCTTTCTTTCCTGTAAGTGTCCAGCGGCAGCTACGCCCGCCGTAGGCATCGCTCATTTGTGATTCTGCGGATTTTTTATTTTCAAGCTATCAATAACCTAATATTTTATCTTGGAGATGCCCAATGCGATCGCTTTTTGTCGTAATCTAGGCGATCGTAACCCCTAAACCATTCACCGCATCTTATTCCAATTCAACGATAAATTACCCGTTATTTGCAAATAATTTATTCTCAATTCCGATATTATTTACAGGTCGCTACTGGTATTTAAGGGACTCTGGCACTCCCCAGATTTTAATTGTTCTATCAATGCTATAACTAGCAATGAAGTTGCGATCGCTACTCATGGCAACATAACCAATTGGCGCTGTGTGTCCCCGCAATATGCATAATTTTCTGTTCATTGCTAAATCCCAAACAACTATTTCGTAGTTGTCTGTACAGTAGATTAAAACTCTACCATCTGAACTCAAAAGGCAAGGAGCAACAGCCGAAGATGTATAGAGAATGCGATCGCTGATCAATTCCCATACACATACTTTCTTTTCCCGGATTCCGCAAGCCAAAATTTGCCCATCAAGGGAATTTGCAAGTGAATTTACTGTCAGGGCAGGCAGATTATCTAATGTTTGAGTAAGTTCTCCTGTTTCGGTATTCCAGAGTTGTAGCTTATTCTGCAATCTCTGCTTAAAATATGCAACCAACAATTTTCCATCAGGAGTGAAGAGAAGGGGTGATATGGGTGATATGTAGTTACCCAAAGGCACCAAAGGCAAATTACTAAAAGGTACTAAAGCCCAATCCTGAAATTTATGATGGAGGCGACGAGTATAGGTTTCATAATCCCAAATCTCTAACTCTCCTCTTTTACCCACAGTATAGCCCGTGGCAAGCAATGGCTGCTTAGTTGAGCAGACAGTCAAGCAATGGTTGGCTAGCATAGAACGCATAAGGTAATTGGGATAAGTGCCAATCGGGTCTTGCGTTTCTGTATCTAATGGCCAGAGAATGTCCTGAAAGCTAATGATACACACTTTGCCGCTTTTGCCTAAACCAAATTCGTGAGCCATCGCCAGATCAAAGTCTTTCTTGCTTTGACCTGTTTCTAAATGCCAAATATTAACGAAAGATTGTTTATAAGACAGATCCCAATAGCAAATAAGGGTGTTATTGTAGTCTGCGATCGCAAAATAATCTGGATGATGTTGTTCAGGGTTGTAGCAATCGAGATTAAATTCCGTTAAGGTATGTAGGCATTGCATTTTTGCAAAGGGCAGATAATTCAATATGGCTTGTTCAGTAGTAGCTTCGCTGCTGTAGGACAATAAGAGCAAAGCTGATTCCCGCACTTCTCTGACGCCATCGCCCAATGCCTGGATTACTAAATCTATTCCTTTGTCCCCATATTGAAATGCTTCTAAAAGAGCATCGATTTTTTGTTTTGTAGAAGCATCGCGCAAACGATATCTAATCCCGGATTTCTCACGAGCGAGAAAAAAACATCTGGATTAGCCAAACTTAGGATAAATTAATTGATACATTGTTAAATTAAGCGTAGATTAAAATAATTCAGCAGTAAAAAC
>NZ_JABXKP010000052.1 GCF_017114985.1 Nostoc sp. JL33 | reverse complement strand
AACTCCTAACTCCTAACTCCTAACTCCTAACTCCTAACTCCCAACTCCTAACTCCCAACTCCTAACTCCTAACTCCTAACTCCTAACTCCTAACTCCTAACTCCTAACTCCCAACTCCTAACTCCTAACTCCTAACTCCTAACTAATGATTGCTTTGGCTTGCTGACTCCACTGTTGTACTAACTCAATTGCTGGACACAAATCTCGTCGCTGCATTGTTGCTACTTGCAAGCGCATAATTTGTTGGTGCAATCTGTGAGTCGGAGTTTGAGCTAACTGTGCTAAAGAACCAATACCCGCATGGAGCAATAAACCACAATATTGTGTCCCTACACTAGGAATACGCGCCAAGTCAGCCAAAGCTATCCATTTATTTACATACTGAAGATGAATTTGTAGTTTATTAGCTAACGCTACTCTTTCCTCTAGAGTCTTCCCTTGTTTGATTAGCCCTGCTGTGGTAGTAATTCCACAATTTTGCAGTTGAGATTGTTCCTCGTGGCTCAATCCAGGTAATTGCTCAATTGGCCAGTCACGAGATTGGATAGGACTTCTACTATTTGTATGTTTAGCAGACATTTTTGAAATTCAAATATAAGTTTGTTTAAATTTTGTCACAGTCGCTTCTTTGCAAAAGTATGCTCTTGCAATGCCAGTATTTGTTTTGGCGTGCGATCTTAACCAAACCTCTGACAATGCCATTGTATCGGCTGGTAATGCCATTGTATCGGGTGGTAATGCCATTGTATCGGGTGGTAATGCCATTGCATCGGCTGTTAATGCCATTGCATCGGCTGGTAATGCCATTGCATCGGCTGGTAATGCCATTGCATCGGGTGGTAATGCCATTGCATCGGGTGGTAATGCCATTGCATCGGCTTGCAAAAATTAGGTAGAGTCAATGGTTAGTATTTTCCACCGCACTTCTCTAGAGGTTTGGAGACTGAAAAGTAAATAGACCACACTGTAAGGGCACAGCAATGCTGTGCCCCTACTCGCCTTGGATAATAGTTACTAAGCTGAAAAACATCTAATTTGCATAACCGAATTAAACAGAACTCTTGTGGGGTGGACATCTTGCCCGCCCTAATGGGAGCAAGTTAAATGTGGAACAGCTTACTTGTCCGGCGAGAAAGACGCGTCTTTCTCGCATAGCTGACGTTAAAATGAGTTTAAAATATCTCAACTTTTGCTCGTCTAAAGTGGATTGCAGGAAGCTGATGATCCCAATTCCGAAAAGCGCAGCCCAGTTAGCCGGATGCAATTAATTTGTAATATTAGGTTTATCCGGTAATTAACTCGCCTCGGATCACAGTTACCGCTTGTCCGCCCAGTAAGACGCGATCGCCCCCGTTATAATACACCTTCACCACCCCACCGCGACTGGATGCTTGATAAGCCAAAAACTCATCTTTGTGCAAGCGATCGCGCCAGAACGCAGCAAGGCAACAATGGGCAGCCCCAGTAACGGGGTCTTCATTAATACCTACTCCTGGTGCAAAGAAGCGAGAGATGAAATCATAATTTGTATCAGGGTGCGTAACACTGGTGACAATAACATCACAAACAGGCAACGTTTTTAGGAGTTGAAAATTAGGCTGCATTTGCCGCACCAAATCTTCCGATTCCAATTCCACTAAATAACCTAGTGAATTCTGCAAGACAGATTTGTATGGTACACCCAAAGCAGCCTTGAGTTCTGGAGGAGCGATCGTTGCTTGTGAATGATTCACAGGAAAATTTAACTCAATCCACTCACCTTGTAACTTAGCAATCAGCACTCCGCTTTTGGTGTAGAAACGCCCAACTTCATCAGGTGACAAATGCCCTTCTGACCAAAGTACATGGGCACTAGCTAAAGTTGCATGACCACAAAGCGGTACTTCCACCGTGGGCGTAAACCAACGCAGATTAAAGCCATCATCTTGTCTAACTAGAAAAGCCGTTTCAGATAAATTCATCTCCTGCGCTACGTTCTGCATCCAGCGTTCCTCTTCGGGAGTAGGCAAAACACAGACAGCAGCAGGATTACCAGCGAAAGGTGTATTGGTGAAAGCATCAACTTGAGTAATGATTTGTCCCATTAGAGTCACCGGAAGTGAAAATATTTATAACTACGTTAATTTATATTTGTTTACATAGATTGAAATTTTTTTTCCGATTTACCTGAACTGTATTGATTTATAAATTAGGGATACAATCTCTAAAAACTAGAGTGAATGCTAAAGCAAAACGGAAACATAAGGATAAAAATCTTCAGAAGCATCTTTGCTGCTGTCAACTTAGGGCTAATTTCTGGAGCATTAGTTAGTTGTGCTGTTGAAGTACCGCAACCAGTTACTCCACCTGAGCAACAAAAACCAGTCCTACAACCGCCTACCCAACAGCCTAACCAGGTAAAGCAGAACGACAAAGATGACGACGACAAACATCGCGATCGCAAGGATGATAAAAAAGGCGACGACAAACATGGCGATCGCAAAGATGATAAAAACGATGACGATAAAGAAGATAACGACTAAATAAAGGCAAAACTATCACCTTTTGTTTGAGTTTCCATTTATGCTTATCCAACAAACTTCTACTTCCCTAATCGATACTTTACGCCTCCGACGGCAACAATTAGCCAACCTGATTAATTTTCCAGCAATTCTCTGGTCAGGTAGCAACACTCCGCGCAACTTTCCCGCAAATCCCTTTGTGTTTCGCGCTAGCAGTCATTTCCTCTACTTCGCCGGACTGCCATTATCAAACGCGGCAATTCGTCTAGAAGCGGGTAAGCTAGAACTATTCATCGACGATCCTTCACCCACCAGCGCCCTTTGGCATGGAGAAATGCCAACGCGCGAGGAAATAGCCCAGAAGATTGGGGCGGATGTGGCTCGACCAATGGCAGAATTAGAGTCTTGGGTAGAAAATGCCGCCACACTTGCTGTACAAGATGCCGCTACTTGGACACAGCAGACGCAGCTATTAAATAGATGGGTTTTACCACAAAGTCCTCCCGAAGGAATTGACTTAGAGTTAGCCAAGGCGATCGTTTCTCTCCGCCTGACTCATGATCATGCTGCATTAACCGAGTTGCGAAAAGCTGCTGCTGTCACTGTAGAAGCGCACAAAGCTGGTATGGCTGCAACACCTAAAGCGAAGCTGGAAGCAGAAGTTCGTGCAGCGATCGAAGGGGTAATTATTGCCCACAATATGACCACTTCCTACAACAGTATTGTCACCGTTCACGGTGAAGTTTTGCATAACGAACAATATCATCACCCCCTACAAGCAGGTGATTTACTGCTTGCGGATGTTGGCGCTGAAACCCAGACGGGTTGGGCAGGTGATGTCACCCGCACATGGCCAGTTTCTGGTAAATTTTCATCAACCCAGAGAGATATTTATAATGTCGTATTGGCAGCCCATGATGCTTGCATTGCCAGAATACATCCTGGTGTAGAGTATGGGGATATTCATCTACTAGCTGCCACGGTCATCGCTGAAGGTTTAGTAGAGTTAGGCATTTTACAAGGAAATCCCGAAGATTTAGTAAAAATGGATGCTCACGCGCTGTTTTTCCCTCATGGTATTGGTCATCTCCTGGGTTTAGATGTCCATGATCTGGAAGATTTGGGCGATTTAGCAGGGTATGAAGAGGGGCGTGAAAGGAGCGATCGCTTTGGCTTAGGCTACCTGCGTTTAAATCGTCCCCTGCGTCTAGGAATGTTAGTCACAATTGAGCCTGGTTTTTATCAAGTACCAGCAATTTTAAATGATGCCAATCTGCGCTCAAAATATCATAATGTCGTGAATTGGCAACGTTTATCACAATTTGCCGATGTGCGCGGAATCCGCATCGAAGATGATGTTTTAGTTACAACCGAAGGTAGCGAAGTTTTAACAGCCGCATTACCAAATAGTGCTAGTGCTGTAGAAGATTTAGTCAGTTGTTAAAAAATATGGGCGTTGCTGATTAGATGTAGAGGCGTTGCAATGCAACGTCTCTACAAGGGTTTTGAAATCACATAAAATATAGTATTCTCGTGATATTTTATATAATTCCAAATTCATGATCAAAAACCCCATAAGATTACTAGTTAACGGAGTTATTGTCAGTTTCGGACTATTGCCATTATTAGCTCAAGCACAGCAGCCGGTTTCTAATACCCAAGTTGCGGCGATGGTAGAAGCGTTGCGACGGGCTGCACCGCAGACAAAAAATGCCAACGATGGACTTTACAGCGAATGGCAAGTTAAACCAGAAACTCTCAAAGGCTGGTCAAAAACTTGTCTCAAACGAGAAATAACACCGACGCAGTTTGAAAACAGCCCCGCGATCGCTCGTCAAGTTATATCCTGTATTACACGCCGTGAGTTAAGCAATCAGTTTCGCGCCACCAATAATAATGAAATTGCATCTGTGCGTGGTGCAGCTTGTTGGTGGATGACTGGTAGCTATACAGGTTGTGAAAAAGGCTTCACTGCTGACTATGTGCAAAAAGTTGTCCGCTTTTACCAACAACAGCGTTAAAAACCAGCAGCAACTCAATCATAAAAAGGCGATTACAGTAGTTTTCAAATGTTGTAGCTACTTAAAGGACTTCCAAGAAATAAATTATCCAATCTTGTGGGGTGGACATCTTGTCCGCCCTTGGCTACGGGCGGGCTTTTCGTCCCACCCAACAAGTAGTAGTAATTTATTTGTTGGAGAACCTGATATCATCGGCAGATTCAGCATTTCTGTAACCAGAATCAAGTAAGGAACAGTGTCAGTGTCGTATCTGTCCTATCCTGGAGATGGGTAAATACTGTTGTGGGTGAGACTGTGTTTTTCAGCGTTGTGATACCGACTTATAATCGCCAACCAATTTTAGAAAAGTGCCTCCGCGCCTTGGAGATGCAGGAGTTAAGTCAGCCAAGTGCAGTTTCTCGTTACGAGATTGTTTTGGTGGATGATGGTTCTACTGATGGCACATTGGATTGGTTGACAGAATACAAAGAAGAGTTTCCCCATGTCCAATGGTTTCAGCAAGATCATGCTGGCCCAGCTGCCGCTCGGAATTTGGGAGTAGAAAAGGCGCTGGGAGATACAATTATCTTTATTGATAGTGATTTAGTGGTGCTGGATAATTTCCTGCAAGCTCACGCTAATGCACTAATGCAGGGACAGGAGAAATTGGGGAGCGATCGCTTTTTCACTTACGGTGCAGTTATTAATACTTGCAATTTCGACAATCCAACTGCTGAACCCTACAAAGTAACAGATTTTTCAGCAGCTTTTTTTGCTACGGGAAATGTCGCAATTCCTAAACATTGGCTAGAGAAAGCCGGACTTTTTGACACCAGTTTCCAACTCTATGGCTGGGAAGATTTAGAATTAGGTGTGCGGCTGAAAAAACTAGGTTTAACATTAATTAAATGTCCAGAAGCCGTAGGATATCACTGGCATCCACCATTTAAATTAGAGCAAATTCCCCGATTAATTGATCAAGAAATTCAACGCGGACGTATGGGAGTTTTGTTTTATCAAAAACATCCCACATGGGAAGTGCGAATGATGATTCAAATGACTTGGCTGCATCGCTTACTTTGGGGTATTCTTTCAGTCAATGGTGCGCTAAATGAACGGACAATGGCTCCATTTTTGCAATGGCTAATTAACTTAGGTAAACCTCAATTAGCTTTAGAAATTGCCCGAATTTTTCTCAATTGGTACAACGTGAAAGGTGTTTATCAAGCCTATGCCGAAATGCAGCAAGTATCATGATTAAAAAGTAAGGAGTACAGAATTAGGTATAACACATAAGTAAAATTACAAAATCCCTTTTCCTAATACCTTACGCTTCAAAACTAGTATCCGAGGTCTTGCTCCTGTACCTGAAAAACCTAAACCTTCGCGGAAGATTTCTGGCATATAAAATCGTGCCTCGCTATCCTTTTCCTTATCTTCGTAAATAACCCCCATTTCCTCTAGCATTCTTACTGTCGGCTGATCCATTTCAAACTGTTCTACTCCAAAAGGAATTCTTCGTTCAGAAGGGGGATATTTAGGTAGTATTTCCTCAACCCAAGTTTTGAAAGATAGATATTCTTCCTTGGCTTCTTCCACCTTCTTTTCACTACATGACTTAAGAGAGCGGCGAATAGCTTGAGGAGGTAAAAGACGGCTCGTAGACCACTTTTCAAATTGTACTTCTTTAGTTATTTCTACAGTAATATCGGCTGCGTGGAACAATAAACGAACAATATCTCTCGCCTGAAGCCTACCATTAAAATCTGTTAAAGCTGCAAATATCCAGGAAGCTGTATATGCTTCTTTCGAGTTATCTGAACCTAGCCTTTTACCCCATAATTTTTCTAATCGCTCTATAATATTCTGTTTATTTAAACTGTTAATCTCTGCTAGAGATGCATCTATTACTTGAGACTGGCTGCATATCCAAAAGACTAGACGCAGAAAAGAATCTTGATCCCAAGATAGATCATACGAAAGGTAAAGATTTTCAAACTGTTTTAAGTTTTGAGTAATTGTATAACGCAGGAAATCACGGCGCAGAAAAATTATTACCCCAAGGTTAGACTGCCTAATTTCTGATAATCTCTTTGGTAAATCATCAATCAAAGCTTTTAAAGCAATTTTTTCTTGATTGCTGGATGCAATGTTTGGGAATATATCCTCTAATCCATCAAATAGAAAGATAATACGTAAGCCTCTATCTTTCAAATCACGATTTATGATGCTAAGAATATTAGGACTATGTGTTTCAGGATTCACACCTATAGCTTTTGCAATTTGATTAATCCAGAATTCCGTCCATTCTGGTTCACTCCAGTTTTCAGCCGCAATTGCTCTTTTAATTCTATCTACATATTCTGAAGGTAGAAACTCAGGAACACTATCTCCCAAAGCTGATATCGCCTCATTTCTAGCTTCGTTAATCACAATTTTTGCATTATCTTTAATGTTACTTGATTCAAGGAAAGGAAAGATATGTGTTTTTATTTCTGATTCCTGAATTGTATTATCTATACGATTTAAAAAACTTTCCCAGTATTTAAAACGTGACAACTGTATATAGTTAAACGTTTTTCCCGCACCTTTAGCTCCAATTGATACGACATGAGGTAATTCATCTCGAAAATTGGTAGCTAAATTCTTCAATGGTTCTGTTACTAATAAATCTTCTCCCCGCCCTTGTTCAGCATACTCATATTGCTGACACAAATCTCTGAGTCTACGAACCTCAACAATTTCTTGATGCTCTTTTGTAGATTTTGACTGTAATTCCTGCTCATTCGGTATAACCAACTGTTCTTTAGCCCACTCCTTTGCTACATTCATCACTGAAGTTGGACTTAGTTTTAATCGAGAATCTTCCCAATTGTTAATGTATAGTAATTCTTGGGCAAAATAGGTTTCTTTGATTTCCAATCTTGTAGCATATAAATTATCTTCTTCTGGCTGTGCATAAGCAGACTGAAATCTCACCAATGCATCTTCAAAGGCTGGTAAAGACTTTAGTTCTGGCATTAACATACTAATTAATAAACACGGCTCGTAATAGCTTTTATCATCAACTCTTTCTTCTGGCGGTGCAACTCTACCAATTTGCTCTAAAACAAGACTTGTACCTATGACTGATTGCTCAGTGATTGTTGTCACAAGAAAGCGCTGAATTCTAGGATCAAAAATGATGGGGCTGGATATTTCACTCAAACCCGCTCTCAAATCAATGAACACATAGTCAGCACCAACAGCCTTACCTAGACTATGAATAGCATTACCCCATTCCCAAGCGCCGTCTGGACTTCTAACCAACTGCTCTGGCAGAATAGGTGTATCTAATAGCTGATCATCATCAAGACAGGCAGGTAAAAAATAGACAGTTGACTTTCCTTCATATTTAGAAGATTTCTTAACTTCTCTGGCAAATAATGAAAGTGTTTGTTCTCTTTCAATAGGAGAATAGTGATAAACTTCAAGAAAATCAATTAAAGAAACAGATGGTTGCTGCTTTTCTGAACGATTCCAATAGGTAAGACCAGGAGCTTCTAAATCAGCATCAATAACCAATACATTAATAGACAAATCTAGTTCTTTAGCTCTATCTAGTAAGGCAAAAAGATGCGCTGCTAAATTTAATGTTCTACCTACACCACCTTTGAAAGAATAAAAGGCTATTAGATTAGGTTTTTCAGTATATGCATCTGGAAGCTTAACTTGTTTTTCTATTACATTTTTTATTTCTGAATCATTTTCAATATAAGCAATTTCTTCCCAAAATGGACGTATAGAAATATCGATTGTAGATGCTTTTTCTCCGAGAATAAATTCCACTGGTAATGTAGCGTCACCAAGATCAAGTTGTATAATAGACTGATCTTCTTGATACCAGTCGCCAAACCATTCTTTTAAGGTATTATTGGCGTTTTCTATACTCTGGTCATTTTTCAGACCAATTTCTAAGGCATCTGAGAAACAACGAATTCTTACTACTCCATCTGGTAGTTTGCTGCCATAGTGGGTTTTGCGGCAAATAGTTCTTCTGACATCAAGCCATGTTAGTAGTCTCAGAGATTTCATAGTCTTTTAAGTTCTCCATCAATCCATTTGACAATTTCTAACAATTTATTTTCTAATTCTTCATCGGTTGTATCTGCTAATGAAGAGCATCCACCATATCGCCACATTTGGTTAACTTCTCCAGGAGTAAATTTTCTTTCATCATCCTTGCCACTTTTACCTTTTATTGGTTTCATAGTTAACTGTGCTGGTAATTTCAAATTGTTGCCAGCAGACAAACAATCTAGTAGCTTGTTCACATCATGTTGGCATTGAGCAATATCTATACATAAATCGGTACGATTTGTTCGTGGTTTTCCCCTTTTCATCAAAACTGCTTTCAAACCACATTCAACTGCATAAAATAAGAGTAACCGATGAGCGTTAGATCGTGGCGTCTTACAAGAAGCAGACCAATTATCTCGCCAAGCTTTCTCTATTTCTCTATCTGTAAACGGAATTACCATTATGCTATTTGTAGTCTAACTAACTAAGCATTAACTCAGATATACTATGTCAAAATCGCCCCACCCATCAACCGCTCATACCGATACTTCAACTCTTCTTTCATCAAATACCAACGCTCTAAAGTAACATCCATCTCTATAATTTTCTCTGCTGCTTGCCGTGCCAAAAGTAAAACTTCTTCATCTTCAACCAAGCTGGCTAACGTAAAATCTGGCACCCCAGATTGCCGAGTTCCCAGCACTTGCCCAGGGCCACGAAAACGCATATCCATCTCTGAGATGAAAAAACCATCCTGAGATTGTTCCAATACCTTCAACCGTTGTTGAGCATCAGGACTCCTAGAACTGCTCATCAATAGACAGTAAGACTGAGCCGCGCCACGACCGACACGCCCCCGTAGTTGGTGCAGTTGTGATAAGCCAAATCGCTCGGCATTTTCAATGAGCATGACTGTAGCATTAGGTACGTCTACACCAACCTCAATAACGGTAGTAGAAACCAAAATTTGCGTTTGGTTATCACGAAATTTGGTAATCGCTTCATCCTTATCGGCTGAACTCATGCGACCGTGCAGCAGTCCCACTTGAAAGTCGGGAAAAACGCTTTCTTGTAACTTTTGATGCTCCTCAGTTGCCGATCGCAAATCCAGTTTTTCTGATTCTTCCACTAACGGCAAAACCACGTAAACTTGTCTACCTTGGGCAATTTCTCGGCGGATCAGGTCGTAAGCATGGTTGCGTTGCTGACCTGACAAGACTGTTGTTTGAATCTTTTGTCGTCCTGGTGGTAACTCATCAATTTGGCTGACATCCAAATCCCCGTGTATCGTCAGTGCTAAGGTTCTGGGAATCGGAGTAGCTGTCATAGTTAACACATGGGGTTGCTCGCCTTTTTGCTGCAAACGCGCCCGTTGTTCTACTCCAAAGCGATGCTGCTCATCAATCACCACTAACCCCAGTTGATGGAAGTTTACGGGGTCTTGAATTAAGGCATGGGTTCCCACTAACAGAGGTAATTCACCAGTTCCTAACTGAGAATGTATTTGTCTTCGTTTAGCAGTTTTGGTAGAACCTGTCAGTAATTCCACTGGTAAATGCAGTAGGTTAAACCAACCAACTAACTTGCGATAGTGTTGTTCTGCCAAAACTTCTGTAGGAGCCATCAACGCCGCTTGGTAGCCAGATTGAATTGCTGCGAGGATAGCCAGCACGGCGACAACCGTTTTACCAGAACCGACATCGCCTTGCACCAAACGATTCATCGGCACAGGTTTTTGTAAATCGTTGAGAATGTCGTTGAGGACTCGTTGCTGTGCGCCAGTGAGTTGAAAAGGTAGTATTTCATGGAATTTCTCTACAAGTTGACCGCGTGGTACAAGGATGGCGCTGGTTTGAATCGCCCTTGCTTGCTGCTGACGTTGCAGTAACCCAAGTTGCAGGTAGAAAAATTCATCAAAGACTAGGCGACGACGGGCAACTTGTAGAGCGGCGCTATCACTGGGAAAATGGATGTTAGCGATCGCATCTTTCAATTCCATCAAACCATACTTCTGTCGCAAACCACTTGGCAAGGGGTCTTTCAGGTTAGCCGCAGCAGGCAAAACAGCAATTACCGCCTGTCGCACTGTATTCGCCACCACGCCCTCAGTCAGTCCATAAATTGGTACCACCCGCCCAATATTCAGCGACTCAATCGAATCTCCTGGATTTGCCAAAACCTCTAGTTCGGGATTATCCAGTGTCAAGCCATATTTACTTTCTTTCACCAACCCACACGCCGCCAGAATACTACCTACTGGATAACGGCGTTTTAAACTTTCTTGCCAAGCGCGACTGCTAAAGCGCGTACCTGCGTAAAAACGACCAATTTTGATTTGACCACTGTTATCTTTGACGATTAGTTCTAAAATTGATAATTTCTGATTTTTGGGACTACTAAAGCAGTTGCAACGCTTCACTGTAGCGACTATTGTCACCGTCTCACCCGCCTGTAACTCGCGGATATTCACCTGACGCGCATAATCAATGTGGTCACGGGGATAGTAGAAAAGCAAGTCGCGGACGGTTTGTAAACCAAGCCGTGCCAAATTACCAGCTTTTTTGAAGCCTATTTCTGGTAAATCACTGAGTTTTTGCTCAATTTTCGGGGCAAGCGTCCGACTCACCTCAGCAACAATTGGAGATTTTGGATTTTGGATTTTTTTCCCCTGCTCCCCTGCTCCCCTGCTCCTCTGCTCCCCCTGCTCCTCTTGCTGTAGTTGGGAGAGATACCTGCGAGTCTCTGCTACTAAATGTTGTCTTTCTTCCTGTGCTAGATGTGGATAACTAGCAAATTGCACCGCTAGTCCTTGCCAACGGCGGCGTTCAGTTTGGGGTAAGCCTGTGGGGAATTTGCCCAAAGTTAGGCTCAGAAATTCACTGAAGCGGTATTGTTTGCCCACCAAATCTGTAAAGCCACGTTCGGCTTCTATTGCCAGGGCTTTGTGCAATCGTATCCAATCTGGTTTTTCATTAGTCATTGGTCAGCAGGGTTAGGAGTGAGGAGTAGAGACGCGATTAATCGCGTCTGTACAGAAGTTAGGAGTTAGCAGTAAATTACTCATAACTCATAATTCATAACTCATAACTTTATTCAAACCAACTAGCACGCCATGCAGCTTCAGCTTCAGCGATCGCTCTTTCTCGATGTTTCTTTTGATACTCTCGTCCTAGCTTGTTTAGCTGAACTAAAATACTGCGGATTTGCCTACGCTCAGAGGAGAGTGTCACATCAGCAAATTCAATTTCGCCTAGCCGCAGGTTAATAGCCATGATTTGCGTCAGTCCCGAATCTTCTGACTGCTGCTCATTTTCAATTTCAATTACTAAGTTTAATAAGTTGGGTGGCCCTGGCATTACCTCGGCAGATGCTTCTGATGCCGCCGCCGCCGCCGCTAAAATCGGTTCTGGTAATTTTTTGGGTAATATCCCAGCTTTTTGTAATAAAAGATTAGCATCATGCGAAAGTTTTTTCAGTATCTCTTGCGTGACCTCTTCTAAGTTCTGTTGCCATTTTGCCAGTTCTATAGGATTAGAGGTGTCGAGGGTAAGAGGCTCAGGCGTAGATGTGCCCACGATCACAGGAATTACTCCCTCATCCCCCTCATCCCCCTCATCCCCCTCATCCCCTTCATCCCCTTCATCCCCCTCATCCCCCTCATCCCCCTCATCTCCCTCATCTCCCTCATCTCCCTCACTTTTAATAGAAGTGAGCAATTGTTCAGCTGCCAATTGGCCCAACTTGCGGATGGCTTGTTGCAATTGTTGGCGCTGATTCAATGACAAATGCAGAAAGTTTTCAGGATACCCCTGAGTACAAAGGTGGTAACTCGCCAGAATCAACTGTTTTCGTACAGCTAGCCCCAAGGTGTTTAGATAACTAGCATAAGCGGTTTCTAGTTCTACTGCGATCGCCTGAATCGCTTCTTTGAGTCCTGCAATATCCCGTTCAATTCGCTCGATTGCTCTTGCCATATCTTTCGTTCTTGCCCATCTGAACCATTACATAGTACAAATGTACAAATTTATTTTAGGATAACTTTCCAGAGGATTTTAGATTTTAAATTAAATGCGATATTTCGCGTCTCTACTAATAAAATACAGGTCAGGCTATTTGCTTGACCTGTCCTTGAATAAGTTAGGAGTTATGAATTATGAAGCTAACTTCCTATTAACAGACGCGATGAATCGCGTCTCTACTCCTAACTCCTGTACAGACGCGATGAATCGCGTCTCTACTCCTAACTCTTGTACAGACGCGATTAATCGCGTCTCTAACTAATATTACTTAGTGCCCATTTGTGCAGCGACTTCATCAGCAAAGCTAATTTCTTGCTTTTCAATGCCTTCGCCCAGTATATAGCGGACAAAGCGGGCCACTTGAATCTCTTCGCCTAATTGCCCCTTCACTTGCTTCACCAAGTCTTCCACAGAAATACTTTGATCGCGAATGTAAGGTTGATCGAGCAAAGTCAATTCTTTCAGGCGTTTTTCAATTCGTCCCTGAACAATCTTTTCTTTAATGTTATCTGGCTTGTTCGCCAAATCGTCCTTGCCCATTTCAATGTCTTTTTCCTTTTGGGCAACTTCGGTGGGGATTTGATCTACGCTCACATACTCAACATTGGGACAAGCTGCAACTTGCATTGCAGTGTTCCGTGCCAAGCTTTGGAACTCTTGATTCGAAGCCACCCCTTCAGTTTGAGAACCCAGTTCTACCAATACACCGACTCGACCGCCAGTGTGAATGTAGCTGTCTACTACACCTTGGGTGCCTTCTGCTAGTGCAAAATTAATAAAGCGACGCACTTGGATGTTTTCACCGAGGGTAGCAATAGTTTGCTTGATGAATTCTTCTACAGTTGCACTTTCATTTTCAATATAGGGTTGAGCCAACAAAGACTCAACACTATTAGTAGTCGCTGCTTGCTTTGCTAGGTTCTTAACTAAAGCTTTAAAAGCCTCGTTCCGAGCAACAAAATCGGTTTGGCAGTTGACTTCTATGAGTACACCCACCCGACCACCGGGCTGAATGTAAGTGTCCACTAGACCTTCTGCTGCAACGCGATCGCTTTTTGCGCCCGCCTTAGAGATGCCCTTTTTCCGTAGCCAGTCTACGGCTTCTTCTACGTTGCCATCAGTCTCTATCAGCGCTTTTTTGCAGTCCATCATGCCGGCACCAGTTTTTTGGCGTAGCTCTTGGACGAGTTTTGCAGATATTTCCGCCATGTTGCCTCAATTCCTAACTTGACCTCGAGTTGTAATCGCTCACGGGTGTTGAGTATTTCTATCTTACTCAGGGCTGGGGGAGAAAAAATAATGAAGTTATGAGGTATGAGTTTTTTCGCCTCTACCTTAGCCTACGAATTGCCGCAGGCTAGGGCGGATTGCTGCTACTCTGCTAACAACCGCCCTCCCTCGGACACTTGCTTCACCCCTGCTTTGCTTATTCCTCTACTTCCTCGTCGGGAATTACGGCGTCAGTATATTCGGTTTCTTCGTAGTCTTCGTCATACTCACCGCCTTCGTAATCTTCGTCATACTCTTCAGCATCCAGCTGACCGTGACGACCTTCATAAATGGCATCCGCCAATTTTCCTACTATCAGCTTAATTGACCTGATAGCATCGTCGTTTGCTGGGATAGGGATATCTACTACATCTGGGTCACAGTTTGTATCCAGCATAGACACAATAGGAATACTCAGCTTTTGGCATTCTTGAACTGCGTTATATTCCCGCCGTTGGTCTACAATTACCACGATATCGGGCACTTTCCGCATTGTTTTAATGCCGCCCAAGTATTTCTGAAGCTTCGTCATTTCCCGACGTAGCATTGAGGCTTCTTTTTTCGGTAATAAGTCTAGTGCGCCAGTTTCCTCACGGCGTTCTAAATCTTTCAGACGGTCTACCCGTGTTTTGATGGTTGCCCAGTTGGTCAACATTCCGCCCAACCAGCGTTGATTAATATAGTGGGAACCACAACGGGTGGCTTCTTGGGCAATAATTCCAGCTGCTTGCCGCTTGGTGCCGACGAAAAGAAATTTCTTCCCTTGTTCTGCGTGCGATCGCATGTAGTTATAAGCATTATCCATCAACTGGGCAGTTTGCACCAAGTCGATGATATGCACACCATTGCGGGAAGTATAAATGTAAGGAGACATTTTTGGGTTCCAACGCCGGGTCTGATGCCCAAAGTGAACCCCTGACTCCATCATTTGAGCCAATGAAACTACTGGCATATTTCTAACTCCTATTCGGGTTAAACCTCCATCCAAGTGCATTTCCCAACTGGGAAACACCCGAATTCTCAGATGTGCGAGATTAGTTAACTATACTAGGCTAGCATATTCGGAAGAGTTATAGTTTGTTGACAGAGCGAGTGGAAGAAAATATAACCTTGCTAGGTTTTGAGTAGGTAGGTTTTAAGAATGGAGCTAAGCGGATTCGAACCGCTGACCCCCTCAATGCCATTGAGGTGCGCTACCAACTGCGCTATAACCCCTTAAAATCCATTATAGATAATCGCTTAATTATCGGTACTTTGTCAAGCTTTTTGTGGAAACTAAATTTTAAATATCTCCTCTAGCACTCAGCACTCTCTACGACACTCGCAACAAATAGGTCATACAGTGCCCCATCAAAAAATAAACTACTAACATGGCAGCAGCAGCTAGAGCAACTAATGTACCAGCCAACATGAGAGAAAATTCTTTACTCTCGTAGGCTCTTTCCATTAAGTGCAGCGACCACGCGACCAGGGCTACATCAAAAAGTAAAATAGGAATCAACATATTTTTAATATTTATTAATACTTGTAAAATAATATTAACACCCTTTTAAGGAAGTGTGTCTAACCTCAGATGGATGTTATTAACTGGTAAATAGTCATTCAGGACAATGTTCTTACTGGCACGTTGCGATCGCGTAAATAATTTTTGATTTCTGCTACGCTTAATTGCCCGTAATGTAACAGTGATGCCAGTAATGCGGCTTCAGCTTTGCCTTCAGTTAGGGCTGTGTAGATATGTTCACAATTACCTGCACCACCAGAAGCAATGACGGGAATTTCTACAGCATCGGCAATTGCCCGTGTGATCTCGATATCATACCCGGCTTGGGTTCCATCAGCATCCATACTTGTTACTAGCAGTTCTCCAGCCCCGCGTTTTTCAACTTCTTGTGCCCACAGTAGGGCATCTAAGCCTGTATTTTCCCTGCCACCGCGCACATACACATCCCAACCTGGATTGTCCGGGTTATTTCTGCGCCTGGCATCAATAGCAACAACTATGCACTGATTACCAAAGCGATCGCTAGCCCGATTAATCAAGTCTGGTTCCCGCACTGCCGCAGAATTAATACTAACCTTATCTGCGCCCGCTCGTAACAAAGCTTTAACATTTTCTAAGGATTGAATGCCACCACCCACAGTCAATGGAATAAAGACCTGTTCAGCAGTGCGGTAGACCACATCTAAAATAGTAGCTCGGTCTTCATGAGTAGCTGTAATATCCAGAAATACTAACTCATCAGCACCGGCTTCGTTGTAAACCTTGGCTAGCTCTACGGGATCGCCTGCATCTTGGAGATTGACAAAGTTAACTCCTTTTACAACCCGTCCCGCCTTCACATCTAAGCACGGTAAGATTCTTTTAGATAACATAATAACTTTTGTACTTCTGGGTAATTGACCGGAATTTAAATTTTA
This sequence comes from Nostoc sp. JL33, assembly GCF_017114985.1. Lineage (GTDB taxonomy): Bacteria > Cyanobacteriota > Cyanobacteriia > Cyanobacteriales > Nostocaceae > Nostoc. The sequence goes on along the minus strand of NZ_JABXKP010000052.1, from coordinate 133,952 downwards.
AATTGGCGCGGGTATTCTCAAACGAAAATTTTCACGGGCATTATTCATGGGGCATTGGGCATTGGGCATGGGGCATTGGGCATTGGGCATGGGTTATTCTCCTTGTCTCCCTCATCTCCCTCATCCCCACTCCCCACTCCCCACTCCCCACCTCTAGTCCCTTAAAAGATAGCTGAATTATGGCGATAATCTCCTCGAAAAAACAGCCTCCAGAACCTAACGGAGAACCAAAGCAGCGTCGGGAGTCGGCGAAAGCACCTTCCACAGACAACATTTTGCAACCTGAAGCTGCTATTGATGAACAAGATAAGCAGGAAGAGGGTATTCGACCGCAGCGATTTGCCGATTACATTGGGCAAAAAGATTTAAAGGATGTGCTAGATATTGCTATCAAAGCCGCCAAGTCTCGTGGTGAGGTGTTGGATCACTTGCTGTTGTATGGGCCACCGGGATTGGGCAAAACTACAATGGCCATGATTTTAGCATCGGAAATGGGGGTGAATTACAAAATAACCAGTGCGCCAGCCCTAGAACGTCCACGAGATATTGTCGGGCTACTGGTGAACCTCAAGCCAGGAGATATTTTATTTGTGGATGAAATTCATCGCCTCTCGCGGATGACGGAGGAAATTCTCTATCCGGCAATGGAAGATTATCGCCTAGATATTACTATTGGTAAGGGTTCTGGCGCTCGTATCAGAAGTTTGCCGCTATCAAAGTTTACCCTAGTGGGGGCTACAACGCGTGTGGGTGCTTTAACTTCACCACTGCGCGATCGCTTTGGTTTAATTCAAAAACTCCGATTTTACGAAGTTGACGAACTGACTAAAATTGTACTGCGAACCGCTCAATTACTCAAAACTCCCGTTACAGATGATGGTGCCACAGAGATTGCCCGTCGTTCACGCGGAACGCCACGTATTGCTAACAGGTTACTTAAACGAGTCCGTGATTATGCGGAAGTAAAAATATCTGGTGAGATTAATGAAAGCGTTGCATCTGAGGCGCTGCAACTATTCCAAGTAGATCCCTGCGGTTTAGATTGGACAGACCGCCAGATGCTGAGTGTAATAATTGAACAATTTAACGGTGGGCCAGTGGGGTTGGAAACAATGGCAGCAGCGACGGGTGAAGATACTCAAACAATTGAAGAGGTGTACGAACCTTACCTCATGCAGATTGGGTATTTAACTAGAACTCATCGTGGGAGGATGGCGACTAAAGCAGCATATAAGCATTTGGGATTCACGCCGCCTAATGAACAGTTGTCATTATTGTAATTATGGGAAATTGGGCATTGGGCATTGGGCATTGGGCATGGGCATTGGTTATTCTCCTTGTCCCCCTTATCCTCCTCATCTCCCCCTACTCCCCACTCCCCACTCCCCACTCCCCATCTTCAACATAGACAGGTAAACCTAAATGATTAAGTTGATTGGTATTTTTCTCAGTCTGTTACTTATATTTGGCTGGGGTACTCCAGTCATGGCACAATCTCAACCGCCCATTACTCAAGAACAGTTAAAACAAGGTGATGAGTGGGCAAACCAAGCTTTTAATGCGACGAATCAAGGTGATTTTGCGACGGCTGAAACTTACTGGACAAAGATTATTGAGCAATTTCCTACTAATGCGGGGGCGTGGAGTAACCGGGGAAATTCGCGGGTGAGTCAGAATAAATTGCAAGAAGCGCTGGCAGATTATAACAAAGCCATAGAACTAGCGCCGAATGTCACCGATCCATATTTGAATCGGGGGGCGGCGTTGGAAGGGATGGGAAAATGGGATTCGGCGATCGCAGATTATAATCATGTCTTAGAACTCGATCCTAATGATGCGATGGCGTATAACAATCGCGGTAATGCCACAGCTGGTTTAGGGAAATGGGATGATGCGATCGCGGACTACAAAAAATCTAATGAGATAGCCCCGAATTTTGCCTTCGCCCGTGCTAACTACGCCCTTGCCCTTTATGAAACTGGTCAAAAAGAGCAAGCAATCCGCGAGATGCGAAATATTGTCCGTAAATACCCCCAATTTGCTGATATGCGTGCTGCCCTTACAGCAGCCTACTGGGTAAATGGAGAACAAGGTGAAGCTGAAAGTAACTGGGTAGCAGCTTATGGACTTGATAGCCGCTATAAAGATATCGACTGGGTAAAAAATATCCGCCGTTGGCCGCCCAGCCTAGTTACAGCTTTAGATAAATTCTTGAAAATCAAGTAACATCTGTGAGACATCATACCCTTGTGGATTGTTTGATACTAAAATTATGTCCATAAATTTTGCACCAAATAGCGGATAATACTTGTATTTCCCTTGCATATTTTGAAGGTTTCGCTATGACTCATTTTGGGATTCTTTGTCCTGCTGCGATCGGTCATCTCAACCCGATGTGTGCTTTGGGTAGAGAATTGCAACGGCGCGGTCATCGCGTCACCTTATTTCATATGCCCGATGTTCAAACTAAGGTACAGAAAGCTGGCTTAGAATTTTACACGATTGGAGAGGCTGAATTCCCGCTTGGAAGTCTGGAACCAATGTATAAAAACTTGGGTGAGATGAGTGGATTACCAGCGTTACGTTTTACGATCAGTTGGCTGGAAAAAGAAACAGTCATGCTTTTCCGTGAAGTACCAGAAGCACTCTCTAAGGTAGGTATAGAAGCCCTATTAGTAGACCAGGTAACGCCTGCCGGTGGAACTATTGCCGACTTTGTAAATATACCCTTTGTTACTGTATGTAATGCTCTGCTAACTAATAGAGAAGAGGCAGTTCCTCCCTACTTTACACCTTGGGCCAACAACCAAGCTTGGTGGTTTCGCAAGCGAAACCAAGTAGGTAACTTTTTGCTTGACCGTTTATCACTAAAAATCTGGGATTTGGTAGTAAATCAACGTCGTCGATGGAATTTACCACCTTATGTCAAGCGTGAAGATGCTGCGGGGAAACTAGCTCATATCTGTCAGCTACCTGCTGAGTTTGACTTTCCACGAGAACGGTTAGCTAAGTTTTTTCATTACACTGGGTCTTAAAGCAAGATTGTTATCAGCCAGTCATTCATGCACCCCTAGCTTGATTAATCTTAGACCACAGATTGGGCAGATGAACTTACCAATTCTTGAATCTGTCTTGGGGTTAATTCCTGCACATTACGCAAAACTACTGCTGCTCCTGCTGCTATTAGTGTCTCACCATAGGCATCACCACGCGCCGCTGTTTCCTGGACATGGGGCGGTAAAACCCCTACACCAATCCAAACGCGAGAAGAATCCAGACCCCGCGCTTTCTCGACGGTATACATATCTGCTACCGTATCTCCTACATATACGATCGCTAATCTTTGCTCAATTCCATTTTCTAACTCACGAACTGTAGCGAAAAGTCCAGTGGGGTCAGGTTTTCCTGGCGCATCTTCCATCGCAATCAACACCGGAGATTCCAAACCCAAGCGTTTTTCTAATACATAGTTAGCGGAAGCACGAGTTGCACCGCTAAAAAATCCCCAAGTAATCCCGGCTTGGGTAAGTTGTTCTAAATAGCTAGGTTGTAATAATAAAGGTTCATTACAAATATACCCAGTAAAATTATTTGGGTCTGGGCCGCGGTAACGCGATTGAAAAAAAGCAACGATCGCATTGTAATCTAGTTGCAGTTGCTCACGGGTCTGTCCTTGGGTTTCAAAGTAGCGATAAATTAATTCTTGGGATGCTTCCCAATCGTTATTCCACACACCTTCAGACTTCAGTTGGTCAATATCCAGTGGGGTTGGACGATATGCTTGGGTAGTAAAATGTTCTACGGTATCTGCGATCGCACGGCGATAGGAACCACTAACATCGCGTACAACGCCATCAATATCGAAAACAACGATCGCTTTTGCAGAAGTTTGTTGAGTCATGGGGTAGAGAGCAAAAGAGTTTTACATCATCATAAGGAACTTGCAATTTTGTGTACCGAATGATCACTTAATTAAATCATCAGCACTTACACTTTCATTGGGTAATAACTCAAAGGGTTCTGGGTAGTGCTTTCATCGGTATCTGCATTCATAATAGGACTTACGCAAACAATAGCCCAAACCCTGATTTTACGGTAGGGGCAATTCATGAATTGCCCCTACGCTGTGTAGTTTTGCGTAAGTCCTACATAAGTGTCCTTGGAGCATCCAAGCAAGAGCGTGAAATTATGACTCCGGCAAAAAATCAGAGTCGAGGACTTGCTCTAGTGTAAAAGGAGATTGTTCTGGGAATGTAGCGATGTCTAATCCAGTTTCAATCACAGCAAGTCGTCTAGCCGTTTGATAGCTTTCATCAAAAACCTGATCAAAGTAAGGCTTCAAACTCGGACTTTCCTTGAGTGCCTTTTGGACTCGCCTGCGGTGTTCTAAAATTGTGTACTGCCAACTTTTTGAGCGTCTTTCAGTTTGAATTTGGTATTTGAGCAGATGCATCAGCAACACTTCCAGATTGCTCTCCAATGCCCGCTTTTCACTTCTGCCCATCGTTTCAATTTCTTCAATCAAATTCTCTAAATCCAGTTCTGTCAGCCGACCTTGTTTGAGCAGTTCTGCCGTGGTTTGAATCCACAGGTAAAAGTCTTGCTCATACAAAGAAGAACCAGATATCGTTTGAGATTGGGGCAGTTGGGCAGTCACGTCGCTTCGCTCCGAATTCAAAATTCAAAATTCAAAATTCAAAATTAACAGCAAAATCTTCTAAATCAGGTAAGATTATGACTCAGGTAAAAAATCAGGATTGAGGGCTTGCTCTGGCGTAAAAGGGGACTGTTCTGGGAAGATAGCCAGATGCAATTCAGTTTCATCAGCAGCCAAGAGTCTAGCATCGTCATAACACAGCCCGAAAACCTCATCAAAATAGGGTTTAAGGCTAGGACTTTCTTCTAGAGCTTGTCTGAGGCGTTTGCGATGCTCTCGAATTGTGGCTCGCCAACTACCAGAGCGCTTGTCTGCTTGATATTTATACTTCAATAGATGTATCAGCACCACTTCCAAATTGCTTCTGAGTGCTTTCTTTTCACTTCTGCCCATCGTTTCAATTTCTTCAATCAGATTCTCTAAATCCAGTTCTGTCAGCCGACCTTGTTTGAGCAGTTCTGCCGTGGTTTGAATCCACAGGTAAAAGTCTTGCTCATACAAAGAAGAACCAGATATCGTTTGAGATTGGGGCAGTTGGGCAGTCATAAGCATTTTTAGTTAGTGCCGACTAAACCTTATGGTAGACCATTCTCAATCACTGTTTGGTCATTTGATAGAGTATTGCGTTAAAATAAGCGATCGCTATCCTAATTAAGTAATGCCCGGAAATTCCCGGAGGTGTGATTGACCAAGTTTATTTTGAAAATTCTGTGGTTAGACGAGAACGTTGCTCTAGCAGTCGATCAAATTGTAGGCAAAGGCACCAGTCCCTTGACTAAGTACTTTTTTTGGCCCAGAAATGATGCCTGGGAAGAGTTAAAAAAGGAATTAGAGTCCAAACATTGGATTACTGACGTGGATCGTGTCGAGTTGCTTAATAAAGCGACAGAAGTGATTAACTACTGGCAAGAGGAAGGCAGAAACCGTCCAATGGCAGAAGCTCAGTTGAAATTTCCGGAAGTTGCCTTCACAGGTAGCGCTTGATATTACAAATTAGCTATTGTCCTGTTCTACAAGCTGCCACAGTTTGATAGTCTTGTCCCGGCTGCCACTTGCAATTAATTGTCTAACTTTGCTCACAGCAACAGCAGATACTGAGTCTATATGACCAGAGAGAGTAACAATCTCTTCTGCTGTGCTTACCCTCCAAAGTTTAACTGTTTTGTCGCAACTTGCACTTAGGAGTGTTTCGCCATCGGCAGTAAAAGCCACAGCCACCACAGACCAAGAATGGCCTACAAGTGTGCAAATTAGCTGACCAGTGTTTACCTCCCACAATTTAATAGTGTTATCATCACTACCCGTCGCCAAAATTTGACCATCAGGACTAAAAGCGACTGTCAAAACCGCCCATGCATGACCCGAAAGGGTGGCTAACAAGCTATAGCATGGGCGGTTTTGAAGTTCTGTTTGAGAACCTGCTAATGCAGATATCTGCCACAGGCGAATTGTTCTGTCATAACTAGCGCTAGCTAAAAGTTTTCCATCGGGACTAAATGCTACTGAATTTACCTGTAATTGGTGTCCAGTTATGGTGCAAATTTCTGTGCCAGTATTTACATCCCAGAGTTTGATTGTCTTATCCCAGCTACCACTAGCGAGAATCTGCCCATCTGGACTCAAAGCAACTGATTTTACAGCGTGTGAGTGTCCCAAGAGGGTGCAGATTTCCTCTAATGTCTCAACCTGCCACAATTTGATAGTTTTATCATCGCTAGCAGTTGCCAGAATTTGACCATCAGGACTGAAAGCAACTGATTTTACAGCTTGGGAATGTCCTGATAAGCTAGCTAGGACTTTTTTAGTATTTAAATCCCACAATTTAACGTTTTTATCATCACTAGCACTAGCTAAAGTGGTACTGTCAGGGCTGATGGCAAGGGCATTCACACTACTCAATCTCCCAGAATGCTCAGTTAGGGTATGCAAGCATTGCCAAGGAGGATTTTCGCACTTTTGGTGCGCTTCCAGCGCAACTTGGATTTTGGCTTCCATACCCATTGCTTGCATAACTTCATCAGCTGATTGAAAGCGACGGTTAACAGCATTTTGTAGCAGCTTGTCGAGGATTTGCGCCAAGCGTAGACTCTTTGAGTCTTGTCGCCAGACATCGCTAACTTTGGTAGTAAGATAATCTCGCCAGACCCAGCAATCATTAGCAATATCAAATAAATCAAAGGGAGAAATCTGGGTAAGTAAGTAAATACAAGTTACACCCAAGCTATATAAGTCACTAGCAAAAATTGCTTTTCCCCTCGCTTGTTCTGGTGCAGCGTATTCTGGACTGCCGATACTGGTTTCAGATGTTAGCCAATCAATTTCTGTGACGAGTTTTGCAGTGGTAAAATCGACTATGACGAAATCCCCTTTTTTTGGAATTGGGGATCTACGAATGATATTGTGGGGTTTAATATCGCGGTGAATAATGTTGCGATCGCTAATAAACTGAAAAACTGGCAACACATCTTCTAACAGTTGCCAAATCTGAGTTTCATTAAAAACGCCTTCCTCTTCAACCACCTGAGCTAAATTAGTGCCTACAATAAACTCTTGCACTAAATAAAAATGCCCGTTCTGTTGGAAATAAGCCAACAAAGCGGGAATTTGCGGATGCTTTCCTAATTCTTCTAGCCGTTGCACCTTTTGCTGAAAATTTTTAAATGTTTCGTATTCCAGTGATAATTGTTGAACGACGCAAGGAACTGGCGGAAACTCACCCTCATCTACAGCGAGGAAGGTTTTACAGAATCCCCCTTTACCAATCTGCTTCATTAAACGATAACGTTCTTGTAACAGCAAAATATCCTGCCGTCATCAATTTTTATTTGTTCTCTTTTTTGATTTTAACTGCATCTGGAGTGTTTAGTTACTTTTAAAAAGTGAATATAATTCCGATAATCCTTTCTGTAATTCTAACCTAGCAAAAACATTTTTATGCTCAAAACTGGTTATTTTTATTATAGGATTCGGTATTTTTGGTGTAGTTGGAGTCCATTTAAAAACACCATCACTAGCTGTTTGAGGTGCAATTACTTGAGCTATTTTTTAACCTGCGTACAATTCAATTTTTACCCCACCGACTAGATTATCTCTCCACAAAATTAGGTAAGGAAAATTTCGTTTAATTGCAGCAAGAGGAGTTTTGTATAATCCTGCTCCGTTAATAACATCGAGCGGGTAGTATGTATTCGATGGCATGAATGCGTAAACCTGATGAATAATTATGTTAATACTTACGAATAAGAATAGGCATATCAATAAAAGTTTTTTCATCAGATTAAAAATGTTGTGTCGCTATCTCATATTTAAAATACAGAAAAATACAGATTAAGTAAGTGCGCGTGAATAATTGGATTTTACATTGCATAACGTAGTTTAGTTTATTTTTGAATTTTGAATGCGTGAATTTTGAATTGTTAATCTTGCCCACTTACTTAACACAAATAATTCTTTAGTGTTTATCGATGTTCATCTGTACCTTATTTTCCAGATAGAGATGCGATGCTTATCGCGTCTCTACCTTTTAGAAATTATTGATGTTGCTTATCTACAGGAAAATTCACAACTATCGGTGGAAGACCGTTTTCTGGGGTTGGTTGGGCTTTGGTAACTACTGGTTGTGGATGCAAAGGTGTTGGTGTCAATTCACCCTTACCAGTTTGATTCCATAAAATCATCGATAGTAGCCCATCTACTAAGCCGTTATTGCTACCGTTGCTGCCAACTAAGACATCTGGAATCAAGCGGACATTGCGATCGCCGATAATCTGCATTAGTTGCATTGCTGTATAACCTTGTGCCCCCAAAGCTTCCACACCAGCACTGTATGTTTCAGCTTTGGCGTTACCCGTGGCACGAATACCTTCAGCCTCAGCAATTGCCCTGAGTTTTGTACCCTCAGCTTCACCGTTTGCCTCTTTGATTTGAGCTTGGGCTTTCAACTCAGCAATATGTACACTCTGCTCCGATTTCACCATTTCTTGCTGAATATTAGCGAGTGCCGTTTCCCGGACAAGCTGCTGCCGTTGAGTTTGCGCCATCTGCTGCACTTCATAAGTCTTGCGTTCTTCTTCGGCAATTTTCCGGTCTGTCTGTGTCTGCATTAATGATGCTGGTGGCTGAATATCACCAATCAGGGTGTCGATCGCTTGCACGTCATAAGCCCGCAATGCTGTTTTAATATACTCAGCAGCCTCAATTTGTCGCTCACTCCGAGCAGTCAGAAAGTCTAGTACAGTACAGTTTTGGGCTGAGTTGCGGAAATAATTCCCGATAGTCGGTTCTAATACATGGTCTACCAGATTTTGCATAGCACCGACGCGAGAAATTACCTTCGGGGCATCTAAAGCACCGACATGGATAATTTGCGCTACTTCCAAATCAAAGGCAAATCCATCACGCGATCGCACTGTTAAAGAAGCCAGTTGAGCATCATAGCTGTGGCGTTCAGTCCGACCTGACCAGTTTAAGACGATGTTGGTCGTTGGCACAAGTTCAATCTTCATAATCCGGGAGTTAATCGGGTGCTTACCAGGATATAGCGGTTCGACCCACACACCTTTATGTCCCTGATTCACCAAGTTACCGTGGGTGAAAGCTGCACCACTGACATCTTGATGCGCCTTACCCACGAAAGAAATTACCACACCCACATACCCAATGGGAATTTCGGTCATCGGCACTTGCTCAACTTGGACAAACCAAGGATTCAAGTTCCAAGAACCAGAAAGCAAAGTCTGTTCTTGTAAACCTCGCCGTCCACCACCATCAATAAATTTCTGACCATTTTGGAAGTTATTGTGTCCGTCAATTATCGGGCCTGCGAGTTCACCAGCAGAAATTGGTACACCATCTAAGGTGGTGACGATGCCAACTTTGTCAGATGCCAGACTGTACACCCGCAAGTGTTCTGGAGTCATGCCATGAGCGCTGGCATTTGCTGCCATGATGACTTTAAACAGGGCGGTATTGATCCGGTACGTACCAGCCGTGAGAAAACCCATTTGCCGCCCTTTTTCCCCACCTTGGGCAAGGAATTTCCGAGCATCTTGGAAGTTGTCACAACCCACAATTTTACCTAAAATCCGCTCTGGTGGGTTGGATGCGCCATCTGCCGCCACAATCAAAGCTATTTCCCCTTGGGGAACGACAATTACCGATTCTTTCTTTACAGAATACTGCCAAGGCCAATAGCCCCAATGCCAACCAGGAGCTAAAGTATCTGCCTGCAAGCCAGCTTCCCCGTTGAGAGCAATCAAACTCCCGGCGGGGAGTCCATTCCCGGAAAGGGTAAATTTCCTAACTACAATACCGACTTCACGTTCGCCAATTACTACAAGTCCGCCAAAGAATAGGGGGACGAATATAACTAAACCGCCCACAAGTAGGATGGGAACCAGTACAACAGGATCAATTCCAGCAGCTTGATATTGAGTCCTGCTGATTTGTAACTGGGCAATATTTGGTTTGGTCTGATTTAGCTGGATTGTCGCCGAAGTGATTTCTTTTGCAGTAGTTGTTTTTATAGGAGTTGCATTGGCAGAATGAATACTACCAGCGTTCGTCAAAAACGTTGGCGTAGCCATCGCTAGCGTTGCAACGACAGATGCTGCAAAACGAGCTACCTTATTTTCTTTACGCGTACCAAGCAAAGATGAAAAGCTTTTCATAACTTGTGCCCATTGGGCAACTAATTAGTTAATGTAACACTTCACCAGGGCTTGCCTCGATTTCTTAAACTTGGCGTAATTTTTTTAAAATTAATAAATATCTTGTAGGTTGGACATTGCCCAACCTACAAAGTTGAAATATAAAGTAAAATTAGATCAAACCGCCAGCCGCTTGAAAGCGAGCGCGGGCGCGTTTGAAGGCTTGAGTTGCCTGGATTTGGGCTTGGCGATCGTCTGCTGTCACTTGATCCAGACGCGCTTGTGCTTGGTTGTAAGCAGTACGCGCTTCTTCAAGGTTAATTTTGTCGCCACGTTCAGCACCGTTAACCAGAATTGTCACTTCATTTTCTTCGACTTCGGCAAAGCCACCCAAAAGAGCGATCGCTTGCCAATTCTGATTTTTAGCGGCCCGGACTCGCATTACACCAGTATCCAGGGCGGTCAAAAGTGGTGCGTGTCCAGTTAGGATACCTAGTTGACCGGTGGTGCTAGGCAAAACGACTTCTTCAGCTGGGGCATCCCATACTGTTTTATCTGGGGAAATTACACGAACGGTTAATGTCATTTGTCTTTTGTCCTTTGTCTTTTGTCATTTGTCCTCTCTTGCAAAGTTCTGATGCCTGCGGCCGGCTGCGCCAACGGAGGAAACCTCCGCTTTGACTTTGCGTGTCACTTGTCCTTTGTCTTTTGCAATTTGCCATTAGTCATTAGCACTTGAACTAATGACTAATGACTAATGACTAATGACTAATGACTCTTGACTAATGACTAACCTTTGATTTTTTCAGCTTTGGCGATCGCTTCGTTAATATCGCCAACCAAGTAGAAAGCCTGTTCTGGCAAAGCATCCAACTCACCAGACAGAATCTTTTGGAACCCTTTGATGGTATCTTCCAACTTCACGTACTTACCAGGAGAACCGGTGAATACTTCTGCCACAAAGAACGGCTGAGACAAGAAACGCTCAACTTTCCGGGCCCGCGCTACGATGAGACGGTCTTCTTCAGACAATTCATCTAGACCAAGAATGGCGATAATGTCTTGGAGTTCTTTATAACGTTGCAGAGTTGATTGCACCGCACGAGCAGTATTGTAGTGTTCGTCACCGACAATGTTGGGCTGTAACATCGTGGAAGTCGAACCAAGGGGGTCAACTGCGGGATAAATTCCCTTAGCTGCCAAACCACGAGACAGTACTGTTGTTCCGTCCAAGTGGGCGAAGGTAGTAGCAGGCGCGGGGTCGGTGAGGTCATCCGCAGGTACGTACACTGCCTGAATGGAGGTAATCGAACCCTCAGTAGTCGAGGTAATCCGCTCTTGAAGTTCACCTACGTCGGTTCCCAATGTGGGCTGATATCCTACCGCAGAAGGCATCCGACCCAGTAGCGCCGACACTTCCGAACCTGCTTGTACAAACCGGAAAATGTTGTCAATAAACAGCAGCACATCCTGCTTGTTCACATCCCGGAAGTACTCTGCTACTGTCAATCCCGAAAGACCAACCCGCATTCTCGCTCCGGGTGGTTCGTTCATTTGACCGTAGACTAGAGCAATTTTTGATTCGTTGAGGTTCTCGTTATTGATTACCCCAGACTCAATCATTTCGTTGTAGAGGTCATTTCCTTCACGGGTGCGCTCACCCACGCCAGCAAAAACGGATACTCCCCCGTGCTGGGTAGCGATGTTGTTGATCAACTCCATCATGATCACGGTCTTACCAACACCAGCACCGCCGAACAGACCAATTTTACCGCCGCGACGATAGGGAGTCAGAAGGTCAACAACTTTAATCCCAGTCTCAAACACCGAAGGTTTGGTTTCCAGGTCGGTGAATTTGGGAGCAGAGCGGTGGATGGGTAAAGTTGCCTCAGCATTTACAGGGCCCCTGTTGTCCACAGGTTCGCCAAGGACGTTCAAAATCCGACCCAAAGTCGCTTTACCAACTGGTACGCTGATGGAAGCGCCTGTATCGCTGACTTCCAAACCGCGCACTAAGCCTTCGGTGGAACTCATCGCAACAGTCCGCACCTGGTTGTCGCCCAGCAGTTGCTGTACTTCAACAGTCAGGTTGATTTCCTGTCCAGCTTCGTTGGTGCCAGTGATTTTTAAAGCGTTGTAGATTTTTGGCAATTTCCCGCCGGGAAATTTAACGTCTACAACTGGGCCAATGATTTGGGTAATGTAGCCTATGTTTGTTTTTTCTGCGGTTGTGACCATGCTGCGCCTAATGATTGAAGCTAGATTTCAGATAAGGTCGGAGAAGACATAAATTTAAGCAATGTCACCTTTCACTGTAGCACCGGACGGGGACATAACTCCCTTAGTAATTCCTTAAAAAGCAGCTTGGGATTAGAAATTAGGTTAGGTTGTATGACATAATCACGATTGGGGAAAACTCCAGATAAAAAACTGCCGTATCCTTCAATGGCAGACACGGCAGTTACTAAAGTAAATTTTGTTATGCTTTTATATTTTGGCTGTGACTTTTTGTTGCTGTTTGCGCTTCAGTAGCGTATTAGCACTGAAAACACCTACTGCCAACACACCTAATATAGAACCTGGTTCAGGGACAGATTTAGAACCACCAGGGATTACGGAACCCAAGGTGATATTATCAAAGGCAATCTCATTCATTGTTCCTCCAAAATCTACTGATTTGGCAATACCTGAAAACGATATGCCAATAGGAACGAATGGGCTAAATTCGCCAGTTGGGTCAGGTGCTCCATTAAACGTTGTTAATGGTAAATTTATACTGGCAAGTAAATTTCCATTGGCGTTAAGTCCGCTGTATATATTCACAAATCCGGGCTTATTGACCGCCGAATAGAAAAATGACAACCCAGTGTTGAAGCCATTTCCTGCTTTCAAGGTTACACCAGAGCCATCTAGAAAGTATAGAATTGTGTCTGGGCTGGGTTCACCACCAAAATTGCCCCGACCGCCAGCATCAGAATCGACAAGACCCAATGCATTAGATGAGAAGGTGATATCAAAGTCTTGGGGAGCTGTATCGTAGAAATTACCAACAGGTTTTATATCACCAACTCCTTCAAAGTCAAGAACGATTACTGCCGCTTCTGCCTTTGATACGCCTAGTGTGGACAGAGCTATAAATGTTGCTCCAATAGTAGCCATTGATAAGTTTTTCATAACAGTTGAAATTGTCATACAATACATTTCTCCAAAAAATTGGTATTTAATAGTAGGAATTTTGCCAACCAAATATGTCAGCAAAAACATCGGCGAAATTGCACATAACGCCTCAAGTGCGACAGCTGAAGTTTCAGCCTCTCGCTGCGATGTCTACGACGGGCTACGCCTACGCAGATATAAGCACTCTTTGAAAATGACTAAAGTTTTTAACTTAGCTTTTGTCTTCTAGTTATTTCAGGAGGTTATTATCAGTGTTTTCCTCACTCGCTTATTCACTTAAGTTACTGGTAAATTTATTTAGTGTCGAGAGGATTTGCGTGTATTCACATAAGAAATACATTCCAAACTAGGTTAAATAGCAGCCAAAACCTAGATTTAAGGCGACTTATATACGTAATATCAAGTAAATAATTCACTAAACCTTTGTAAAATTAAGTTGTTGCTTTCAGAAAGATTTATCAACGTAATTATGCGTAAGTATCCTAATATAATAAAAATTACAGTCAAGAATATCGTAGAAACACACTGTTATGATACCTACCGATTAAAACCACAATAGTTAAAAACTTAGGGTAGCGATGCCTGCGGCGAGCTTCTCTACGAGACGCTCCGCGAACGCTAACGCTTACTAAATTCCGTTAGGAAAGTTTACATAAAAAATCTGCTCTCCCTACCGATCGCAGAAAGAGCAGGGCTATACCATTTATTCAAATAGTTAATACACATCCTCTCAACGCCATTTCGGAATCTGAGTAATTAATAATTACTAATTGGTACTTTGACACCATACATCTTTACATTGCTCAGAACAGATTTAGCACAAACGACTACCATAAAACTATATTTTAGTCAATCAAAAAAAGCTACATTAACCTATTTTCATTCCCTGGATAGATTAATGTCATGAAACTTATGCATAAACTAGATTTCCAAATCTTCTGAATGTCCCTAATATAAAAATAGGTACAAAAAACTGTTTTCAATTCAGCCAAACCGCTCTCGCTTCATCCTCACACTTTCACCGAGCAACAGCTTATGAATTTATCGTCAGCACGACAATATTTTTACCAGGAGATTCAGCAGTCTGACGAGCACATTGACTTAGCAAAGGCATCTTTGTATATTGCACAAGAAGAATATCCCAACCTAGATCCAGAGGAATACCTGAATGCTCTTCAGACAATGGCATGGGAGCTTCAAGAACGTCTGCCTTCTTCACGATATCCTTTGCGGATAGTTCAAAGTATTAATCAGTATCTCTACGAAGATTTAAAGTTTTCTGGTAATAAAATTGACTATTACGACCCGCGCAACAGCTTTTTCAATGATGTAATTGACCGCCGATTGGGGATTCCGATTACCTTAGCGCTAGTTTACCTGGAAGTTGCCCGACGGATTGATTTTCCGATGGTGGGTGTGGGAATGCCAGGACATTTCCTAATCCGCCCGGATATTCCAGATATAGAAATTTTTGTGGATGCTTTCAATGGTGGTGAAATAATATTTGCTCAAGATTGCGAGGAACGCCTGTCTCAACTTTATCAGCAACCTGTGACGCTACAACCAGAATTTTTAGCCGTAGTCAGTAATCGGCAATTTTTGGCACGGATGCTGACAAATTTAAAATTTATTTATATCAAACAACAAGATTTAGAAAAAACGCTAGGAGCGATTGAACGAATTTTGT
Source organism: Nostoc sp. JL33 (assembly GCF_017114985.1). GTDB lineage: Bacteria > Cyanobacteriota > Cyanobacteriia > Cyanobacteriales > Nostocaceae > Nostoc. The sequence continues at coordinate 118,783 of NZ_JABXKP010000052.1, read as the reverse complement.
TACTGTTTCCTAATTTAACTTTAGAATTGCGCGATCGCGGTTTGATCTATTATCAACTTGGTTACTACCCCCAAGCTATAGACGACTTACAAAAGTATTTAGCAAAAGTTCCTGATGCCGAGGATGCATCTGTGATTCGGCAGTTACTTGCTAAGTTGGGTAAAAATAGTTGAATCAAAAATGCTGTGTCAGCAACATATTGACACAGCAGTGGTTAGTTAAATGAAAATAGATGCTTATGCCTTAACTGCGGCTTGTTGTTTACGGTTGCGAACAGAGGTAAGTCCGAATGCACCTAAGCCTAAGATACCGATGATAGAAGCGGGTTCAGGAACAGAAGTGGGTTTGGGAAAAGAAGCAGTCTTCTTGTTTAGGCTGATAGAGTAATCGCCAGAAGACGAACCAGGAATAGTACCATAATTAATACCAAATAAAGCAAGGTTGGGGGAGGATGATATTCCCAAGAAGTACTCACCAGTATCCAAAAATTCATTGATAGTGGATTGTGCCGTACCCTTAGAATCGTCCTCCAGAGCGATTACCGTACCCTTAGAATCAAATAGTTCTAATAGGGTATCGAAGGATGCACCATCGACTGTTGTAGCTTTGAATCGCCCACTATCCCAAAAGAAAGAAAAGAGGTCAGCACCGTTCTTAGAAGAGATAGTTCCTTTGATGACATTAATCCCACCAGGAAGATTTTGGGCGGTTTTTAAAGTCTTACCTGCATCACCGACTTCAGTATAAGTCTTAGCTTGTGCGGTTCCTGCTGCTCCCAGTGCAATAACTGCTGCTCCCACTGTAATCAGTGATAAATTTGTCAAAACATTTACAGTAGCCATTCTGTTATTTACCCTAGAAACGAATCTTTTTGTCTGCTTTCAACGCTTTGATACTAATATGTGTATCTAAATGATTTAAAACTTTTTTACCTACTTCACAGAAAATTCACTGAGAAATAAAGCTACTAATGTGGGGTAACGAACGTAATAACACTGACTTTAAAAGACTTCTAACCCCATCTACTAAAGGTTAGAAACTGTGTTTATACTTAAGGTAATCATGAAGGACTATTCTCAAAAACTGCTTGGGAATGAATTCTCACAGCGATCGCAAAAGTCTTGTGAAGAAGGCAGTCGGCAGAGGGTTAGGAATTGTTAAGTAATTTCTTTTGGACTATTGGCCATGAACCAAACATAGTTAGTTAAAAGACCAATGATCGAATTATTTTTGTTCTTCTGCGACTCGTTTGAGGCGGCGCAGTTGGGCTTGCATATCTTCTTTTGTCCAAGATGCAGCAAAGGTGTTGAAACCCCAACTCACTAAGGGGTTAGGGATATCGTACTCAAAGCGGTTGAGTAGGCGCGTTCCCTTTTCTGTTGGCTGACATTCCCAGCGATCGCGCCCTTGAAAAAATCCCTGAAATTCCCAGACTACCAAACCCGGTTCTCGTTCCACAACTACGCTATTCAACGTGGGTTTCAGTAGAGGAATCTGAATGATAAAACGACTTTGACTGCCGACATCGGTACTCCAAGATTCGCCCACAGGTTCGCAACGGAGGACGGGGTTGAGCCAACGGTGCATAAGGGTTAAATCGCTAATACAGCGCTCCACCACCGTAGCTGTAGCATTAATTTCAATCGATTGTGACAAAACTTGGGACATTCCACATCTTTGATGCTGTTGCTGCAATTAGAGTAACGCAAAATTCAGCACTGACAGTAGATTTAAGCAAATATTAAGTAAGGGACTTCCAACAAATAAATTACCCAATATTGTGGGGTGGGCAATCTTGCCCGCCCGTATAGAAAGGCGGGCAAGATGCCCACCCCACAAGAAGTAGTTGAGTATTTTTTTATTTGGAAGTCCCTAACAAACTCAAAAATTATTCTTGGTATCATCCCATAGATGTATGTTTTTACTGGTAAATTGATAGGCGAAACACTGACTCAGTGTTTGCGGCGAATATTTAAGCTTAATTCCCGAAAACCATGAACACAGCTTGGCAAGGAATAACCCAGGTGATAGGAGTTGCTTTATCCACGAGGGGGCAGCAATTTTTGGCACAATCGCCCAACCTGCAACTGACACAACCAGCAGTGAATCAAGGAATCGCTGATGTGCAAGATATTGTTCAACAGTTGATTCTATTTACACCCCGTCTGCTAGGGGCGGTGGCAATTTTGTTAGTAGGTTGGCTAATTGCAGCGATCGCAGCAGCAGTGACGCAAGCAATTCTCAAGCGCACAAACATAGATAACCGCATTGCCGCAGGGATAACTGGTCGTCAAGATGTTCCGCAAGTGGAGAAATTAATCTCCAGCTTAGTCTTTTGGAGCATTATCCTGTTGACGGCGGTAGCTGTTTTACAGACATTGAATCTGGAGGTAGCCTCTCGACCCCTGAATAATTTTCTCGATCAACTTATTGGCTTTTTGCCAAAGTTGGTTGGTGCGGGAATCCTTTTGGTAGCCGCCTGGTTTTTGGCGACCATTGTGAAGATTATCACTGTGCGCTCATTACAGGCATTTAACCTAGATGAGCGTTTGAATCCAGAATCACAAGACAGCGCACCTAGCCTGAATCAGATGTCTCTGAGTGAGACGATTGGCAATGCTCTGTATTGGTTTATATTTTTACTCTTTCTCGCCCCAGTTTTAGATACTCTCGGACTCAGGCAGGCTCTACAACCAGTACAAGCTCTAATTACAGAAGTTCTGCTAATTCTACCGAACATTTTAGCGGCGGCCTTAATTGCTGTAGTTGGCTGGTTCATCGCTAATGTAGTACGGCGGATTGTGACGAACTTGCTGGCGACAACTGGTATCGACCATTTAGGTAGTCGGTTGGGATTATCTGCGGCTGCGGGGGTGCAACCTCTATCGAGTATTATCGGCACAATTGTCTATGTTTTGATTTTGATTCCTGTAGCGATCGCAGCGCTGAATGCCTTGCGAATTGATGCGATCTCAGTGCCTGCGATCGCCATGCTGCAACAGATTCTCAACGCCCTACCTGCCATCTTTACAGCCGTGGCAATTTGGATTGTTGCCTATTTTGTGGGGCGGTTTATCGCGGATTTGGTTACAAGTATCCTGACTAATTTAGGCTTTAATAACATTTTCAGTATTTTGGGTCTGACAACACCCAGCCGACAAATCGTAATTTCCAGAGAATCAACAGCCTCCCAGACTCCAAGCCGCACTCCATCGGAAATTGCAGGCATTGTTGCCTTAGTGGGTATTATGCTATTTGCAACGGTGGCGGCGGTGAATATCCTGAATATTCCAGCCTTGACAGCATTAGTGTCTGGTATTGTGATCATATTCGGGCGGATTTTGGCGGGATTGGTAATATTTGCCATTGGCTTATTCCTGGCAAATCTAGCTTTTAACATCATTACCAGTTCCGGGGAACGCCAGTCCCAGATTTTGGGACAAGTGGCGCGAATTGCGATCATTGCCTTAGTCTCTGCAATGGCACTGCAACAGATTGGAGTTGCCAGTGATATTGTGAATTTAGCTTTTGGACTTTTACTAGGTGCGATCGCTGTTGCTATTGCCCTAGCCTTTGGTCTTGGAGGGCGCGATATTGCCCGCGAGCAAGTTCAAGAATGGCTAGACTCTTTCAAAGGTAGGAACTAAAACTTGATAAAGGTGCAATTTTGTCTGTAAATCTCCCAAAGTTTAGCCGCAAGCATCAGTAGTGGAGAAAATCTATCGGCAATTTTACTTAATAGGTTGAAAGTTAGAGTTTAGAATCTCGGAGTTTGAGTGTAGAACTTGACATATTGAGTTCTAAAGCTCAAGTTCCGAGTTCAGAAGCTCAATTTAATCGTATTTTCCAAGTCACCTTTCTCCAAAATTACCGAAAGCCTTGCTGATGTGGGTTATTGAAGTGATGAGTGCCGTGTTGGTGGGAAATTTTGGGTCAAGATTTGATTTGGGAGCTTTTGTGTTAGAAAAACCACTATTATGGGAAAACTTAAAACAAGACGCTGTGTTGAAGACATTGGCTGTAATTCGTCAGGCAAACGCTACAAATTACAAGATTACACAACAGGAGTAGTAACGTGTGCATGAGTTGAGAGAATAGCTTGACATTCTAAATAAAAATTGTTACCGAATAACACTTATGGATTTATTTATGAACATCATTAAACGTTTTTGGATAATTAATTGTTTCGGGATATTTGTTTTATCGGCTTGCACACCTGTATCATCGCAAGAAAAAATTTTAACATCCAAAGAAGGAAATTTTAGTATCTTAATGCCAGGGACTATTTTAGAAAAAGTTAGTTCTCCAGGAAAAGTGATTAATAGCCATAATTGGACAACTCTTAAGAGTGAATCTATATATTCAGTGACCTATTCAACTTTTCCCAAACAAATAGCTCCGCAGAAAATTCCAAAAGTTTTACAAATTCTAATTAACACTGCTAATAAAACAAATTTTATTCAGGGTAAAGAAGTATCTCAGTCTCCCGTTAATCAAAGTGGATATAACTGTCAAGACTTTACTTTAATGGGCAAACCCAGTACTGACTTGCAATCAGAAATTAATAAACAAGGATTAAATATCAAGAATAAATTATTATATCAGAGAAGTCTGCTTTGTATAAAGAATAATTATGCTGTTGAGGCTGTAATCATAACCCCATCATCTGAAGAACTAAAAACGAATGGGGCATCTTTTATTAAATCGCTAAACCTCAAACCATGAGACTATTTTTTAGTACTTGGGATAACCATTGCTGTTAGTATCTTTGCAACTTTCGACTCCATAGACTTTATCGAGCGAATCTCTTTCTAGCTGCGATCGGGTCGGACTAACTGATGCCGCCGTCTGCTGCCCAATGTCACAACTGATTTATAGCGGTTATCGATTGGATGACAACACCAAAGTCATTGCTGTAAAATCATTTCAGCAAAGTTTTTGTATCTCACTCAACTGCACACCTCTATAGTCGGATAGTTCAGTTTTTGAAAGTAATATACATGAACGATATAAATTGATTACTATCTCTTTAATAATTTTGCCAGTAAATTCGTCATTAATGCTGAGGTGGTTCTCAGTCTTAAAAAGAGAAACTGGAGCAAACACTCCACAGCAGAAATGAAAGGTTACTAAAACATGGATTTTATCAACCAAGCTCAGAAGTTGGCAGATACGGTTAGAGATAAAGCTGAAGAAGTAGCCAACAATGTCGTAAACGGTATGGATGAGGTAGTTGATGGAATAAAAAACGCTACTACCGAGATGACTACTTCAAGCATCCATGCAGTTAATGATTTACAAAGTTTGTCAACCATAGCAGCACAGTCAGGTTTTCAAACTATTCAAAATGTTAGTAAAACATTTGAAGAAACTGCTGTTGGAGTTGCTACATCTAGCATGGTTATGGCTGATGCTTTGCAAAATTTACCACAGACAGCTGCCCAATTAGCCCAAGAGATGCCAAAGATTGCAAATAGGCTGAGATATCGTGCTGGTGTTCGGGTGGGAGACTTACCTCGCTCTGATGCGGATGTGATGAAGCTTTTTGAGAAAATTCCTGGCACATCAAAGCTTGAAGCCAAAGAATATACAATTCGTCAATTTCTTCGGGATAAACACGGTAGTCACATCAATCCACGTTCCCAAGGTGGCTCGAATGCTGCTGATAATATCCTTTGGGAAGTAGGCGTTGACAATCTCCGCCGAGGTGCCAAAGTAATGACCGTTGGCGAGCAGTTTTATATTCGGGTTTATAATGCGGTAGATTCTATTGTCAGCAATTCTGGAACAATCGCTAGACTTGGTATTACTGCAACGGGAACAGCTATTCTCACCCAGGTTGTAGTAACAGCGATTTCCTATTCTTTGGATCTTTATCGGGGCGAGATTACTGTTGAAGAGTTTAAAAATCTAATTTTTGAAGCAGCAAAGACAGCAGGTATTGCGACACCAATTGTTTTTTTGGTTTTGGTGGCTGTGTTAGCTTTATTTCCAGAATTTACAGTCATTTTGTCAGCACCAGTGGTTATCGCAGGCTTGAATTCTTTATTTGGTATTAGTATTGCTGTACCCATCATTCAATCGCTAATTCGTCATGTCCAAGCTGGAGGTTTTGGGATAGAAACTGCTGATGCTTACAAGAGTGCGTTTGATAGTTCTGCGCTCTGAAATAGTATTTTGATAAATGGGAGCGATCGCACTTAAGTAAGTGGGTCAAATTAAATATAAAACCTCACTCTGCCTCCGGCTTCCCTCTCCTTACCAAGGAGAGGGATTGAGGGTGAGGTTTTATCTTATATGCATCACTTTCTGAGTTTTACCTTGTAGAGTAATTCATCTTTAATCCGGTTGAGAATTGAAGTCTCATCTAGGTTTGTCAAAATCCGATTAATCACTGCTTTTGGCCCATCAGGCCCCCAAGTCGCGCCATTAGCTAAATAAACTTTGGTAACTTGTCCAATCCCGTAAGAAGAAACACCAGCTACTCCCCCTTGGGTGATTGCTACCGATATATAAGGGCCTAGCGCAATGCCACCCGTAGCTGTTGCAGAGATCCCAAGTAAAGTTTTTAATCCACTCAAGCCCAAATTTGCCAACAATTCACTAGCACCAATTCCGCCCATACTCAGGGCGATTTTTTGTAGCAATTGTACAGCCCCGGCTTCGGTCATTGAGAAGCCATAGAGTTTAGATAAACCCAAAATCAGAGCGATATCAATAACCACACTACTGAGAATATCTACCACAGTTACGGGATTGAGTGCGATCGCTAATGCCTTAGTCATCACAGCCTTCCAAATCAACTGATTCGCATTCTGTTCCCGAATCATCAGTTTTCGCTCAATCAATTGCTCATTTACAATGTCGGCATAAAGCATAGTATTGAGGGCAACCAAGGCTTTACCCTCACGGTGCAGAATCTCCAAAATTTTCAGCTTCAGTTCCTCAACTTTCGCATTCCCTGTACGCAACTGTATGCCCCTACTACCATCAGGGCGACGAATCGCCGTCTTCACTAATGGCGATGCCGCAGCCATAACAATTTCTAAAGGTGTGAGTAATTCCCGCACCCTTTCATCCCGGATTTTGTGATAAATTGCCATCCGGTCTGCTTCTGGATACTGGTCTACTTTGTTAAACACCAGAATGATCGGTTTACCTGCTTCCCGCAACTGAGAAAGAGCCATGTATTCCAGCTTTGTCATGTCGCCAGATATCACAAACAGAATCAAATCGGCAAGTTTTGCAATCTGTTCAGCTAACGCGGCACGGGTTGCACCATCTACTTCGTCTAACCCAGGAGTATCAATTAATTCCACCTGGGATTGACCTACACCAGGGAGAGTGACTCGCAAAGCACGTTCAGTTTCCCCAATCGTCTCTTCACTAATACTCCAATTAACTGTTTGTGCAGCACGAGTGACACCGTGCAGCGGCCCAGTTTCAAATACTGTTTGCCCAACCAAAGCATTGAGTAGCGAAGACTTCCCACGTCCCACCATGCCAAAAGCCGCAATCTGTACCACCATGCGGTCTAACTTCCCCAGCATGGTTTCCAAATCAGCAATTTCCGCCTCTAACCCGGTTTTTTCTTGGGGGGTGAGGTCAAGATTGGCTACCAAGTTTCGTAGCGCCGTTTGTGCTTGTTTATAATTCAGTTCTGTTTGAATGTCTTCAAAACTGAAAATAGCATTATCCAGTTCTTCCTCCCAGCTGAGAGAATTTGCATCAGTGTTGGTGGAATCGCTTTGATCAGGTTCAGGCAAGGGCAATGTCGAAGTCATATCAATTTTAGATTTTAGATTTTAAATTTTAGATTTTAAATTTTAAATACACCCCGTTTACTATCCTAGTTATTTTTAGGAGCGGTTTGGCGAGATGAGGCAGACAAGCCAGACAAGGGGAATAAGTATGCCCAATGCCCCATGCCCAATGCCCAATTAGTAGACTAATGGCTAACAAAAAGTCATAAACTGAAAAATGCATCTAAATAACGCGTTAGAATCTTGACTAAATTACCTGTGCGGAAAATCGTTATTGCCGGCAACTGGAAAATGTTCAAAACCCAGGCAGAGACCCAGGAGTTTTTACAAGGATTTCTGCCCCACTTAGAGGAAACCCCCGACGGGCGAGAAGTGATATTGTGCCCTCCGTTCACTGATTTAAGTGTTTTGTCCAAGACGTTGCACGGTAGCCTCATCCAACTGGGGGCGCAAAATGTCCACTGGGAAGAATATGGAGCCTATACGGGTGAGATTTCTGCCCCAATGCTGACAGAAAGTGGTGTGCGCTTTGTGATTGTCGGTCATAGTGAACGACGGCAATACTTTGGTGAAACCGATGGCACCGTTAATCTACGCCTCCGAACTGCTCAAAGGTTTGGTTTAACCCCAATTCTCTGTGTTGGCGAAACTAAACAACAACGAGATGCGGGAGAAACTGAATCAGTGATTACTCTCCAACTCGACAAAGGCTTGGTAGATATTGATCAGAATAATTTGGTAATTGCTTATGAACCAATTTGGGCGATAGGCACGGGTGATACTTGTGAAACAGTGGAAGCTAATCGGATAATTGGCTTAATTCGTAGCCAGTTGAGTAATCCGAATGTATCAATTCAATATGGCGGCTCAGTCAAGCCGAATAATATTGATGAGATCATGGCTCAACCAGAAATTGATGGTGTTTTAGTAGGAGGAGCAAGTCTGGAAGCTGAGAGTTTCGCTCGGATTGTGAATTTTCACTCAGTCTGATGTGCCTTATTCTCGTTCCCATGCAGAGCATGGGAATGCCTAATGTAGATTTATGCCAAGCAATTTGATAATTCGAGGACGCTGTTTCGATTGGGGACAGCGAACTTATTTGATGGGGATTTTGAATGTGACGCCTGATAGCTTTAGTGATGGGGGTGAGTTTAACACGACCTCTGCGGCTTTAATACAGGCGCAAGCACTGGTAGCTGCTGGTGCTGACATCATCGATGTGGGCGGTCAATCAACTCGACCAGGGGCAAAGCAAATAACTTTGGCTGAGGAACTTGACCGGATACTATCGGTGTTACAGGTGCTAAGACCAGAAATTTCAGTCCCGATTTCTGTAGATACTACCCGTGCTGCTGTAGCTAGGGCATCTGTAGAAGCTGGAGCGGATATAATTAATGATATTTCTGGTGGCACTTTTGACTCAGAAATGTTGCCAACAGTGGCAGAGTTAGGTGTGCCGATGATTTTAATGCACATCCGAGGAACACCACAGACAATGCAACAACAGACTGATTATCAAGATTTGCTCAAAGAGATTTATAGTTTTTTGGCTCGGCAAATTGGGGTAGCAACTACTGCGGGCATTCACCTAGATAAAATTATTATTGATCCTGGTATTGGCTTTGCTAAGAAGTATGAGCAAAATTTAGAAATTTTTCGCGGCTTGCGATCGCTGGCAACACTCAACTGTCCTATCTTGGTAGGAGCATCTCGTAAAAGTTTCATTGGTCGCATTTTAAATCAACCAGATCCCAAAGCACGAGTTTGGGGAACAGCAGCAGCTTGTTGTGCTGCTATTTTTAATGGCGCTGATATCCTTCGAGTTCACGATGTTCAAGAAATGCGCGATGTTTCACTAGTAGCCGATGCACTATTGAGACAAGCCGCACAGCCTGACCAATAATTGCTTGATGTTACAGAGCAAGCAGATTCTAGATTTATCTATGGGGTTAATCCAAAATCTAAAATCCAAAATCCAAAATTGTTTGACTCTTAAGTATTACCATTTTCGGATTTTTTGCCGTGACCTTCTGTAACTATCGACTCGGCTATCAACTCCTGAAACATTTCACTTGAGTTAGCTGGGTCTACAAAGACAATTTTGGCATTATTGCTCTCACCAAGTTTTTGGCTGGCATCTACGTAATCTTGAGCTACAAGATACCGCAGAATGTCCCTACTGTCAGGATTGGAACGTAGAGCTTCAGAAATGATTTGCACTGAAGCCATAGTTCCTTCTGCTTTCTTAATAGCAGCTTCCTTTTGCCCTTGTGCTTCAGTAATCACCGCCCGTTTTTTGATTTCAGCGGCTTGCTCCTCTTCCCTCGATTTGCGTACACTCTCAGGTAGGGTAATTCTCTGAATATCTAACCGGAGAATATCAACTCCCCAATCTGCCGTTATATTATTCAACTCGAATAACAGAGCTGAGTGCATCTCCACTCTGGAGACATTGGTCTGCTCCAGAGTGTTCTGGGCAATGATTTCCCGGAGCGTGGTTGTAGTCACCTGTGTCAGTGCGCCTTGCAGATCCTCAATAGCGTAAAAGCTTTTCTCAATATCTCTGAGCCGCCAGTACACAATAGCGTCCACTTCCACAGAAATATTATCTTGGGTGATCACATTCTGAGGCTTGATGTCTAAAATTTGCTCTCGCGTGGTATCTTCCATCACAACCTGATCCACCAAGGGAACAATAAAGTTCAGCCCTGGCTTAAGTTTGCGATGATACCGCCCCAGGCGTTCGACTAGGGCTTCATTACCTTGATTAATCAGTTTTGCAGAACCTAAGGCATAACCTATAAGCACTAAAACTATAAAAATGATTATTGGCTCCATCTATACTCCTATTCAGCTTTGGGGAGAATTTAGTGTCAAGGATATGCTACTAGCTTGTCATATCTTTGAGTTTAATGTTTTGAGTCTGTAATTTTATCAACACTAGCAGCAATGTCTGATGTCGAGTCGCTGCGTGTCTTGTACATATTCTGTAAGTATGACTGTTTTGCCCAATGCGTAGAAGCTCTGCTTCTTGTCGTCAGACATCGCTATTAAAGCACCTTGATCAAACACTGGCAAGGACTACTTTATGTAATCAACATTAGTTGTACTTACATCTTCAGACAGGCGGCATTCTTATTGCGTGTATTCACTTAATAATAGTATTTAAGGTAAAATTTAGTACTATTTAAAAAACTGCCGTATAATCGGATCAAAATTGGGTGCAGCCATTAAAAATATAAAAATATTATGAGCAGACTGTTAATCAGACTTATAGGTTTAATCCTAATTTTTATAGGCTTATACTTTTTTGGTCAAAACATCATATTTGTTAGCGGTTACTATTCATATTCTTACCGGACATTACCTGCTACAGCTTCAGTTTTCGCAACTATGATAGGTGTATTTGCATTAGTTTTTTTTCGTAGAGAAACTGGTAACTTGGGATGGATTTTTCTAGGCATTGGCATAGTACTAGTTTTCTTAAGTGGTGGAGTTATTTTAAAGCCAACTAGCTTATGGGATTTCATAATTTCTTTTGCAGCATTAGCATCTGGATATAAATTACTAAATCAGGGCAGAATTAACTTTTAAAACCTGTAAATATAATCATATTTTATCACAGATGAGAAACAAAATTCTTGCTCCCTCTCCGAACCCACGGAGAGGGTTGGAGTGAGGTTTTACAAGGTTCTTTACACTCATTGAGATGCTTCCGTTAAGGGCTTTATCTTGGTTGGATAGAGCAAGCTAAAATCGCTGCTCATCAACCAAAATAAGCGCCTTCAAACATCGGTTAGCTGACTTTGTTCTCGCTGATAGGACAGTATTCATCCAACCCTAAGAGTCAGAATTATTAATGGTGCGGCTATTACAAAGATTCATCGCCTTTTCTACTCCCTGTTTGAGGCTTAGTTCAATACACTCAACCACGAACTGAAGTACAAGAGACATTTGCTGATTTTCGGCAGAGGAAAATCGCCCCAGCACATGGGAGACAGCATCGGAATCATCGTTATTAGCTGCACCTTTGGGTTTACCAATACCGATTCGCAAACGGGGAAAGTTTTGGGTACTAAGATGCGCGATCGCACTTTTCATGCCGTTATGTCCCCCGGCGGAACCAGATAAGCGCAGACGAGTTTTTCCCAAGGGCAAATCCATATCGTCATAAATCACTAGCACTGACTCAGGCGGCAATTTATACCAACTTGTCACCGCTTGTATTGACTGTCCTGAGCGATTCATATAAGTTAACGGCTTTAGCAAGCGAATTTTACCTCCACCTGAGGCCATACCCTCGCCATACTCACCCTGAAACTTGCGGTTTTCTGCTAAGGGAATGCGCCAAGAACGGGAGAGAGTTTCTACAGCAGCAAAGCCGATATTATGGCGTGTTTGGTCGTACTTAGCTTCTGGATTCCCCAACCCGACAATTAGCTGGGGAATCACCAAAGCTGGTTGCGTAACAGCTTCTGTCATTTTGCCTACAGTCAATCAATTTTAGATTTTAGATTTGCGATAGCGTAGCGTTAGCGAGTCTCCGTACTCCTGCGGAGGACAAGCTACGCGTAGCGTCTCGCAGAGAGCGTCTTTTGGATTGAAACTAGACCGCAATGGTACAAGGCTTAGTGATTTTAGATTGACGATAGCGCAGCGTCGGAACGAGCATCCTTTGGATTTGTTACGTTCACCAGAGACGTTGCTGTAAACCGCAAAACAATCTAAAATCCAAAATCCAAAATCCAAAATCCAAAATTCGTATGTTCTCCTAGCTAGCTTGGGAAGAACTAGCGGTATCTTGCTCAGATTTAGCAGAGTGGATTTGTTTAGGTTCCAATTCAGCAGTAGTCTTTACAACTTCTTCTAACTGTTCTGCTTCTTTTTGAAACTCGTTTTGAAAGTCCTTGGAAGCTTCTTGGAAACTACGAATTGTTTTACCCACACTCCGACCAATCTCTGGCAGCTTTTTTGGGCCAAAGATTAACAGCGCCACTACCATAATTACAGCCATTTCCGGCAGACCGATACCAAATATATTCATTTTTTGTCTCCTATAAATTATAGAACCACTACAGAAACTCACATATTATAAGAATACTCGTTGAAAAACCTGTGCGTACCCTTCGGGAACACTGCGTGAACATGCCAGGGATAAAAACGGTTTAAGGCGTTTACGCCGAGCGTGACGTTTTGTTTTTATCGGACTACAAACATATTTTATATAAATATAGTTAGGGTGCACTGACCGTTAACAAAAAAACCCGGAAAAACCGGGTGTGATTTAACTTGTTATCCAAACTTGATGGCTGTGTATCCGTTAGCGTCCTAAACTCCGCCAATCGACAAGTACATCCTGAATCAACAGTGATTTATTGTAAAGTTGCAGAATAATCAGCAGAAACACGAAAAATAGCAAAATAAAAACACCCATCACAGGGGTAGTACCCCATCCTGGAGCCACCTTCCCATACTCAGAGTTCAGGGGTTTCAGGATATCTCCCAACCAAGTCCTTTGTGCCATAGTTCACCTAATATTACTTCCCAAAGCTTTTTTTAATCTTCTGTAATATTCTATAAGAATAGCACTCATCATCTATCTCTCAATTATGGAACCCGCAATAGTTCTTAGCATTTCTGTGGCTGTCGTGGTGGTTGCCATCACCGGACTGTCGATTTATACCTCCTTTGGCCCTCCTAGCAAGCAATTGAACGATCCGTTTGATGACCACGAAGATTAAACGAGTCAAGGGTCATTAGTCATTTATCAGTGGTCTGTGGAAAACCACAACTTATATCTTGCACCAGGCGACTGGAAGTCGCGCGCCAGGTGCTTCAAGTCGGGCATTGCCCGCCCAACGCACTGGCTTGGCTACACAGGCGAAACCCACGGAGGTGGTAAAAACCTTTGATTTTTTCTTAGTCCACCTCCGTGGACTTCTCTGCGAGACGCTACGCGAACGTTTGTATAGCCGCGATTTCTAATCGCCAGCGCTAAGTGCGAGATGTGAGACAATTGACCACTGACAGAGCAATAGTGGCTCACTCCAGCCTGGGATTAATCGCTGGTATCACCTTGAAACTGGCGATTTTCCAAGGGTGAATTGTGAAGATTTGTTGCCCAGATGAGAATTCAGTGTTAGGGGAACGCTCTAACAAATCTACTGTATCTCCTAGACTCAACCCTAAATCACTTTGCAAAGATAACTCGGCTGTTTCTCCGTGACATTCATAACACCGCAGAATTAACTGCTGTGGGTCATCTTCAGATGGCTTCAAAGCCATTAAAATTAAATTTTCAGCTGATAAATCTAGGAATCTCACCCCCAACGCATCTTTACCAGCACAGAGGGGAGAATTTTTATCTGGGTTTTGATTAACGGGATTCAATATCACTTGCAACGGTATATTCAATTCATAGCCACGCCGTACTGTATGGGCTGATTCCCAGCTAGTTGCATGAGGATACAAGGTATATGTGAACTCGTGAAAACCTCTATCAGCCTCTGAGTCTGGCCAATTAGCACTACGTAGCAGTGTCAAGCGGAGTTGATTTGGTTTGCTGTCGTAACCGTATTTACAATCATTTAGTAAACTAACTCCGTGAATACCCGCTTGTGTTTCTGCTGTCAAATCAGCCCAACGCAAAGCGGGAACTTCCCATTTTGCTTGTTCTGCGGGGGTTTGCCGTTTAGTTGGGCGGCGAATCGCGCCACAGGGAATTTCATAGGTAGCAAAGTCTGCTTCAATATTCAGAGGAAAAGCAGCTTTCACTAATACATGATTTTCTTGCCAATTAACGGTAGTAGCTATGTTTAGCAGAGGTGAACCAGCTTGCAAAATATAGTCTTGGCAAAATTCCGATTCACCCAACTGACGCACCACGCGCACACGACTTTGCACTGGGCCTTGTTCTAACCACTGGATAGATTGAAGATTTGTTGCGGGTAAGGGATGTTGAGCGTAATTGGGGTCTATATTCCAAGCATCCCAATATTGACCACTGTCTTTAAAAGCTTGCAGTTGATTCCCCGCCCCACTCAAAACTTCTCGTTGATAAGTTTTGTCAAAAACACTTGATAAATCTCCCGTATCAGGATCTATAACAACTCGCAGGAATTCATTTTCTAAAATCCAGTCTGGCAGGAGTAGGGAGTGGGGAATGGGGAGTGAGGGAGATGAGGGGGAAAGCCAAAATATGCGGTAGCCTACGGGTGGAATTTCGGTGGCGAGAAATAGTAGCGTTGATGGTTGAGATAGTTGGGAGATAAGCTGCTTTCCAGAAGCATCGTAAATCTGCCATTCCTCTGGCGTGGGTAAGGCTACAGAGACTACCTCAGAACGTTGCCAATTGAGAGAATTGAAAACGAAAATAGGCAAACTATCGGATTTTGGTGGTTCTGATAGAGTAGTGTGAGATGCGATCGCTAAAAGTGATGACTGTAATATCTTCGTTCCCACTTGTTCCACTTGCTGCCACTGGGGCAACGCATCTGTGTAAACTTGGGTAATTGAAGAACCAGGTAAAATATCGTGAAACTGTTGAAATAACACCAGTTTCCAAGCTGCTTCGATTTCTGCTTTGGGATATGTCACGCCACAGCTTACAGTTGCCAAGGTCGCAAATAGTTCAGCTTGATATAATAAATTTTCACAAAGACGATTCCAGCGTTTTTGATCTGCGTGGGTAGTGTAGCAACCGCGATGGAATTCTAAGTATAGTTCGTCATTCCAGATGGGACTTTGAATTTTGGATTTTGGATTTTGGATTTTGGATTGTGAAGTTAACTGACTACTAATCTCCTGTAAATATTTTTCAGCCGTCGTAAATTCTAAGTCTGGGAAGAAAGGCGACTTTTGCCAGCGTTGGGCGGTTTCTAACATATCACGGGTGGGGCCGCCGCCGTGGTCGCCGACACCGGGAAGCCAGAGGGATTCTGGTAAATTAGTTTGGGTTTGCCACTCAAGAGCGTAGGATACCATTTTAACAGGGTCAATGCTTTCACCGATGGGTGCAGACATCAAACTAAAGACTTCGCTACCGTCAGGCGATCGCCACCAAAAAGCCCCATAATCAAATTTAGTAGTATCATTCCACCGCAACTTCTGCGTGACAAAATATTCAATTCCAGCATTGGCGAAAAACTGCGGTAAAGTTGCACAGAAACCAAAAGAATCTGGAACCCACACCACAGTTGAAAGCTTACCAAATTTCTCCTGGATGTAGCGTTGACCATACAATAGCTGACGGACTATTGATTCACCAGCAATTAGGTTGAGTTCCGGTTCCACCCACATTCCGCCGACAACTTCCCAACGTCCAGCAGCTACCTGTGCTTGAATCGCCCCAAACAAATCTGGGCGATGTTCCTCAATCCAAGCATAAAGTGCGGGAGTCGAATGACAGAAAATTAACTCAGGAAAATCTTCTTGCAACTTCAGAACCGACTCAAAAGTGTTTTGCGCCGCATTCCAAGTTTCACTCACAGGCCATAACCATGCTAAATCTAAATGAGCATGACCCAATAAGAAAATTTTAGATTTTTGATCCCCCCAACCCCCCTTCAAAAGGGGGGCTAAGATGTCGGATTGAATTAGGTTTTGGCGTAGAGATAAAAACGACTTCACCAACTCTTTCTTCTCTTCCTTCTCTTCTCTACGAGAGGCTGCGCCAACGAGACGCTGCGCGAACGCGTCCTTCGCGCCTTCTCTACGAGACGCTGCGCGAACGCGGTTCGTAACCTCCCCCACCACCTCTACCAAAACATCCAACCTCTCCGGTGCAAATTTTTCCAAATAAAGCTGCACCACAGCTAACTCATCAGCCACAAAGCCCGGATCGGGATTATTATCATCAATAGACTGATAAACTAGGAGCGATCGCACTAAAGCACCATCACAATGTCCCGGACTCACTAAGCGCAAAGCCACAATAAACTCTTCCCCTGGCGTTACCCCTTGACTGAGAAGCACTCTCGGCGAACAATCAAATAAATCCCCTTCCAGCACTAACTCCCCATTCACATAAATCTCAGCAGAATCTGCCCACCAAACCAGCGCCAGCCGCAAAGATAAGCCAGCTAAGGGATAACCCTGTAAATCTTGGGGAACCACCAATTTTTGCACTAGCCATAGCACTTTTTTGCCGCCTGTCCAAGCGATATGTTCTTTAGCATTCAACTGGACAGGTTGCCAATGAGACAAATCAGCAGCTACAACATCAGTAATAATCAGGTCAGATTCCTGGTATAACCAAGTAGACTGAAGATTAACTTGACAAAAAGAGCGCAGTTGCTCAATTGCTTGTGAGATGAATTTGGTCTGGGATTGAGAGACAGTCGGGGTCATATTTTCGCTAAGATAAGGTCACTTACGATAATTAACAGTTAGTCGTTTTTATTGTTTGGCGCGAGTCTCACAACTCAACAAGACTTGAACTAAAAAATTACTACTATGTCTTCTGGTTCCTCTGGTCGTTATCAAAGCAGACTATTTAACTTTGTCCACCAGCAATCTCGGCGGGTGACACAACAGTGGGAACACACCTTCCGGCATTTGCAAGTTGCCACTAAGTGGGGTGTGGAGGTACTACTTTACCCAGTGTATCTACTGTTTCAGTCATCGGAATCGTCTGGGAAAACGCTACAGACCAAAGAACCACAAACTAGACTAAAGTTACAACCAAATGATACCGATTTCCAGCCCGTAATGCCAAATGTTGATAGTCCTATTCAACATGTACTAGAAGCTGTCCATTATCTATCATCTGATCAACCCGCCTCTACTCCTGCAAAAACATCTGAATTTTTCAATCCTTTGGCTTTGGTGGGAGTTTTTCGGCTGAAATTCGTTGAGAATAATGCTAATCTTACTCAATCATCAAATATTACAGAGAATAAAGCTGAAAGTCTCAAACCTTCACATTTGGAAAATCCCCTTCAACAGCATGTTTCAATAGTGCGGGGAATTGCCACAAATTTGCTCAATCGAAATTTAGTACTTATTACTTCTGATAATGAAATTCTAGATATTTTGACACCTCAACAGCAGGCAAAATTAGAAGACCGGATTATTAAGGAAGTTGCTAAGTACTGGCAGTGTTGGCGGTTGATTATAGCTCAAAAAGAAACGCAGCTATTACCACAAATTGACCGTTTATTAGCAAAACTCACTGACGGTAATCCAGCTAAAATTCCAGTTTTAGCCGAGGGAATACCAAAAGATTTAATTAATAATACCGTGTCCAATCTTATCTCAAACCTAACCCCCAACCCCAACCCTACAATGCTTGGGGAGCAAGAATCAGAGCCTAATGGACTCTTGGGGAGAGGTTTGGAGAATAAATCGCAGATCACGTTTAATGCAGATAGATTATTAGCATTTCTAGATACAGCCGTTGCTAAGTTGGAATCAAATGCTTTAGTACCTGTGCAAGAACGTAGCCAGGAAATTGTCCAAGTTGCCCAAACTCAGTTAAACATATTTCTTTATGGCAAAGAGCAATTAGCTGGTAGGAGAGAAATTGCAACCACTGCTGATGATTTGGAAACTCATAAATTGAATCTTCAGGCTTTGATTGAGGCGGCGCTTAATTACTTTTTTGGTGTTGGTAGTAGAAAAACACTTGAGCCAACAACCAGTGATCAGCGATTGCCAGGTAAAGTATTATCATCACGCCCTAGAAAAGGCTTGCCCAAAAGCCCTCAGTTGGAGAACCAGGATTTAAAAGATGATCCTTGGCTAACGCGGGGTGATTTATTTGGTGACACCGAAACCGTTGTTGATAAGCCAGTTACACTTTCTCAAACTAAAAATCCTACTTTAGCCGCAAGTTTATCAGTAGGGCATTTTCCACAAAAGAATTTGAGTGTAAAACAACCTAAAGTGGGTTCTGGCTTGGTGCAAAGAAAACAAGTAACTAATAATGTCGCCTCAAGTCAAAAAACATCTGGAAAAGTCGCTTCTAGAAAACAAACCCAAGCCCGTATTTCCGAAACTAAAAGCGAGAGTGGTAAAGGGGAAATTTTGCAACAGCAATTTCACCAAAGCAGTCAAGTTGAGGCACAGCCAGACTGGATAGAAACCAAAGCAACTTCAACAGGCTATGAGAAGCACCCCTTAGAGCAACTTCTGGAATGGCTTGATTATGTTATGCTCTGGCTAGAAGAGAGATTTGTAAAGATTATTCAGTTTTTACGGCAGATGTGGTATGGGAAATAATTCGTAATTCGTAATTCGTAATTCGTAATTAAGAAACTTAGATTCAATCCTTATTAAGGAGCCTACGGTTACAAGCCCTTGTGATTATGAACATCTTTATAAATCTTCCGCTTCGTTGCCATGCCGCCTTGGAATAAATTCCGAGGCTAATAGTTAAAGTCCTCTCAAGAGGACTAAATATAAGATTTTAAAAAAGTGGAAATTTCAGTCCACTAAGCGTGGACTTGAGCTATTAGCCCAGAACTTTAGTTCTAGGCGGGATGTTGGGTGAGCGCTACACTTTGACTGTTACAAAAATGTGGGTAACGACAAGGATTAGAAGCTTTTAAATACGTGAGGGTAACTAAATTCACTGTAATTCTTCCATAGCTCGAAGCTATTTTTACTACAATGGATGTTGACATATTAGTAGCTTACTGGGAAAATACGTAAAAAATTAAGCCTATGATTGACCATAGCGATCGCATAGTGTCTCGTAGAGAAGGCACATTCCAAGGTGTTGGAGGACTTGACCTGTATTACCAAAGCTGGCATCCAGAGGGTAAAGTACGGGCAATATTAGCGATTGTGCATGGACTCGGAGGACACAGCGATCGCTACAATAATGTGGTTCAGCATTTGATACCCAAACAATATGCTGTCTACGGCTTAGAGTTACGTGGTCATGGACGTTCACCAGGTCAGCAAGGCTATATCAACGCTTGGAGTGAGTTTCGCGAAGACCTGAGAGCCTTCTTAAAGTTAATTCAGACTCAGCAGCCAGGATGCCCAATTTTTATCTTGGGTCATAGTTTAGGCGCAGTGATTGTCTTAGATTACATTCTACGCTATCCCCAACAAGCATCAATATTGCAGGGTGCGATCGCTCTAGCGCCAACCTTGGGGAAAGTTGGGGTTTCACCTATTCGCGTGCTTTTAGGAAAAATGCTCTCACGGGTGTGGCCGCGTTTCACCCTGAATACAGGTATTGATATCAGCGCTGGTTCACGAGATGAGGAGATTGTAGCGGCTTATGTCCAAGATACACTGCGACATACCCGTGCTACTGCCCGTCTGGCTACAGAATTCTTTGCAACAGTTGATTGGATTAATGCTCACGCAGGTGATTGGCAATTACCATTATTGATTCTCCACGGTAGCGCAGACCGAGTTGCTTTACCAGAGGGAAGCGATATCTTTTACCAACGGATAAACTCCACAGATAAACTGAGAATTGAGTATCCAGGAGCCTATCACGATATTCAAAATGACCTTAATTACCCTGAGGTATTGGCTGATTTGGAAGATTGGTTAGAGCGACACTTACCATCTGAGGTAGTGCAGCGCTGAGTTAGAGTTTCCTAGTTCTTAGCACTTTAATAGTGATTAATATACTAAAATCATTAAGCCACATCTCCAATTTTATCTACTATCTTACCAGCGCGATGTCTACGAAGGGCTGTGACGCTCCTGCGTCGCTAACGCTACGCTATCGGTGACGCATCCACTTCTATTTAATATGCGATCGCAGCCTGAAAAATAATAATTACACTGTTGTTGGATCAACCGCTACAATTCCTTCAGATGCATAGCGAATGAAATCTTTAGTATTGAATGTTAAAATATGCGTCACACTATTTGCCTTCATATTAGCAACGAGACGAGCATCATGCACTTGGACACCTGACACACTGAATGTGACAACAAGCTTACGCCACTCAGGGTAAATAGTAGGCATATCAGGTAACAATGGAAAGAGGCGCTCAATCAGTCGCAGCAACCAATCTGCATCTGTTGGTGTCAAGCCAAATCCGTTTTTTGTCGCTGGTCTTGTAGCAACATTCCAAAACTCAACGCAGTTTTGCACCGTGATTTGCAGTGTATGTCCATCGTGTCGCAGTTTTCGGATCGCAGTTCGTATTATTGGGTGTAGTGGGTGAGTGCGATCTACAAAACGTAGTAGGATGTTAGTGTCTATGAGGTATACCACTGCTAAGGATGATCCTCATAAATACTCTCACGAGTCACAGCATAATCTGACAGTACAGGTAAATTTGAGCCAAAGTATACTGCAAACTCGTCAGCTAACTTATCTGCAATTAGTTCAAACTCCTCATTATTCAGTTGACCTTGTGTGTGAAACTTCGCCATCAACTGAGTGCGTTGTCCTTCTTGACCTTTGTGCTGTTGGTCTTGAAAGATTAGCTCTTGAAAATATTCACTGGCTGAACCATAACCGCCTTTAGCAACTTGTTCTTCGACAAAGACTTTCATCGACTCAGGTAAGGAAATCTGAATGTTAGTCATACCTTTAAAGTTCGGGTGAACTGATTTTATCTACTATGCTACCAGCGCGATGTCTACGACGGGCTGTGACGCTTCTGCGTCGCTAACGCTACGCTATCGGTGACGCATCCACTTCTATTTAATATGCGATCGCACCTTCAAATGTAGAGTCAGTTATTTACATTATCTGAAAAATAGGTTGCTGAGGATTGAGAGTTTTTTCCAACCAAAATAGCTTCTCCCTTTATTCCTCCACGGCTAAGAGTACAAATCTTATAAAGGTTTTCACACTCAAAGATTGCCAGAACTAGCTCTTTCCCTGCTTGGTAAGAAGGTGGTAAAGGTTTACCTACCTCGGATTCCAGATCAATTTCGTTGTCACGCCACTGTAACTTCCAAATACGCTTTTCGGTTATTGGTGCTTTGAGGGACTGAGCGATCGCACTATATACCTGCTCTGCTTTAATATCATCCTTGGCTGCTGGCACAAAAAACTTCATAGGCTTGGTTACAACGTGAGTTTCGCTAGTCCCAGCGTAACGCAGTTACCAAGGCAATCTGTTTCCATTCCATGAGAAAAACTGTCCACTATCACCTTCTTGAAGCTGTTCGATCACAGTCAATAATTGGCTAACGGTACGTTCCACTGAAAATAATTGTTCTGCAGGTACATTTCCCTGGAAAGGACGGGAAAGGCGCGTATCAGTTGTACCAGGATGCAATGTCACTATTAATGCTTTAGGACAACTTCTTTTATACTCAATTGCCGCAGTTCGCATCAACATATTGAGTGCTGCTTTAGAAGCGCGATAGCCATACCATCCACCAAGTTGATTATCGCCAATACTCCCCAATTTAGCAGAAATAGTCGCAAACACGCTGCGTTCTCCATGACGAAACAGAGGCAATAGATGTTTAGCCAACAAGACAGCACCAATACTATTTATTTGAAAGTAGCGCAGCAAATTTTCTGAATTGATCTGTCTTAAGCTTTTTTCAGGTTGCAAATTCTCTTCATGCAACAGTCCTACACAGTTGACTACCAAATGCAGTTTATCAACTTGGGCAGATATTTTTTTAACAGCTTCAACAATCTGCAACTCGTCAGTAATATCCATCTTTAGACAAATTAATCGCTCAGAATGTTTGCCTGCAAGAGCTATTAAATCGGGGGCTAATTCCGGTTGACGAGAAGTTGCATAAACTTTGCTTATTCTGTCATCTTGTAGCAACATTTTCACAAAACCTAAACCAATACCTCGGCTGGCTCCCACAATCAATGCATTCATAGGATTAATTTCATCGATAAAAGACATATGAATTTAGGTTATTTGTAGAGGTATTTTATATTCGTAGCGAGAGACAAAATAAGTACCAACTTGTCTGTCGCTGTGATTCCTCGTTCCCATGCTCCGCATGGGAATGCATTCATTGAGGCTCTGACTCAATATCTCACTGGAGGCAGAGCCTCTAATCAGCCATTCCTATGCGGAGCATAGGAACGAGAAAACAATGAGTTAATTTCATCGATAAAAGACATATAAATTTAGGTTACTTGTGAATGTACGCTTTATTTACCAATACAGAATTTGCTAAAAATTCTATCTAAAACTGATTCTGTAACTTCTTCTCCGGTAATTTCTCCTAGTGCTTGAACCGCACCGCGTAAGTCAATTGTCCAAAAATCAAGAGGTAACTGCTGGGCAATTGTTTCTTGTACTTGTTTCAAAGAAATTTTAGCTTGAGTTAAGGCTGCTGCTTGTCTTTGGTTAATGGCTAAATCCATATCAGCCGCTTGCACTTTTTCGGCTTTAACTATCTCTAAAATTGCTGTTTCTAAAGCATCAATACCTTGATTTTCGGCTGCTGCTGTGACAATTTTAGATTTTGGATTTTGGATTTGAGATTGAAGAGTTTTTCTTTCGCTTTCTTCTACTAAATCGATTTTGTTAATCACTAGAATCAACGGACGGTGTTGTACTTGTTCGTAAATTTCTCGATCGCCTTCCGTCCAACCTGCTGAAGCATCGATAGTCAACAGCACTAAATCAGCTGCATTGGCAGCACGACGCGATCGCTCGACACCAATTTTTTCCACTTGGTCTGTTGTTTCCCGAATCCCCGCAGTATCTAGCACTTGCACAGGAATTCCCCCGACAACTAACTGCGATTCCACCACATCGCGGGTTGTACCTGGTAAATCAGTCACAATGGCGCGATCGCTCCGGCTCCAAGCGTTCAATAAGCTGGACTTACCCACATTCGGACGCCCCACAATTGCCACTTTTAAACCAGTCCGTAGCAACTCACCTTTGTCTTTGGTTTCCAATAATCTAGTGATTTCTGCGGCAATTTTCTCGATTTCTGATATGATTGCTTTATCATCCAACGGAGGCAAGTCTTCCTCAAAATCGATTCGAGCTTCGATTTCTGCCAAGATATCCAAACAGTTGGCGCGTAACTGCCGGATTGAATGAGCTAATTTTCCCTGTAAACCAGCTAAAGCACTTTGGGCAGCTTGGGGCGATCGCGCTCCTACTAAATCAGCTATACCTTCGGCTTGAGTTAAATCCAATCGTCCATTCAAAAAGGCGCGGAGAGTAAATTCTCCCGGTTGCGCTAGTCTTGCGCCATTTTCCAAACACAGTTGTAACACCTGCTGCACTGCCATAATTCCGCCGTGGCAATGAAATTCCACTACATCTTCACGGGTGTAAGAACGAGGTGCTTTCATAATTAGCAACAAGGCTTCATCCACCAATTGTTGCGTTTGGGGATGGCGAATGTAACCGTAGAGAATCCGGTGACTTTCCCAACCTTGTCGCCCTGGTGCGTGAAAGAGAGTTTCAGCTAGAGCCATTGCTTGGGAACCCGACACCCGCACAATACCAACACTACCCTGTTGGGGGACAACAGCAGTAGCGATCGCAGCGATGGTTCCAGTAGTGGCAAAAACTTCTGACATGAGCGCCCTTCATAAGAGTGAAAAGTTAGGAGTAAAAATCATAACTTATAACCGATAGCTTTCTAAATGGTAAGTATTTAGACTAATAAGATAGCAGCTGGCAAGGTAAAATTTACCTTGGAGAGTAATGCCTGATAGTAAAGAGTGAAAATCATAACTCATAATTTTTAGAGAGGAATTTACTGTGGAGCAAAAAATTAACTGCGCCCAAGCCTGTGTTAACGGTTGTGTTTTAGGGGATAAATGCCCCAATATCGAGTTTAGAGAGGCGACTGCAAAGTTTATTCAAGAGACTCCCTTAGACAAAATGTTGGAGTTGGCACAAGAACGTCTGCGGAAAAAAATAACGGAACCGCCAAAATGGGTTTTTCCTGAAGATCCATAGCATTCGTGTTCAAGGCTCAAGCAAGACAGCGCGGAGGTTAAATAGTATCTGGATCTATATTTAATTCTCGCAGTTTTGCTGCCAAGCGATCGCTGCGTTGCTTTTCCTGTTGTGCCACTTCTTCCGGTGTCGGAACAAGTTCTCCTTCAGGCGTGAAAAAGCGTAAATTTTCTTGATAAACCCCTAAATATAATCCTAATTGTTGACTCCACAACCAGCCTTCGGGATTGGGTTCCAGGGGTTGATATTTACCATCAAGCAAATGGAACCCTGTAAATTCCAAGGTTTCCGGGTCAAACCAGAAGTAATCTGGTGTGCGAAAGATATCTTGGTAAATTTGTTTTTTTAAGCCTTTATCAGTGTCACCTGTGCTATCCGAGAGGATTTCTATAATTAGATTGGGATATTTGCCATCTTCTTCCCAAACAACCCAGCTTTTACGGGGTTTACGTTCAGTCCCCAGTACTACAAAAAAATCTGGCCCCCGGAAGTTTTCTGATTTGCGCTGGCGTGGACTGTAGTAAATAGTGAGATTACCTGATGCATAAAAGTCGTTGCGATTTTGCCACAACCACTCCAAGCATTGAATCAGCAGTGTCATTTGTAGCCGATGCAAGTCAGTTTCCAAAGGCGGTTCATCACTATATAAATTCCCTGGCGGAAATATAACATCTTTTGGGACTTGAAAATCTTTGGTGACAGACATGGCGGCAAGTAGTCTTACTGCTATAAGTTTAGCCTACCAGTGAGGAGCCGATTTTTAATCGTCACTTATATTTGCTGATTACTTTCTGAAAATACTTAAATGCTTTCACAAAATGGCATTTGACTTACTCATTTTGGTGTTTTCCGCAAGCAAACAAGTCTTGGGCGAATAGAATTGCCTGCGGCACACTGCGTGTAGCTTGCTTCTCCGTAGGAGTACGCTACTACACAAACGAACGCGAACAGCGTCTCGCAGAGAAGTCCACCTCCGTGGACTAAGTAAGTCGGTGAGAATAAATCAAACTAGATTAAGTAATGTAAAAAATCTTGAGATTAGTTCGTAGTGAGGACTTTAGTCCTCAAATGATGGCTGAAGCCCTCACTACAAACCTTGAATTATTCACACCGCTCTACTTAATACAAAATCAAGGCTTTTAACCCACGGAGGTGGGTTTTGTTTGTGTAGCCAAGCCAGTGCGTTGGGCGGGCAATGCCCGACTTGAAGCACCTGGCGCGCGACTTCTAGTCGCCTGGCTATTAATAAATTAGACTTGTTCATTCATCCTCTTAAGGCGAAATAGCTAAATATCTAACCCAACTACCATTAACTCAGGTGGATATTCAACATTAAACTGGTAATATATCTCTCGTCGCTCTTGGGGTGGAAGAGCTAACTGCCATTCTAAAATCCCCATTTCACCAAGTTGAATTTGTGGGTTGCTGCGACTGAGGCGCACCTTAATTTGCTCGTTGCGGCTAACCGGCAATTGTTCAGTTAGTTTCAGATTTACTTCTTTGTCGAGTAAGTTAGTTATTATCAACCGATAACTATAAGTAATCCGGCGCTGGTTGCTAATCAATCTTTTGTCTACCAGACGCTCAACTAAATCGCGCTCAATTTTTAAACCTTCGTCAATTCCTAAATTAAGTTTAAACTCTTGCCCTGGTGCAATATTCTCTAACTGAGTTGTCCCAATAAAAACATTGTCGCGGAAAATATTCGCTTTACCTGCTAACAAAGTCGCACCGTTGGGACTATTTTTCACATTAGCTTGTAAATAAGCAAAGCTTACCAAGCGCGGCATTGCCACATAATCAAAACTACAAGAATAATCATCGTTGAAAATTGTAGTTTTATGGGGTGCGCCATCACTGGGAATGTTACCACCACTATTCAATTTAAAAGTAACTACACTCCCTTGTTTGGATACTTCTGCTGTCACGGTTTCTGCTGGGATAAGACTATCCTCTGTAACTTCGTCTTGTCCTTGCCAATCCGTTCTGGCAGCAGAAGCAGGCGGTTCTGCTATACTAGGCAGCAGTGGCGGCTGGGCTGCAAATCGTCGTCGCGCCGCTATTTGTGGACGTGGGGTATCAATATACCAGGGTTCAAGTTGGGGTGGAAGTGTACCTAATCCTGGTTTAGCGGTAGAAAGGGTGAGATTTGCACCAATCCAATCTTCGCCACTGCTTTGAGTGATTTCTGCAAGGTAGCTCAGATGTACAATATCGCTGGTAGTGCTAAAGCGCAAGTCATAAAGGGGAGTCCAACTAGCGCGATTCACTAAGTATGATAGCTCTAATTCAAATTTCCCTTCACCCGTAACTTCAACCGCTACAACTAAGTTAAAACTTTCTTTAATAAGGGGTGTTTGGATTTTTTGCAATGAGGTGTGGAGTGCTTGCAGTTGTTTGTCTAATTCCTGCTGTTGGGTTTTGCACTCTCCAGATGCGATCGCATACTCACTATACTGGCTTCCGAGAAAGTTGAGGAAATCCAAAGTTTCGCTGAGGCTGAGATTTTTCCGAGACAAACTTTGTGAAAAGGGTTCTTCTGTTTTTTCACGTAAGCCGGCAATAAAACTAGACTGCAATGCTAAAGCATCCACTTGGGCTTGCAGATGGCGTTTTTCTGCTTCTAATTGCTGAATTTGCCTTGTTAAATGTGCTACTCGGTCTGCTATCGGTTCAGTAGTGTAAATGCGATCGCTACTAACTCCCACCAAGCGCACCCCTACCGTACCTGTACCGCTAACCCTGACAGACTCAGTTTCGAGAGTCACTGGCACTGGGGTAATTACTAATTCCTGTTCAATTCCTGTTAAATCAACTACACCCCGCCGTGTAACCAATGCTCTGTCAGAATACACGGTAACAGCTACAATCTCGCTTTGTACTGTTTTGCGCCAAGACGGTATTTCCGGGTTAACCACTGCCAGTTTTCCCCCATTTTAATGATTCTGCTGGTTAATTGTCAAGGCTTCCCGGTGTAACCGTCAACCCCTTTAGGGAATTCTTAATTACGAATTAGGAATTATCTTACTTGTGAGTTGGTTCAAGCGTACTAGAAGTAGTATCAGTATTTTGCTCAACAAAATTCTTTGCCGCAGCTAGTAGATACTCATAATAGGCACGAGCGACGATAGATAGCTGCTTGCCAGCTGGGTAAACCATGTACCAATGTCGCTGAATAGGAAAGTGTTGTACATCTAAAATGCTAAACTCTGAAGTGTCTGATAGTAAGGTATGACGAGATAAAACAGAAATACCTAAACCACCTGCGATCGCTTGTTTAATTGCTTCGTTACTTCCCAATTCTAGCTTGACTTTTACCGTCACCCCTTGTTCTTCAAATAGCCTTTGGACGGCGCGGCGAGTTCCTGAACCGGGTTCCCGCATAATAAAAGGTTCGTTAGACAGGCGTTGTATAGGAATATTTTTTTCTTTGGACAACGGATGATTATTCGGTGCAAAAACTATCAAAGGGTTTTCTAAAAATGGTTCACAAGTCACATCTATATTGTCTGGAATTTGACTCATAATATATAAGTCATCCAGATTCTGACTCATCCGTTCCAAAATTTGTTCGTGATTTGTTACTTGCAGCGAGATATCAATCCCTGGATAAAGTTCGCAAAACGGCCCTAACAAACGTGGAATAAAGTATTTTGCTGTTGTAATCACTGCCAAGCGTAATTGTCCCTGTTTTAGCCCTTTTAAATCTGCCACCTTCATTTCATACTGGGCTATATTGTCAAAAATCTGCCGACAAGTGGCAAATAATTCCCGTCCAGCTTCCGTCAGATACAACCGCTTTCCCACTTGCTCAAATAATGGCAACCCTACCGATTTGGTTAGTTGCTTGATCTGCATAGAAACTGTAGGTTGGGTGAGAAACAATTCCTCAGCAGCACGAGTAAAGCTACTATGCCGTGCCGCCGCCTCGAACACCTTTAACTGGTGCAGCGTCGCTTGGTTCAAGGGTGATTCTCCTCTAAATAGCGATTGATAGATATAAAACTAGTATTGCTGAACACTGGCAAATGATATAACAATGCTCACAGAAAGTTACGAGTTTTATTATAGATAAAACTCTATTATCTCTATTAGGATAAAGGTATTTTACTTATGCATTTAAGAAGCTATTATCAGAACAATAACAAAAGCGTAAGATGCCTTCCATCTCCCGATGAATGCTGAATGAGGATTTTCCAAAATTGATCATTCATCATTCATCATTCCATAATTCTTCTTTAACTTTTGTAGGTAGCTTGGTTAAATCGGGTAATCTTAGTACTTCGATTTCTGCAACTTGTTCTTTAATATTTACTGGCAAGTTTAACGGTTCGCGTTCTTCTATCCAGCAACTTGCTAATGGCAACGTTAGCTCCATTTCGTCCAGAGGTCGAGGAATTACCATCACTGCATTCAATTCCCCAATGCGTTCTGCCTCAAACATTCCCGCTTCCACTGCTACCGCCACATTTGCTACGGAACCGCGAATAATCGCTGTACACAAACCCGCACCAATTTTTTCATAAGCTGCCAAATGAACATCAGCAGCTTTCAGCATGGCATCACATGCTCCTACCATCGCTGGAAATCCTCGCGTTTCTACCAAACCAATTGCTTGATTACTCAGACGGCTGTAATTGCCCTCCTCCATCAATTTAGTGAAACGAGTTGTGATCGGAAGCACTATATCTAGGTTGGGATAAGGTCGGGGAATCACCAAACTAGAAACCAACTGGCCAAACTGTTCAGCCGTTTGCACACCTGATTCTACCGCCAGACGCACGTCAGCAATTCCACCCCGGACGATCGCAGTACAATGACCGCTACCAGTTTTTTCATACCCAACTAGGTGAACTCCTGCCGATTTCAGCATCATATCCGCCGTACCAACGATCGCTGGAAAGCTGCGGGTAGAAACTAAACCCAAAGCAGTATCCTGAAAGGTTTCTTGACTACTCGCTCCCTGTATGGTACGAATAGACCGTTGATTGTAGGTTTCCATGTGAATTCTCCAAGATACGGAAAAAGCCGACAACTTACAATTAACACTTACTTGGGCTAATCGTCATTTGGGTCGCTCAAGGATTGTCTATGAGGAAACAATGTGCTCAACAGTCTGTTTATGCTCCCTTGTCCATAAATTTGAGTCCCAAAACCGTTAGGGGATTCTGCGGCTGGCTGAATTGCCCCTAAGTTATGTTCTGTAGACTCTTGGGCGACTTCTCCCAAGGTGGAGTCAGCATGATTAGTCGGTTCCTCCACGGGAGGAGACTGTCTTTCTGGAGTAGTGGGAGATTTAAAGTAAGAAATTGACTTGTTTTGTTTGAAATCCACAAAAGCCGAAGTTGAGGAAATTACCTTTTCCTTAACTCCACCTAAGCCATTTTCCTCTTCCTTTTGCGGTGGTGCATTTGTAGAAGCTGGGTTACTTGTAGATGGTTCCGCCTGCTTTGTTTGGGCAATCTGCCGACTATTGTCTCCTAAAATCGATCCAGGTGGAACTACTTGTCCAGGTTCAACCGAATAGTTAAAAACTGTTGTCGCCGAACCAATGCAAGCATTTGCTCCAATATTGCCCTTACCAACCATCAAAAAACCGGCTCCCAGGTTTGCGCCTGCTTCTACCTCTAGGGTTCCTTCATGGACTTGGAGAATTGCTCCCATACCAATACAGACCCCTGGCCCAATGATGATTTTGCTGTTTACAGCCGCTTGGAGGATCACCCCAGGTGCAAGTACCGCGCTTGGATGAATAGTCACCTCACCACTAATGTAAGTATCAAAGTTATTGCTGAGGCGCAGTAGCGGCACAGACATGGAAATTTTAACCTCGGAAGCCGGAGAATAGAGAGTTAGGAGTTAGAAGTGAGGAGTTAGGAGTTAGAAGTGAGGAGTTAGTTAAAACTCAGGAGTTATAAATTTTAAGTTTAGAGTTATCAATTAACAATCTTTTTCAACTCCTGTACAGACGCGATTAATCGCGTCTCTACTCCTAACTTTTAACTCTTAGCTCCTTAAGGTCGTTGAATAATTGTTTCCAATACCCGACGCTTGGCTTTGGGGTCAATACCAATTAGGCGCACATATTCCCCTTGATATTCGCCGAGGTGCCCTTCTACGGCTGCGATCGCTTCTCTTTCTGAGGAGGCTTGAATTTGACCGCTACTAGTCCAGGAACCTGTACGGAACCGTCGCTGGTCTACGTGTTCAATGCTAATTTTAGAGCCGCCAGCCAATAATTGCCGGAGTTGGTCTACTACTTCAGCACTCAAGCGGGTACTGGTAGCTGTTGCTGTAGCAGTAGCAGAGGGTGCACTGCTAGTAAATGATTTCTGACCACTAGAGGAGCTTACTTGATCATTTGGACGTTGGATAATCGTCTCTAATACCCGACGCTTCGCTTTGGAGTCAATACCAATTAAGCGGACATATTCCCCTGGATATTCGCCAAGATGCCCTTCTATGGCTGCGATCGCTTCTCTTTCTGAGGAGGCTTGAATTTGACCGGTACTAGTCCAGGAACCTGTACGGAACCGCCGTTCATCTACGTGTTCAATGCTAATTTTATATCCACTACTCAATAATTGCCGCACCTGTTCTACTACTTCACTACTCAACCGAGTACTGCTAGCTGTTGCTGTAGCATAGGGTGCTGCACTGCTAGTAAATGATTTCTGACCACTAGAGGAGGCTACTTGACCATTTGGACGTTGAATAATCGTCTCCAATACCCGCCGTTTAGCTTTGGTATCAATGCCGATTAAACGCACATACTCGCCTTGATGACTTTCAATACATTCTTCTAAGCCGGAGATTACTTGATTTATGGAAGTTGCTTCAATTGGCTTGCAACTAGTCCAGGAACCAGTTCGGAAGCGACGCTCATCTACGTGTTCCATGCCAATTTTATAACCACTTGCCAAAAGTTGGCGGATTTGTTCTACAGTTTCATCATTAACTTTGCCACTGCTAGAACCGTTACCATTACCATTACTGCTGCTATAACTGCCATTACCACGACTAGCAGGTGCCTTAAAGCTGGTAGCTGGTTTCACATCACCATCTGGACGTTGGATGATGGTTTCTAATACGCGCCGTCTACCTTTGTCAATGCCAAATAGCCGGACATACTCGCCGCTATGCTCTCTTACACAGCTTTCTAATGCTGCGATCGCTTCACCTATGGATCTCGGTTCAATTGGCTGGCAACTAGTCCAAGAACCCGTGCGGAACCGTCTTTGGTCTACGTGTTCTGTACCAATCTTATACCCTTGCTCTAATAGATAGCGCAACTGCTCTATTGTTTCTGCACCCAAACTATTGCTCGACACTTCACTACTCCTTTCCAACTCTAAAACAGTAATACCATTACCTGTATAAGATTTAGCAATTTCATCCCGAATGGGTGCTATACATTTGCTATCCGCAGCACACAGATAACCAGCTCGCAGTGCCTGATTAATTCCAACCACATGATGAGCGAATTCTTTATCCTGATCTTGCACATCTGGCAAGCGGTCAGCTTGCTGCTGGTTAATAATTATCGCTCCCGAAGGTACATACTTACCTGCGGGAATCTCTACATCTTGAATTAAAACGTGCATCATCACGATGCAACCTGCGCCTACCCTGGCATTAAACACCGTAGACCGAAAGCCAATGAAGGAATTATCCCCTACATAAGCTGGCCCGTGAATTAAAGCCATATGGGTAATGCAAGTATTTTTGCCAACCCACACCGAGTATTTATTTTGGTCATCG
Source organism: Nostoc sp. JL33 (assembly GCF_017114985.1). GTDB lineage: Bacteria > Cyanobacteriota > Cyanobacteriia > Cyanobacteriales > Nostocaceae > Nostoc. The sequence continues at coordinate 86,424 of NZ_JABXKP010000052.1, read as the reverse complement.
CCAATTACTCGACCTTCCTCCAGCCCATGAATCACAACACCATCTTGAATATTGGTGTTTTCACCAATATAAAAAGGTGTGCCTTCATCCGCTCTAATCGTAGTCCCCGGAGCAACGATTACATTTGCACCGATTCGTACATCCCCAATCACATTGGAAAATGAATGTACAAAGGCAGTTTCATGCATTTTCGGTTCAGCTAAATTCCTTGACCACGGGGTTGGGGGTGCCGCCGTGTTGCGGACTGCCATCGCAAGATTCCTCCTGATATTAAGTTAGGAGTTAGGAATTATGAGTTATGAGTTTTAACTCTTCACTCCTGACTCATAACTCCTCGCTTCTCTAACTGTTGACTATCGATATTGATCTTTTTTGCTGTAAATGACGCGATCTGCAACGTGAATGGTATCTATGATCGCCACTACTGCTGCATCTAATGGACGCTGCTCATTTCCCAGAATTTGACGAGCGGCACTGCCACGACTGACAAGTACCCACTCATCTACTCCTGCTCCCACAGTATCTGCTGCTACCTCATATTTTGGCAGGATGTTTCCATCTTCATCCACTAATTGTAATAACAGTAGTTTGACACCTCTAAGACTTGGGTCTTTTTGTGTGCTAACTACTGTGCCACGAACTTTGGCGACTTGCATTACAAATTACGGTCTTCTACCGAAAGGACGAATTGCATTCACATTTTCGCGGAACTGCTCTACGTCTTCGGTATAACGAATTGGCAGCACGTATTCTAAGTTCTCATGAGGACGAGCAATAATGTGAGTAGATAACACTTGTCCGCCGTTGACTCGCTTTACAGATTCAACTCCTGCGCCCACAGAAGCTTGCACTTCCGAAACGTCGCCCCGGACAATCACTGTAACTCGACCACTACCGATTTTTTCATAGCCTACTAAAGTGACGCGGGCAGCTTTCACCATTGCATCAGCAGCTTCCACGACTGCTGGAAAGCCTAGAGTTTCAACCATTCCCACTGCAATTGACATTAGTTTTAATCCCTATTTCAAAGTTTTAGTCTTGGACAAAAGTGATGCTCAATCAGGCAAAGAGCGTTAATTACTTTCTTTAAACAGCTTTTAAGTACGGAACTGTTCCACAGCTTCTGTGTAACGTATCGGCAAGACGTATTCCAGGTTTTCGTGAGGACGAGCAATGATGTGAGTGGATAACACTTCACCACCATTGACTCTTTTTGCCGCTTCAACCCCAGCTGCTACAGAAGCTTGCACTTCCGATACATCTCCCCTAACTATCACGGTGACACGAGCGCTACCAATTTTCTCATATCCTACTAAAGTGACACGGGCGGCTTTCACCATCGCATCAGCAGCTTCTACTACTGCTGGAAAGCCCTTCGTTTCAATCATACCAACTGCAATTGGCATCGCAGAACTCCTACAAAATGAATCTAATCAGTACTGTTGTTTGAAATTTTTGACGGGGAGGGCTTTATCTTAGAGCTAAGAAAACACTTCCAAATTAAGCATAGGAAAGCTTGGCGTCCCTGGCAATATAAAATACTATAATAGTTTATGATAAGAAAGTTTTAAAAAACTTAACAAAAATTTATCTGTCCTTCTGGGCAATTTAAAGTCCACTGATTCCTAGAGCAGGCAGTTATGCTTTATAATTTCTTTATCACATTTACAAAACGACATTCATAACTAAGGCTAATCCCATCTGGGGAGGGACAAGCAAAGGCTGTATGTTTTGCTGTCTCTATGTTTCCTGAAATTTTGCTCTATGTACAAGGACTAGGTGAAAAATATATAATTTTTTCAAATATATCGTATAAAGTACTTTGCTCAAAGTAGAAATACAAATGTAAAACGGTCGGTGATGTTAAGGCAAGTAAATGGTTTTGCTTATGTAAAGTTATATTTTACTTATGTTTAATCGGGTAAGGTTAAGTAAAAATACTTTCGGGAATTTAATTGAAATAATAGCAAAAAAACATCGGAGTTTTGGTAAATTAATTTTATAAAATAAATAATCGTTTTAAAGTTTTTTTAAATAAACGCTGAGTCGCCAAGGGAAATTTAAATGGATCAATTTCTATTTTCAACAAGTTGGTTTGTGCCTTTTTATAGCTTATTGGGCGCAATTTTGACCTTGCCGTGGGGAATCGGAATAATTCAACGAACAGGGCCAAGACCTGCGGCATACATAAACTTGTTGACGACCGTTTTAGCTTTTGCCCATAGCCTATTTGTATTTAAAAATATTTGGGATAGAGAACCAGAAAAATTACTGGTTACTTGGTTCAAAGCTGCGGATTTAGACTTATCTTTTACGTTGGAACTCTCAGCAGTCAGCATTGGGGCAACAGTTTTAATTACAGGGTTAAGCCTACTGGCACAAGTTTACGCTCTGGGTTACATGGAAAAGGACTGGTCGTTGGCGCGTTTTTTTGCACTGCTGGGATTTTTTGAATCGGCGCTGAGTGGTCTAGCGATCAGTGATTCTTTGTTTCTCAGCTATGCCCTTTTGGAAGTCCTGACGCTTTCGACTTATTTGCTGGTGGGGTTCTGGTATGCTCAACCGCTAGTAGTGACGGCGGCGCGGGATGCGTTTTGGACAAAACGGGTGGGAGACTTGTTGCTGCTGATGGCTGTGGTGACACTTTCCACCTTAGCCGGGAGTTTGAACTTTTCGGATTTATATGAGTGGGCGCAAACAGCGGATTTAAGCCCAACGACCTCAACATTGCTGGGGTTGGCGTTAATTGCTGGGCCTGCTGGTAAATGCGCCCAATTTCCACTGCACCTGTGGCTAGATGAGGCAATGGAAGGGCCCAACCCGGCTTCGGTAATGCGAAACTCGCTGGTAGTAGCTGGTGGTGCTTATTTACTGTATAAACTGCAACCATTATTAGCACTGTCGCCAATTGCTTTGAATACCTTGGTAGTCATGGGCACGGTAACGGCAATTGGGGCTACATTAGTATCCTTAGCTCAAATAGACATTAAGCGATCGCTATCTCATTCTACCAGTGCATACATGGGCTTAGTCTTTTTAGCGGTGGGGTTGCAGCAAGGGGGCGTGGCCTTGATGTTGCTGTTAACTCATGCGATCGCCAAAGCATTATTATTCATGAGTTCTGGTTCAGTAATCTTAACTACCCAAAGCCAAGACTTAACGGAAATGGGCGGTTTGTGGTCACGGATGCCAGCCACCACCACAGCTTTTGTTGTCGGTGCAGCAGGGATGGTAACACTGCTACCCTTGGGAAGCTTCTGGGCAATGCTAGCATGGGCTGACGGTTTTGTGAATATTAGCCCTTGGGTGATTGGGGTTTTATTATTGGTCAATGGCTTGACAGCATTGAATTTGACCAGAGTCTTCAGATTAGTCTTCTGGGGTAAACCGCAACAAAAGACCCGTCGCACGCCAGAAGTAGGTTGGCAGATGGCGTTGCCAATGGTGATTCTCACAGTGCTGACTCTGCTTTTACCTCTGATGTTACAGCAATGGTACTTACTACCCGATTGGGAAAGTATTAATTGGTATGTGGCGTTAGCTTTGTTTGCTTCTACCGTCGTGGGAGTAGGTGTAGGATCTACAGTTCATCTGCACAAAGCTTGGTCAAGATCGAGAATCTTGGCGTGGAGATTTATGCAAGACTTGTTAGGTTATGATTTTTATATTGACCGAGTTTATCGTGTAACCGTAGTGGGTGCAGTAGCACTGCTATCTAGAATTTCAGCTTGGAGCGATCGCTACTTGGTTGACGGTTTAGTAAACTTGGTTGGGTTTGCCACAATTCTCGGCGGACAAACTTTAAAGTACAGCATTTCTGGGCAATCTCAGGGCTATATGTTGACCATCCTAGCAGTTGTCAGCGTCCTGGGTTTTTTCATCAGCTGGTCATTGGGTTTACTAAATAAATTGCCTTTTTAAGAGTGCTGAGTTAGGAGTTATTATTTTCCCCTGCTCCCCTACTTCCCCTGCTCCTTTATCTGAAGTCTATGCTTAGTGTTTTAATTCTAGTGCCGTTAATCGGCGCAGCTTTAATTGGTTTCTCGCCCTCTGGCATCAGTGGGAAATTCGCCCGTGGGGTGGCTTTGGTCTTTGCCAGTATCGCTTTCTTGTGGACAATCCTACTAGCAATTCAGTTCCATCCAGGGGAAATCACTCAACAGTTTGCCGAGTCTCTCCCTTGGGTAGATGTTTTAGGCTTGAACTATAACCTTGGGATAGATGGTTTATCTTTGCCGTTGCTAGTTTTAAATGGATTGTTAACTTCCATTGCCATCTACAGCAGCGATGAATCCCTACAGCGTCCGAAATTTTATTACTCTTTGATACTATTATTAAGCGCTGGGGTGACTGGAGCCTTTCTGGCACAGGATTTACTGCTATTTTTCCTGTTTTACGAATTGGAACTAATTCCGTTGTATTTGTTGATAGCTATTTGGGGTGGCGCGAAGCGGGGTTATGCTGCAACAAAATTTCTGATTTATACAGCCGTTTCGGGAATCCTGATTTTAGCAAGTTTCCTCGGCATGGTTTGGCTGAGTGGTTCCTCTAGCTTTGCACTCTTCACCTTGAACACGACAACTTTACCTCTAGCGACACAGCTTTTACTGCTAGCGGGAATTTTGGTAGGTTTTGGGATTAAAATTCCCTTAGTTCCCTTCCATACTTGGTTGCCAGATGCTCACGTTGAAGCTTCCACACCAATTTCAGTACTGTTAGCTGGGGTGCTGTTGAAGTTGGGAACTTACGGCTTACTGCGATTTGGGATGAACTTGTTACCAGAAGCTTGGAATTATCTGGCTCCTTGGTTAGCGACTTGGGCAGTAGTGAGTGTATTGTATGGTGCATCCTGCGCGATCGCTCAAACCGATATGAAAAAAATGGTGGCGTACAGTTCCATTGGACACATGGGTTACGTGCTTTTAGCGGCGGCGGCGGCCACACCTTTAAGTGTGTTGGGCGCTGTGATGCAAATGATCAGCCACGGCTTGATTTCCGCAATGCTATTTTTGCTCGTGGGAGTTGTGTATAAAAAAGCCGGAAGCCGAGATTTAGAAGTCATCCAAGGATTGCTGAACCCAGAACGGGGTATGCCAGTAATTGGTAGCTTGATGATTGTCGGAGTCATGGCCAGCGCTGGTATACCGGGAATGATCGGGTTTATTTCCGAATTCGTCGTTTATCGGGGGAGTTTTCCAGTTTTTCCAGTGCAAACCTTACTATGCATGATTGGTACTGGTTTAACAGCAGTTTACTTCTTAATTCTCGTCAACCGCGCCTTTTTTGGACGCTTGTCTACAGAAGTTATCAACTTACCGCGTGTGTATTGGAGCGATCGCGCCCCAGCTGCAATTTTAGCTGTGCTGATTGTGATTTTCGGGATTCAACCTGGTTGGTTAGTGCGTTGGACTGAACCAACAATTACAGCAATGGTAAATACCCAAAACGTAGTAGCAGTTTCCTTGGATAAAGCAATCAAGGCTAGGGATTAGGGACAAGGGGACAAGGAGAATAACCTGCCCAATGCCCAATGACTAATAAGTAATGACTAATGACTAATGACTAATGACTAATGACTAATGCCTTTTGGAGAGATTGCAATGGTAACTATTAAAAAGAAAGCTACTCACAATCCCTTAGCTGAGTATATTGAACGTCTGCAAAAAGGAGAGGCATTACTCCCCGATAGTCCAGAAAATGTGCTGGAAGTAGTTGGCATTCTTAAAAGCTATGGTGTAGTTTTAGATGCCTACTCAAAAAATCTTAACTATATTGCCGAGCATCAGTTTTTAATATTTTTCCCATTTTTTAAATACTTTAATGGAGAGGTTTCTTTTCAGAAATTACTCCGTCACTGGTGGCATGACCGAATTAATTTTGAATATGCCGAGTATTGCATGAAAGGCATGATGTGGCACGGTGGCGGTGGACTAGATACATATTTAGATACAAATGAATTTCAAGAAAAAGCGGAAGCTGTTATCGCCGCAAAATTTAAAAATAATCCCTTAATTCTTGGTCTTAATCGGCTGTTTCCAGACTTTTTAACAGAACACTTGCGCGTCTCTGCTTACTACACCGGTTTAGGTCAATTCTGGCGAGTAATGGCTGATATGTTCCTCAACTTATCAGACCGCTACGACCAAGGCGAGATTAAATCGATTCCCGAAGTTGTAGACCACATTAAAGCGGGGTTAGTCGCAAATGCATCAAACCCAATTACCTACGCCGTCAAAATTCGGGGTGAAGTCTATGAAATCATTCCTAAAAGCGTTGGTTTGACCTTCTTAGCAGATACAGCAATACCTTATGTAGAGGCAGTATTCTTCCGAGGAACTCCTTTCCACGGTACAGTTTCATACAACGCCCAAGGATATCAAATTCCCCCAGATCAAACTCGATTTCAATATGGCGCACTATATGCCGATCCTTTGCCTATCGGCGGCGCGGGTATTCCTCCCACCTTGTTGATGCAAGATATGCGTCATTATCTTCCAGAGTATTTGCACGAAATTTATCGTCGCAGTCTTCGGGGTGAAGATGATTTGCGAGTCCAAATTTGTATAAGTTTCCAAAAATCGATGTTTTGCGTGACAACAGCAACGATTTTGGGACTGATGCCTTATCCTTTGGATACTAAAGATCCAAGTGAGGAAATAGGTAATCGAGTTTATTTAGAGAAGTGGATGAGTCGGTTACAAACTTCGCGGTTGCTAGATGTGAATAAATAGTTGACTTTTGGTCAATGTTATGCATCTGGTTCAACGCCGAGCGATCGCAATTGAGCAGTCAAGCGATCGGCTCTTTCCTCACCAGTCAACAACAAATTACCTTGCAAATCCCACCAGCGTAGCCAAGGTAATTCCATATTGTAATATTGTCCCTGCCAAATTCCTAACTCAACTCCTAAAGGATGTATAGGATAATGTCCACGTTCATTTGCTGTTAATAACTGATATTGTCCACCAATTAATTCATAAACTTCTACGCTGGCTTTATTCACTTCATAAATGCCGTAGAAGGGAGGACGAATCACCTGCTCATAAACCCAAAATTTCCCCTTCCAAGGAGTTTTATCTCTTTCTTCACTACCATCGCCAGAAACAAATTCCAATGCAATCAATGGGGCAATAAACTCTCGCCAGAGTACATAAGACCTGCGCGTTTGTCCATCCAGAGTAGGTGGTACATTTCCTACATAGAACCAGTCTGGTGCTTCTGCGCCTTTTTCTGGGGGGTCAGTGATGCGCCAGTAGATACCGCTATCTTGACCAATACAGTATTGCCCATCAGGATGACGTTTTTGCAATATCGGTTTAATCGAGTCCGTTAGGAGAATGCTTTGGGGATGTTCCTGAAAGTTTTTCACGAATGTACCATCAGACTCAGGAAGCTGTGTATGGTCTGGGAACGGCGTGAGGGCGCTTGGTGCGTTAATTGCAGAGGTCATAAGACACCTTTGCAGGAGTAAGGGTTGTTTTTTAGTTTAGCAAGCATAGACGCAAACGCGAGTGCGTCTCATAGAGAAGCAGCTTATTATGAAACATCGCAGTTTTTCTGTAGGTCAGCGTTCTCTGTCCTCGCGGATCAGTTCAGTTAAAATTTGAGTCATCATTTCATGGTTGCTATTGAGCCGCTTCTATTTGAGATTTTAAGTTAGTTTAGCGATGCCTACGCAGTGTTTTCACAAGACTAGGCTCAAGTTCTGAAGGCTCTATTGTGTGACAATCAATCTATGTATTTTGGGAGTTGCAAAGATGGCTTGGGCAGCAGGTGATCAATTGCAAGGTGGCAAATATACTATTGAAAGGGAATCAACCCTGAGATTAGCGATCGCACAAACCGCGCAATTTTAACAGGTATGAAGCTAGATCCTAAGCAGCGATCGCAATCAATGCGAGAATGGCTCGATTTATTGGGGTTGACCGGGGAAAACTCGCAGCCTTCAGTAATTATACCACCTACCACTAACCCAACTTGGGAGCGAAACATCCAGTTTTGGGGAGTGGTCATAGCTGCGATCGCCGCTATTGGAACCTTACTCTCAGGCATAGTTGGCTGGATTCCTGTTTTCCACCCATCTCCATCTTCCAATCAACCGTCACAGTCTCCTAGTCCCTCATCTACCAAAACCCCCTAGATTTAGCTAAACTTTCATTGTGTATTCTGCAAAAATGTATGATTTGTGAAACACAGTTAAGTCATATAAAATATCCGTGTCCAGCTTTTTAAAAGTGTTTTAATTACGAATTAGGAATTATTAGAGGTTTTCATGCCTTGGACAGCTGGAGAAAGATTACAAGCTGGCAAATATGTAATTGATAAAGTCCTGGGACAGGGGGGATTCGGGATTACTTATAAGGCATTGCATGTTGAGCTAAACCGGACAGTTGTCATCAAAACACCCAATGAATATCTCAGCCATATTGAATTCTGGCTTCTGACTCCTGAATTCTCTTTTGTTAAAAAAGGCAATGAGCAAAATTTTTATATTAAATTCTTTACTGTTGCTTTCTCAAATACCCAATCCAGAAGCAAGATTTTTAGATTTAAAAAATCAATTAGAAAAGAAAGGATTTCAGGTAATAATTGCGCTACCACCAAAGCGAGGAGCTTATGGGTTATTAAGAGAATCTGACAAAAAAATCTGGATTAATCCTGTAGTCTTTGAGTTACATATTGGAACTCAGACCTTAATTCATGAAGCTGTTCATGCAGCACAGGTATGTGCAGGAAAAGGAAAAATAAAAACTTTAGGTTTAGACATTCAACCTAGCAATTATGCTCGACCGTTTTTTAGACGCTATACCGATGTCAAACGACAAGATTTAGAAAGAGAAGCTTATGCAGTCCAAACTCAACCTAATAATTTTGAATTAGCTGTATCTCTTCTCGAACAACACTGTAAATAGCTGCCATATTGTTCCATTTTATTCTTTGGAAGTCCCTAGAGTTAGGGCAATGGAATTCGCGGCTACACAAACAAAGTCCACCTCCGTGGACTAATACAAAATTGAGGGTTTGAAACCCACGGAGGTGGGTAAAGTCTCGTGTAGACGCGCTTTCTAACCGCCGATTTGACTTACAGCAGTTTTCATGTATTTGAACCACATCTGTCGTAGGGGCACAGCATTGCTGTGCCCCTACCGCCTGGTCTATTTACCTGAAAATAGCTGTAAGTTTACACCACTCCCTTAGTGAGCATTCGGAATCAGCCGACCACAGGGATAAGTCGCTGTTTGCTGTGAAGCATTTTCAGCCACTGCTGCTGGAACCTGATCCGATGGTCGAGTTTTGGCTGCTAGATAGTCTTTTTGCAGTTTGTCCAAAATGGCTTCTCGCCTATCGTACACACGCTTCAGGGGACGAGGCTGGCACTTATTCAAGACGTATGCTGTCACCAATGGTAGAGCGATCGTGCTATCGGTATAACAAACAATTGTGTTAGGTAACTCTTCGGGGTCAATTTTACCCCAACTGACGGCTTCCGATGGGGTTGCTCCCGACAAACCGCCTGTATCTGGACGCGCATCGGTAAACTGCACAAAATAATCGTGTCCTCGTTCTTCTAGTCCTAATACTTCGTGAAGTTGTGGTTGGGTTTGTAGCAAAAAGTTTTTGGGACTACCGCCACCGAGAATTACAGCCGCACTTTTACCTCCTGATTCACGCGCATTATATGCGATCGCAGCCGTCTCATTTACATCAATTGATGGATCTAACACCAACTGCGAACCTTCTAAAGCTAAAGCCGCCACGTTCATCCCAATTGAGCTATCTCCTGGAGAAGACGTATAAATTGGCACGCCATACTCATAAGCTGTCGCAAGCAAGCAGGAATGCTGCACACCCAGTTGCTTTTCTACTTCCCGAACATACTTACCCAGTAAATGGTGAAATTCAGCAGTTCCCATCCGCTTCTGAAAAGCTTCGCCTTGAATAATCTTGCGGATGAACGCATCAGTTTCCAGCAGCACATCGTAACCAAAGATAATGTCATAAATGCGAATAGTGCCTTCCTGGCGCAGTTTCACATCATCCAAAAACGGATTACCAGCAAAGAGTTCAAAACCCAAACCGTAGTGCATATCATGGTAAAGATTTGCACCAGTGCTAATCATCCAGTCAATAAAACCGTTGCGAATTAAGGGTGCAAGCGCTGAAACCCCGAATCCTGCTGGTGTCATCGCACCGGAAAGGCTAACTCCCACGGTGACACCTTCGGTTAGCACATCACGACTCAGAAGTTGGCAGATTTCCCGCAACCGCGCTGAGTTGTAGGCGGTGAAGTATTGATCAATCAAATCCACCACATTGATATCATTTGATATCGGTGTCGGTGCGATTTTTTGACCCAGCTGTTTAGACATTTTGGCACTCCCGAACTAGTAAACACGCCCGAATCTAATGTTATCTAGCTTTCAACCAAAGTGACAGCAATTTACAGTTGTTTTCAGGTAAATAGGCCACAACTGAGACGGGGAGTAGGGAGTCGGGAGTAGTGTGGTTCAAATAAATGAAAACAGCTGTAACTAGCCCATTTCATTAAAAAACAAACAGTACGACGGCTGAGATGAAATTGTGTCACCTACCTCAACGCCTACAATTTAGGCAATCTCACTGAAATGAATTTGCGAAAATATTAAATTTAATCAAAGATTTAATAGATCGATAGAGGTGTACGCTACCTAGATGGGAATGCGTCAACAGAGGACTCAACCAATGGGATATGTAATTGCTACTGCAAATATGAAAGGTGGCGTTGGTAAAACCACCCTCACCGTCAACTTAGCTACCTGTTTAGCTAAAAATTATGGCAAGCGGGTGCTTGTCCTTGATTTAGACACCCAAATCAGTGCCACACTTAGTTTAATGTCGCCTTTAGATTTTGCCAAACGTCGTAAACAAAGTAAAACATTTAGGTATCTGATAGACGAAGTTATCAATCCAGATCCACAAGCAAAACTGACAATTCAAGATATCATTCAATCTCAGGTTTGTAATCTTCCCGGACTGGATTTATTACCAGGAGATATCGACTTATATGATGAATTTATTGTGTCAGAAATGCTGCATAAACAAGCAACTGCTTTGGGTGAACAGGACTTTGAAATGATTTGGAATCGCTTTGAAAGAGTCCTGATTAATAACATTTTAAAACCAGTACGTCAAGAATATGATTTTATCCTTCTCGATTGTGCCCCTGGCTATAATCTATTGACTCGTAGCGCTTTAGCCGCTAGCGATTTCTACATACTTCCTGCTAAACCAGAACCCTTATCTGTAGTGGGTATTCAACTGCTGGAAAGACGCATTGCCCAATTAAAGGACAGTCACGGACATGAAAGCAAAATAAATATAAAAATGCTGGGAATTGTGTTCAGCATGTCCAGCGCTAACCTTCTCACTGGCAGATACTATAAACAAGTGATGCACCGCGTTGTTGAAGATTTTGGTGTAGAAAAAATTTGTAAAGTACAAATACCAGTTGATGTCAATGTTGCTAAGGCTGTTGATAGTTTTATGCCAGCTGTTTTAATTGCTCCCCAATCAGCTGGTTCAAAAGCGTTCTTTCAGTTAACTCAGGAGTTGTTGCAAAAGCTATAGCCCTAGTTCATCATTCATGAACAACACGATTTCCGACTTATTGAAGAAGAATTCAGAAGTCAGAATTCAGGAGTCAGAATCAAGACGCTCTCTACGAACGCGAATAGCGTGTCGCAGACAGACGCTACGCGTAGCTTGTCCTCCGCAGGAGTACGCGGACTCGCTAACGCTTCTCTACGAGAGGCTGCGCCAACGCTATCAGTCGGGGATTCAGACCGGCGACTGAATTGTTGCACCACTAAATTTTCTTGTTTTGTGGGGGTCTTAAACCCGATTATTCATCCGCCAGTCGTACAGAATACCTTTCCTGAATTCTGACTCCTGACTCCTAAATTCTGTTCGATTAAATAGGTCGGATATCTCAACCTTTCGATTTTCACAAAGGTCTGAATAAAGATAATTTATACTCGCTCCGCGTGGATATTGCTACGTGGAACAAATTTCAAACCCAAATCTAAAAATCTTTGTTCAAGAAAGAGGCTTCAAACATGGAGTTAATCTAAAATCTCAAATCTGTCTTGGAAAGTTCTGATGCCTACGCTGGGCTGCACCAAAATTCAGTCACAACTAAGTTATTCTTTAGATAAGTTCAGCAGTTATACGGAAGCTATAAGGAGTGAGATTCAGTTATTGAGTGAGAAGGTAAGTAAATCTCGCTAAGGAACAATGGTTAGTAACGATTCTGCACGGGCACAAAAAAATCAGCACTTGCTAATGCGCCTACCACGAACTCTAAGTTATCTCGAAACCTGGGGCTTTGGGTTAACGGGTCATGTTGGATGGATTGGTACTGCCCCCATAATTCATGCAGCATTAGGGTCTAAAGCTATCTTAGTTTGGTTTTTTGGCACGATCATTTCCTTTTTACTTAACTTACAGGTACAAAGTCTAGGTAGACATTGGTCAGATGTCGCTGGAGGAACACCGAATTATACCACAAGGCTATTAAAGAACTTTCCTGGCTTAGGCCGTTACGTAGCCTTAGGATACTTTTTTAGCTGGGCAGCAGCACCGGCACTGTATGCGATTATTCTCACAGACCTAATTAAAGACAATTTTCAACCATTAGGTATTTCTTGCCCAGAAACTTTATTAAAAGTTGTATTTACAGCTATTCCTTTTATTGTGGCGTTCAGTGGCACCCGTGCTTTAGCACTTCTGCATTTATTTTTTGTATTCCCAGCAATTTTATTACTATTTTTGTTTTGTACTCAAGGCATAATATCGTTAGCTTTCTCACCTGATAGTTGGAAATGTATCGCACCTAGCACACATAGCCTGAGCTTTGAAGAATGGGCAAAGTGGTTTTTTCTGGCTAGCTATTCAATTTATGCTTGTGAAACCACTTCTTCTTTTGTTGCTGATAGCCGCCACCCATATAAAACTTTAAGGTTTTTAACAATAGCTGCTTGGCTAATTCCTCTAGTGTTTTTAGGTGGTTCTTGGGTATTAATGTGTTCGGCTCCAAATCTAACAATACATGAGAGCGCGTTCCAAAATCTGGTAGCAGCTTCTAAGCCTTTTTGGGGTAAATATGCCCCCTTTCTAGTCACACTTCTGATTAGTGTATCCTGCCTTCTAAGTTCTGCTACGGCAGTTTCTAACTCTCCTCGGATATTATACCAACTTGCTTTAGACAGACAGCTTTCTCCCATATTTGCATTAGTTTCCCCTGAAGGTGTCCTTGGCCCTGCTATCTTAGTTACCTTTGTAATCAGTTTGCTTTGTCTAAATTTTAGAAATGTACCTCAACTTGTCACAGTAGCAGGCACTTGTTATCTCATATCCATTATGGGACTACATCTGGGATTATGGCTGTGTCGTGGCAAACCGCAAGTGTTATGGCCTTGGTGGTCACTTGGTTTTTTCTTTGTAGAAGCGGTAGTTGTAATAGTGGGAGGTTTAGCTTGGAATTGGAAACATTTATTACTGGGATTATTATTACCCATTGTTCTGATCATCGGAGATTTAGCACTACGCCGCTTAAGATTTGCACGATTACACCCGGAATGGTGGACACAGCATCACGACAGTAGGGTTAGTAGAAACAACCCGGACTTTGTGGTACTACAGGTGATTGCCTTAGTATCATTAATTTGTATTACTGCCACAAGCAGTTGGGTTATCCGCGATTTTTTAGATAAACTTTCTAATAATCCTGAAAACTCTTTACTAGCTATTCTGTTAGTGACGCTTTCTTTTGCCGGGGTAGCGATCGCTTGCTGGACAACTCTACCACAAATTGTTGCTATTGATGAGGCACGCAAACAAGCGAAAAACCTATTTATCACTACTGTCGATACCGTTCCAGATACTGTTTTAGTCTTAGATGAAAACGGTACAATTTGTCAGACAAATGCCGCTGCTGAGGAATTATTTCAAATAAATGTTCACCACTTGCTTGGGCAAAACTTGAATCAACTCTTAATATCCTATCGCGGCAAACCGGAGCAATGGTCTATTAGGAGTGAGCAAAACTTAAAAATCAACCAAGGTCTACGAATTGTTGAATCGACTATTTCACAACCATTTAATTCCCCGCTACCGGAGTATGTTGTTATTGTCCGTGACATCACTAATCGTAAGCTAGTAGAGGAAAAATTAGTCAAGTATCGTTATCAGCTTGAGCAGATGGTGCTAGAACGCACTATTGAACTTACTAGAGTTAATCAACAACTTGAACAAGACATTATTAACCGTCAACAAACACAAGAGCAATTATTGCACAATAGTCTTCATGATGCGCTAACTGGATTACCTAACCAACGATTCTTTATGGAGCAGGTGCAGGGCGCAATAGAACGTACTAAACAGCAAAATAATTATTTATTTGCCGTACTTTTCTTAGACCTAGACCGCTTTAAAGTTGTTAATGACAGCCTTGGACATCTACTAGGAAATCAACTTTTGATTGAAATTTCTTATCGGCTAAAGTTAGTTGTGCAAACCGGAGACATAGTTGCCCGTTTTGGCGGAGACGAGTTCACAATTTTAATTGAGGAAATTGAGGGTATCAGCACTGCCATAGAGGTAGCCGAGCAAATTAAAAAGGTGCTAGCTTTGCCATTTCAATTAAATGAACATCGGGTGTTTACTAATGCTAGTATTGGCATCGCTTTAAGTAGAAAAGATTATGATCAAGCAGCGCAGATTCTACGGGATGCCGATGTGGCAATGTACTGTGCCAAATCACTTGGTAAGGCACGCTATCAGGTCTTTGACCCAAAGATGCACGAGGGTGCAGCTTTGCTCTTGGAGTTAGAAACTGCTCTGCGGAATGCACTGCTCAAGCAAGAAGAATTTCGCCTTTATTACCAGCCAATTATTTCACTGACAACTGGGAAAATTATTGGATTTGAGGCATTGATACGTTGGTATCATCCAGAACGAGGAATTATTTCCCCTCAAGATTTTATTCCCTTAGCAGAGGAAACTGGAATGATTGTTTCTATCGGGCAATGGGTGCTTTATGAAGCGTGCCACCAAATGCACACATGGCATAAAAAATTTCCTACCTCACTACCTCTGACAATTAGTGTGAATTTTTCTGGTAAACAGATGACGCAACCCGATGTGTTTGAACAGGTTAAACATATTTTGCAGGAAACTGGACTCCAGCCATGCAGTTTGAAATTGGAGATTACTGAAACCTTATTGATGGATAATTTTGAATTAGCTACCATTGTGCTTTCTCAGTTAACAGCGCTGAATGTCGAGTTGCACATGGATGATTTTGGTACTGGCTATTCATCTTTTAGTTATTTGCACCGCCTACCAATCAAAACCCTTAAGATTGACCGTTCTTTCATCAACAATATAGGTAGTCGAGGAGAAAATTTAGAAATTGTTCGAGCTATTGTGACATTAGCTCATAATTTGAATATGTCTGTAACAGCAGAAGGGATAGAAACTGTAGAGCAATTAGCACAGTTAAAGGCTTTAGAATGTGATTATGGACAAGGGTATTTTTTATCGCCACCTATGGAAAGTGCAGAGGTAGAAGTACTACTTGCTGCCAACTTGTACTGTAAAAACTTTTTAAAGACATAAAAATCTTGGTATCGGATTCTGTTTAGAAAAACACCTCGTAAAATTAGGCGATTAATTTCACTTGATAATCTAGATCACGAGTTATATCATGTCCACAGTGATTATGCGGACATGATATCACTCGCAATCTGCTGTATCTTAGCGTAGTACTGGCTGTAGCTGGAAATCCTCTGCATTATTAAGTAACCCTTCTTCTAACAAAAGCTCATTCAGAAAAGTATTGATTTTCTCCCGATCAATATTCTGCATGACTATAATATGTGCCCAATTTTCAAAAATTGCTAATTGCCACTTTTTAATTAACCTTTGAGAAGGTTTTTGGAACACTACGATATTGGAAAAATTATTGAGCATACATGGATATTCTCTGATTTTAAGTTGTTGGAAAAGATATTGGGCATTATGAATACAGGTCTTTGCTTCTGTAGCTAATCCATCATCACCTCTTGTTTGCAGTGCATACCAGAGAATCAGAGGGGTATGACCGTTTCTAGAACCCAAAATAGTTGTATCTTTTGAACCAATATATTCAATTGCTGTTTCAATTTTTTCTACCCATTTCTTCTTAGTTAAAACTACACCGCAAGGTAATGGAGAACCAATGAATTTAGCTGATATAGCTATACTATCTATGGGTTTTTCAAAGTTAACTTGTGGAGCGCCATCTAGAAAGGGTAATATTAATCCTGAAAGCGCGGCATCACAATGAATGTAGTAATCTTTAATCTGATTGCGCTCTAAAATTTCTAGAACTTGGTCTAAGTTATCAATCGCACCTTTGACAGTAGTGCCAATATTTAAATTTATGATCGCTGGATAACTCCGATTTTCGCTAATTAGTTGTTCAAAATGTTCATAATTTATCTCTCCATTAATTTGCGAATTAACAACATTATGTTGGATGCGGAATAATTTCGCTGCTTTGGCAATTGAATAATGAGAGTCTTGTGATGAGTAAAGAATCCCATTAGGGTAGATTTCTCTTGCTAAGAACATTCCATATAAATTACCTTCCGTTCCGCCAGCAGTAACATAACCCCAAAACTGATTTTCTGGAATCTTATAGAGTTGAGCAAAAAAAGATAATACTTCTTGCTCAAACTTCCGAGAATGGAGACCAAAATCTGGCTCAACATATGGATCTCCAGCATTATTTAATAGAAAATTGAAAAATTTTCCGATCGCACTGTAATCACAACTTAAATTATATGGATAGCCTGCATGAAACTGCGATCGCTCTTCTATTTGCAGCAAAAAATCTGCCAACTCTTTACCAACTCTATTTGAGGACATTATTTCTGTATCCCTTAAAATGTGATTTAATGAATTTTTATTCTAAATTTTACGTATTATTCAATACCTTTATATTTTCTTAATAAAACACCTGATTGCTGCTTTATTGGGAAATAATCCCCTTAAAATACCTAGTAAACTTCCGTAAAAATACCGAAGATTTTTGATCACAAGTAGATTAATTTTCATCTAGCTTTTCACGGGATCTCGAAAACCTTAAGAAAGGTTTTGCGTAGCATAACCTGTCCCTCTCCGTGAGTTCGGAGAGGGATGTCCGTCAGGACAGGGTGAGGTTTCTGGAATTTTTGCTTTTAGAATTTCCCTGCTAAGGCTGCAACACATCGTTCGCAAATTAGCGGATGTTCTGCTGATTCTCCCACATGAGTAGAGTAGTTCCAACAGCGCTCGCATTTTTCCCCATCTGCGTTTACTACCCCAATTCCCCAGTCTTGCGTCTGCGCTGTATATTCTAATCCTTGCAACCCTTGAGCAGAATCTAATAATTCCACTTGGGAAGTCAGCAATAAATACCGCAGTTCGTCAATCCCGTTACCGTTAAGAGGGTTAAAGGCTTTGATAGCATCGCCTAATTGTTTATCAGGTATATGAATCAAAGCTTTTGCTTCTAGGGAAGAACCAATGAGTTTTTCTATCCTGGCTTGTTCCAACACCTTATTAACATCGGTGCGGAGTTGTCGCAGCGCTGACCAAAATTCCGCTAACTCTGGATTACGCCATTTTTGGTCTACTTGCACCCAACCAGCTTCAAATACTGATTTGTAAGGTGTTTTGTAGGGGAGATATTGCCAAATATCCTCTGCGGTGTGGCATAATACTGGAGCGATCGCTCGTGCTAAATTATCTATTGCTATCTTCAGCACTGTTTGACAACTGCGACGGCGGAAAGCATCGGTTGCACTGATGTACAGCCTATCTTTGGCAACATCTAAATAAAAATTGGATAAATCCACCACGCAGAAATTCTGCACTGTTTGGAAAAAGCGGAAGAATTGAAAACTCTCAAAGGCAACGGTTACTTCCTCAAACACCTCGGTGATGCGGTGCAGCATATAACGGTCAAGTTCTGGCAATTCCTCGAAGGGGACTGTATCTTTTTCCGGGTCAAAATCATCCAAGCTACCCAACAAAAACCGCGCCGTATTGCGAATTTTGCCTCTGACATCGTTCATCTGCTTGATGATGTTTTTGCCAATGCGGACATCGCCGGAGTAGTCTACCGATGATACCCACAACCTCAATACATCTGCACCGTAGGGCGGTTCTACTTTTTGATTTTTCCCGCCTTCAATGATTGTATTGGGGTCAACCACATTTCCTTCTGACTTACTCATCTTCCGCCCTTGTTCATCCAAAGCGAAGCCGTGAGTTAGCACAGTTTTGTAAGGTGCAATGTCATTCACTGCTACACTGGTGAGCAAACTTGACTGGAACCAACCGCGATGTTGGTCGGAACCTTCCAAATAGATATCAGCAGGGTAGCGTAACTCTGGACGCTGTTGGACGACAGCCGCCCAAGATGAGCCAGAATCAAACCATACATCCATTGTGTCTGTACCTTTGCGGTAAGACTTGCCATTTTGGCGATAGGATTCGGGTAATAACTCAGTTACCGAGAGTTCCCACCAAGCATCAGAACCTTTTTCTGCGATAATTCCTTGGACGTGGTTGATAATTTCCTCATTCAGCAGTGGTTCTCCCGTAGCTTCATCGTAGAAAACGGGAATGGGTACACCCCAAGCACGTTGACGGGAGATACACCAATCGGAACGTTCCGCCACCATTGGCGTGATGCGATTTTCACCTTGGGCTGGAATCCATTTTACCGTTGCGATCGCCTTTAGTGCTTCTTCTCTAAATCCTTCCACGGAAGCAAACCATTGTTCAGTCGCACGGAAAATCGTCGGCTTCTTCGTCCGCCAATCATAAGGATACTTGTGGGGGTATGGTTCTTCCTTCAGCAAGGAACCAGCCGCAGCCAGTGCATCAATCACCGCCTGATTCCCATCACCCAGCACATTCAACCCAGCAAATTGTCCGGCTTCTTCGGTAAAATTGCCATCGTCATCCACTGGTGCAAGAATGGGTAAACCGTAGCGCTGACCAACAATGTAATCTTCTTGACCATGACCGGGGGCTGTGTGTACCAAGCCAGTACCCGATTCAGTAGTAATGTAATCACCGCCCACAACAATCGGGCTTTCCCGGTCAAATAGAGGATGACGGTAAGTAATATGTTCTAAATCATTCCCCTTAAACGTGGCTTTGAGAGTTAACTTAACTCCCAAGGTTGAAGATAAACGTTCTACCAAATCAGCAGCAACGATTAGGTATTTGAAATTACTCTGCGCCTCCCCTTCTGGGCGAGAAACTTCCACTACTGCATAATTCAAATCTGCATTCACCGCTACAGCCAAATTTGCCGGAATTGTCCAAGGTGTGGTTGTCCAGATAGCCACACCTAAATCTGACTGATATTCCGCCAACAGTGGTTTTACAGCTGACGGCAAACCGATGATGGGAAAAGCTGCATAGATACTGCGGGAAACGTGACCTTCTGGATATTCCAACTCAGCTTCAGCCAAAGCAGTTTTAGAACTCGGACTCCAGTGAACCGGCTTTAAACCGCGATAGATGTAGCCTTTCAAGAACATCTGACCAAACACGCCAATTTGAGCCGCTTCATAAGCCGGCTTCATAGTTAGATAAGGGTGGTTCCAATCACCCCAAATACCGTAGCGTTGAAAATTTTGGCGCTGGTCGTTTACCGTAGCTAAGGCAAATTCTTTCGCTTTCTGCCGCAGTTGTAAAGATGTTAAGTTTTGCCGTTCTGCTGACTTCATGTTCTGCAAAACTTTTAACTCAATTGGTAAACCGTGACAATCCCAACCAGGAACGTAGCGAACTTTACGCCCTTGTAGCAGTTGGTAGCGATTAATAATATCTTTGAGAATTTTATTTAAGGCATGACCAATATGGAGTGAGCCATTAGCGTAGGGAGGCCCATCGTGCAGTATAAATAATTCGCCAGGGTTATTTTCGGAGAGGCGATCGTAAATTTTATTTTCTTCCCAGAATTTTTGGATTTCAGGCTCACGCTTGATGGCGTTTGCCCGCATCTCAAACTTAGTCTTGGGTAGGTTTACAGTATCTTTGTAACTTCCTGATTCGGTCACAGTCTCATGCCTAGAATTAGGTGTGCAGGTTTTATTAATTATAGAAGATGACATCAAAACCAAAATTTGCTATTTTATTCACTTTGACAACGTGAGTTGAATAAACCTCTCCCTGCCTTGAACTTCCCTCGTTCCCATGCTCTGCATGGGAATGGCTGATTAGAGGCTCTGCCTAGGCTGTTGACTTTGATGAAATTTTCCCATTTTTGGTTCATGCTGTTTCTGTATCCTTGCAAAGTCTCCCTCTAGTCATTGCGAGCGGAGCGAAGCAATCCCAGGCGATTGCTTCGCTCCGCTCGCAATGACGACATATATGTTGCATGAATTTTCACCCTCTAAACAGGCACAGAGTTTACAGACTAGGCTCTGCCTCTAGTAATAAGCTGTTCCACAAATAACCTTGCTCCCATTAGGGCGGGCAAGATGCCCACCCCACAAGACTTTTATTAAATTTAGATATGCAAACTAAAGTGCAACAGCTTATATTGAGTCAGAGCCTCAATGAATCCATTCCCATGCTCCGCATGGGAACGAGGAAATTATAGAAGATGCCAGGAAAACCAAAATCTGCTAACGGAACGTGAGTTTGATAAGTATTATTTGACCTGTGCCCCAACCCCTCTCCATTGGCGTCAGCCTGCCGTTAGGCAAGCGGAGAGGGGAGCAAAAAACTGAATTTTTACTCAAGTCTCTCCCTCTCCGACTCGGAGAGGGACGGTTTTACTACGTAAAACCTTCTTAGAGGTTTCTTTATTGGCGATTAGGGGACTAATCAGGAATTTTACGGTGGTTGAAAGTTAATCAACAGAAAGTAGTATACTTTTCTGGGTTCGCCTAAAGCTATCAAAAAGTTTCGTTTAAAAACAAATAATTTTGGGGTTGCTCTAATGCTAAGTCCTGTGTTAACAGTCAGTATCTTTCAAAAACAACCCGACCCTAAAGTATTTTCAGCAGGCCAAGTCATCTTTGAAGAAGGACAGTCTGGTGATGAAATATATGGCATTCTCGAAGGAGAGGTGGATATATTAGTCAATGGCAAGATTGTAGAAACCATTAAAACGGGCGAAGTTTTTGGTGCAGGGGTACTTGTAGGAGTAAAAAATAGAACTTACACAGCTATTGCCAAGGTGGATAGCAAGCTAGGTTTCCTTGATGAGGAAGGGTTCCTCTTTGCCGTTCAGGAAACACCCATGTTTGCTCTACAGGTGATGAAAAGTTACTCAGAGCGTCTGAATCGCTTGCAGCATATAGTTTAAAGCACCTCAGAAGATAGAGGGCAGGAGGGTGCAATAGGTAGCACAGTTTTCTCACAAGTGGCTTCTCTAACTTCTGCCTTTTTTGGTGAAAGATGCAAGATTTACCGGAGATAGTAATGGCGCGTAAACGGTTGATTATCGAAATGGGGATGGGAATAGATCAGCATGGACAAGAACCTACAGTAGCAGCATCTAGGGCGGTACGCAATGCGATCGCTCACAATGCTTTACCTGGTGTTTGGGAAGTTGCTGGCTTGAGTCATCCGAATGAAATGATTATAGAAGTTCAGGTAGCAGTACCATACCCAGAACAAGTTAGGGAAGAAGAGGTACTAGCTGTACTACCATTTGGTCAGAAAACCCTCACCGTAGAATCTGGGGGGATGATAGTTCAAGGGCGGGCTATTCCCGAACTCAACGATAAAAATGACGAAATGTTGATTGCGATCGCTGCTGTTACAGTTCTGATCGAAAATGACTAGCTGAGGTCACTAGTGCAAACTTCAACTTTCAGCTACTTTTTAAGTATATTTTTTATCTTCCAAGTCTTGCAGAATAGGGTGACTTTAAGAAAAAAATCACGACTTTAAGGAAAAAATCACGACTTTAAGAAAAAAATCACGACTTTAAGGAAAAAATCACGACTTTAAGGAAAAAATCACGACTTTAAGGAAAAAATCGTGATTTTAAGGTAAAAATTGTGAGTTTAATGGAAAAATCGTCATTTTAACGGCAAGAAATTGTAAGTTTTGGGAGAAATCGTCAGTTTAGTAGCGATCGCTTCTAATTTTAAGGTGACAACTATTTCTCAGGAGTCTTATATCTCTGGGACTAAGCATTTGCTAATCCAAAGCTATAAAATCATAGAAACCTGGAGAAAACTATGTCATTAGAAATAAAAACACTACAGGCGACAACACCAACTTCTACCTTAGAGACACCAGAGGAGAAGCAAGAATTTAACTGGAGACAATCCTGGTATCCCGTCGCGTTCGTGCAAGACTTGCCTGCTAACCGCCCTTATAGCTTTTCCTTGTACGATGAACCCTTGGTTTTGTTCAAAGACCAAAATGGAGAGTTTATCTGTTTAACAGATCGTTGTCCTCACCGTGCAGCTAGACTTTCTGATGGACAAATTATTGACGGCAAAATAGAGTGTTTATACCACGGTTGGCAGTTTGGCAGTGATGGTGAATGTCTGCATATTCCTCAATTACCCAGCGATGCCAAAATTCCGGTAAATGCTTGCGTGTCATCCTTTAAAGTCTTGGAACTTCAAGGTATCATTTGGATGTGGGCAGGGGAAGCCGAAACGGCTATTGATGAGCTAATTCCATCTCTACCAGATTGGGAAAAGCCGGAATCGTTCAGCTTAGATTATGTACGTGACCTACCTTACGACCAAAGTTATTTTATTGAAAACGTTATTGATCCGGCTCACGTTCCAATCAGCCATGATGGCCTGTTGGGAAGTCGAAAAGATGCCCAAGCGCTGGAAATAGAAGTCATTGACAGCAACATTCAGGGAATTAAGGGAAGGTGGCGAGGAACACGGACACCCAATCGGCCTTGGATTTCATTAGATTTCATTGCTCCTAATTTGATTCTCTACAAAGGATTTGGTAATGAACAGCAAAGTAAGTTTGGAGGCACAGTCCTGTATTCAATTCCACTCGGTAAGGATAGATGTCGGATTCTACTGAGAAATTATGGTAACTTTTTTCCCAAAAAAATAAAGCTGATGCCTCGCTGGTTAGATCACATCTTGATCCGAAACAAAATCTTGGAAGGTGATTTGCAATTAGTCGTTGAACAAAAGGCACAAATTGAGCGTTTGGGACAAAATCTCAAAGAAGTGTATTTACCGCTCAAAACATCTGATACTTTGGTGGTTGAGTATCGCAAGTGGCTAGATAAATTTGGGTCATCTTTGCCGTTTTATCAAGGTTATTCCACTTCAAAAAATGTCGGTAGTAGCGAGTTTGCTCAAAAGTTGATCACATTAGACCGATTCACGCAACATACACTTCTTTGTAGTTCTTGCAATCGAGCTTATCAAGTTACAAATACGGTCAAACAAAGCTCTATAGGGGTAGCGATCGCTCTAGCTGCTGTAGCAATACTTGCAGATGATTCTAGAATCAAAATAGCAGCAATATCGCTTTCTCTAGTAGCAGTTGTAATGTCCGCGATCGCTCAGACACTCAAAACTCACTTTGTGCGTTCCTACACTCGTCACTAAAATACGGATTGGGGACTTGTACTGAGCGTTGTCGTTGGCGCAGCCTCTCGTAGAGAAGTATTGGGAACTAGAGACTAGAATCAGGGCGTTGCTGAATCAAAGTATGAATCATGCGATAACAGAACTTAGAAGCCTACACCGTATTGCTTGCAATCGGTGTAGGAGTGTCACCGTTGAGAGAAAGTAATGATTCACCAATGGCATAACTTAAGTTTTTGAGGTTTGATTTAATTTGGTCAGTGTAGTACCTTCGGCGGTGTTTATAAAGGTGTCTCGATCTGAAATAATTGCTTGGGGTATTAAATTAGTCGAGTGGGTGCTAACTCCTGGCAGCTTTTTGATCGCAGTGCCGATCGCCATAAACTCGATAATCCCACTACCTAACTGATAAACATAAGTTTTAATCCCAACTACTTGGTCAGCGCCACTATTACGAGCGTCTGTGGCAATGTGGGCAATAGCTTGTTCCCGTGCTTCATAAATTAATGTAGTCAATTCATTAATTTCACCACGCACAAAGGACTTGAATGCTGATGTAATTCCACCAACAAAACCAAGAGAATATACGGAAACACCTAAAACCAACTTTAAGGGCATATAACCCAAGTTGATCAGGTTCCACATTTCTTGATTTGTTAAATCGCTGGTAATAGGACTGTGACTAAAGCCAGAGGTCAGAGCAGGATGGTAGGAAGCAGTACCGATCATCACCATCTCTTGCATTGCAGCAAAGGGAATAATCGATGTCTGAATTCCAAGCACAGCATTCGCACCCGCATTCTGGGCTTCAGACTGAATTCGCTTTAAGGCTAAGTGACGGGTTTGGTTGAAGATCGAGGAAAATTCTTTAATTTCTCCCCGTTTTAAACTTTTGAGTGAGCCGAGTATTCCGCCACCTAATCCAATGGAGTAGGCAACATTGCCAAAGACAAACTTTTTCGGTGCAAATCCGGCATCAATTTGGCAGTAAAGTTCCTGTCCGTCGGCTGAGGTAGAAAATTCTAATTTCTCGGCTTTTTCCTGATCTTGGTGAACACAAGAGCCAATTGAGAGGAATTCGACATTACCAACTTGTTGCACTAATTCATTATTAACGCCTGTGATCCCAATTCCGCCATGCTTTTCTGCTTCCGCCAACATCCGGGCATAAGCTTTTTGCCTTCCTTCATGAATGATGCTGGTGACTTCGCTGACTTCTCCACCGACAATTGTTTTCAGTCCTGATGCAATTCCCCCAATTATTCCCAGTGAAAAGACACTGTTACCAATGACTAAATCTCCCGGATACATACCCTGTTGTCGAAGACAGAAGATTTCATTGCCAGAAAGTCCGCTGATTGCAATCATGTCTTTCACTCCACTAACAAATATGAGTGTATGATAATCCCATTCCAAATCAGGAGTTAGTCATTAGTTATAAATCGGCGTTCCAATTCATACTTAAATTATGCAACGCCAGAATCAGAATTCTTCTCAACATTTAATCCCTATCCCATAATCTTAATCATGATCAAGTTAGCGGCTCTGCGCTAAACTAAAAATATTGGGATAAAAATCTCTGGCAGTAAGTTCAATACACCACTAATCTTTACCACTGCGGCGATCATGTCTCAAGAGTATAACGAATCACTCCAAATTCAAGAAATCATCAAACTCAAACCGAAACACTTTGCTGATTTAGTCAGATCAGCACAATTGGTTTTTGACCCCACAGCCGGAGTTTCGGGAAGAAGTATCACAGTTGACTGGGAACAATTCGGAATTCCCCATGATGTGGCGGATAATCTCAAATCACTTGGTCAACAGTACCAATATGCATCTCCTCACATCCCTGTTGAAGACATTTGGAGTAAATTAACTCCAGAAACTCGTATTTGGTTTGTTGAAAATAAAGATAGGTTGTGGCAGCTTGAGGAAGCCTTCCCAGCCCTTGATGAAGATTAAACGGGCTGAACCATTGAAAGAAATACCACTTATTTGTAGGGGCACAACGATCATTGTGCCCCTATCCTCTCTCTATAGGCATTTTTGTTTGAATACAACACGCGGTAAATTTAGAACTAGTTATCTTGGGCGATCGCGTGAGCTTGAGTACATAAGTTAAATTAATAAAAAAGCTTGTATCGATGAATCAAAGTGTAAGTCTTGCTCCCAACCTGGAAGAACACACTCATGAAAATCCTGTTGTTACCAAACAGCTATTTGTAAAACAACTAATTGTCCTTGTCTTGGAAATGCTTCTGGCATTACCTCTGGGTTTACTCTTGGCAAAGTTCCAAATTGGCAGGATTGCCTGGATATTTGGCGGGATTGCTGCTGGTACAGTGGTTCTTCAAGGATGTCGAATTTTTTATGAATATTTCCCACAACCTAACCGCACTGCTAGAAAAGTGGGAATGGCACTTGTAGGCTTAACTGTCGGCGCTTCTAATAGCCACGCTAATCTAGCTAGTGTTGCTTCTGGTATTCCGATATTTATTTTTCTTACTTTGTTTATGCTGCTGAGTGGAAGCTGTATCGGTTACATTTACTCCCGCCTCAGCAAAACTAACTTATTGACAGCAATGCTGGCTACAGTTCCTGGTGGTGTCGGAATTATGGCAGCGATCGCCGCCGATTACAATAAAAATGTCACCTTGGTTGCCTTAGTTCAGGCGATTCGCGTCACCTCAGTAGTTGTTCTAATTCCCTTTGTTGCTAAAACATCAACTGGTAATTACTATCCGCAAACACTCCCAATCAACGCTGCTTGGCTCAATTTCGATCCATCTCAACTAGAATTACTCTTGTTAGTACTGGTAATTACTGGATTAGTAGTTTATCCAGCTATATTATTTAAAATTCCGGCTGGCGATTTCTTTGGCGCATTGTTGATTGGTATCGGCTTTAATCCTTTGCTACATTGGCTACCTTTTGTGGGTGATATTAGCTTTAGCCCGCCGCCTTTAATTAACTTATTGGGTCAAATGCTTCTGGGAATTACTATTGGTGAGTATTGGGGAGACAAACCCAATTTTAAGAAGCGGACTATCGGCTATGCTTTGATGTCTGTAGCGATGACTCTCATAGCGGGAGCGATCGCTGCTATACTTGCGATGCAATTAACCTCTTGGGACTGGTTAACCTGTCTTTTAGTCACAGCACCAGGAGGATCAGCAGAAATGATCCTGGTTTCCCTGGCATTGAATCATAATGTTGAAATTGTCACAACTGGTCATTTAGTGCGACTAATTGCGATTAATAGTTCTCTACCGCTTTGGGTGTATTTGTTTCGCCGTCTGGATGAGCAAGTTTCAGAACCAATTTAATTCTTCTTCAAAATAAAAGTCAAATCGCACAATTTTGCTCGATTGGAACCTTCCTTGCTCAAATCTGGGACTATCTAATCTATTTAGGAAAAACGAATTTCTTCAATAAAGGTGATGCCATCAAAAATGCCATCTTTAAAAGCTTGGGTACTACGAACTCGGTGATTGTCATCGAGTAAAGTTATTGTTTCCATAAATGTAATCAGCGCGTTATCTTGAGTTTTCGTTAACCGAGAGCAAACGGTGTCTTGACCTGCATCCCAAGCGATCGCGGAAAAATCAGAATAATTGCTAGAAAACAATTTCAGAATCCTATCTTCAAAGTGTCCTTCAAAATTAAGCTGGAGGTGAGAGCCATCTGAGTATTCATAATTGTTAACCTGTCGGTACTGACTTCCCTCAATCAAGATGGTAAAACTACCGAAAAAGCTGCGAGAAAAATGCCCGCGTTTATCAGTTTTAATATACTCACCTTTCCAAGTGCCAATATGACGTGTAAAAATTTCAGGAACTTTGTCCAAATCGGGAGATATGGCAGAGGTGATGATATCTTCGTTAATTACAGGATCGTTACTCATTAATTTTAAATAAAAACTAATTTTACCCTAAGTTTCGCGTTAGCTAACGACGACCAATTTTCTGGCTCACTTCACGACTCGAACGTTGATATTCGTGGACAATAGGTAATCTTTCCGTCTGATAATTTTCCAGAGCTTCGGCAAAACTAGCACTAGCCGTGAGATGTCGCGTTAAAGACAAACCATCTTCCCAACCTGAAGTCATGCCTCTAGCGCGAGTAGGACTTTTTGCGTGAGCTGCGTCACCAATTAAAATCACGCGACCATCATAGAGTTGAGGTAGGGGATCGATGTCATAGGAATAACGACAGATAATATTTTCCACAGGGGTTGACTCAATCACATTTCGTGCATCCTCTGGGAGTTTGGCTAATTCTTCGGGAGGAATAGATATATTAGTCGGTTGTAATCTGCCTATTTCAGAATCCCTCTGTTCCTTTTCTACAAAGAAACCCCAATGAGTAAGATTTGCACCAATATGAAAGAAATTTGCATAAATTCCCCGACCGCGTACATAAACAAAAAAGTTTCCTTCTGGACAGAAGCTATTATCTGTCACAATCCCTCGCCAAACTAAATCGCCTAAATAGCATAGTTCTACATTCGGAACCACAAACTGCCGAACCTTAGAAAGAATGCCATCAGCACCGACTATAATATCTCCTTCCCAGCGACTTCCATCTTTAAAGTGGGCGATCGCGCTATTCTCAGTCTGCGTTATCGAAGCTAATTGAGCGTTAAAATGAATACTATTAGGGGGTAAAGTATCAAGGATTGCTTCTAAAATCGCCTTACGGTGTACAAGCATTCCTGGTAGTTCATCTTCACCATAGGTGACGGATTCTGAATTGATGAATCCACCTTTAAGGTTGCGAAACTCGAATAATTTAACAGGATTGCCTGAGTTAATAATTTTTTGGCTTATTTGAGGGTTTCCTTGATCAAGTGCTTTCATACCTGATTGGACAATAAGAATGCCACATCCATCGGTACGCACTACGGGCGCTTTTTCAAACAAGTCAACTTGAAACCCTTCTTGAATAAGCAAACTGGCAAGATAAGCGCCTGATGTCCCTGCGCCAATAATACCTATCTTGCTGTTGGAAGAAACCATCTGTGATTCTCTTGATTTAATAGTTGTTTAGATGATAACAACTAGGAGAATAACCCAATGCCCTGTTTGCCCTGTTTGCCCAATTCACTCTTGACCAGAACAATCAAATAGATGTAAACCTAACCGTTGGGACAGTTCTTCACACACCTTTACCCCGCGCACACTGTTACCACGTACATCCAGCAGGGGCGAAAAAACTCCAATCCCCATCTTATTCGGTACAACGGCGATAATCCCACCACAAATACCGCTTTTCGCCGGAATCCCAATTTTATAAGCCCACTCACCTGCAAAGTTGTACATGCCGCAGGTATACATCACACTCAAAATATCTTTGATATAACGCTTATCTACCGCCCGTTCTTTGCTGATCGGGTTAATACCTTTGTTCGCAAGGGTAGCCGCCATCACTGCTAAGTCTTGGCAATTCACCATCACAGCACACTGTTGAAAATAAAGATCCAGCGACTCTTCAATATTCCGGTCAATCATGCCAAAGTTGAGCATCAAATGCGCCATTGCGCGGTTGCGATGCCCTGTACTGCGTTCTGAGGTAAAAACTGAAATGTCAACGAACACGTCGCGGCCAATATATCGCCGGAACATATCCAGCATTCGGTTCAGGCGTTCGGTGGGGCCGGAACCTTTAATTAAGCTGGTGGTGGCGATCGCTCCGGCATTTACCATTGGATTATAAGGTCGCTTCGATTGCTCATCCAAAACAATCGCGTTGAATGCATCCCCCGTCGGTTCCACACCAACTCTAGTCAAAACATAATCCAGCCCATGATCTTCTAAGGCAAGTCCATAAGCAAACACCTTGGAAATTGACTGAATGGTAAAGAGTTGCTCCCAGTCCCCAACTTTGTAAACCTGACCATCTACTGTCACAATGCAAATGCTGAACAAGTCCGGGTTTACCTTTGCCAGTTCGGGAATATATTTCGCTACTACACCCTCCCGCACTGACTTGTACTGCGAATGCAACTCCTTGAGAAAAGCTTTTAATGGCGATGGATTTATTTCTAAATCTCCTTGATTTGCTTGGTCTGTCATCAGGCTGATAGCATTTCCCAAAATACCTACTATATATAGTAGAGGTGCAGCTGTACATCCCTAGAGGCGCAAAGATTTTTCAAAAGACGGCTTCATCTCAAAAATCATACTTGAGCAACTACTTAGGGCAAACCATAGCTATTGTATTTTTTAATACGACTAAAAATTTTTCTCCAAGCGATCGCGAATATTTGTTAATTTTTTCATGATTAATCCTGAAAAAAATTCAGTTGAGTATTGTCCTTTTTTTAATACTCAGTATTACTGTTACAGCCAGTTACATATATCACTATATTTCGTCTAGTTATGGAGAATAAAAGTCATGATTAATCTAAGTAGAAAAAACTTTGAAAAAAGATATTAAACTCAAACTAATCTGCATAATTATTTCAGATGTAACTCCTATGACCACTTATTCATAGGTAAATCTGAATATTCCATTAAATAAGTAGTTTTAAGTATTAATGCCCTTGCTATTTAATAAAAGTTATATTATCTTCTTATAGGAAATAGCCCAAACCGATGTAATCTATAATACACGGGTAGTTGCGAGCCTTGACAACCAATATGAATAAGGTATCGTCACTTTGGCGTGCAATAAGCATAAAGTTTTTTTAAGAAATTTTTGACTTGCATTAAAAAGCGTTACATAGCCAAAGCCCCCATTTGAGAAAGGTTTCGCCCTTGAAATTGGCATTAAAATTTGAGAAAGGAGCTT
This sequence comes from Nostoc sp. JL33, assembly GCF_017114985.1. GTDB lineage: Bacteria > Cyanobacteriota > Cyanobacteriia > Cyanobacteriales > Nostocaceae > Nostoc. Next base: position 56,008 of record NZ_JABXKP010000052.1, on the reverse strand, counting down.
AAAATTACGCTAAAACCCTGATCCCCAAGCCAAAAGGTTCGTGTTAATCTGTTGCAGTTATAAATAACAAAGTGAAAACGGAACGAGTTCGAGTTTTTCAAGAGAGAAGTCACTTTCACAAGTGAAAAATTTCGCAGGTTATAAAACTTCAGTTCTACAGTCGCTTTAAAAACGGACGCATGAATCAAAGACATTTGTGGATTATTGTTGCCCTGTCTATGGCTGTTTTGGGCATACCGTCAGTCGGTTGCACTCAAACCACCAAGGGAAATGCGCTAGCTTCCCAAAAATCACCTGGCCCTGATGTGGTGAAGGTGGGAGAGTACCAATCAACAGCAGGGAAACAAACCTTGGATGCTGTGATTACAGAAATTCATACTCACAACATTGGAGGACGTAAGGCGGCAACCCTTTTTATCCGAAATATACCTGTTCTAACCTTTTTGAGTTCTGTATCAAATACGAATCCTGAAACTAAAAAAGTTGGTGCAATTGGAAATACTGGGGGCGTACAAGGGTACGCCCTTATTGCTAGCAATTCACCAAAGGGAACGAGTACTGGTAACGTAACTCTTGTGAGTAACCAGATTAGCTCTGTTGACAATGACCCGGTTCAGATAGCTGGTGTAATAGCAGCTAAGATCAACCAGTTGAATCGGGAAAATGTGGACGGGAGTAAGATTACCGTAAGTTGGAAAGCAGGGGAAAAATCTACTGATAATCAAACGCAAAGCAAAAGCGCCCCCCTCCAGCAAAATGGCGATCGCTATATAATCAAAATTAATGACGAAGAATTGGTCGAAATCAACGAAGCTACGCGATTAGCAGGTACTACCAACAATCTGGCGCAAGATGCATTGCAAGCAACCAATCGCCTGCGGAGGCTACTAGGCAATGCATCTCCCTTAAAAGAAATTGCGAATTTACCAGTGCGTCTGCCAATATCAATACCAAAGCTGCCTCAACAGATTGCCGTCGGAGTAGTACGAATCAGTTTCAGAGGCATGGCATCTTTTTACGGCTATGACGGTTCTGGTAATCGTACTGCTAGCGGTCAGAGATTCAATCCAGAAGGCATGACTGCCGCCCATCGTAGCTTACCCTTTGGTACAAAAGTTCGTGTAACCAACACCCGCAATGGTCGTTCTGTAGTGGTGCTGATTAATGACCGAGGCCCATTCATTCGGGGTCGAATCCTTGATCTGTCTGCTGGCGCGGCTCGGATTTTGGGCATGATGGGCAGTGGCGTGGCACCAGTGCATATTGAAGTCTTGGAAAATAATCGAGTAGGGAGTAGGGAGTAGGGAATAGGGAATAGGGAATAGGGAAAAAAGTTAATCACCACTCCCGACTCCCCACTCCCGATAACAATTCCCCTAGTTCAATCATCTGTTCCCTCTATTTCAGATATAAACTAACGGGGGAGGGATCGATAAGAACTAGGGGTATTTTTGTGCGCCTGCTGACAACAGTCGCAGCTTTACGCTGCTATTTAACTAAACGCTGCTCAGAAAACAACCTGATTGCAGTTACTGACCATGACCATCTGAAACTAGATGAGATGACTGGCTGGTATCAGACGGCAGTCGGTCTGGTGCCAACGATGGGAAATTTACATCAAGGTCATTTAAGCTTGATTCAACGGGCGCGGCAAGAAAATTCTACGGTGATTGTGAGTATTTTCGTCAATCCCCTGCAATTTGCTCCCAACGAGGATTATCAACGCTACCCCCGCACTTTAGAGCAAGATCAACAATTTTGCTCTAAAGCTGGGGTAGATGCGATTTTTGCACCCACTCCGGAAGAAATGGCAGTTCCCCAGAAAAGTATAGAAGAATCAAAGGTTACACAAGTTATCCCCCCATCTGCTATGATCACAGGCTTGTGTGCTCGTTCTCGGCAAGGTCACTTTCAGGGTGTCGCTACGATTGTGACCAAACTTTTTAACTTGGTACAGCCTGACCGTGCCTACTTTGGTCAAAAAGATGGTCAGCAACTGGCAATTATTAAACGCTTAGTAGCTGACTTAAATTTGCCAGTAGAAATTGTTGGTTGTCCAACAGTGCGGGAAGCTTCGGGTCTTGCCTTCAGTTCTCGTAATCAATATTTGACTGCAACGGCAAAAGAGCAAGCAGCGGTGTTATATCGCGGCTTGCGACGAGCTGAAGCTGCATTCATTGCAGGCGATCGCAATAGCAACAAGTTGATAGCACTAGTACAGCAAGAAGTGGCTATAGTCAGCACGATTTTAGTGGAATATATTGAATTGGTTGAACCGACTACGTTAATGTCTTTAGAAAAAGTTGAGGAGGAAGGAATGTTGGCGATCGCAGCTCGTCTTGGGTCTACACGTTTGATTGACAATATCATCTTGCGCGATCGTCAACCCATCATCGCCATTGATGGCCCAGCCGGGGCTGGAAAATCCACAGTGGCGCGTCAAGTGGCAGCAAATCTAAATTTAGTGTATTTAGATACAGGAGCGATGTACCGTGCTGTAACTTGGTTAGTACTGCAAAACGGTATTGCGATTGATGATGAGTGTGCGATCGCCGAATTAACTAACCAGTGTAAAATTAAACTTACTCCTACCCAGGATTTACAATCGAGCGTGCGAGTTTGGATTGACGATACCGATGTTACCCAGGCAATTCGCACGATTGAGGTAACTTCTATTGTATCTGCGATCGCTGCACAGAGCGCTGTACGTCAAGCTCTGGTTAAACTACAGCAAAACTGGGGTAAAAAAGGTGGTTTAGTCGCTGAAGGACGGGATATCGGTACTCATGTATTCCCCGATGCCGAAGTTAAAATCTTCTTAACCGCTTCTGTAAGTGAACGCGCCCGTCGTCGCCAGCAAGACTTTAACAAACAAGGTCAACCCGAAGTGAGTTTAGAGCAACTGGAACACGATATTGCCGAACGTGACTGGAAAGATAGTACACGCAAAGTTTCCCCTTTGCGAAAAGCAGCAGATGCGATCGAAGTTCAAACCGATGGTTTAGACGTGTCTGAAATCACGGCACAAATCGTTAACTATTACCAGCAGCGTTTATCTCAGTGGTAATCACCACTATTTGCTGTTAGTTTTTTAGTTTCAAAGGGTGGTGGGTGAGTGATTATTCACTTACCATCCTCAAAACTGCATTTAAAAATAAAATAGATAATTTTACTCATGTAGTATAAAGATTAGATTATTATTTAAGTATTAAATCATCTCGCTTTCGACTGATTTTTCACATCGGAATTAATCCTACTAAAGATAGAAGTATGAAAGCTTTAATTGCTAAATGCTAATTAATTATCGGTTTCTGGCTATGGAATATTAGCCATTTTTATTTATAGCCATGAATTCATCGTGGTTTGACTTATCACAAAAGTACTTTGTTTTCATCTTCACTTTATCTTCACTTTGGTAGTAGAATGACGATGCTAAGTTTTATGTTTCATGATCAAAGACATAAAACTGTCAAAAACAAAAGCTGCTAATTTCCTAAGCTTCTGCAATAGTTTAAGACTGGAAACCGATAAAGAGAGGATTTCACACAATGGTATTTGTACAAGAACCACTACCCTTTGACATTAATGCTCTAGAGCCATATGGCATGAAAGCTGAGACTTTCGAGTATCACTATGGCAAGCATCACAAAGCTTATGTAGACAACCTGAACAAGCTCACTGAAGGTACTGAACTTGCCGATAAACCTCTGGAAGAGGTGATCAAAATTTCCTTCAAAGACTCCTCTAAGGCGGGAATCTTTAACAACGCTGCTCAAGTTTGGAACCACACCTTCTTTTGGAATTCCTTGAAACCCGCAGGTGGCGGCGCACCCACTGGTGATCTCGCAGCCAAGATTGATAAAGACTTCGGTAGCTTTGACAAATTCACCGAAGAGTTCACTAACGCCGCCACAACTCAATTCGGTAGCGGCTGGTCTTGGCTGATTGATGATGGTGGTACGCTGAAGGTGATTAAGACACCAAATGCAGAGAACCCTCTAGCTCATGGCCAGAAGGCACTTTTAACTTTGGATGTTTGGGAACACGCCTACTACATTGACTACAGAAATGCCCGTCCAGCGTTCATCAAGAATTTCCTAGAACAGTTGGTAAACTGGGACTTTGTTGCTGAAAACTTGGCTAAAGCTTAATCAATTACCAGTTTTGAAGTGGCTGCGATGCCTTTTGGCAAGCTGCTTCTCTACGAGACGCTCCGCGTAGCTTGCTTCTTTGTAGGAGTATGCGTCTGTGTGGCTCCTGCCAGATATGTAAAGTAGAAACAATCAGTTAATTGACCAATCTTATCAGCAGTCACGACTATCGTGACTGTTTTTGGTTGACCCTTCAGGGGATAATGGGGATAATGCTGTTGGTTTTGTGTCACAAATCGTAAAAGAGCATTGCGATCGTAACTGGCACATACTCTATTTGCCCCAGGCTATTTCATTCTCATCTAGTCCACCTCAGAATGAATTCTGAGTCTAATAGCACTCATTCGTCTAAAGACGACTTAAGAAAAGGTTATAGTCCAATACAGTTCAGTTAAGCATTTTTTTTCTCTCTGTTTGCTCTGCGCCTCTGCGGTTCGTTAAAAAAATTAACTTTGATAAAGAGTCTTATCCTTAACTGAACTGTATTGGGTTATAGTCCGTTTTAACGGACTTTGACTATTAGCCTTGAACTTCAGTTCTGGGCGGTTTCTGTCTAGAACGAAATAGCCCCAAGTTATATCTTAAAATTTTCAAAACTCGACTTAGGAGTAAAAACAATGGTGCAAGCTGTACAACAAGAACTGACACTAGAACAGGTAAATAAAGCTATTGAGGCAATCCTCAATGTTTTGGATGTTCCCGAACCCGGAAATGATTTACACGCCTTGGCTTTATCTGCCTTTACAAATGGCGATTACCAAACTGTAAAGCGGTTAGCCTCGACCAATTTATCTGATTGTTATCTTAAGGCACTGGGTTATTTAGGTGGGGCTTTGAAGCTAACGCCAAACACTGACACAATTCTGGCAGAGTCGGCACGGGCAGCTGCTGACTTTGCACGAGAGAGAACATTACGTAAACTTGGGGATGCGTTGGCGAAAGCCTTGTCATAGACATCGCATCTGCACTCAACGAATAATTTTTTTGTATACATATTAATGCAAAAAAAACCGCTACAGAATTACTATAGCGGGAAATAATTTAAAATTTCAGTCTGAGGTTAATCTCAGAGCCAAAACTTAAGGGAACCATTCTAAAACAGCTTCTTCTTTGGTGTTAGTATTTCGGGATGGTGTCTCACGATTGAATTTCATCTGAATTGACCGGGTTTGCTCACCATCAGCAGCTACAGCCAAAATCGGATAGTCAATTAAACCATCCTGGAAAGACATCTGGAAGCGGAATGTCCCATCTGGATTTAGCTTGATTGGACGACCGCCAATGCTTACGGTAGCATCGGGTTCGGTTGCACCGTAGACTATCAACTCAGCATCGGCAATTAACCAGAATTGGCGCGGACGCGCTGGTACGGCGGAAGCTGAGAAGCCAACACCTGACATTCCTGCACCGGAAGCGGTTAAACCAGACACGGTAGGAGCTGCCCACAGACCCACACCAGATGGGAAAATGTAAGAGCTAATAGCTTCTTCAGGACGCGCCGAACCTTGCTGGGAACCGAAGATAGAACCAGCAACCCGTTGTGATTCGGCAGATTCCGCTAAACCAAATATTTGGTCGTAGATGGGGTTGCCGTTGCCATTGACAACAGCATTACCATTGGCGGTAACTGCAATCTTCTTGGCAGGGGGAACCAGTTCGTACTGAGTCTTGCCACGCAAATCTTCTTCAAAGTTGACACTGATGAAGACATCCTCAATCCAGTCAGAAGGATAGACGGGAGGAATGTGTACTCTAGTAGAACGAGCTAGTACCAACCAGCGACCATCAGCAGCACGATAGCCGATATCGATCACATAATCGCGATCGCTAACTGGAACTGGTAGATACCATTCTCTGGCTAATTCATCAGCAGGATATTCTTGAATGCTGTGGGGGCTTTGGTATTCGATATTGATCTCGCTGACATCATAAATCCGTAACGCGAGTTGTTGTCCCCCTTGTCGGCGCAGTTCTTGTTTATGTTCATTGGGAATATCCCAGTAAGTGTAAGCCCACTGAGGATCGCGCGGTAAGAGTACAATCCGGCTGTCACCATAGCCAGAGGGCAAATCTGCGAGTCCTTCATCAACATCAGCCAAAGATCCACCAGTACGATCTTCCTGACCTAATTCAAACTTTGCAGCTTCCACGGTTTCCTGTGCCTCCAATGAACGAGATGGACTGAGTAAAGTTTTGGTGCGATGGACTTCTTGTATTGATGCCAGCAGTTGTGATTTACGCATTCGGCTATAGCGAGAGATGCTGTATTCGCTAGCAACTTTGCGTAGTTGGCGTAAGGTCATCTCCTCTAGTGGCGGGCGTTCTTTTGCCATTAATTTCGGCCTCCAGTAGTTTAAGTGGTAAATGATTTCCCCTGGTTAAAGAATGCTATATAAAATGTCATCCGCTCCAGATGAATTTCTTATTCCTGACTCCTGGTTTTGCCCAGTTTTTAAGTTTTTTAGTCTGTTTTTAAATTCAGGTCACTTCCTTGCAATTCCTGGTTATGCCAAAATCAGCATTTCTTTGGGATCGAAGGAGTTCTATTTGTTAAGTCAATATTAACCACTAAGCATATGTAGGGATCAAGGGGTAACAAGTGGTTTTTTGCCTGTTTCACGAATTTATCAGCCTTTCTGGGATCACTATGTCATGCTTTCATAACATTTTTCGCTATTTCAATGCCAGCGATCGCCCTAATGTCAATTTTTCATCACATTAAGCTGTGGGTTAGCCAAAAACCGCAATCCACTCAAAGGAATTGGGCATTGGGTATTGGTAATTACTAATTTGTCAAATTTGAGAGTTATAATTTAGTGGCTCCTAACTCCTAACTCCTAACTTTTAACTTTTAACTTTTAACTGATAACTTTTAAATATTTGATTCCCCATGACGAAAGATGAAGTCTTAGCGGCTAATGCAGCTTTTTATCGAGCTTTTGAAAGAAAAGATATTGAGACAATGAGTGCAGTATGGTCACAAGGAACTGGTAGTTTTTGTATTCATCCTGGGAGTAATATACTGCGAGGTTGGAAAGAGATTCGCACTTCTTGGGAACAGATATTTACAAATACCGCTTATATCGAAATTAACACAGATATAATTGCTACAGAAATAACTGATAATATCGCCTACGTTGTGTTGAGAGAAAATGTGTTTCAAGTGGTAGGCGGGAGAAGACTTGAAGCACAATCAACAGCTACAAATGTATTTCACTTTCTTGGTGGGAAGTGGTACTTAGTTCATCATCACGGTAGCCCAATTTTGCGGTAGATTATAGCGGTTCTCGGTTGAGTAGTTACTGAACCCCACCCCCAACCCCCTCCCCGCAAGCGAGGAGGGGGCTAAGATATACCTCATGTGATTAGGAAAGGCTATAACTACTAACCAATGCCCAATGACTAACGACTAATCAAATCTTGAAACCGCTGATCTTCTCGAATATTGTCAAAATCAGTATCAGTTTTTGCCATCTCTCGCCATTCAGGATTTAGATTGATAGCTTGTTGCAAATTCTCTATTGCCAAATCAATATTCCCTAGCAAACCATAACAGCAAGCTTTGTTGTACCAAGCATTGTCTTTGTCAGGTTTAGTTTTGAGAGCTTGGTCATAAGAGGCGATCGCTTCTTCAAATCTTCCCAAATTAAATAGCGCAATACCCCGGTTGTACCAAGCTTCGTGGTCGTCGGGTTTAATTTTGATGGCTTGGTCATAAGAGGCGATCGCTTCTTCTAATCTTCCCAAATCATCTAGTGCAATGCCTCGATTGCACCAAGCTTGGTGGTAGTCGGGTTTGATTTTGATGGCTTGGTCATAAGAGGCGATCTCTTCTTCTAATCTTCCCAATTTTCCTAGCGCAGTACCCCGGTTGTTCCAAGCTTGGTGGTCGTCGAGTTTGATTTTGATGGCTTGGTCATAAGAGGCGATCGCTTCTTCTGATCTTCCGAATTTTCCTAGCGCAGTGCCCCGGTTGTTCCAAGCTTGGTGGTCGTCGGGTTTGATTTTGATGGCTTGGTCATAAGAGGCGATCGCTTCTTCTGATCTTCCGAATTTTCCTAGCGCAGTACCCCGGTTGTACCAAGCATCGTGCAAGTCGGGTTTGATTTTGAGGGCTTGGTCAAAAGAGGCGATCGCTTCTTCTAATTTTCCCAAATCATCTAGCGCATTGCCCCGGTTGTACAAAGCATCGTGGTCGTCGGGCTTGATTTTGAGGGCTTGGTCATAAGAGGCGATTGCTTCTTCAAATCTTCCCAAATCATATAGTGCAATGCCCCGGTTGTTCCAAACTTCGTGGTCGTCGGGTTTGATTGGCATGATTATTGCTCCTTAATCGCAGTGTAGTTCTTCTTAGCATTTGGTATTAAGCCCTTAGCTTATAAAAATAACTGCTGATTCAGCCATGTTTTAGTATTGGTGTAGCGATCGCAGTTAAGTTTTTGAGCAGAGAACTCGAAACTCCGACCTCTGAACTCGAAACTCCGACCTCTGAACTCGGAAGTTCGACCTTTGAACTGGAAACTTCGTGTTCAGAACTCGAAACCCAAACCAGAAGCGCTATAGTTCTGCCTCCAAATGACTAATGACTAATGACTAATGACTAATCAACTCCACTGCATCTCTCCCATCACAATTTTGTAAGTAAACTTTGACAATTTCTTCTTTAGCAGTAGGCAACTTCTTGCCAATAAAATCTGGGTGAATTGGTAATTCTCGATGACCCCTATCTACCAACACAGCTAAACGAATCACCTCTGGTCTACCGTAATCGTTGACTGCGTTCAAAGCAGCGCGAATCGTCCGTCCTTTGAAAATTACATCATCCACCAGTACAACCGTTTTCCCCGTAAGGTCAAAAGGAATTTCGCTTTTCGCTGGAGTCCGCAATCCAATTTTGTCGAGGTCATCTCGATAAAATGTAATATCCAAAGCGCCGACTGACACAGCTACACCTTCCAGCGTCTCAATTTGACGCGCCAACAATTCGGCTAATAATGCACCTCTGGTATAAATACCAAGAAGCACCAGTTGAGACAAATCACGCGTCCTTTCCACAATTTGAGAGGCAAGACGAGTCAAGGTACGACGGATTTCTTCTGATGAGAGAATTTCAACTACTTTGGCAGACATAGCTATAGAATCATACCCCTGAGTGATGAATCATATTAGAGATTTGGGGAGTCGGGAGTGGGGAGTGGACAGTGGGGAATATGAAAATTTTAATCACCTACTCCCTACTCCCTACTCCCTACTCCCTGTTTAGAAGTATTAAGAAGATTGCGATCGCTATCCCTAACCATAGCAAAAAACAATATCGAGTCAGCTGCAAAGCATTCTGAATAGAAGTTGCAGTAATCGGATAAATAGCATCTCCTAGCAGTGGTTTGTACTTAGCTACCCCGCGATACCAATTTGTACCCCCCATCTGCACACCCAAAAAAGCAGCATAGGCGCACTCACTCCAGCCAGAATTGGGACTAGGATCGTTAACTGCATCCCGACGACAAATTCGCCAAAGGTGCATCGGTTTACCCGATAACAGCGCCAGAGTCACGACTGTTAACCGACAAGGTAGCCAAGTCAAACAATCTTCCAACCGCGCACAAAACCATCCCAAATAAGTATAGGGTGCTTCTCGGTAGCCCACCATTGAATCAAGGGTACTGCTGGCTTTGTATGCTAAAGCCAAAGGAGTTGGCCCCACAACTGGCACAAAGACACCAACAATTGCATAAAAAAGCGGAGCCATTACCCCATCGGTGGCATTTTCTGCAACCGTTTCTAAAACGGCTCGTGAAATTTCTGCTTGTGAGAGGTTTTGTGTATCTCGACCAACGTAATTACTTAAAATCTTACGAGCCTTCTCCAAATCACCTGCTGTTAAAGGTTGTAAAACAGCTACCGCAGCTGTTCGCAAACTTCTACCAGCAAAACAACTAGCCAAAAGAATGCTATCTATTGCAATTCCCAACAACGGATGAACCGATCTGGCAATTTGAATAATCAAAAAGCCAACAACACCGCTACCAATTATTAGAATAATCCCTAGTACAATTCCAGCTAGGCGTTGTGTTAGAGAATTTTGACACAATTGGAGAGAAAATTTGCTCAGGTGAGAAATTACCCACCCCATAACTTGCACTGGATGAGGCCAATCCCAAGGATCGCCAATTAAGTAATCTAAAAGTGCAGCAATTATTAAGATATAGATGCTATTAGTCATAAGTCACCAGTCAACGGTCAAGAGTCAATGGTCAATAGTCCAAATATTGACCGTGCCAATTTTAGATTCAAGAAAAGCCGATTTTAGATTTTTTTGGTTCATGCCGGACTAACGTTCTGCTACGCGCTTTTACCCCTTGTGGGTGAAACAAATCCAAAATCCAAAATCCAAAATTCCCAAGCCCCGTAACAAAGGTGGTCTGTTTCAATCCAAAATCCAAAATCCAAAATCCAAAATCGATTGACTATTGACTAAACCACAAAACTAGCCTCTTCCCCAAGGGAAGCTTGGCGGCTACGAGCATCATAATAAAGGTCTGCCAGAGTAATACTGTACAAAGCTTCTTTGAGCTTTTGGTTGAGTCTCTGCCAGAGGCTAAATGTTACCCAATCTTCAGCTTGTGCCGGTGCTGGGGTGTGATGGGGTAAATGGCTAGTCTCGCCAACTGCTTCTAAAATTTGTCCTATAGATATTTCTACAGGCTCTCTTGCCAATTGGTATCCGCCGATGCTACCACGAATTGATTTCACTAACCCAGCACGACGCATTTCTATTAGTAATTTTTCCAGGTAAGGAGCTGGGATATCTTGGCGTTTGGCGATCGCTCTGGCAGATACAGGGCCATATTTTGGCTGTAAACTCAAATCTAGCAATGCCTTCACACTATAGTGTCCTCTGGTCGTTAGTTTCATTTTGGCCAGCTTTGTTGTTTGTCCTTTGTCCTTTTTCCTTTGTAAATAACCAATGACTAATGACCAATGACTAAGGATTCAGTTTTGCTTATCATTCTCTGACTCAGTTATCATCCTCAGCAACTGGACAACCTTTTGAGCGTTAGTTTAGAAAACTTAAAACTTGTATAGTCTAGCAGTGATTCACAAACTATATATATAGTTATCAGCATTGCCAGCATTCTCTAAAATAGATTGTCTTGGGAATATTGTTAATCACATAACAATTGTGCCGAACAGTGTAATATACTTGGCTATGTTGAGATAAAAACTAAAGGATTATGTTCCTATTAGCTCAACCTCAGCTAAAATAAAATCGATTCAAACACTTCAAACATTCCTTTTCGACCTAAGTTGATGCCTAAACTGAAAAAAATTGAACCCCTACTTGGGGAAGAACTGCTCAAAAAAGTCAAAGAGCTAGAGAGTGAGAGCAAAGAAGACAAAGCCAAAAAGTGCGGCTACTATACCATTACCAAAAACGGTATAGAGCGCGTCAATATGATGAAGTTCTTAAATGCCCTAATTGATGCTGAAGGCATTCAGTTGGACAGTACACCCAGCGCTAATGGGCGTGGTGGACGTAGTGCTAGCTATAGAATTAGTGTGCAATCGAATGGTAACTTACTTATAGGTTCAGCTTACACAAAACAGATGAATCTTAAACCAGGAGATGAGTTTCTGATCACTTTAGGCAAAAAGCACATTCGTCTGAGACAGGTAGATCCAGAAGATCAAGAAGATGGTGAAGCCATAGAAGCCACGGCTTAATAATATAGTCAAGAGTCCAAAGTCAACAGATTTTAGACTTTAGACTTTCACGGTGTGACGCTTCCCTACGGAACTGGAGGCGAACGACAGAGCTACGGGCAAAGAAAGATGCTCAGTCGAACAATTTGGGATTTTGGATTGACCCCACCAATAAACGGATGGGGTTGAAGATTTGGGATTTGTGTCACCCACAAAGGGTAAAAGCGCATAGTGGCACGTTAATCCAGCATGAAGCGAAAACCGCCTTTTCTTCAATCTAAATTGGCACTCAAGAGTCATTAATCAAAAGCCCAAGATTTTTGACCCTTGAGGATGCCAAATTTGGATTTTAGATTGTTTTTTGGTTTATGCCCCAACGCACTTGCTTTATACTGAGGAAGCCGTCCACCGCAGTCGCTCTCCCTTGTGGGTGCAGTCAATCTAAAAGACGCTCGGATCTCGCTAACGCTATGCGATCGCAAATCTAAAATCCTAAATTGATTCACCCTTGACTAATTATTAATAACTATATCTGTGGTGGGTAAGACTGGTAAATAGTGGCGAAGTGCCTTGCGCGTAACTGCTAAATTGCAGGTGAGTGCAATTTGCTCTCTTTCTAGTAAACCCAAAATGCGATCGGGTTTGTCTCGTGCAACCACTGGTAATTGATGCAAACCTCTCAGACTCATCCGGTCTAAAGCCTCAGATAATAGTTCATCCTGCCATGCGTAGAGGATTTCAGTAGTACAAATATCTATCAGGGTTTGACTGGATAAATTATCTGGAATTTCAGTTAGGGAATTTGGGTAAGTTTGCCCAATAGCAAGGGCACGGTTAATATCTTCCAGAGAAAGTATACCAACTAATTGCTCTGCTTGATCAATTACTAAAGCACTGCGGACGCGATCGCGTGTCATTTCCACAGCTGCATCTAACACCCCAAGGGTTGCAGGTAGCTTTTTTGGACAGGGGTACATGGCATCTTCTACCAAAATTTGCTGCAACATTTCCGCTTTTTCATCTTTCAATTCCGAAAGACCAATTTGTTGTAGATTAGAGTTAGAGTTAAAAGTTGGTTTAATCATTTCCACTAGCCAAACACTCAAACCCACAGCTGCCATCAACGGTAAAACAATCCGATAGTCGCGGGTTAATTCAAACAGCATTAAAATAGCGGTTAACGGCGCTCTGACACTAGCAGCCAGCACTGCTGCCATTCCTACCATTGCGTAAGCCGGGGGAGCCGCCATCTGATCGCAAATTGCCGGGAATACCACAGCCAAAATTTTCGCGTAAGCTGATCCAAAAGAAGCACCTAAAAACATTGCTGGTGCAAACAAACCGCCAATGAAACCACTACCTGTACTAATTGCAGTCATCAATAACTTCACCACCAACAGCACCACCAACAGGTAGAGTGGAAACTCCACATCCTGAAGCATTGCTTCTACAGTTTCATAACCGACACCGAGAATTTGCGGGAATTGCAAAGCAACTGCGCCAATGATTACACCGCCAATAATCGGATGAATCGGCTTAGGAATTCGTCCCAAAAAAGCAAAACCGGGAACCTTCCCAGCAAAGCAGGCTTTTGCTAAACGAATTGATTCTGTATAAGCCAGAGAAACTAGGCTGGCCCCTAAACCCAAGCCAAGATAAAGGGGTAATTCCAAAGGACTGCGGACTTGGTAAACAGGTAAATCAAAAGCAGGTTGTGTCCCCAAACCAATTTGGGCAATTAATGCTGCTACCACCGCCGCTAGCAGCACCACACTCACAGCAGAAGTAGCGAAAGATGTAGCTCCCATCACCACCTCTAGGGCAAAAAATACTCCAGCGATGGGAGCATTAAATCCAGCCGCAAGTCCAGCCGCCGCACCAGCACCCAACAGCAAACGTTGTCGTTCTTGAGATACATTTAAGATCACAGACAACAACATCCCAAAATTTGCACCAATTTCTACACTCGGCCCCTCTGGCCCCAAAGAAGCACCACTCCCCAAAGAAACAGATGCAGCCAGCATCTTCGTAACTGGTCGTAGTGGTCGCCTAATCTCTGTTCCTTGGGAAGCGGCGATCAAAGATGAAAGTCCGGGGCCAAAGTCTTGAGTGCGCCAGCGCATCAAGCCAACGATTAATCCGCCAAGGGTGGGAACGCAGGCTAAAGTCCAAGCACCCCAGACGCCGATTTGACCCATTAAATTTTCCAGCATCAGCTGGTGAATTAGCTGGATTAAATAGTGAAAGGTGACTATACCCATACCCGTACCACCGCCAATAAGCATGGCTAAAAACAGCACAACTGTTTCTGGGGATGGTTGAAAACGATTAATTAGGTGAGCTAAACGAGCGGAAGGTGTAGGAAAGGCAGGTTGTTCCGTTACCTTCCTCAGTTGAGTGGGAGGCAAGAGAGTCATTCAGAGGCGGGGTAAATGTAAGAAAAAATTTAAATTTTTATCTGTTACTTCTCATTGTGAGCCATTATTTAGCAACCAGACAAGTAGACTTTATTTGCTTGATTTATAAAGCTTTAGTAAAAAATGTGATTGTGCAAAATTTTTGTGGGAACAATGGTTAAATGGGAGACAATTATTATTTAAGGGTTAACGATGGTTAGTGGGGTGGGAGTCAGCACCAACGCGATTCTTTCTAGAGACAACAGAGTTTTTGGGCGCTGGGTGGACGCACCTGCAAACATTAACTAGGAGTCATGCTTGCCTAAATCTAGCTATACTCGTGTTGCGACCATTCAGCCACCCTTGATAGTAATACAATATATGTATGATTTATGGCTGATGTCAGACCATACTTGGAAGTCTGCTAAGTATTGATCCCAATTCAATATAGCTATTGTTATAGAGCGAGTAAATGGACTAGGCGGATGAGGTAAATGAATATACACACCTTTGATAATCATTATGTTACTTGCCCAATTTGCCAAAGAAATGCTACGCCCAAACCAATTAAAACGCGGATGGGCTTATTTTGCTGTCCCTATTGTCAGGAACGGCTAGTAGTTTGCCAAAGCGGTCATTATGTGCGCGATCCATTTACTTGGAGACAATTGATGTTGTCTTCGTCGCTACGTCGTCAAAGCCACCCTTTAGCTAGGATTATCAGAGATTTTGTCCTGCTTAAGCGTCCGATGATCGCTCTGGCTGTAGGAAGTGCTATTTTCTTTAGTGCGATCGCCCTGACTCAGGAAAGGACAAACTATGATCGCCAAATCTTTCCCACAACAGAGAAAGTTAATGAACCAGGAAACAAACTTGAGTAAATGGATTACTTTGGTATAAATCAAATTCTACTTTGATTTTTGTAATTTTATAAGTAAATACTGCTGTGAAACCGTGTCTTATTGCCCCAAATAGGACACGGTTTTAGATTATGTCCGCTTAAAGACCCGTCCTAGTGGAACACTCAACTTATTCGCTGGATCATAATCGAGAGCCAACCAATATAACTATACTCCCAATACGGTTCGGTTAAGGCAAGAGACGCGATAAATCGCCGTCTCTACAAAGGACTGATTATTGTAAAGACGGCGATTTATCGCGTCTTTGCGATTAGCGGCGTATCATCAAAAAACCTTATCCGAACCGTATTCACTATACTCCCACCACCACCAAACCTGGAAAAACTAAGGTAATTAAGAGAATTGCTATACGTGCGTTCATACATCTCATCGGCTGATATACCTTAATACGCTTGGGTTAAGAAGAATATAGGACTTAGACATTGACAAGAAATACCAAATATGAATCAAGGTTAAAAACCATATCTTTCGTAGGGGTTTAGCAATGCGCTTTACCCCTACAGTATCGTCAATTTACGTAGTTTACCGCCGTAGGCATCGCAGGATAATTAACAAAAGCCTGAAAACTTCCTCAATAGAATTTATTGCAGATCACGATGCATTTGTACAGTGCGTAAGTCCTAGAATAGTCGGTTGGATTGAGCTTAAGCGTTACCCAACAAATCCTTGATAATGTTGGGTTCCCTACACCAGTTTTATTTTTTAGCCTTAAGCCACCGTATTGTGATATATCTGCCCAATGCTGACACAAATGGAATCTTTGTGTTACAACTTGGCAGACCAATTTGAGACATGGTGTTGGAGTGGGTGAATCAGATTTTGGGAATAATCCTCATAGTGTTTGAAAACATTGTTTTGGTTAGGTTCGCACTATGAGAGCGCGATTTCTCAGAAAACAGCAGATTTATTGCTGTTTATCTATTGCATTTTGCTGCATTTTGTGGATTGGTTTAGCATTAATTCCAGCCTACGCAACGCCCACAGGGTCTATTGATACTCTGCGACAACAGCAGCAACAAATGAACCAGCAGCAGCAGGGTGTGGTTAACGATCGCGATCGCTTAACAAATCTCCAACAAGGAGCCGAAAAACACCTCACTGGTTTAAAGCAAAATTTGCAAACCACAGATCACTATCTTCAAGAGAGCGAATTACGATTACAACTCGCCACCCAACGCCAGAAGCAGTTAGAAGCTGATTTAGCAGTAGCAGAACGTGACTATGAAAAGCGGCAAATAGCAACAGTAGCACGATTGCGTTATCTCCAGCGATCGCCTGCATCTGTTGGATGGGCAGTTTTGCTCGAAAGTCAAAATATCAGCGACTTTATCAGCCGCCGTTATCAGTTGAAGTTAGTGTATCAGGCAGACCAGCAAATTTTGGTAAAACTCAACGCCCAAGCAAAGCAGATCAATAAACAAAAAACGGAAGTAGAACAGCAAAAAAACGAAATTGCCTTAATTCGTGAGCAACTGCTGGCACAAAAAGCCGATTATCAAGCTCAGGCGCAATCGCAATCAGAATTGATTCAACGCCTCAATAGCGATCGCCTCGCCTTGGAAGCAGCCCAAAATCAGCTAGAGAGGGAATCCAAAAATCTGGAAGTCTTGATTCAACAAAAGGTAGAAGAAGCCAGAGCAGCAGAAGAAGCGCAAGCAAAAACCAACAGCCGTACAAGTGTGATCATTCGGGGAACTGGTGTAATGACATATCCTAGCGATGCTCCTACTAGCAGTCCCTTTGGCTGGCGGATGCACCCAATCCTCGGCTATCGTCGCTTTCATGCCGGGTTGGATTTTGCCGCTAGCTATGGTAGCACAATTCGGGCAGCCGATTCGGGAACAGTAATTTTTGCTGGGTGGTATGGTGGTTATGGCAGAGCGGTAATTATCGATCACGGTAATGGCATGACTACATTGTACGGGCATACCAGCGAGTTGTATGTTACCGAAGGACAAGCAGTTGAACGCGGACAAGCGATCGCTGCTGTCGGTTCCACAGGTTTCTCAACTGGCCCCCACCTGCACTTTGAAGTCCGTCGAGATGGCACACCCGTAGACCCAGCTAATTATCTTTAACGCAGAAAGCAAGTTTTTCTCGGCTGCAAATTTGATCACAGATGTGCTATAATCTGGGAGACTAAGGGCGCGTAGCTCAGTGGATAGAGCAACAGATTCCGGTTCTGTGGGTCGGGGGTTCAAATCCCTCCGCGCTCGTTACCTTTACAAGACTAACGACAAAATCGAAAGGTTCTTTTCTCTCAAGGGATAAACCCAATTTACCCCATGAAAGGAGATGACGATGCATAGCTAGAATATAAAAAAATTATAACTAATACTTATTAATATACTTTGGGTTATAGGTTCTCTATAAAAGCTCTGTCTGATAATTCCTAAGAACCTACTAAACAAGGGATTTGAGCTATTTTTGCTTACAGCTCATAACAATTCAAAATTCACGCATTCAAAATTCAAAAATAATAATATCTGAAGGGGAAAATAATCGCCCCTCTAATTTTTATTGCTTAGATAAACTGTCTTATAAGAAAAATATTTTATATTTGATTATTTATCTTCAAAATGTACCCAAAATAATGTATATCTGATTTGACGTGTATTGCTAAAATCGCGATCGCGGCATGTCAAAGCGCCTATGCACACACTTGGCAACACAACTCCATCATCGGGTTACATCTTAGCACTGGACTTAGGTACAACAGGCAACCGCGCCTTTGTGTTTAACGCAGACGGCCAGATTGTTGGACAGGCATACAAAGAACTAACTCAGTATTATCTTCAGCCTGGATGGTTAGAGCATGACCCTCAACAAATCTGGCAGGATACCTGTTGGGTGATGCAAACTGCCATTGGGAATGCCCAGATTCCTCCATCCGCGATCGCAGCCTTGGGACTAACTGTGCAGCGCGAAACCTGTTTGATTTGGGACAAAACTACTGGTAAACCACTCCAAAGAGCGATCGTCTGGCAAGATCGCCGCACTGCTCCCCTTTGCCATCAGTTACAACAGCAAGGCTACGCTCAAGAAATTTACGATCGCACCGGCTTAATTATCGATGCCTACTTTTCTGCTACCAAGCTTAGGTGGCTATTAGACAATTTTACCGATATTGACCTGAACAATGTCTTAGCCGGAACTATTGATACCTGGGTGTTGTGGAACCTCACAGGTGGGAAAGTCCATGCTACTGACCACAGCAACGCCAGCCGGACAATGTTGATGAATCTCAAAACCTGTGAATGGGATGAGATTTTATTGGATCTGTTTCAAATTCCGGCTGATATTTTGCCCCAGATTCAGCCGAGTTTAGGACTATTTGGAGTTACTGATGCGACTTTGTTGGGCGCTGAAATTCCGATCACTGCCATCTTGGGAGATCAACAAGCGGCTCTATTTGGTCATGGCTGCGATCGCCCCGGTATGATCAAATGTACTTATGGTACTGGTAGCTTTTTGGTAGCTCATACAGGTAATCAAATTGTGCGGTCGCCGCATCAACTAATTTCCACGGTGGCATGGACGCAAAGGAAGTCAAGGGATAATTTAGATGTAGGCTATGCTCTTGAAGGCAGTATGTTTACTAGTGGGGCTTGTATCCAATGGTTGCGCGATCGCCTGAAGCTGATTAAAACTGCTGCTGAAACTGAAGCGATGGCAAATCAGGTAAAAGATAATGGCGGAGTCTACTTTGTGCCTGCATTTAGTGGATTGGGCGCACCTTACTGGGATATGAGCGCCAGGGGAGCCTTTTTCGGCATTACCGCCAGTGTAGAACCAGAGCATCTAGTTCGCGCCGTGTTGGAAGCGATCGCTTATCAAGTTCTGGAGGTGGTGCAGGCGATAAATGCATCTAGCAGTACTCCAGTTGGGCGATTAACCGTAGATGGTGGTGCTTGCGAGAATAATTTCCTGATGCAGTTTCAGGCTGATGTGTTGGGTATTCCAGTTGAACGTCCGATAATGCGTGATACGACCGTTCTGGGCGCAGCATTTGCAGCAGGTTTAGCTGTAGGATTTTGGCAGAGCCATGAAGCATTGGTGCAGCAACGGCAGATTGAGCGTGTGTTTGAGCCGGCGCACAATTTCCCCTTGTCCAACTTTGCGACTTGGCAAAAGGCAGTCAAACGCACTCTCGCTTGGGAGGACTAGCCCTTCATCAAAAACGAGTTGAAGCGAAAATTCTTAGCATGAAAGGGGGAGGGCGAAGGAAAAAATAACAATCTATTACAATCAAGCAAATTGATGGAGAATTATTTCTCATGCCCTACAGTCAATTCACCATTAACAAAGTCAAACAAGATTTTCACCTGAGTACTGTGGAAGGAGTCCGCTTTTTCCCAGACTCAATTGAACGAATTACTCCAAGTTTCAGACTGCAAGGTATTTTAGACGATTTACCGTGGGCGAACGCAGTAGATACAGAAAAAGCTCGTTCAGAGGTGATAATTAATCCTGTATTGCTGGAAGTGCGGCGCATCTTCAATTCATCAATTAGCGTGTTTTCCGGGGAAGAGTTTAACGTTGATGCGAGTATTGGACTCAACGGTGTATGTGGCTTCTTGCTTTGCCGTTCACCTGAACAATTAACGGTAGAAGCACCTGCAATTGTCATAGTTGAAGCGAAAAAATCAGATTTAAAATCTCTATTGGGACAATGCATTGCAGAAATGGTAGCTGCACAAAATAACTCCTACTTTTTCCACTTTCAAATAGTCAGTAAGCGTGACTATCTGAAAGTGGAAAAATCTACGTTCTACTATTTATTTTGCACGTAGGTCGTCTTTGAGATTATGGTGTAAATTTAAACACGGTTCCTTGTCCAGAAGCGCCACCAGTAGAGGCGGTACCGTAAAATGCACCATTAGCAAGTTGAATTAGCGTGGACTGCGGAGTTGCCCCATTTGTGCCATTAAAACTAAATAACAAAGTGATGGTTCCTCCAGTCAACCGATAGATGGCTCCTTTATTATTTGCACCACCTGTAGAAGTTGTGCCATAGAAGTTACCGTCGCTTCCTTTTGTGAGTGCAGCTGTGGGGTTAGCCCCATTGGTGCCATTAAAGCTGGCAACTAAAACCGGTGTACCGCCACCGAGCGGAACCTTGAATATAGCTCCTTTATTACTGGCTCCACCCAGCGAAGTCGTGCCATAGATAAATTTATCAGATTCAATTAATCCAGCCTGGGGACTTTGCCCATTAGCACCACTAAAGCTATATGAAGTTATTGCTCCTGCGGGAGTTAACTTGAATGCCACACCTTTATTAGTTGCTCCACCTGCTGAGGCGGTGCCATAGTAGTTTCCGTCACTACCTAATTGCAACCTTGCTAATGGAGTTGCTCCATTAGTACCATTGAAGTTAACTAGGACAGTGGGGACACCACCAGTTAGCGGAATCTTGAATACAGTTCCTTTATTGTTGACCCCACCGGCAGAAGTTATCCCCCACAAGTTGCGATCGCTACCTGAAATCAATCGACCTGCTGGTTTGGCTCCATTAGTGCCATTGAAATTCCAAAGAGTTGTCAAGTTTGTAAAAGTTGTTTTTTTCAACTGAAACAACGTACCGAGGTTATTTGTACCGCCTGTAAAGGTCGCACCATATAGATTGCCATCACTTGCTTGGAATAATCTTGCAACTGGGTTAGTTCCATTGGCTCCAGTGAAGTTAACTAGTGTAGTCAGAGTACTAAAAGTAGGACTACTTAATTTGAATGCTGTTCCTTTACTTTGCGAACCACCTGCGGAAGTAGTTCCATAAAGATTGCCATCGCTGCCTGCAAACACGCCTGCACTTGGGGCCGCTCCATTAGTACCGTTGAAATTTACAACGGTCGTTAATGTTCCTGCAAAGGCTTGTTGCAAGGGCAATACTAATGGAGACGCTAACACAGCCAGGGAAGTTAAAATCAATACCCTATTCTTGCTTTGACGTTGTTTGCACAGATTCATCTTGTTCACTTAACTCCTACAAAAATTTGCTCGGCCACTTAGCAGTAGATAAGTCGAAGAGCCTACCCTTTTTCTGAAAAAGACGCACTCGCGTTCGGAAACTGCTCCGCAGAAGGTCGTTTCACTGTGAGCGTTAATAATGGCTCTTCGATTTATTTTTATGAATCTCCCGTCAGGCTGGATATAGCGATTTTCCTATGGATGCAATACGCTATGGAGCGCAAGAGTTTGCACTCCTCAACATATATGTATTCCATACAATTGAAAACAGCTATAATAGCTTGACATAACGGATTTTGTAGTAGCTGCTTTTCACAACTAATTTGTGATATCAGGTACTATAGATTCATTATTTAAACTAGCTTTTAGTGAGAACTCACCAGGAATTTTGGTATAGTCTTGCTCAGGAAGAATTCAGAAATCTTCTGGCTGCCTACACCGCAATGCCTGTATTCACACTTAGGTTAATTGCTGAAATTTGATCATTTATGATCTCGGTAAGTAGAATAACATACTCATTATTTTTTAGATGTCGTGAGCAACACAAAAAAAATTTAATTAAATTTTTACCTCTGCGATGGAAATCCGATTTGATTTTTGAAAAAAACTCTTGTGGGGTGGGCCGGAAAGCCCGCCCTTAGCCAAAGGCGGGCTTTCCGGCCCACCCCACAATAAATAAGTAGTTGAGTATTTTTTTTGTCAGTCCCTTATCAGAGATCAAGTAAGTATTAATCAGCCCAAATATTACTCATATATAAGAAACGCATGACTACTAAACCGAAGATTTTCATTGATGGTGAATCGGGAACCACAGGCTTACAGATTTACTCACGCCTCAGCCAACGTGATGACATCGAGTTAGTTAGCATTGATCCATCCTTACGTAAGGATGCAACTGAGCGAGCCAAACTAATCAATGCCGTCGATGTGATCATTCTCTGCCTGCCTGATGACGCAGCCCGCGAAGCTGTGAATTTAGTCAGTAGTAATACGGTTAAGATCCTGGATGCTAGTAGTGCCCACCGCACAGCTAAAGACTGGGTATATGGCTTCCCTGAACTAAATCCAGGACAGCGAGAGAAAATCGCCAGCGCCCAGTATGTCAGCAATCCAGGCTGTTATCCCACAGGATTTTTAGCCTGTATCCGTCCGTTGATTGCCAAGGGAATTTTAAAGAGTAATTTTCCCATCACCGTTAATGCAGTGTCAGGTTACTCTGGTGGCGGAAAGAATCTGATCAAACAATACCATACCTTCCACGAACAGGAAGCTGGAGCAGAGTCGCTGTATCCTTATGGCATCTACGGTTTGCAGTTTGGACATAAGCACGTCAAGGAAATGCATCATTACTCAGAGTTAGCATTGCCGCCGCTATTCGTACCGGCAGTGGGAGATTTTGAGCAAGGGATGCTGGTTCAAGTTCCTTTGCCGTTGGGGACTTTGGATAATCCACCATCAGGTGAGGTTATTCATCAAGTAATTCTTAACTACTACCAAAGTGAAAAATTTGTCCAGGTTGCTCCATTCCAAGATTCTACTCTGCTGAGAGACGGAACGTTTCTGGATGCGATCGCAATCAACGGCACTAATATTGTTCAAGTTTTTGTATTCGCCAATGACACCACCAAAGAAGCGTTGCTAGTTGCTCGTCTCGACAACTTAGGCAAAGGCGCATCGGGAGCCGCAATCCAAAACCTAAACATCATGCTAGGCTTTCCAGAAGAGTTGGGATTGTTATGAAAGAGCGTTAAGCAATAGGGAAAAAGCAGTAAGACTTTTACTCCATGCACAATGACTAATGGCTTGTGCAAGACAGCAATAACTATTATGAGTGCGTAAATTGCTCATTTTAAAAAGCAAAAAGGCAAATTGAGAAAGCAATCTGCCTTTTTGCTTGCTGAATCTACGGAAATGAATGCGCGATATACCGAAATGAGAAAGCAATATGCCTTTTTGCTTGCTGAATATACCGAAAGGAGAAAGCATTTAAGCATTTTGAGAAAGCAATATGCCTTTTTGCTTGCTAAATCTACCGAAATGAGAAAGCATTTAAGCATTTTGAGAAAGCAATATGCCTTTTTGCTTGCTAAATCTACCGAAATGAGAAAGCATTTAAGCATTTTGAGAAAGCAATATGCCTTTTTGCTTGCTAAATCTACTGAAATGAGAAAGCAATATGCCCACCCTACAAAACTTTAATTGAAAGTGCGATCGCGGCAACTCGCAAAGCTTTAGGCAAGTCCTAAATAATTCCATATTTGGACGATAAACGGCTCTTGTTTACGCTCAAACATATCCCGTATTGAATGTGTACACAAGGTAGCCAAATCACGAGATAGGTCTAATTGGATAATGGCTGGTCTTCCAGGTAACTCCAATAAAACTTTACATTCTCCAGTCGCTAAGTCAAGAGACTTGACCTTGCCCTCTAGTCCACAAGAAAGTATGATATTGCGCTGCCAGTCAAAAGCAATATCATAAGTTGTTGCCATTCGACTACCGCGATCGCCAACAGTGATAACCTCACTAGAAGAAGCCACGATGGGGAGTGGTAATTTGCTCTCTGACAAGAAAACCTCATTCCACTTAAACACTCGCACTCCTTTATCCATTGCACAGAGTAACCACCGTCCATCTGGGCTAAAGTCCATTTTGACAATCATTTCGTTAGAGGAAAAGGCATTTACTCCTTCACCTCGTTGGACACTAGCCATCCATGCTGTCCTGTCTAATGCTGCGGTTGATAAGATTTTGACTACTTTTTGAGTGTTCAAATCGATAATAGCTAATTTTGATTTACCCTGATCATCAGCCAGTAAGTAACGACCATCTGGATGAATTGCAATTTTAGACCCATGCCCAACTTTAATTACTGCAATCTGCTGTGAATTTTTAATAGAAGTGAGGATAATTTCGTTCTCTGATCGGCTGACTAGAATTTCCTCGTTTCGAGTGAATTGAACACTGCTAGTAGCTCGAACATGAGGAATTGTTTTCAGCAATTGTTTTTGCTCCAAGTCATATAAAGTTGCTTGCCAAGATCCGCTAGCATGACCTACTGCCAAAAATTTTCCAGATGGGCTAACTTGCATCACATAAGCATTTTCTTCTAGCGGTAGATCAAGATTTGCTGGTTCATCATTCCAAGGTGCAATGTAGTGTTTTATTTCAAGAGGTTGATTGTCATGTCCACGCCAACCTATAAAAAACCCACTTGTCTGGTCAGGGACAGAAATTGGTACGTGCGGAAAATGCCTATTAGCAGTAGGACTGGACACTGTAACTAATAAGATCCCTGCTATATTTAATTCAGTTAGAGCTTGATCTATCCTGGCTTTTTCTCTCTGCTTCTGTGCTAATTCAATTGAGGGATCTGGAATGTGAACAAATTCTTCCCATCGTTCAATATCTTCATCCTCATCATTCTGAAGATATTCATAGCGAGTTGAAGCATTACTGATGTTGAAAAGTTGAGCAAAATCAGAAAATTGTTTTGCTGCTTGAAAAACTTCATCATGAGGCATCTCGCTCATGTCAGAACTGTTTGCATCTGACTGTAAACTTTCCAATATTTCTAGGCTTCTTTGATAGAGTTCCTCACGTTCTTCTTCAGAGGGAACTGTCAACACTTCAGCAATCTCTTCAATGGTTGTTTGATTGTTTGGTAGTTCAGCTAGTAAATCTGCAAATACTTCCGGCTTTCCACGCAATTGTGCTTTATGTTCTCTGGATATAGTCCCAAAATAGTCTGGCTCGGAACTATATTCATCAACCAATTGATGTCCTCTGTAATAGGCGTAATAGAAAAAATCATCATGATGAAGAATGAGATAGAGCAAATGTCCAGGAAATTGCTGGGCGATCGCAGCAGTAATTGTAGAATCTTGTGAAGGATAGACACTAATCCAACCGTTAATACATGGAGAAATTAAAACCTTTTGTTTTCCTTGTGCAACAAGCCTTTTTACAATCTCTACAATTTCTTCAGTGTCGGTTGAGCGAATGTGAATAGAACCGTAAGAAGCGCCCATAGAAATCTTCAAAGATATGTGACTATTTGAGTGTACCCATCATTTACACTTTAGCTAGCTAACTGATATCTTTACCGGATTGAGACGCAAAGCCGCTTGTTGTCAGACATTGCTCGTCAAATTGTGGTAGAAAAATATGGTGGAGCGATCGCACTTAGAGGATGTTTAAAAAGTATTGGGCGAATAGAATTCACTACTACACAAAGCAAAGTCCACCTCCGTGGACTAATACACTCATCAAGGTTTTAACCCACGGAGGTGGGTTTTGTCTCGTGTAGCCGCGACTTCTAGTATTGGGCGAATAGAATAGAGCCTCCGGCACGCTGACGCGAACGCTACTACACAAAGCAAAGTCCACCTCCGTGGACTAATACACTCATCAAGGTTTTAACCCACGGAGGTGGGTTTTGTCTGTGTAGCCGCGACTTCTAGTCGCCAGGGCTAGTAACAAATTAGACTTTTCAAACAACCTCTTAACTCAACCTGACGCCAAGGTACTGAGTATAACATCAACTTTAACAGTAAATCGACCCAAGCACTGCTCGATTTGTGCCTAATAAAACCTGTACAATTGTCAAGGCGGTTTTTACTGCCAAAGTACTTCTCAGGTGTAAAATTTATCGACAGCAAAATTTTTCTAGTTTGTGTTTTTCCATCCTTCACTTGTGGCTAAAATACCCCAAGTTAGGCGCTCATATCTTGCAATAGATAACTTTTACCCTTATGACTGGAGAGCAAAATCTTGGGAATAGAGCTACGCAGTTTCGTATTTCTCGACAGCCTGCAACCTCAACATGCAGCATATATGGGAACAGTAGCTCAAGGCTTCTTACCATTACCAGGGGATACATCACTGTGGATTGAAATCTCTCCTGGTATCGAAATTAATAAGATTACGGATGTAGCCCTGAAAGCTGCCTCTGTCCGTCCGGGAGTACAGGTAGTTGAACGACTGTACGGACTATTGGAAGTTCATTCTAGCTCCCAAGGCGAAACGCGAGCTGCTGGTCAAGCTATTTTGGGGTTACTGGGAGTCCGAAGAGAGGAATGTCTGAAACCGCGTGTTATTTCTAGCCAGATTATCCGCAACATCGATGCTTACCAAACACAACTTATTAATCGCACCCGCCGAGGACAGCTACTACTAGCAGGACAAACTTTGTATGTATTAGAAGTCGAGCCTGCTGCTTACGCCGCACTCGCGGCGAATGAAGCTGAGAAAGCGGCGGCGATTAACATTCTTGAAGTTCAAGCTGTAGGTAGCTTTGGACGGCTTTACTTAGGTGGAAAAGAACAAGATATTCTAGCAGGCGCTCAGGGAGCGTTAACGGCGATTGAAAGTGTAGCTGGTCGGGTAAATCCTCTGGGTGGGCGTCAGGAGTAAAGGAGAGAAAATGGCAAATCGAGAGCATCTAGCTTTACTCAAAGCAGGTGCAGTTACATGGATTGAGTGGAGAAAGAAAAATCCTCAGATTGAACCAGACCTCAGTGCCGCAAATCTGCAAAGCGATAACCTCAGAGGCGCAAACCTCCAGGGGGTAAACTTGAGCAAGGTGGATTTGGGTAATGCTTTACTCGTGCGAGCAAACCTCAGTGGTGCTGACCTCAGTAGTGCCAACCTCCACAAAGCCTTCCTCGTTGAAGCTAACCTGAGTGATACTAACTTGAGTGTTGCTAACTTGAGTGGTGCTATACTTACGCAGGCAGATTTGAGTCATGCCAATTTGATTGGAGCTGACTTGAGTGAGGCGAATCTTAGAGGCGCTGCGATCGCTCATGCTAATCTAATTGGAACAGACCTAAGAGGTGCCAACTTGAGAGATGCCGATTTAGGTGCAGCGAAGCTAATACGGACTAATCTCTCTTTTGCCAACCTCACCGAAGCTAACTTGATTGCGGCTGACCTCAGCGAAGCAACTTTATACGAGGCGGAAATGTTAGGGGCTTATCTTTATGAAACTGACCTTTACAAAGCTAATCTGAACAAAGCTCACCTCACTGGTGCTTATCTGCTGCGGGCTAACCTAAGTGAAGCTAATTTGAGTCAAGCTGATTTGAGTTGGACTAACCTTAGAGGCGCGAATTTGGCAGGGGCGAATCTCAGAGGAGCTAACCTTAGAGGAGCAGACCTTAGGTTAGCTCACCTCAACGGCGCAAATCTTCAGGAGGCAATTATGCCTGACGCTTCAAGGCACAATTAGTTTACCACCATGCTTTGGGGCATGTCTTGGCAGAATAAGCTATTAAGCTGTTACGCACTGTACAAACTAATCATGGTCTGAATTTACCAAAATAGGTCGTTTTAGGCTTTTATTAATCATTATTTGATGCTAAATATACCCGTGCGTAGGGGCAATTCATGAATTGCCCCTATGAAAGATATGGGTTTTTCGACTATACATATTTTCGTTTTTTTGTCAATGCGTAAGTCCTAGCTATATAAAATTTATGTAAAGCTTAAGTGTGATTAAGCTCAAAAACGCTCTGGATAATCCATTAATTTAACTTATGTGTTTTAAAATGTCTTTCTATAATAGAAATGTATTTTTTTTACAAACAAAAAATGATATTGAAACTTAACTTAATGAAAATCCGGTATGAAGTTGAAAAATCTACTAAAGAAAACAGTATGTTTGAAAAAAGACTTAATTAAAGTTTATAAACCTTTCTAACAGTATTAAAAATCACAAATTTTAGATTTTTAAGATTTGGTAAAGAAGTTGATGTAACCTTGTACTTCATGATAATTAAATAATTACAGGTGAGTTGAAAATCAAAAAACATCGGGAAAATAATTAAAATAAATGAATTTTGACCCAATTACTTACCATTTGTATAATCAACTAACCAAATCAATAATTAATATTGTCTAAGTAGTATTAATATTAATAAGGTTAAGAAAAGCATCTGTATTTAAACTTACAGTTTTAAGTAATCCAAATTGAACTTATCTAGCAGTTGTTTGACTGAGTCCGAACTTAGGCACTAGCTAGAAATTCAGGAAAGATAATATGGCAGTTATTTACGGCAGTACAGCTCCTGATACCAGAAATGGGACTTCGGGAGATGACACGATATATGGTTGGGCTAATGGTGGTAATGCTAATAGTTTGTCTGGTAACGACACACTGAATGGTGCGGCTGGTAATGATAATCTATTTGGCGGGACGGGAAACGACAGTTTAATCGGTGGTCTTGGCAATGACACACTTGATGGCGGCTTGGGTACTGACAGCTTAAATGGGGGAGTGGGCGATGACACTTACATCATTGACAGTGCTGCTGATACCATTACAGAGGCTGCTAATTCCGGTACAGATACCATCCGGTCTTCTGTCACCTACACACTGGGTGTCAATCTAGAGAACCTGACGTTGACCGGAACTAGCGGCATCAACGGCACAGGTAACAGTCTTAATAACTTCGTCTTTGGTAATAGGGCTAACAACACTCTGAATAGCGGCGGAGGCAATGACACCTTAGATGGTAATTTCGGCAATGATACCCTCAATGGTGGTGACGGCAATGATAGTTTACAGGGTGGGCCTGGCAATGACATACTGAATGGGGGGTCTGGAGACGATATCCTTATCGGTGTTTATCCTGGTAGTCCACTCCCACCTGGATTAGGGGAGACTGATATCTTAACTGGGGGGGTTGGGCTAGATAGATTTGTCCTTGGGGACGCTAGAAATGTCTACTACGACGATAAAAACACTACGAATGCGGGTTTTGGGGACTTGGCTACTATTACTGACTTCAACCCTAATGAAGATCAAATAGAACTCAAAGGCTCTCCAAAAGACTACCGCCTGCAATCTGTTGGAGCCAACACACAAATATTCTTAGACAAACCTGGAACAGAGCCAGATGAGATTATAGGCATTGTCCAAGGGAGAGTGAACCTTAGACTTGATAGTAACGACTTCCTTTTCTATGAGCGGGAAAATGCTGGACAAGCTACAAACAATACACTAACTAGCGCTGAAGGGTTGGGTTCTTTATCATCAGGCTCAGACGTTAATCTCTCAGGTGAGTTAGTAACAGTTCAACCGGGGGACAATCCCGATTTCGACTTTTTTACATTTTCTCTAGCAAATCCAAAAGTTGTCACCATCAGTACGGTGACAACCGATGATACAGTTATTGGCCTGTTTAACAATGCTGGGACTTTACTGCAAAGTGACGACGATAGTGGCCCGGATTTTGGGTCATTAATCACCGCTTCACTAGGTGCTGGAACGTACTCAATTTCAGTCAGCAAATATGCTTTCTTCCCTCAAAATGGCGGAACATTCTCTGGCTCTAGTGACAGTAACTCTGTTCCTTATACGCTAAAAGTTAGTTTGGCATAAGAACGTTATCAACTTTAGGGAGTAGTGACATTAGAAGGCTGATTGAAGGATACTTTTACTGCTGGCTAAAGGGAGATAACGACGTGTTCCCCCTTACCCAACAAGAGACTATTTATAAGCTAGTATCGATTGCTCATTTCACCTTCTAATCTCTAAAATTTTCCCCTAATCAAGAAGATTTAACAACAAAATCATCTGACTATTTTATCAAGGAAATAATGAAGAACACTAAATCATCCAACCAAGTTCAACGCAGATTTATCGCGAAATTAGCTCTTAAAAGGTGCTTTTTAGCTGCCAAAACGCTGCTATTTGCAATAGTTATATTAAATCATGGCATTACTGAAGTAAATGCTGCACCTCAAGCCCTGCGTCCTGATATTAAGATTCGCAACATTATCAATACGTTATCGGTTTCTCCTTCTGTTCGGATTGCAAAAGATCCACGAAACAATACCCTCTATTACCTCAAACAAAATGGTGAGATTTATCAAGTCAATTTAGCCGCTTCTACTAGTACGCGTGTCTACAACTCTAGTAATCATAGTCTAGCTGAGACTGAAGGTATGGCCATTGGTCCTAACGGTACAATTTATTTGGTTGGCAATGCAGACGTTGGGAATAGCCAGACGAAAGCTATTATTGTTAAAGGCGTAATTAATTCGAGTACAGGACAACGTATCTGGTCTATCTTAGCTAAGAGCGCAGCCTATCCCAAAAGCAAAACAGCCTATGACCATCGCTTCAACGGCGTGGTTGTTAGCCCGGATGGTAACTTTATTTATGTGAATAGCGGTTCTCGTACTGATCATGGTGAGGTTCAGTCTGCTAATGGTCTATATCCCAATACTCGCGAAGTAGGATTAACCGCCTGTATAATCCGCCTTCCTACTAATGGCAAAAATCTCTTTCTGGCAAACAATCGAGCCACCTTAAAGACAGCTGGCTATATTTTTGCAGAAGGAACACGTAATACTTTCGATATGGCTTTTGCACCCAATGGGGATTTATTTGGTACAGAAAATGGCCCCGATCGCGACATGTCAGAAGAATTAAATTGGCTACGTCTAGGTGGTAATTACGGCTTTCCCTGGCGTATTGGTGGGACAGACAATCCCCAACAATTCCCCAATTATAATCCTGCAAATGACCGTTTATTAAACCCCTTATTTGGCGCAGTCACAAAAGGCTACTTTCGTAACGATCCAACCTTTCCGATTCGGCCTACTAACTTAATTGAACCAATTCCTAATTTTGGGCCGGATGCAGACAATTACCGCGATCCTCTAGATGGCAAAATCAAAGACGCCAGTGTTCTTGGGCAAAGTGTGAGCAGTTTTACATCACACCGTTCTCCTTTGGGCTTAGTTTTTGATACACAAGGAGTAATGAGTCCAGAATTCAAGAGAGATGGATTCATGTTGAGTTGGACGATAGGCGACCCTACTGGCGATAAAATACCAGGCCCTTTTAAAGATGCCGGTCAAGACTTACTGCATTTAAAGTTAACTAAAGTAGGAACTACCAACTATAAACTTAACGCCACGCGCATTGTCCAAGGTTTTAGTAATCCCATTGATGATGAGATTATCGGCAATAAGATTTATGTTTTGGAATATGGTGGAAATCAAGGAATTTGGGAAATCTCTATGCCCACTAAGTAAACGATCTACAAACTTGAAATTAGTACTTTAAAACTAACTTGCCATATCGTGGTGACGATTCGTCTCTATCAATTAGATGATTTAGAAGATACCGTTCAGCTGTGGTATCGAACTTGGCATGAAACATTTTCTCATATTAAACATCCACAGCCATATTCCTTATGGAAAGCTCGATTTCGTGATGATCTCGCTGCACGCGGGGATGTTTGGCTGGCTGAAGTTGAAAATCAGATTGTCGGTTTTGTTGTAGTCATCAAACAGGAACAATGGTTAAGCCAGCTGTTTGTAGATGCGACTTACCAAAATCAGGGTATTGGTTCAGCATTACTTGATAAAGCTAAAGCAATTTGTCCCCAAGCTTTAGAGCTTCACACATTACAAGCGAATATCCGAGCCTGTGCTTTTTACGAACGACATGGTTTCAAAGTGGGCAAACTGTCAATAAACAAAATCAACGGTCAACCGAATGTGGAATATTACTGGATACCTGAGTGCGATCGCTTTGACTAAATCAGGACTTACGCAGAAGAGATCCCCCAACCCCCTTAAAAAGGGGGCTTTCAAGTTCCCCCCTTTTTAAGGGGGGTTAGGGGGGATCGAGGTTTCAAGTTTTGATTGCGTAAGTCCTGTAAATGTGTCATTTCATCCAGATAAGTAGAAAGGCACAAATAGACATAACTATATAAGAAAAGAAGAACGATGCTAAAACCCTCTTCCCTCCTGCCTGATTAAGATTCCTGTTTTGTATGCTGGCCCCAAGGTTCACGAGCGAAGATTCGACGTACCATTGGCTCAAAGAAAGTCAGAGGCAAAGTATCATAGTTTGGATCAAATGATTCTTGATCCCACTTATGGCAGAACTCAGCAGTGCGCTCAAAGTAAGGATGACCTCGAAACTTTTCTCTAGCATGGCGATCGCCTCCTGTATGATGCCAGAAATAATAGCCTTGAAAAATCCCATGATGTTCAATTATCCAATGGGTAGCTGGACTCACATAAGGTTTGAGGATGGCTGCTGCTAGCTCTGCGTGATTTACGGGTGCTAGTAAATCTCCAATATCGTGCAGTAATGCAGCCACCACGACATCTTCTTGTGCCTCATCCCGAAAAGCCCGTGTTGCCGTTTGTAGCGAATGCTGATAGCGATCGATCAGATTTCCTGGATAATTCTCTTGTAAGCCAACTAAAAGTGTCAGTGCGCGATCGGCAACCTGATTCAACCGAGGCTTAGAGTGTTCCTCTAACAGCAGATAATCCTCTTTTGTTCCATCTGCCATTCGTGTATAGGTGGCAATATGCCTTTTTGTAGATGATGACATTACATTACTCCCGATCTCAAAATTCTCTGTTTATTCAATGTGAGTTATTTTTTCCAACTCAGTTAAGTTATCTGGGTTAGATTTTGCGATCGTTACCCAACCTATAAACTAATGGTATGACAGTAAACAAGGCAGTTGGCACATAGAGTCAAAGACAGTTACTCCAAATGACTCTAGTAAAGTAGCCTCACTCTGATTGGTGTACCCTAAAACTCTCATACTAGCGGCAACACCTGCACGCACTCCCAAAACACTATCTTCTACAACAGTGCAAAACGAAGGTTGAACTCCGATATTTTTAGCTGCATATAAGAATAAGTCAGGTGCTGGCTTCCAGCTTCCAATTTCATAGGAGCTAAAGATACGTCCTTCAAATCGAGGTAGTAAGTTAGTGACACGTAGAGCTAACTTAATTTTTTCCAGTGGCCCACTAGAAGCAACGCAGATAGGTAGATTAATTTTGTCTAAAGCTGCCTCTATTCCTTCCACAGGAAGCAGTTCATGCTCAAATACTTCGGCAGTGCGGGCACGAAGCTGAGTCACAAAATCTGGCGGCAATTTCTGCTCAAGCCTTTGCTCAATGACAGCAACACAATCAGCCATTTTGCAACCCTTGAATAATAAAATGGCTTCTTCAAGCTCCAACGCGAGTCCGAATTCTGCGACAAATTGGACAAGAACGCGATTGCCTAATGTCTCGCTGTCTACTAACACTCCGTCACAGTCAAAAATAACCAGTTCTGTTCGCACTCGTATTATTGATTCTTGGTCAACTACGGATTTATCACAAACATTGCCACTAATACCATTCCAAATTTAAACCGCCGATAAACTCAGATGATTTTAGATAATTATCTGCGGACATCGGCAGTTTAAAATCTCAAGCTAGCGATGCCCTATGATGAAATGAGGTTTGTAGGGTTCCTCTAAGAATTTGCGCTCTTCATCGGAAAGCTGCAAATCCACAGCTTCCACGGCTTCTTTGAGATGCTCTATTTTACTAGCACCAACAATCGGAGCCGTCACACCCGGTTGATGCAATAGCCAAGCTAGGGCGATTTGCGTTGGTTTAACACCGCGTTTTTGGGCTAATTCTACGACGCGATCGACTACTTGAAAATCCGAATCTTGATAGTAGCGACTATGACCCAATTCGTCAGTTTTTGCCCGTACAGTTTCCCCAAAGCCTTCTTTTTTACGATTCCCCGCTAGAAAACCTCGTGCTAAAGGACTCCAGGGAATAATCCCAATCCCTTGATCTAGAGATAGGGGTATTATCTCTCGCTCTTCTTCCCGATAAACCAAGTTGTAGTGGTTTTGGATAGATACAAAGCGAGTCCAACCGTGTTTGTCAGCTAGATAAAGGGCTTTAGCAAACTGCCATGCGTAAACACTTGAGATTCCCAGGTAACGAACTTTACCTGATTTCACTAGATCATGCAGTGCCTCTAGGGTTTCCTCAATTGGTGTCTCGTAGTCCCAACGATGAATTTGGTACAAATCGACGTAATCTGTTTGTAGCCGCCGTAATGAAGCATCTATGCTATCAAAAATGTGCTTGCGAGATAGTCCGCGATCGTTGGGCCCATCACCGACTTTATTGAAGACTTTGGTAGCAATGACAACTTGATCTCTTTTGGCAAAGTCTTTAAGCGCCCGTCCCAGGATTTCTTCACTGACACCCAAAGAATATACATCGGCTGTGTCAAAAAAATTAATTCCCAACTCCAAAGCCAGTTTAATGAATGGACGACTTTCTTCTTCTTCTAATACCCATTCATGCCATTTGCGAGAGCCATACGTCATAGCGCCTAAAGCGAGGCGCGATACTTTTAGTCCACTTTTACCAAGATTTACATATGTCATAAGTTTTTAGGAATTGGGAATTAGTGATTGGGGATTAGGGATTGGAAACAGGCAGGGGGAAAACTCTTGCCTCTTCCCCAGTCCCCAGTACGAGATATTGCTATGAACGATTGGCGGAGGCGGTTGGATACTGATGTCCTAAGATGGGATGAGGTGTGTAAGGTTCTTCAAGGAATTTGCGTTCTTCATCGGAAAGCTGCAAATCCACAGCTTCCACTGCTTCTTTGAGATGCTCTATCTTACTAGCACCAACAATTGGAGCCGTCACACCCGGTTGATGCAACAACCAAGCTAGGGCGATTTGTGTTGGTTTAACACCGCGTTTTTGGGCTAATTCTACGACGCGATCAACTATTTGGAAATCCGAATCTTGATAGTAGAGATTGTGGGCAAATTCATCGGTTTTAGCGCGTAGTGTCTCGCCATAGCTTTCCTTGCTGCGATTCCCCGCCAGAAAACCCCGCGCCAGAGGACTCCAAGGAATAATCCCAATTCCTTGATCTAGAGATAAGGGTATCACCTCTCTCTCTTCTTCTCGATAAACCAAGTTGTAATGGTTTTGAATAGATATAAAGCGAGTCCAGCCGTGTTTGTCAGCCGTGTAAAGAGCTTTGGCGAACTGCCATGCGTAAACACTTGAGATTCCTAAGTAACGAACTTTACCTGATTTCACTACATCATGCAGCGCCTCTAGAGTTTCCTCAATTGGTGTTTCGTAGTCCCAACGGTGAATTTGGTACAAATCGACGTAATCAGTTTGTAGCCTTCGTAATGAGGCATCAATGCTGTCAAAAATATGTTTGCGAGACAGTCCGCGATCGTTGGGGCCATCACCGATTTTACTAAAGACTTTGGTAGCAATGACGACTTGATCTCTTTTTGCAAAATCCTTCAGTGCCCGTCCCAGGATTTCTTCGCTGGCACCTAAAGAGTAAACATCGGCGGTGTCAAAGAAGTTTATCCCCAATTCCAAAGCTAGTTTAATAAACGGGCGACTCTCTTCTTCTTCCAGCACCCATTCTCGCAATTTACGAGAACCATAAGTCATAGTACCCAGAGCTAGGCGTGATACTTTCAGTCCACTTTTTCCGAGATTTACGTATGTCGTCATACTGTTTGCTCCACTTTTTGATAACGTTGTGAAAGTTCTAAAGCAAGTTGAGAGGCTTGATGTGCTTCATCGATGTGTCCTAGCTGGCTGTAAGTATTAGCTAATTCCCTTTGTATCGCTGGAATATTGCCACGGGCAGCATTGCGCTTTTCTAAGACATTCAAGGCTTTGTGATACTGCCGATCGCGAATCAGTGCATCAAGATAAATTTGCTCAAATAAATCTCGTTGAGCATGAGATCCACCTGTGGAGTACAAATCGGGTAACACTGGCTCTAGTTGAGCGATCGCACTCTTCCAATCCCCACGAGCATAAGCAATCATCCCCCTAGCAGCTGGTACTCCTACCTCTACCCAAGTACGCCGCGCATAGGGTAAAACTTTCTCTGCATGAGTTTGCATACTCTCTAACATCTGTGCCGCCCAGTCATCTTTACCGCCCCGCGCGAGTGCATAGATATATTGCAAATCCAGGAAGGCGAGGACGTGTTCGTGTAGCCGTGGTTGCAGGTAAGCAGCAAGTTCCTGCCAGCGCGAACCGACATCTACACCGCGTAACTCCAGTCGTAGCAATAATGCGATCGCGTTAATCTGCTCACGTCCATTGTCTTTTTTGGCACGTCCCCAAATGCGGGTGTCATATATTTCTAGTACTTTGGCAAAATTTTCAATATCCAGGTAGTAAAGGGATGTATGCCACCAAAGGTGTCCATAAAAAACCGAGCTACCATATTCCCAAGTATCGCTAAGGCTCTCCATTAAGGTAATTCCCTCTTCTAAGCGTCCTTGAGTTTCTAATACATGAGCAACGGCGTGGTGTGCCCAACGGTTATCTCGTTTCAGGGCGATCGCAATTCGGCCATAGTCTTCTGCTTCTTTTAAACGATGACACTCTTCTAGCCCGAAGGCCAGCATCCCGTACATATACGGGTTGTCACGATTGGCGGCGAAAACTTTTTCGGCAATCCGCAGCATTCCCTGACTGTTACCGGAATTTCTATAGTGGTATTGGGCCAGATGCACTGAGGCTAAATCGCGGGGAAAGGCAATGGCGATTGCTTCATGATGAGCGATCGCTTGAGCAATATCTCGGTTTGCCCATGCTTCAATTGCGGCAACATAAAGTTTTTCGCGATCGTTGGCTCTTTTCAGGTAAGATTTCGCCGCATTCAGATAAGATGTCGCCTGGGTTAAGGCAACACCACCAGCAAACAAATAAAAGGCGGCAACTTGAGCATTAGCGATCGCACAAGTCGGATCAGCTTCAACTGCTTTGAGAATGACTTGGGCATTGTTACCAACGCACAGTAATTGATCGACAAAGCTATTGATCGCATCTACGACTGCTGATGAATCGGTAGTAATTTCGAGTCCAGATAAATCTTTTACCATTGATTTTCCCAGAGCATTGCACAGCTACAAGGATTACTTTGCAAAAGCTAAGTTATAAACTACTGTATCTTAATCGTGTAACCGGAGATAATAATTATTAGATTAAGTCCTGTCGGATAAAGAATGCTGTGATGGCGATCGCTTTTCTCAAAATTAAGCAGTTTAAAAGCTGCGATCGCCTCTGAAAACGCCAAGAGACACAACTACTTTTGTTGGTATTAGTTTTTTCCAGAAGTTATTTTTTCACCTTCGTAAGCCAGAGCCTTGTCACCTGCTTGGGCAAAAGCCTGGGCGAGTTGAATCAGCTGTTGTCGCTCTTGATCATCAACAATACCAGCCGGAGGAGGCATCCGTTTCTCTTTGATTTGGCGCACAGTTTCATGCCGTAAAGAGAGTGCCTGATTGGGATAACTCAGGATTAATAGGGGATTCTGCTTGCTGGCGTTGTCAGGACTGTGGCAGACAACACAAGCATTCTGCCGCAGCTTGGCCTCAAATGCACGATAAGCAGCATCAACTTTGGCGACGTGTGGGTTCGATGGAGAAAATAAACGGGTATAGAGTGTCACATAGGGCTGCTTGCCATGAGCATCAGTCCAAATCCACTTACCGTCCCATGCATGGTTTACCTTCGGGCGTTGTCGATCAACCACAGCTGAACGCAGCGCTCCTTTAAGCTTTCCTTGCTCCAGAAACACAAGTAATTCAGTACTTTGCTGGTAGGAATCCCACTTTTTCGATGAGTGCCAGAACGGATAAGGATAAGCACCAATATCAAACTGGTTGCGGAACTGAATAGGAAGGTGGATGACAATTAAGTTGTTTACCTGTTCAATCTGGGGTTCACCTTTGAACATAAAGGTAGCCAGGTAAATGCGACGCCAAACAAATGGGTCAAATTCAGTTGTTTGACTATCTTTGATATTATAGTTGCCAACTTTACTTTGAGCGCCCCATAAAAATGGTGCGTTCATAGTGTCGCGGAGGGTTTTTAGCTTAAAGAGTTTTTGGGCGCATGAGTCGTAGGCAGCTAAATTTTTAACATCTGTGACAATGGGACAAGCAGCAATAATTTCTTTGCCTACTTTTTTCGCTAGTTCTATCTCCTGTGATGTTTCTAGTGCTGATACTGTACTTTTTGCGTTAGGCGGTTGTGGTGCGTAGATGAAGAGCGCAATCGCTAAAACTATGCCTAAGAGTAGAAAGTGCGTAGGCGCAGCCCCCCGCACGCATCGCAAGTAAAATTTCCGAAGATTAGGCATGATATAACCACTTCAAATGGTGATTCTTGTACCATTAAATTTTGTGAACGTGA
Source organism: Nostoc sp. JL33 (assembly GCF_017114985.1). GTDB lineage: Bacteria > Cyanobacteriota > Cyanobacteriia > Cyanobacteriales > Nostocaceae > Nostoc. Next base: position 17,815 of record NZ_JABXKP010000052.1, on the reverse strand, counting down.
AACCTTCAAATTTTTCGCGGAACGTTAGCTTTTCATCCTTAAGAATGCTGATGGCGATCGCTTCGCCAAGGGCCAACGACGCTGCTGCATCTGTGCGCCAGTGAATCCCAGCACTATCACGACCCAAGCCAATATTTGCCGCCAGTTTGTTCAATTCGCCGCCCACGGTCAGCAGTGGGCCTTGATAGGGAATCAACTGGGTGGGATCTTTGGGATTGGGTACCACCGGATTCGGAATCACATAATTCTCATCAAATAGTGCTTTCAAAATCGTGACACTGGCACCTGCGGACACCGAAGCGCCCCCTGGATAAGAAGAGTGGAATGGTGCCCCTTCAGGAAAAGCTTGCGGTAGCAGATAGGATTTGTTTTTGCTGAAGAAGCGATCAAGTGCTTCTGACTGGAAAACATCGGGGTGAATCGGATAGTTTGTTTTATTCACCTTGTTGTTGTGAACCAACCCACCATAAGCCTCTGCTCGCAGACGACGGTGAACATAGTACTTCTGCCAATAAGCGGCTCTGATTGCATGTGGACTAACCCAAGCGATGATAGATTGTGAATACCCTGGACCAAATGTCGCAGAACCACTCGCTTGGGTCTTCGAGTTGTTATAAGGATTACCGGGATTGTAAGGTGAGCCAACGCCACCAGCTAGGAAGTTATCAAGGGCTGGCTTGGCGAGTAGAATTAGAGCAGCATTTGTATAGACGGGTGGTGGCGTGTGGGCAATCTCTGACTGGTCGCGCCCGTTGATAAAGTAGCGAGGGGTTGAGTCAAACTTAATCGTTCGACCAGAATCGCCACCATTTTGCACCAGCAACCACTCGTTATAGTTGGTTTGAAAACTGTTTTCGGGAATAGCTAAGGGAACACGGTTAAGCTGAAGATAACTTTGTGTTCCTGCGGGCACAGGACGCAGTAAAAACTGGGAGACGTATGGCCCCACATCTACCCCTGGTAACGTGTGGTAACTCGTTGCACCAGAGGCATTAACGTAAATCGCGGTGCCTCGAAATAGGAGTTCGGGTGTAACCTGTCCGTTCTGTTTAGGCCCTTTGAATGCTGACAACCGATTCAGATCCTGAACTGCTGCCACAATCAGCGGGTTAGTTGTATTATTGCGGAACTCGCTAAAGGGTATATCCTGCAACAGCTGTTGCCAAGCAATTTCGAGGAATTCAGCCGCCTGCTCTGCACTATCGAGGGTAGGTGGCACTGGAATTGTCAATTGGCTCGGATTCAGCCCACTCAAGCTAACCGCTAATGGACCGAGCGGTTGTACCAGCTTCCGTTTGCCACCCAGGATGATCTTTTCATACTCATTAGGATCATCGGAGTTCAACGCATTAATAAAAGATTGATAAGCCTTCAGATCCACTTCGCCCAGCTTGTTATGGGGTAATCCTCGTGTATCCGTCGCAATTTTGTTAGCATACTTCGCCTCATCCCCGTTGGTCGGATGCGGCGGAATCGGAATACTCTGTTCAAGTCTGGCTGCTTCAACACGTACTCGATAAGCTTTATTAACAAAGCTGTAGTAGTTGAACCCTCGATTATACCGCCTGTTGATGTCTTGGGCTTGTACAACATCTCCTCCCTTTTTTGAGGAGAAAGGTGAACCTAAAACGCCTGCAACAACGCTAGCGGCACTAAACAAACCAGCGCGACCGAGAAATGAGCGTCTACTGGCGTGACTACCAAAAAAACGTTTGCTAGCTACACGGGGTTGTTTCAGTTTATCTATTTCGTTATTAGCCTGAGCATCTTGCTCGGAACCTTGATCAGAATTAGGATCTGCTTGCATAAGATATTCTCCACTGGCAAAAAATAATCTAAAAATCTAGTCATGAGTGAGTACATGAGCAGCTAAAAGCTAGAACAACTTTGCGCCACACACGGGACACCCACCTCCAGAGAAACAGGGTAATCTCACCGGATTTAGGATGAAATTTGCGTAGGCGTAGCCCGTCGGAGACATCGCTCTACTGGAAGCTAACTTGCACAGGAGGTGATTCTCCTGAAAGTCATGTAAGTATTTAGTGCTGGTATGATGCCTTGCTCACATGGCTGTTATGCTTCTGTAGTTGTAATCAGGCTGATAGCATCTTGCTGCGGTTAAAGCACAGCTAAAACCACCGCTTACTTTCACTCAAGCTATAAAATACGGTAAGTTTATCGAATTACCGTATTTTATAGATGTTAAATCAGAGTCTCACAACTTGTGATGAAAATCAAGAGGTTTTTAAAATAAACTTACCAACAGGGTGAAAGCCCTGAAGGAAAAGGCGCACACCGTCGTATTCCCTGCTTGAGATGGGGATGAAACGCGAGGCGGTGGATTTTGATCAAGTATCAAAGGCGGTTTTTATTGAAAAGTGAAGTTGAGAGAATTAGGCGACGCCGATAGCGTCACGCAAAGCGAGTCCGCGTACTCCTGCGGAGGACAAGCTACGCGCAGCGTCTCGTAGACATCGCTTCCAGATAAGCTGAAAAACATCTAAATTGCATAACCTAATTAAACCTAACTCTTGTGGGGTGGGCCGAAAAGCCCGCCCTAATGGGAGCAAGTTAAATGTGGAACAGCTTAACATAAAATAGAAGCTACACACTACAGTTGATACCTTGATCATTTAGCCTTTATTTGACTGGGGAAGTAAGCCCAATTCTACGTAAATGGGATGCACTATTTTTCTTATCTGGGGCAGTTGTCTACTAAAAAAATATGCTCCTAAAATGCAACAAATACCGCCAAATAATAAAGCATTGGTAACACCAAGATGGCCTGCTAATGCTCCGAAAAATAAATTACCAAAAGGTAGTATTCCTAAAAAACCAGTTGTAAATATACTAGTTACTCTACCTCTTTTATTTTCATCAAGAAGAATTGATTGCATAAAATTGTTAATTGAAGCCAAAGTTAGACTATTATTCATGCCGATGATAAACATGAATACTAGACAAATCTCTAAATTGGTTGAGCGAGAAAAAACTATTAAACCTAAACCTAGAATTGCGGCAGAACTTGCTATAATTTTTCCCAATCCTATGACATTTTTTCTGGAAATGAGATAAATACCTGAAACTATAGAACCAAGTGCCGAAGCTGTCATTAAAAATCCCATAGTTTCAGCGTTACCTTTCAAAATTTCTTGAGCAAAAATGGGCACTAAATTCACATGAGTCATTCCCATAAAACAGATAATGATTTGGAGTACTAATAAATATTTAATTGGCAAAAATTCGTATGCGTAAACAAACCCTTCTTTGAGGTTTTGCCAAATTTCTGATTTTGGAGTAGATGAATTATTTATAAGTGGGTTTACTTTGACAGTTAAGATTGCAGATACAAAAGGTAGATAACTAATACTATCTACTAAAAAACAGGAAGCTGTGCCAGACCTAGCAATTAGTAAACCCCCAATCATCGGACTAACAAACTTCGCTGTATTAATCAAGAAGGAATGGGAAGCCATCGCGCTATAAGTATCTGATTTCTTATCCAAAAGTCTAGGAATAATTACCTGACGTGCTGGCAGATCGAAAGCTTTTACCGTTCCCTGAAGCGTACCGATGATAATAATCCATGCAACGTTAATGTTACCACTAAGAGTTAGAAAAGTTAAAGTAGAAGATAGCAGAATAGATACTAGCTGAGTAGTTAATAGGACATATCGTAAGTTCCAGCGATCTAGCAAGACCCCTACCAAAGGTGTAATAATCAAGCCCATAGCTTGATTTGTAAATCCAGCCACACCTACTAATACAGCCGAATTAGTTAATTGATAAACTAGCCATACCAAAGCAATTTGAGTCATCCAAGACCCAAAAAAAGATAAGCTTTCTCCGATAACGAAACAAGAAAAATTCACGGATTTAAGGGCAGATGGAAGTTCAAAATCAACAAATTTTACTTTGTCTTTTTGGAACTTTTCTCTATTACTTGGTAGCATAAGCATTTCCCTATTTAAAAATTGTTGCAGCCCTGTCTTATCAAAATAGACTTCATTTAAAAATATGAATTACTGGTTCGTACTGAGCGATTTAATGCTCAATTTCAAGGGCTAGAGCCGCTTACTACGAACTTTTGTAACCTCTCAACATTCCTGAGTGTTAGCAATGCTTAATGTTAGCGATACAGAAAGTTTGTGCGCTTACTATTAAAACAAAAAAATAGCCCTACTATAACTAGAGTAGGTATAATACCATGTTTGGTGGAATACCCACAATTATTGCAAATCAAGCACAACCCTTACCGCCAAGCAGCAAGGGTTTGAGGTGGTTGATGCTCAATTAAACACAGGTGACATCACAGCCAAGCTCGGTCGTATTGAACAGGCCAGAGTTTATCGTGTCCCAACTGTTTGGCTGCAAGATGTGGCCAGTAAGGATTGCGGAGTAGTTCACGTCCCAACAGCACTATATCAGCTACTTCTGTACGAATAATCTCGTCAGCTTGTTCAGGGGATGTAATTAAGCCTACCGCTCCTGTATGGATATTGGCTTCGCGGCGGATGCGTTCGGCAAACTCAGTCTGATAACCAGTTTTAATTGGTATATTAATGCCGGGTATAATTCCCCCCGATGAAGTGTCGATGAGATCAACTCCTAGAGACTTAAGTTTGTCGCTTAAAGCGATACTTTGCTCGATGTCCCAACCCTTATCTACCCAATCGGTGGCGGAGATGCGTACCCAGAGTGGATGTGTCTGAGGCCAAACCTCTCGGACTGCTTGAACAACTTCTCTAAGCAAACGAGTCCGGTTTTCAAAGCTGCCACCATAATCATCTTGCCGTTGGTTAGAAAGGGGTGAGAGAAATTGGTGCAGTAGATAACCGTGGGCAGCATGAATTTCCACTACGTTGAAACCAGCTTGCAGAGAGCGTTTAGCAGCTTCGACAAAGGCGTTAATAACTTGTTGAATTCCCTCAACACTGAGAGCTTCAGGAACTGGGCTATCTTTGCTAAAAGCGATCGCGCTACTCGAAACCAAAGGACGCCAACCTTCCTGAGATTCATCCAGTACTTTCCCTCCCTTGCTGGGTTTGGCAGTGCTGGCTTTTCTGCCTGCATGAGCAAGTTGAATACCTGCAACAGCACCAAAGTTATGAATCAATGCCACAGTTTTGGCCAAAGTTTCTATGTGTGCATCTGACCAGATTCCTAAATCTTGCGGGCTAATGCGTCCGCCAGGTTCTACAGCTGCTGCTTCTGTTAGCACTATACCTGCACCGCCAACTGCGCGAGAAGCTAGATGAATAACGTGCCAATCATTAGCATATCCATTTGTACTGGAATATTGACACATCGGTGAAACGGCGATGCGGTTGCGAAAGGTAACTTCACGAATCTTGAATGGTTCAAACAGATGTGCCATTAGTATTGATTCCTTCTCTTGCTAGGTAAAAGAAATTGGGGACGGATTTGCACAATGAACTCAAATTTGCATTAAACGGCTGTAGATTTTCTCTTACGTACACTCAAATGAGCGATAAACGCCACAGCCAACAAAAAAATCCCAAGGCACAAACGCCGTTCCACTGCCACAATTCCCAGGTATAAGTACTAAGAAAATAGCCGAGTGCGCCGCCAGTGTAGTTTGTAACTATATACACGGTATTCAAATAGCTCTCAGCATTTGGAACTAATACCAATTCTGTATGAAGATGCGCTAAACCATATTTAAGTACAAGAAAGAAAAACGAACCGCGTACTCCTGCGGAGGACAAGCTACGCGTAGCGTCTCTAAGAGTTGGACGCGTTCGCGTAGCGTCTCGTAGAGAAGAAAGAAAGGAAGAAAGAAGTTAAAAGGGTTTGGCGCAGCTTTACAAAGAAATGGTATAAGTTGTAGACGCGGATTTGGTTTGAATGGAATAGTAGCTTAAATACTTGTTGAATGACTAGAGTCTTGATCAAGATTTGGATGAATATGCTGATTATCAGGCTCTTGGCTCTGTAATTCCCAGATATCGCGTTTTCCTAGTTCTTGATCCATTAATAACTCTAGATGATCTGGTAATTTAGTTGTTTGCCAAATTGACCAAATTTCTCCGCAAAATAATTCTTTTTCCATTTTTCCGAAATACATGGCTTTATTCTCGACTAATGTGACAATTTAAGTTTAGTAACTCCTAATTTATGAAGGATGAAGTAGCAAAATTTTCATTCTTCATTCTTTCGCTGTCTTTAAAATACAGGTACTATTCGCCCCTGATACTGCTTGTTAATAAAATCTCTCACTTGGGGAGCGTTAAGCAGCTTGTTCAGCTTCTGAATTTTCGGCTCATTTTCTCAACCCTGTAATGGGACTAATCCCAAAGCATACTTATTATCTTTAGCTGTTTCCTGTCCCATAGATTGCGGTGTTATTTATGCTAGAGCAATCTGAGCCGAGGAAACAATAAAGTCTACATTATTAATATCTCGAACTACTTGGACTCCTTCTACTTCCTTGATTCGCAAGTTTTTGGGATTCTCGGTTATGTCTGTCTGATTTAGAAATTCCTTGGTATTTTCCTTTAGTTTGATTAAGCCATTGCTTGCCAGTACCCTGAGTCTTCGGTCATTATTAATCACATCATTAGTAATTGTGACAGCAGCATTATGGGAAACCTCATTCACAGATTTTAGGCTTTTTGAGAAAAGACCGAGTGTGCTTAAGGAAACTAAATTTAATCGTACTAAATTGATTTTGAGTTCCTTGAGAGCATTATTCATGAAAGGTCGATGTTGAAAAAAATTGGCATCGATTACTTTGTCTGTTAAAGCCGTATTCCGTTGTATCCAGTCATTAAAAGTAACAACTTTTACTTCTAAGCCTTCCTGGGGTGCCAGCTTGGTATTTACAAACTTCAAAATATCTTCAGATATGATTCCCGTCAGTCCGACTTGAATAACTATTAAATATTTTGTTTGAGTATATATAGTGACCAGCAAGGAGTATCACCTAATTTTTAGCTTGAAGCGTTTATGTTTGCAGTTAATTACAATTTCTAGAGGGGTTTAATCTATTTGCACCACCAATTAGCGATCGCGATCCGATGAACCGCTTTTTAGAAATATGCAAAGCATGGAAGACAGTTAGTCTATCAATAGTTTCAGTTTTAAATTCAATTGTCCAAGCCGGACGTGTAAGAATTGCAGTCATGGTTTTTCCCTGTGCGTGAGTTCTAAATGAAACAAGCATCTCAGTACTTTCTGGTTGAGGCAAAACGCCCACCCAAGAAGTAATTGAGTATTTTTTTATTTGTCAGTCCCTAACCCACCTAATTTGCTGCTCAATACTACGGCAAACCGAGCAATTTACCGTAGTATATAGTTATGAGGTTTACATAGATCGTGCTAAAAAACAAGAGGCTATTAAAATTTGTTGATATTACTCCTTAAGAAAATGCAGCCTGTGGCGAAAACTTTCTCAAAAAAAGAAAGGACAAGTATAACTCTTGTCCTCAATGGTTAAAATAACAGATTTGCGTCGAATAGGTTAGATAGAAGGGACTGGGTATTGGGTATTAGGAAAACTTTTTCCCAGCCCCCAGTCCCCAGTTCCTAATAAAATTAATTCTCTGTAGCCGTGGGGCCGTAAAATTGGAAGCGTCCAATGCCGAGAAATTGGCCAGTAGTTTTCTCACCAGAGGGAAAAGCCCTGACGCCAAATAAATAGACGCCATCATAAAAGGGATTGTAGTAAGTTTGCAGACCAATAGTAACCGTCTTACCTGGTGGTATGGGAGTGTCAAAGGTTACTGTGATCGTCTGCTGTTTGTCGTTACCTTTCACAGCTTTGAGTGCCAACTTTGAACCTTGGTGATTGCGTGTGCCTTCAAAGGCAAAAGTATCTTTCTGATTGAATTGAATATCTTCACTCCCCTCAATCTGGGTAAAGGTAACCTGTTGCAATGGTTCCCCAGCCGTCGCTGGCACTTCCAGAGTGAAGTAGTACTTGGTATTGGGAACACTTGTATTGCTGTATGGAGTGCTGGCACTAACTAAACGCGGTGGTTGAACAAAGGCGATCGTGCCATTGCTTAAGGTAACTGCATTGGCTACCGAATGAGGTTGTAAATATAGTCCAGTGCTAACAACAAATAGAGTACTAAAAAAACTAGTGACGTACTTCATAATGTTATATTTTTACCTCAATGAGCTTTGTCTAAGACTCAAATTATTGAGTCTTGCTTCAAATACCCCTAATTAAGTCTGAGCAAATGAATTAATACAGTCTCTCAAATTAGCAACTGTAGTGAATAGCGCCTATTTATTAGGCAGTTTTACTGTAATTCTAGCACGCGATTTAAAGCTGTACAGGAAGAAAAAACAGATATTTAAATTTAAATTTAACTAGTGATTTTGCCGGATTTTTTATTAGTAACTTTCCCCAAAAGTCGATGATTTTACTGGGCTTTGATTATATGTAAATACCTGTAGATCGATAAATTTGCCGTAGTATAAAGGTTTTCATACATCTATAATTTGATAGAATTGCCGTAGTTTAAATAGTAAATTATCTTAAAAATCGATAATTTTAGACGGCAGTAAATTTATCAGCTATATATGCCAATAATGTTAGTGAAGCCATCGCTTCCCTCGATCCAGGATCTGCTTGTAAAGTCATGGAGTTGCTAATTTAGCTAAATCGGGAAAGCGGAATTACAGTAGTGGCTTTTTTAGATCAGATTCAAATGGTGCGTCAATATTTTAACGGTGCAATCGCCAAGCTAAATGATGAAAAGGGAAAAAAAGCGCAAGAACATAGTCACATCATTCTCAATTACGAATTATTTAAAATTGGGAATATACCCTTTTGATAAAAAGAAGCAGCAAATATACATTGCTGCTAAACAAAGTTAGGTTTTCACCAATATTCGAGAAATTACCATTGTGAAAAACGGTGTTTTACTAAATTGTTGTAGAAATATCTGAAGTCATCAGAAACTTCTTCTCCAATCGAGGTTGGTAGTTAAGTTTTTTGATAAGAAGAAAGGCAGTTGCAAGAGGAAGAAACAAAGTAGGACTTACGCACTGTACAAATGCATCGCGATCCCAATTAACGATCTTGAGGAAGTTTTCAGGCTTTTCTTAATTATCCTGCGATGCCTACGGCGGTAAACTACGTAAATAGATCGTAAGGGCACAGCAATGCTGTGCCCTTACGAAAGATATGGTTTTTAACCTTGATTCATATTTGGTATTTCTTGTCAATGCGTAAGTCCTAGAAAGGTACAAACCAAGCCGTATTGTGGGCAAAAAGTTAGAAACATTCTTTCCCTTGATGCATAGCACGAGAAAAGATATGTCATTACTCAAATCTCTTCCCTAATGCAGCAATTTTTTTTGTTTACAGCAGTTTTCATTTATTTGAACTGCTACATTTGTTGTTGGGGCACAGCAATGTTGTACCCGTAGGGCTATTTACCTGACAATAGTTGTAAGTTCTTCTTTCGCTAAAGCCAATGCTTGATGAGCATTTTTAAACCTTGTTTCATCTGTAAAGTTACCACCAAAACACTTTAAATAAGCTTCCAGATACCGAATACGTAAGTGGGGATCAGCCGGATTCTCAAGAAAGGGGAGGTCAGCTTCAACCATAAACCGGATAGCCAACAAGGGGATAGGACTACGAAGTGGACGAAAGTTTGGGTTGTGCAGACCAGGAGTTTCATTACGTTCATGAAATTCTCCTAACATCAGTCCTGACTCAACAAACAAAGGTTTAAGTTTTTGTTGGACACTATCTATTAATTTAGAAGCTTCTTCTATATGGATGTCAGGAAAGATAAGTAAAAAAGCTTTATTGATTGCTAATTCCGGTTCTTTAACTTCCATCCCCAGAAAGATATCTCGGTAGCGTCCAACAATCTCTTCTACATCTTCTGGATACAAATCTTTTGCGCGAATAACTGCCAGACGAATACTGTTTGACTTGAGAGAGTGAGGTACAAAAGGGCAAACTACGCCGGGCCTTCCTAAGTTACGATGAGGCTTTCCTAAAAAAAATTTCACCCACTCCATAACTTTAATTAAGTAAGGAAGGTCTTGGTGTTGCTGGAGTTGTTCGATTTCAATAGTTGTATATAGTTGCATGAGCTTGAGTGAAATGGAATAATTGTTTAATTCGGAATCCCAAATTAGTTTCACAATATTATCTGCCGAAACTAATTATTATTTAAGTAAACAAAACAAGCCTTGATTTTTTTATTTTGGGTTTATCTGTGGCTTGTAGCAGATAAAAATGCTAAAGCATTTTTGTGAATTTAAATAAATTTACACTAAAAAATACACAAGCATATTTTCGCACCAAGGGACTTGTGTTGATTTATTTTTGGCATTTTAGCTAGAATACTTACGTATGTATGTATTGTCAAGCAAATGCTCCTACTTTTCTACACTCTTAAGCTTCTATTACTTTTAACAAAAATATTATAAAGTTTATGTCTAGATAGTTATGTTTAGTGTAAAAATTTAGTATTGCTTTAATAGTAAATATGGGTTAAATATCAAGTTAGTATATTTCTTTCAATAAAGTTTATATATAAATAGTTTTTTCTACTGTAAAAATTTAGTATTGCTTTAACAGTAAATATGAGTTTAGTATCAAGCTAGTATAATTTTTTGTAGGTAGGATAAGCATCTGGCGTGTGGGGTGCAATGACTGTGAAAATCATAATTAATTATCCAGATATGAGATGATCGAGGGTCGGTTTCCGACCCTCAGACAACTCTGGACAACGCACTGGCTACCTGACAAAAATATTTTTTTAATTGTCAGTCCCTTATTTATCAACAAATTCTTTCACCACTGCCATAGCATCAGGAGGAATCTGCGTAATTAGGCGAAATGGAAATGCCGCAGTCGAAGCAAACTGGGCATAATCTGATGTCAGAAAGATAGCGTAGTTTTTTGCTTCTGGAGTCATCTGTGCAGCAAAGGCCAAAGCTATAGCTTTAACGTACTTGCGAACATCAGCTGCTTGTTCACCCACAACTTCACCGCCACTAATCGGTGTATTCGGTTGTCCTATCTGATCCAAAGTCTGACTGGGGTCTTTTACACTCAGATGAGTACCCCCAACTATACCAACTAGCCATTTTGGGGATGGGATTTTGTTAAATCCGACAATCTGTTCAGTTAAAGCTGGGGTGGTTTTATCTGCGGAACTTGCTAACACTAGAGTAGGAACTTGCACCTTAGTTAACCCAGTTTCGCCAAACATCAGAGAAGTTGTAGGATTGAGAGCGATCGCCTGTTTTATTCTAGTATCCCGTAGTTGATAGGTATTCTCTGGTAGCTTTTGAGCGATGCACTGCATAACTTCTCCCTCACTGAAGATAGTCAAGTTCTTTTTACAGCGTTGTTTGAGTCTTTCCAGTTGTAACTCCGCTCCAGCAACTTCTAAAGCTGTACCACCACCAAAAGAATGGCCAATCACCATCGCGTTATTCGTTGCAAGTTTCCCTTGCAGGGGATTATTAGCCGTTTGGTTGAGCTTTTCTAATTCGTCGAGGACAAAACTAATATCTTGAGGGCGATCCAAAAACTCCTGAGGCTTCATAACACTGGTTTTGCCTTGTAATGCTGAGTTAGTATTTGCCTGGTTACTACCAGGATGTTCTAAAGCTGCTACTACATAACCGTGGGATGCTAAATGTTCTGCCAGGTAATGCAAGTCCGTGCGGACTGACGAGAAGCCGTGAGAAAGCACAATTACGGGTTTGTTGGGAGTTGCAGCAGTTGACCAATAAATATCAACTGGAATTTTACGGTCGCGCTTTTGGTCATTCAGGCTTAAGTTGAGTATTTTTACTTGAGCGCTTCCTGGTTGGCTGGGATCAAAAGGGAAAGTAATCTGCGGTGTTTTGGGGTCGAGTTGGGGAGTGATGGCTAGCATAAATTGCTGGGTACGCCAAAAAGCTGTATTCAAACTCCCTGCAACTATAAAAGCCTGTGGCAAATCAATTTCTAAGCGTTTGCTCGGATAAGCGGCGATAAAACTTAGTATAGAAAGACCCTGCGGTGCAGTAGAGCCTAATACCAATCCTGCTCTCAGCGCTTGTACTCCAGCTTTGTCCTTTCGGGCTAAAGCCGTAGCGAAGTCATTGAGAATGCTGGTACCAATTTGAGTATTAACTAACTTATTAACGGTGACAACATTCATCGGTAAATTCACGCCCAGCGCCCCCAAGAAGAAGCGGCGTTGTTGTTCAGATAATCCTTTAGTGTAAGGCTGCAAACTCTCAGGTAATTCCCCTGTTTTTGCAGCCTTTTGCAACTCAGCAAGGGTGACGGATTCTGTAAATACACCCAAGCGCAAAACAACCGTGTCAGCCGCGATCGCCGAAGTACTTGCTCCCAACTGTGTAACTGCAATGCCTACGGCAAGGGCTTTGCCCAACGCGCCAAAGAAACCCGCAACTGTCTTAAGACTTCTCCAACTTCTTCGCATAAACTTTTATACCAATTGTTACTTACGGGAATATAACCAATATTTGTGTATTTGACTACCCCATTGATTGCCTAGAAATAAAAGCAGATTTTTTCCTGAACTTAATGGCGATGTCTACTTTAAGGGGCTGTGACGCTCTGATCTCCTCAAAGCATCTACTGATGCGAACAAAGATCATCAAAAGTAACGAATTGTAGAATTGATCACAGCTAAAAATTTGAGCAGAAATCAGTGTTAACAGTCACAAAAGCCCGATTGTTTCTCAGCTAGGTTTAATACTGTAACGAAGCTCTAGAAAAGGGTAAGCGATGCCTGCGGCGGTAAACTACGCATCTACAATCTGAACTTTTTGTGGGCTGATGTCTTGAGTGGAATTTTTTTTGGCAGCAAAGTTTAACCGACCGTTTAATATTTTGCCTTTGCCCTTTAGAACGTCTTGCAAAGGTATTGTCGGTGGATAGCCTTACTGTAGCTGCACTATCATTACCCATCAAATTCTCCCAGCCGCATCAACAATTTATCTTGGCTTTATGCATCGCAAACTCCGCTATATTTTGATTTTGCTGCTCTCCCTGAGTATTATTACATTGTGGTGGCCTGTGAATGATTCTGATTGCAATTCTGAGGCTTTTTTAGCATCAAAAACTACAAAATTTCAAGTACATGCTACTAAGGTTATTGTTCAGCCGTGGCGTGGTCGTCACCATGTATATGGAATCTTTATGATTCCTGATGAATATAAACAAGCTCCATTTTTTGTGTTAACAGTCCAAGGTGCTGGCAGTTACTGTTCAAAACAATTTGGTTATAAAAATAACTTTAATGGTATCTTTGCTGAACCAGGAACTTATCTGGTAAGGAAGCCCATTAGAACTCGAACAACTCTGCGGCTGATTCTCCAAGGTTTGTACTTTCAAATCAATGATAAAAACAATTGGACGTTGACTTTCCCCGAATCAAAAACTAGTACCGCTACGCAAAATTAGTCATTTCTTCTTTAATTACGAATTACTGTCTTCGTAGCGGGGCGTAGCCCATTACGAACTATTCGGTCAGCTTGGTGGTTGAGTTTCCAAAACCTCGTTTTTCTCTAACAAGGCAGTAGTAGTATTGACTACAATCTGTGCGGCTCCTGTGAAAAACGATCGCTCGATAGTCGCTGGAACATCGCTAGGTTTATGATAGTGCGGAGTACGTAAATTTGCGGTATCTGTCACCAGCACAGCGCCCACACCCTGATACCAAAATGGTGAATGGTCGCTGCGTAGGGTGTCTGGTGTCAGTAAACCTTTAAAAGGAATTGGTACTGTTAGGACTGGTGGCAGATTTGATTCTTTTTTATTCAGGGCGGTTGAGGGGATGTTCTGTGAGTTTTGAAAGGCATTCAGCAAAGGCAAATGTTCTGTATCACCGACTACTGCCAAAAAGTCGCCCTTCTCGCTAGGTGGGGTAACAGGCAATCCGACAGGGTATTTTTGACACCCAGCAGTGTAACATGCATAAGCTACCATATCCATAACGATCGCTCCGCCCAAGTTTTGCAAGCGTGCTGTCTTGCTAACGAAAGCCCGACTACCCAAAAGTCCTGCTTCCTCTTTGTCAAAAAAAGCTAGCTGTAACGTCCGTGGTGTGGGACGGGAACCAAGCAACCGCGCAACTTCCAGCACCACAGCTACACCACTGGCGTTATCATCAGCACCAGGGGATAAGGCAACAGTATCGTAATGCGCTGCTAGGAGAATTGCTTTAGCGGCTTTGTTAGTTCCTGGGCGTTCGGCAAAAATATTCACACCCTCAGAGAACTTTTCCAATTTGGGCTTCCAGCCTAACTTTCTCAGTTGAGTTGTGATATAAGTGCGAGTAAGCGATCGCTCTGTTGTTGTGTAACGCTGAAAATTCAACTTTTGGATATGGGTTAACAGCTTGTCAGTAGATACTTGCGGCGCACTGTTAACTTCTTTTAGCTTTGCCTGTGGTTGGGGTGTTTCCACTGGAATGCTTTCAACAATTGCTGGTGAGGGACGCTGTTCAAAAAACGTGCTACCTCTGCTACCCACCACGGCAACTGCCATCAGCGCCAACAGCATCAGCCAAATCCATTTTATCATGTAATTTATCCTTGGCTTCCTGATTTAGGGTAGCGCGAATCCCCAGTCAGGATGAATTAGATAGACATCTAACTATTACCAACTCAAATCATACTCATAACTGCTACTGCTGCTAGGACAAATGACGCATGACCGCGATGGGAATACAAGCCGATTGGTTGCCGATGCATGAAAAATAGTACTAGCCAGGATGTTACTCTGCATCAGTTTACGGCTGGTGTAGAGATGGTTCACTGTTATTTGTCAAAGCAATACGCTTGGGTTAAGCCCCAAATCCAATGCAAGAGACTAGCAATTGCAACGTCTCTACATACCTAAAATCAATACCAAAAATACTTAACTCAACTGTATTGGGCTATAATTCGCCTTCAATTTAAATTCATGGTTCAACAATACGAAATTCTACAAAAGGCATAGCTACCCAACCAGTCCAAACTTTTTCTAATACCTGTTCCTCTAACTGTCTTACTCCCCGTTCCATAAAGTGATATACAACTTGGAGTTGATATGATCCACCTGCATTAAGACCGATAAAATAATCAAAGGTATTTTTTCCAGTAAAGTAGTGACGATATTTATTGGAAATTGCAAGTTTCAGCTGATCATATTCCCAAAAAAGCATGCCATCTAAATCAAAAACTTCACTTTCTTTTGGTTGAACTAAATAATAATTTTGTCTTTCCGCTACATCACGTACTTGCTTAATAGGGTCGCTACCAAAACTAATTTCTTTACCGTCCTCACCGATTAAGGTTAATTTCAAAGAGCCTACTTGATAAAAACAAAGAGCAGTTGATAGATTGTTCATAATATGAATGCATAACTTTACATCTGTTCTAGTGCCAGTTTGTCTAGCAGGGATATTCAAGACAGATTTTTGCATTTCTACTTTAAACACAATGCCATCAACTTCGATAGCGTTATTATCAGTAGATAAGGGATGAACTAGACGTAGATTTACCCAGGATGTTGCCAATATTTTTGAACTAGTTTCTCTTGCAATTTTTTCGGTTATGATGTCTGATTTTGAGGCATATCTGGCTTGAAATTCAGTAGTCAAGATAAATCGAAGCTGATAAGTGTTTGCTTGAAGGTCATCGAAACACCAGAAGTAATTGAGGCCGGTAGAACCAAATACGTAGTTAGCAGGACTTGAAATTTTTAATTGTAGGGAGTTATTTTGCCAAAAAAGCTTTGCAGCCAGACGAAAACCAAAAGAAGATTCAGGTTTGATTTGCCACCATCCGACTTCTTCCCTGTGACTATATTCAAGCGATTTATTTAGTTGAGTATTAGTAATAATCTCTTCAGTCACTAGATTTTGTTGTATTATTCGTTCATCTAATGTCACAAGCTCTGGAACAAAGCTTTGGAATAAGTTGATATAAAAAGGTGTTGAACTATCGTTAATCACACTTACATATAATTGAATAGGAACATTAACTCCACTTTCTTTTTGTGGAATGGGATAGACACTTGTAGGAAAGAGTAATGGGTGAGGACGAGTAATTTCTATGCGTATGCCGTCTGTTTTAGAAGTATTTATATTATTCGGTTCACTTGATATCATATTGGCTATCTTCTCTAGTCTTTATATCTCTGCAAATAGCACTTATGATGTCGTTGAAGTTATAGGCTAGACTAAACGAAACTCTACTTTAGGTGTAGAGACTATCCCCATAAAAATACCTTCTATTAAGTTCATATTCATAGTTTCTCGGTCATATATCTCTGTTATTTTGTCTTTGTTATTATAGGTAAGCCGAATTTGATAGACACCCGCTTTAAGAGCATCAAAACTCCAATAACCCCCATCTCCGGCTTCGATGTTAAGAATAAATTGGTCGCGCTTTCGCCAATATAAAAAGGAGTATGGAAAGAAGTTGACATTTTCTCCTGGCATAACTAATGGAAAATCTGATTCTAATGGTCTTTTAGTACCACGTCGATAATACCCTTGCAAATGTAGTTGACCATCTGCTCCCAAAAGTTGGGGAATTATAGTAGCAAAAAAGCTAAAGCGGACTGCCGTGGGCGTATTATTAGTAATGCGAATCCCTAACTCCATACGAGTCTTAATACCGTGCTTTTTTTCTGGCAGTGTCAACACTCGTTCTGGCATCAAGGTTTCAAAGCGGATACCATCTACTTCTATTGCACTGTTATGATCCACGGGTTCAACAAGGCGGAGATTTACGAATTGAGTCGCTAATTGTACCGCACTTACTATTTCTCTCGTTTGTGGATCTGAGCTAGATTCACTGTTACCGACATTACCCCATATAAACCGAAGCTGATACTTTCCTAGTTGGAGACCATCAAAAAACCAGGATTTGTCAAGAAGACTAAAAATGATTGGTGAATATCTAGGGCTGTTAATAACTTGAAATTGCAGCCGATTATTTTGCCAAATGAGTCTTAGAGCCAGAGTAAAGGGTATGTGTAGTCCCGAATCGATTAAACGAGGATCAAATACTCTAGTCTCACTTCGCTTTAGCAATTGGGCTAAGTGTGATATGAACTGTCTCAACCAAATTCTAAAACCTGACTGGGGAGGTATGTTCTTTTGAAGTTCGTCAACAGGTTCATCTAAAATTATTTGCCCTTGTAATACTTGACCATCTGATGTCAAAAGCTCTGGAATTAAGGTTTGATTGGGGTTGAGATGACAAGGATTTGGCGTGTTATTGATTAGGTAAACCTTAATTTCCACAATTTCTACAGAGATACTGGAATCAGAGCGATTTTCCGGGATAGGTAACACTATAATATTAGGTTCCCAGATTCTTAAATGGATACCATCTCTTTCAAAAAAATTGCTTTCATTTGATTCAAAAGATGTCATGTTGCTTACCCTCTAAATTATCACCGTTTCAAATTGAATTCCATCTACTTGAACGGTATTGTCATTGTTTAATTCAAAATATGACATATAGGCTGCCCTCTCAACTTCTACTTTGCTACAGCTAATCAGAAAGTATTAAGATAAATATATTCTATTTTTTATTATGCTACAATCGAACACTTACTATATTGTTTAAACAATGATTTACTGAATTAATACATAATATTTGATTGAGAATTGATAAACTGCTTATGAAGTAAATGCACTTCGAAAAAGGTCAATTATTCAAATAATATAAAGTAGATATATACCCAAGCATTATGAACACATTAAACTTATTTAATAAATTGTTGATAACCTTCTTATACCAATTTGATATGAAGCTGCATATAATATAGAAAACAAGCTCGATAAACTAA